>NC_013523.1:0-685258 GCF_000024985.1 Sphaerobacter thermophilus DSM 20745
ATTGTCTCAGTCGCCCAGCAAGGAAGTCCCCGGGGAGTACGTTGCGATGCAGGCCAAACAACTGTGGCAGGCCGCCCTGAGCGATCTGGAGCAGACGCTCTCGCGGGCCAACTTCGAGACCTGGCTGCGCAACACGGAGATCATCAGCTTCGAGGACGACTGCGCCACCATCGGCGCGCCGAACAGCTTTGCTGTCGAGCAACTCCGCAACAAGTTCGCGCTGCAGATCCAGAACACCCTGTCGCTGATCCTCGGGCGCAAGGTCGCGGTGCAGTTCACCGTGCTCAACGGTGGGCGCCGGCCGGCGCGTTCCGGGCGCCGCACGGCGGCGGCCGACCGCGCGCACGCCGCGCCGCTGGGCGCACCCGGGGGCGGCGCGGCGACCGCCGTCGCGGGGGTGCCACAGCAACTCGAACTGACGGCGACGCCGGAGCACGGCCTCAACCCCCGCTACGTCTTCGAGAAGTTCGTCGTCGGCTCCAACAACCGGCTGGCCCACGCCGCGGCGCTGGCGGTTGCCGATCGTCCGGCCGACAAGTTCAACCCGCTCTACATCTACGGCGGCGTCGGGCTGGGTAAGACCCACCTGCTGCACGCCATCGGTCACCGCGCGCTGGCGCGCTCCCCGGAGCTGCGGATCCGCTACGTCTCCTCCGAGACGTTCACCAACGAGTTGATCAACGCCATCCGCCAGCAGCGGACCGAGGACTTCCGCAACCGCTACCGGACCATCGACATCCTGATGATCGACGACATCCAGTTCATCGCCGGCAAGGAGAGCACCCAGGAGGAGTTCTTCCACACCTTCAACGCGCTCTACCAGTCGGGCAAGCAGATCGTCATCAGCAGCGACCGGCCGCCGAAGGCGATCCCGACGCTGGCCGACCGCCTGCGCTCTCGCTTCGAGGGGGGCCTGCTGGCCGACATCCAGCCGCCCGACCTGGAGACGCGCGCGGCGATCCTGGCGGAGAAGGGCCGCGAGCTGGGGGTGACCGTTCCCGACGATGTCCTGGAGTACGTCGCTCGTAAGGTGGAGAGCAACATCCGCGAGCTGGAGGGCGCGCTGAACAAGATCATCGCCCTCTCCCAGCTCTACCACCGCCCGATCTCGATGGAGCTGGCGATTGAAGCGCTGACCGACAGCGTCGGCGCCGGGCGGCGGCAGGTGACGGTCGACCAGGTGGTCGACACGGTCGTCAACTACTACCAGATCACGCGGCGGGACATCACTGGCCCCGGCCGGCGGCGCGACATCGTGTTGCCGCGCCAGGTGGCCATGTACCTGCTGCGCGAGGAGACCGGCTCGTCGCTGGTCGAGATCGGCCAGTGCCTCGGCGGGCGCGACCACAGCACCGTGCTGCACGGGATCGAGAAGATGGAGCGCCAGATGGAGACCGACGCCCGCCTGCGCGGTGAGATCATGGCCATCCGCGAACTCCTCTACACCTCCGCGGAGTCCTGAGCCGGGCGATCGTCGCCCGGCACCCCATTCCGGGTTGACATCCAGCCTCCCTGGTGACGGTGGGTGCGATTCCCGCCCCACTGGCTCGGCGGTGTTCGCCGATCACGGCGTCACACGTGACGAATCCCACCCCTCTCTGGTGTCTGAGGGGCTGAGAGGTTTGATCGTGATGGAGTGGCGAGCTCGCGGCACGTCGCTTGCCCTCTCCTCGGCGGTCGGACCTAAAGCCCCACCTGCGGGGTGATTTCTCGTGGCTGCCGTGGCGCGATGGGTCAGGGAGGGTGACACCATGAGCGAACGCATGCTGACCGTGGCCGCGTTTCCGACGCCGGAGCGCGCGGCGCACGCGGTCGATGAACTGCTGCGTGCCGGGTTCGAGCGAGCCGCTATCGGATTGTTCTCCCCCGACACTGCTCCGGGTGGGAGTGGCAGGAGTCGACAGGCGGCCGGGGCGGCCGTGGCGGATTCGCTGGCCGGGCAGGGTGTGCCGGAGGCGGCAGCGCGGCGTGCGGCCGACGCAGTAGCCCGCGGCGAGGGCGTGGTTACGGTCCGGGCCGGTGCTCGCGACCGCGATGCCGTGCAGATCTTCCGGGACTTGGGAGCGGAGTTCCTTCACGCGGAGGGGATGGACGCCGTCCCGGTCGGCACGGCATCGAGCGTAGCCGGAGTTCCTTCACGCGGAGGGGATGGACGAGCTGGGCTATCCCCTCGATGACCTGCCGGGCGCCATCGACGACGGGGCGCGACCCGGGGACGGCCCGGGCGAACCGGCGCGTTGACGCACTGCCGGGGTGACGGAGATTACCAACGCGCTGGTCGAAGCCTTGACCTGGGTCGCAGGGACGGCGCGCACGCGCGCGTCGTGAGGGGCGTGGCGCGTAGTGCGCGTTGCGTACTGCGTATTGCGTATTGCTCTGCTCTTCCCTGGTGGGCTCCGTCCGAGAGGGGTTGGGGGTGAGGGGGACGAGGCTGCCCCGACGCGCCACGGCACACGCCAGACGGCATAGCGTTTGCGTACCCCCAGTGCCGATATGCGATCCGCGCCACGGTGGGGGACTGGAGGGAAAGACCGATGAGCAGCGAAACATGGGAACCGAGGAGCAGTCTGCTGTCGCTGCGCGATGCGGTAGATCGGCTGCTGGAGAGCGCGCCGTTTGTCCGCCGCGGTGGGGCGTTGCTCAACCTGCGGGACCACGGTGACGAGTATGTCGTCACGGTCGCCATGCCGGGCGTGCGGCCGGAGGACATCGACGTGCGCATCAGCGGCAACATGCTCGAGATCACCGGCGAGACGCGGGAGTCGGAGGAGTATGAGACGGGTCACTGGCTGATCCGTGAGCGCCAGATCGGGCGCATCGAGCGGATCGAGTCGCTGCCGGGCCCGGTGGACGTCGATCGGGCCACGACACATTACGAGCACGGCATCCTCACCATTCGGCTGCCCAAGCTCACCCCCTCCGGCGCCCGGCGGATCCCCGTCCGCGCAGGGAGCGAAGCCGACCGGCCGCTCACCGCGGGCGGACAGGAAATGCCCGCAGGGCACATGCAGGCGAGAACGTCCTCCCCGTCATCCACACAGCAGCAGCCGCTGGATCGGACGCAGGTGCGCGAGGGGATGGAGGTCGTGGGGGCCGACGGGCAACGCGTCGGCGTCGTCAAGGAGGTCCGCGACCGGGACTTCCTCGTGGACCGCACGATGAAGCGCGATGTCTACGTCCCCTTCGATGCCGCAACGAGCGTCGAGGGCACGCGCGTCATCCTGGCCATCGGGGCGGAGCAGGTCGACGCCATGAACTGGGAAGAGCCGCGCCTCACCTGATGCCGGCACCACGTTGAACGGCGCGAGCGAGAAGCCCGGGCGGGTCCACAGTGAGCGTCCGGGGGAGTGGAGTGACAGCATGGCTGAGATCGGATACGCCCTCTCCAGCGAAGAGCACGACGCGGCGACGCTGGTGCGCCTCGCCCGCGAGGCGGAAGAGGCCGGGTTCACCTTCGCCCTCATCTCCGACCACTATCATCCCTGGATCGACCGGCAGGGGCACAGCCCCTTCGTCTGGACCGTCATCGGCGCGATCGCTCAAGAAACCGAGCGCCTGCGGCTCGGCACCGGCGTCACCTGTCCCACCATGCGCATCCACCCCGCGGTCATCGCCCACGCGGCAGCGACCGCGGCGTCGCTCATGCCCGGCCGCTTCTTCCTGGGCGTAGGCAGCGGCGAGAACCTGAACGAGCATGTCGTCGGCGTGCGCTGGCCCCCGGCGCAGGAGCGACTCGCCATGCTCGCCGAGGCGATCGAGATTATCCGCTGGCTGTGGGAAGGGGACTGGGTCACCCACGAAGGGGAGTACTACACGGTGGACCGAGCTCGCCTGTATGACCTGCCGCCGGAGCCACCGCCCCTGTACGTCGCGGCGTCCGGCCCGAACGCCGCGCGGCTGGCGGGTGAGCTGGGCGACGGCCTGATCAGCACGGCGCCGAAGCCCGAGTTGGTGGAGGCGTTCCAGGAGGCGGGCGGCGCCGGGATGCCCAGCTACGGTCAGCTCACCGTCTGCTGGGCGCCGAGCGAGGAGACGGCCCGGAAGATCGCGCGCGAGTGGTGGCCGAACGCCGCGCTGTCGGGCGACATCAGCCAGGAGTTGCCGCTGCCGCGCCACTACGAGCAGGCGACCGCGACCGTGCGCGAGGAGGACGTGGCGCAGGCCATCATCTGCGGCCCGGACCCGGAGAAGCACATTGCCGGGATTCAGCAGTTCCTCGACGCCGGGTTCGACGCGGTCTATGTCCACCAGGTCGGCACCGACCAGGCCGGCTTCTTCCGCTTCTACCAGGAGCACGTGCTCCCGGCGTTTGCCTAGGCGTCGCGTGACCACGCGGAGCCCGCACCCGGGCGATACGGTTCCTGCCGCGCCGGTGAGTGCCCGGGGGTAAACCCCCGGGCTGACGAAAAAAGAGCGGCTAGAGCCGGCTGGGGGCGCAGCAGGGCGCAGAACCGGATGTTGCGGTGTCAGCAGGTCGGCCTGTGCCCGGGGGTAAACCCCCGGGCTGAAAAGGAAAAGCCCACTGAAGGGGCTCCCTTGTCCCACACTCGCGCTGACCCAATCCGGCATCCCACCAGGCGCCGTGTCCCTAGCCCGCTTCAGCGGGCTTTCGTTGTCAGCCCGGCGGCTTTAGCCCCGGGCACGGGCCACGGCGCGGGATCCTTCGTACCACCATCCCGGGCATCGACCGTGCCGCGGCGTGCCACGCACCATCCGGCCGCGGGAGCGTGTCACCAACCCGCGCCATACCAGGGCGGCGGCCCGGGAGTTCGCCCCCGGGCACGCGCCACGGCACACGCCCCTTTCACCACGCGGTTCGCATCATTCCGCTGCGCAATGCGATACTGTCGCGGAGTTCAAAGGACTGTGCCCACGGCTTGTCAGGGCTGGCGGCGCCCGCGAGGGCGGAATGTATACATTGGCGCGTGTTAGCGGTTTGCGGGGCGGGCCTGAGACTGCCCAGCGGGTGGGCAGATGCCGGTGCAGCAACGTGCACACAGCCGATAGTTCGATGCCGAGGGCGCCGGTGATCCGGATGTCGCCTCTTGACAGTGGTGGAGGTGCTCATTAGGATGGTTGTATACAACCAACGAGACAGGCACGACGGGAGGGCTGACGCGCGGGCGCCGGGTGGCGCGGCGCGCAGCAGCGAGCGGGTGAGCAGCGCCGAGGTGTACCAGCAGCTCCGGCAGCTCATCCTTGGCGGGGTTTACCGTCCGGGGGAGCGGCTGGTCGAGGAGAACGTTGCTCAGCGGCTGGGCGTCAGCCGGACGCCGGTCCGACAGGCGTTGACGATGCTCGAGGCAGAGGGGCTCGTCGAGATTGTCCGGCACCGTGGGGCGACGGTCTGCGCCTTCGGCATCGACGATGTGTGGAACCTCTACGACCTGCGGGCCGTGCTTGAGGCTCACGCGGCCGCCCGAGCGGCCACGCGGATAACCGACGCGGAGCTGGAGCGGATGCAGGAGCTGGCCTCGCAGATGGAGCGCCTGAGCGAAGAGCCGCGCGCCAGTCGCGATGAGGAGGCGCGCCTGCTGGTGCAGTACAACCAGGAGTTCCACCAGATCGTCATCCAGGCCAGCCGGAATCCACACCTCGACAAGCTCGTCCGCCGCACCGTCGAGGTGCCGCTCGTGTTCAAGTCCTTCTTCTGGTACGGCCCGCACGAGCGCGCCATCTCCAACTACTACCACCGTCAGATCCTGCGCGCGCTGCGGGAACGTGATGCCACGCGGGCGGAGATCGTCATGCGTGAGCACATCTACGGGGGGCGAGACTTCGTGATTCAGAAGCTGAAGGAAGAGATGCCATGACTGGGGCAGAGCGCCCGTTGGCCGGGGTGCGGGTGATCGAGATGGGGGTCCTGCTGGCCGGGCCCTTCTGCGGTCAGCTCCTGGCCGACTTCGGGGCCGAGGTGATCAAGGTCGAGGCGCCCGGCGTGGGCGACCCGATGCGCGCCTGGGGCCAGCATCGGAAGGATGGCCGCTCCCTCTGGTGGCCGGTGATCGCACGCAACAAGAAGTCGATCACGCTCAACCTGCGCGAGCCGGAGGGGCAGGAGATCGCGCGGCGCCTGATCGCCACCGCCGACATCCTGGTGGAGAACTTCCGGCCGGGCACGCTGGAGCGCTGGGGGCTCGGCTGGGATCGGCTCAGCGAGATCAACCCGAAGCTGATCATGGTCCGCGTCTCGGGCTACGGCCAGACCGGCCCGTACAGCCAGCGGGCCGGGTTCGGTGTCATCGGTGAGGCCATGGGCGGGCTGCGCAACGTCACCGGCTACCCTGACCGGCCGCCGACGCGGGTCGGGATCAGCATCGGCGACTCGCTGGCCGCCACCTTCGGCGCGCTGGGAGCGCTCGTCGCGCTCCATCACCGCGACGTCAACGGCGGGCGGGGACAGGTCGTTGACGTCGGCATCTACGAGGCGGTCCTGGCCATGATGGAGAGCACCATCCCGGAGTACGCCCTCACCGGCTACATCCGCGGGCGCACCGGATCGACGATACCGGGCGTGGCGCCATCCAACATCTACCCGACGAAGGATGGGGACTATGTCCTGATTGCCGGGAACGCCGACAACGTCTTCCGGCGGCTCTCCGAGGCGATCGGCCACCCGGAGTGGCCCGACGACCCGCGCTTCGCTACGCACCAGGCGCGCGGCGAGCACATGGAGGAACTGGACGGCATGATCGCCGACTGGACCCGCCAGCGGAGCGCCGAGGAGATCCTCTCCACCATGCACGAGGCGGGGGTCCCGGCCGGGAAGGTCTACACCGCCAAGGACATGATGGAGGACCCGCAGTTCGCGGCGCGGGAGAACATCGTCTGGGTGGAGGACCCGGAGATCGGCCCGATCCCGATGCAGAACGTGGTGCCGCGCCTGAGCGAGACGCCGGGGGCCGTGCGCAGCACCGGCCCGGCACTCGGCCAGCACAACGCCGAGATCTACGGCGAGCTGCTCGGGATCAGCCCGGAGGAGCAGGCGAGCCTGCGGGAGCGGGGGGTGATCTGATGCGGGTGACGATCGTCGAGGTCGGTCCCCGCGACGGCCTCCAGAACGAGGCGACGATCCTCGAGCCGGCGGTGCGTGCGGAGCTGTGCGACCGGCTGGCGGCGGCCGGGCTGTCGCGCATCGAGGCTGCCAGCTTCGTCAACCCCAAGCGGGTGCCGCAGATGGCCGGTGCCGAGGAGGTGTTGGCGGCGACCCAGCGTCGCCCGGGGACGACCTACGCCGGGCTCGTGCTCAACGAGCGGGGCTATGAGCGGGCCGTGGCGGCGGGCGTGGACGAGATCCACTACGCCTTTCCCGTGACCGACACCTTCGCGCTGCGCAACCAGAACGCGACCGTGGCCGACTCGGTCGCGCTGGCCGGGCGGCTGGTCGCCCGCGCGCGGGAGGACGGCCTGCGCATCAGCGTGACGCTCAGCGTCGCCTTCGGCTGCCCCTTTGAGGGGCGGGTCGAGCCGGAGCGGGTGCTCCAGATCGCCGAGCAGGTGCAGGCGGCCGGGCCGGACGAGATCATCCTGGCCGACACCATCGGCGTCGGTGTGCCCCGGCAGGTGCGGGAGCTGGTTGAGGGCACCCGTGCCCTCGGCGCCACTGTCGGGTGCCACTTCCACAACACGCGCAATACCGGGATCGCGAACGCGCTGGCGGCGGTCGAGTCGGGGGCCATGATCCTCGACGCGTCCGTCGGCGGCACCGGTGGCTGTCCCTTCGCGCCCCGCGCCACCGGCAACATCGCGACCGAGGATCTCGTCTACCTCCTCCATGGGATGGGGTACGAGACCGGGGTGGATCTGCAGGCGCTGATCGCCTGCGCGGAATGGCTGGCCGAGCGCTTGGGACGGGAGCTGCCCGGCCAGGTCTATCGAGCCGGAGGGTTCGCGCCGGTCGCTGGGTAGGCCGGCGGGGGACCGGGGAGCTGACGGCCGACATCCGTCAGAGAAGTGGAGTTGGGCTCGTGGCGTACAACGTAGCTGTGGACGTGGGGGGCACCTTCACCGACGTCCTCCTCTTCAACGAAGAGACCGGGGAGTTGATCCAGGGCAAGGTGCTCTCCACGCCGGAAGACCCCTCGAAAGGCATCGTTACCGGAATTCAGGCGGTCTGCGAGCGGGCCGGGATCGGGTTCTCGGACCTGCACCTCCACTTCCATGGCACGACCGTCGTGACGAACATGATCCTGACCAGCACTGGCTCCCGGGTGGGGCTGCTCACGACGAAGGGGCACGAGCAGATCCTGCACCTGGCACGTGCCTGGACGCCGGGGCCGCTGTACGGCTGGATGTCGCTCGTCAAGCCCGATCCGCCGGCCGATCCGACCGACACGATCGGCATCAACGAGCGGATCGCCGCCGACGGCACGGTGTTGCAGCCGCTCGACGAGGATGAGGTTCGTGAGGCGATCCGGACGCTGGTCGACCGGGGCGTCGAGGCGCTCGCCATCGGCTTCCTCAACTCCTACATCAACCCCGCGCACGAGCGGCGCGCCCGCGAGATCGCGCGCGAGATGTACCCGGACCTCTCGGTGTCGATCTCGTCCGATATGGGGCAGGAGTACGGCGAGTACGAGCGGACGCTGACCACGGTGGTGAACACCGCCGTGCGACCGCGAACGATGCACTACATGCGGAACTTCGCCTCCTCGATCGGCGAGAAGGGCTTCGGTGGCACGCTCGCTGTGGTCCGTTCCGACGGCGGCAACATGAGCACCGATGCCGTGATCGACCGCCCGATCCAGATCGCGCTCTCGGGGCCGTCCGGCGGCGTGACCGGCTCGGCTTACCTGGCGCGCGTGATCGGCGTGCCCGACGTGCTCACGCTCGACATGGGCGGGACGAGCACCGACGTCTCGCTGGTGCTCGGCGGGGAGACGATCATCCGCCGGGAGATCCAGCTCGGCTACTACCAGTTCAAGGTTCCGGCGGTGGACGTGCAGAGCGTCGGTGCCGGCGGGGGCTCGATCGCCTTCCTGTCGACCAGCGGCGCGCTGCAGGTCGGCCCGGCCAGTGCGGGAGCCGACCCCGGCCCGGCCTGCTACGGCCGCGGCGGCACCCAGCCGACCGTGACCGATGCCAACGTGGTCTTGCACCGCATCCCGCCCGGGGTGGCGCTCGGCGGCACGCTGAAACTGGACGAGGACGCTGCACGGCGTGCGGTCAAGACCATCGCCGACCCGCTGGGCATGAGCGTGGAAGAGGCGGCCTCGGCGATCCTCGACATTGTCAACGAGAACATGCACGCGGCGCTGCGGGTGGTGAGCGTCGAGCGCGGCCACGACCCGCGACGCTTCGCGCTGATCGCCTTCGGCGGCGCGGGACCGATGCACGCCAACGCGCTGGGCCGTCTGATCCACTCGCGCTCGGTGATTGTGCCGCCCAGCCCGGGCGTGATGAGCGCCTTTGGCTTCCTCACGTCGAACATCCAGAACGAGTTCGCCGAGACGTACCTGCGCATCGCCGAGGAGACGCCGGGTTCGGAGCTGGCTGCGACGGTGCAGCGCCTGATTGCCCAGGCGAACGAGTGGCTCGAGAGTGAGGGCGTGGCGGAGGACCAGAAGGTCTTCGACCTCTACGCCGACTGCCGCTACTACTTGCAGAACATCCAGATCCCCTGCCGCTTCGATCTGGCGGAGATCGTGGACGGTGACGCCTGCACCTTCCTGCGCGAGCGGTTCGAGCAGGCGCACCGGCAGCGCTACAACTTCGACCTGCCCGACTCGCCGCTGGAGATCGCGACGATCCGCGTGGTCGGCCGGGGCACGATCCGTGGCGTGAGCCTCACGGCGAGCACCAACGGCCGGGCTTCCGGGGACGCGCAGGTCCTGCGGCACGAGCCGGTCTACTTCAACGGCACCTGGATGGACACCGGAATCTACGACCGCGCCAGCTTGCTCCCGGGCCACGTGCTGGCCGGTCCGGCGATCGTCATCCAGCACGACACCACGACCGTGATCGAGCCGGGCTACACCGGGACTGTGGACGCCTACGGCAACATCCTGATCGAGGAGGCATAGGCGAGATGGTGCTGCACGAGAAGCCGCTGCCGGACTTCGTCCGCGAGCACAACATCGACCAGGTCACGCTCGACATCATCGAGAACGCGCTGAAGAACATCCGCTACGAGATGGACCGGGTCCTGGTGACCACGGCGGTGAGCCCGATCATCCGTGAGCAGGCGGACGAGTTCCCGCTGATCGCCGACCGGAAGGGCCGCATGATCGTCGGGCAGTTCGGCAGCCCGGTCGATACGGTGCTGGCGCACTCGCCCTACCGGGTCGAGGACCTCAAGGACGGCGACGTCATCGCCACCAACGACCCGTATATGATGGACGGGTCCACCTCCCACCTGCCCGACATCCTGCTGGTGCGGCCGATCTTCTACGACGGCGACCACATCGGCTATGCCCTCCAGTGGGGCAACCTGATGGATGTCGGTGGCAGCACTGCCGGGAGCATCCCCATCGACGCCCGCTCGATCTACGAGGAGGGCGTGCGCATGCCGCCGGTCAAGCTCTACGACGGCGGCAAACTGAATGAGGATGTCCTGCGCTTCTTCTGCCACAACTCGCGCACCCCACGCGAGACGCGGGCGGACATCATGGCCATCGCCGCCGGGACGGCGGCCGGTGCCCAGCGGGTCAAGGACATCTGCGACCGCTTCGGCAAGGACACCTACCTCGAGGCGTGCGACGCGCTGCTCGACCGGACCCGCCGCAGCGTGATCGAGCTGATCCGCAAGTACATCCCGGAGGGCCAGCGCTTCGAGTTCGAGGACTACACCGACGACGACGGCCTCGGTAATGGTCCGATCAAGCTCAAGCTGGCGATGTGGCGGGAAGGCGACACCCTGAACCTCGACTGGACCGGGACCGACGCGCAGGTGCCGGGGCCGGTGAACTTCCTGCTCAACAAGCGGATGTTCCAGATGTTCGCCGGGGTGTTCCTGATCTCCGCCTTTGACCCCACCATCCTGTTCAACGACGGCTACGAGGACATCATCAACGTCACCATCCCGGAGGGGAGCGTGCTGCAGCCGAAGGATCCGGCGCCGCTCTCGAACCGGCTGGTGGTGATGGCGCGCCTGTTCGACGTGCTCGGCGCGGTCTACGCCAAGGCGATCGGCTTCCAGGTCTCCGGCTCCTACGGCACCAGCCCGAACTTCGTGTACTCCGGCGTCAAGCCGACGGGCGAGCCGTTCCAGACGATGGAGATCCTCTACGGCGGGATCCCGGCGATTATGGGCAAGGACGGCCTGGACGGGCACTCCTGGTGGCCCGAGTTCCTGGCCGTGCCTGCGGAGTACATGGAGACCTACTACCCGCTGATCGTCGAGGAGTACCGTGCCCGCATCGACAGCGGAGGCGCGGGGCTTTACCGCGGCGGCTGCGGCATCAAGAAGGTCTACCGCTTCCTCGCCGACGGACGGATCACCTACCAGGACGACCGCTACCACACCTATCCCTACGGCGTGGGCGGCGGCAAGCCGGGCGCGTCGTCGAAGAAGACCCTCATCCGCGCCAACGGCGAGACGGTCGAACTGCCGTCCAAGGTACGCGACGTCCCGGTCTACGCGGGCGACCGGCTCATCTTCGAGACGGCCGGCGCCGGCGGGGTCGGCGACCCGCTGGAACGGGATCCGGAGCTGGTCGCCAAGGATGTGCGCTGGAACCTGGTCAGCCGTGAGGCCGCACGGCGCGACTACGGCGTGGTCCTGAAGGACGACGGCTCGGTTGATGCCGCGGCGACTGAGGCGGAACGAGCGAAGATCCGCGCGACCCGGGGGCCGCTGCCGGAGTTCGACCATGGCGATCTCCCGCCGCTCGAGGAGCTGAGCCGGATCGTCGCCGCGACGCGCCGCACGTTCAACGAGTGGCTCTCCCAGGAGCTTGGCAAGGCGCGCGTCAACGGGGTGAGATAGGCCGGCAGGCGGAGCGGCGGCTTTGGTATCGGGCGGCGTCGCGTGCCCGGGGCTGAAGCCGCCGGGCTAACGAGGAAAGCCGGCTCTAGCCGGCTGGGGCGACGCAGGGCTGGCGCCTCGGCGTTAGGGACCGCGCCGCCCGGCATATGCCCGGGGCTAAAACGCTTGGTGTGAGTTAGCCGGGGCATGCTGTGCCCTCTTGACACAGGAAGGTGCCCACTTCCATACGGGAGATAGCTCGTATCCGTCTCCCACGAAAGGAGCACCCGATGGATGTGGACACCTTCCTGATTACAGTCTATGTCCTGGTCGACACCTTCTGCCAGACCCACCTGCCCCCGGAGCCCCACCGCCCCGGCCCCGCGCCGGCCCTGAGCCGCAGCGAGGTCTTGACCCTGGCCATCTTCGGGCAGTGGATGAGGTTCTCCAGTGAGCAGGACTTCTACCGCTACGCCGAGCGCCACCTGCGCCCCTACTTCCCGACCCTGCCCCACCGCAGCCAATACAACCGGCTGCTGCGGCGGCATCAGGTCGCCCTGGCCCAGTTCGCCCTCTACCTGGCAGACCAACTTGGCCGGGGGCCAGTGGCGGTGGATGTGCTCGATGTGGCGCCGGCTCCGGTGCGCAACGCCAAGCGCCGCGGGCGGGGCTGGCTGGCCGGCGAGGCCAACATCGGCTTCAGCTTGCGCCTGGGCTGGTTTGCCGGCTTCCGCGTGCTGACCGCCGTCAGCCTGGAGGGGGCGATCACCGGCTGGGGCGTGGCCCCGGCCAGCACCAATGAGCGGTCCCTCGCCGAGACCCTGATTGCCTGTCGGGCCCACCCCGATCCCCGCCTGCCCAGTGTCGGCACGCCGGTGGCGACCTATCTGGCGGATAGTGGCTTTGCCGGCGAGGACTACGAGGCGCACCTGGCGGCCACCTACGGGGTGACGCTGGTGGCCACCCCGCAGCGAGGCAGTCGGCGGCGCTGGCCCAAGGCGGTCCGCCGCTGGGCGGCCCGGCATCGCCAGATCGTGGAGACGGTCATCGGGCGGCTGCTGCACACCTTCGGGCTGGAGCGCGAGCGGCCGCACACGCTGGCGGGCTTCCAGGCGCGGCTGGCGGCCCGGGTGGCGCTGCACAATCTCTGCTGCTGGCTAAATCGGCAGCGGGGACGGCCGCTGCTGGCGGTGGCGAACCTGATCACCTGGTAGCCACGGCGCCCTAACTCACACCAAGCGTTAAAGCCACCGGGCTAGGAAGCGAAGCCCACTGAAGGGGCTGGGGACGCGGCGCCCGGCGTGAGGCCGGATCGGATCAGCGCGCGGTGGGACAAGGGAGCCCCTTTAGTGGGCTTATCCGTATTCAGCCCGGCGGCTTTAGCCCCGGGCACAGACCTCAATGCGAGATCCTCCGGAGCTGGTCCTACAGGTGGTGCTGGGCGGCGCCCCGGCCGCCGCCCGCGGTCCTGAGCCGGCGCTCCCGCGGCGTCCGGTCTTGACGTAAACTACACGCACAAGGCCGCCGTTTTCCCGCCGCTCGCTGACCTGGAGGGAACCCATGCCACACACGCTCGCGGAGAAGATCCTCCTGGCCCATAGCGACGTTGCCGACCTGGCGCCCGGGGACATCGTCATGGTCCGCTGCGACCTCGTCATGGCGAACGATGTCTCCGGCCCGGTAGCCTTCCGCATGATGGAGAAGATGGGCGCCAGCACCGTCTTCGACCCGACGAAAATCGTGATGGCCGCCGATCATTTCGCCCCGGCCAAGGACGCCCGCTCGGCCGACCTGCAGCGCCAGTTGAAGGAATGGTCCGACCGGCACGGCGTGACCTACTACGGGCAGGGGCGGGGCGGCATCGAACACACCGTGCTGGTGGAGGACGGCTGGATCGTCCCCGGCACGGTCATTGCCGGGGGCGACTCGCACACCTGCACCTACGGCGCCCTCGGCGCCTTCGGCTCTGGGCTGGGGTCGACCGACATCGCTGCCTGCCTCGTCTTCGGTAGCTTCTGGCAGACGGTTCCAGCAACGATCGAGGTGACGTTCACCGGCGCCAAGCGCCCCTTCGTGACCGGCAAGGACCTCATCCTGGCCGTGATCGACGCGATCGGCGTCGGCGGTGGGACGAACACGGTGCTGGAGTTCGTCGGCCCCGGCGCAGCGGCGCTCACCATCGACGAGCGGCTGGCGGTCGCCAACATGGCGGTTGAGGCCGGGGCGGAGACCGGCCTCTTCCCTGCCGATGAAGTCACCGCCGCCTATCTGGCCGGACGCACCGACCGGCCCTGGCAGCCGGAGCGCTCAGACCCGGATGCCTCGTTCGCCCGCCGGGTCCGGATCGACCTCGACGGCGTGCCGCCGCTGATCGCGTTGCCCCACTCGCCGGGCAACGTCGTGCCGGTGGCTGAGGCCGCCGGGCGGAAGATCGATCAGGTCTACATCGGCAACTGCGCCAACGGCACGATGACCGACCTGCGGCAGGCGGCATCGATCCTGGCTGGCAACCGGGTGCACCCGGACGTCCGGGCCATCATCGTGCCCGCGTCGCAGAAGGTCTACCGGGAGGCGTTGGCGGAGGGGCTGATCGACCAGTTCGTCGCGGCGGGCGCGATTGTCTCGACCCCCACCTGCGGCGCCTGCTTCGGTGGGCACATGGGGGTACTGGCGGCCGGGGAGCGTGCCGTGGCTACCACCAACCGCAACTTCAAGGGGCGCATGGGCTCGGCCGACGCGGAGGTCTACCTGGCGAACGCCTACGTGGCCGCCGCGGCGGCCGTTGCCGGTGAGATCATCGATCCCAGCGCGGTCGCGGAGGGAGTGCCGGCATGATCCTGGAAGGCGCCGCTGTTGTTATCCGGCAGGACAACGTCGACACCGACGTGCTCTACCCTGGCTCGTACCTCAACATCGCCGACCCCGAGCAGATGAAGCCGTACCTGTTCGAGGGGTTGGACCCGAGCCTGCGCGACCAGCTCGGCGGACCGACGATCCTGGTCGTGGGCGAGAACTTCGGCACCGGCTCGTCGCGCGAGCACGTGCCGCACGCGATGCTCGCCTGGGGCATCCGCTGCGTGCTGGGCAAGAGCTTCGCCCGCATCTTCTACCGCAACTGCATCAACCTGGGCTTGCCCGCCATCGTCTGCCCGGAGGCGGTCGAGGCCGCCGAGCCCGGGGTCACCGTGCGCATCGACACCGACACCGGGGCGGTCCAGGTGGGCGACGCGACGTTCCGGGCGGCGCCGCTGCCGCCCTTCATGCGGGACATGCTCGCCTCCGGCGGCCTCGTCGACTGGGCCCGCCGCCGCCTCGCCGAAGCAGGGTAGGGCGGGCCTTTGGAGTGCGGTGGTCCAGGCCGTCGCAATGGTATGGCGTGGGATGGTGACCCGCGCCCGCGGTGGGTGGTGAGAGGAGCTCACCGCCCGGCACGTGACCGGGGTGGGTGGCGTGAAGGATCCGGTGCCGCGGGCACGCACCACGCGCGCCGGCCCGTTGCGCACGGCCGGCGCCGGTCGGGGTAAGATGAACGAGGGCTGCTAGTGGCTCGCGCCGCGGGTGGCTCCGATCGGGGTGAGAGGCGGGGGCTGCCGCGCACGCTACTATTGGTGAACCGCCGCACGTACGTTACACTCATTGCTGCGGCGCGGCCCGACGGTCGTCCGGAGGGCACCGGAACTCCGCCCCGTGGGTGAGGGCGGGGGTATCCGCTTGCCCTGCCGCTGGCTGTACTCTTGCGAACGATGCACGTACGTTGGTCGGCCGGCTTCGCTGGGCCGTGTGCGGCCATGCAGCGGGAGCGGAGAGAGGGAGCGTAGATGGTACTGGCGCGGTTTCTGCCCCGTGATGCGCAGTTCTTCACCCTCTTCCGCGAAGCCGCGGCCAACGCTGTCGAGACCGCCCAGGTGCTCGCCGACATGCTCGCCACGATGGAGGACGTGGACCGCAAGGCCCGGCGCCTGCGCGACCTCGAGCATCGGGGCGACGAGATCACCCACCAGGTTTTCCACTCCCTCAACAGCACCTTCGTCACACCGATCGACCGGGAAGACATCCGCGACCTGGCCAGCCAGATCGACGACTTCGTCGATTACATCGAAGAGGCGGGCCGGCGCATTTACCTCTACCGCATCAGCGAACGCAACGAGCGGGCGACGCTCTTCGGCAAGGTCCTGTTAGAACAGGCTCAGATCCTCGCCGAGGCGGTCCCGCGGCTGGAGCATTCGAAGGAGCGGGACCGTGTCCTGCGTTACACGGTCGAGATCAACCGGCTGGAGAACGAGGCGGACGACGCGCTGAGCCAGGCACTCGCCGTCCTCTACGATGGCGTTGAGGATATCCCGGCCCTCATCCGAGCGATCCGCTGGGGCGAGTTGTACCAGTTGCTCGAGGACGCGACCGATCGCGCCGAGAGCGTGGCGAACACGATGGAGGGAATCGTACTCAAGAATGCCTGATCCGGCTCTCCTGGCGTTGATCGTCGTTGTCGCCCTGGCGCTGGCCTTCGACTTCATCAATGGGTTCCATGACACGGCGAACGCCATCGCCACGTCGGTGGCGACGCGGGTGCTCACCCCCGGCAAGGCCGTCGCCATGGCGGCCATCCTCAACGTCGTCGGTGCGCTGACAGGCACAGCGGTAGCCAACACGGTTGGCCGGGGGATCGTGCCTCCGGAAGTGGCCACCCAGCTCCTCGTGATCTCGGCGCTGATCTCGGCCATCACCTGGAACCTCGTCACGTGGTACTTCGGCATTCCCTCCAGCTCGAGTCACGCCCTCATCTTCTCGATCGTCGGCGCGGGCGTAGCCGCAGCCGGCTTTCAGTCGATCATCCTCGGCGGCCTGTCCCGCACCTTCGAGGGGCTGTTCTTCTCGCCGCTGTTCGGCTTCCTGGGCGCCTTCGCGCTGATGGTGCTCCTGTTCTGGATCTTCGCGCGGGTGCGGCCCCGCGTGGTCTCCCGCATCTTCGGGCGGCTCCAGGTCCTCTCGGCCGCGTACATGGCCTACAGCCACGGTCTGGGCGACGCTCAGAAGACGATGGGCGTGATCACCATGGCATTGGCCAGCTACTACGGCTGGACGGGTGACGAGTGGGAGGTGCCGCTCTGGGTGATCCTGGCGGCGGCAGGTGCGATGGGCGCGGGCACCGCGGTCGGCGGTTGGCGCATCATCGAGACGATGGGGCTGAAGGTGGTTGAGCTGCGGCCGATCCACGGCTTCGCTGCCGAGACCGCGGCGGCGACGGTGATCGAGGTCGCCAGCCGCCTCGGCATCCCGGTCTCGACCACGCACGTCATCTCCTCGGCCATCATGGGCGTCGGCTCGACGCGGCGCCTGTCCGCCGTGCGCTGGGGCGTGGCCGGGCGGATCGTCTCCGCCTGGGTGATCACCCTCCCCATCTGCACGATCCTCGGCTGGCTGGTCTACTCCGCGTTACACCTGATCACCGGCGTACAGTGAGGAACGACTGAAGTCGTACGTCATACGTCATGCGTCATACGTCACCCGTCCCCCTCACTCTCGCCCCCTCTCAGACGGAGTCCACCAGGGGAGAGGGAAGACGTACGCAATACGGAATACGCAGTACGCAGTACCGGTGACGCATGACGGATGACGCATCACGCATGACGCATTACGTCACTCACCGCCGCTTTTGCATCAGAATCCCGTGCCGGTTGCGGCCGTAATAGTTGCGGAGGTCGGCGACCGGGATATACCCGGCGCGACGATAGAGTTCCTGCGCTCCGGTATTCTTGTCCTCCACCATGAGCGTCACGTTGGGGGCGCCGAGCATCTCCTCCGCCGTCTTGAGGAGGAACCCGCCGATGCCGCGGCGGCGGAAGTCAGGGTCGACACAGAGGTTGAGGATACGGGCGCGGTCGCCGTTGCGGTCGGCGACGACGCAGCCGGCGATGCGTCCCTCGGCCCAGGCGACGAGGATCTGTGCCCGCGGCCAGAGATAGAGGACCAAGAGCGTGGCGATGCCGTAGGCCTGGCCCTCGCTGAAGCAACGGCGCTGGAGGGCGTGCAACGCGGGCAGGTCGCGTAGGCTCGCCAACGCGATCTCCACGCGCGCCGTACCGGTATCGACGCTGCGCACGATCTCTAGTGCTCGCCCCGCCACCTCGTGCTCCCTGCCGTCCGGCCACGCTCTCCGTGGCCTCCGTGGCGCCGCACGCCCGATTATAGTCCGGTCAATCCCGGCCGTGGTCGGCGGCCTGGCCCCGGCGGTAGGCTCGGGTCTGGGAGTAGACCCCGCTGGCGCCGAAACCCAGCACGATCGCGGCCAGCAGGATGCGCACGCCCGGCGCGATCTCCGGCCAGATGGCCAGCGCCTCAGCCAGCGCCGCGATCAGCGCCCCGGCGACGACCGCCGCGGGCGTGGCCCATTGCGACGGCATTCCGAGCCGCTTCAGCCCCTCTACGAGCAGTGGCACCAGCACCACTGCCGGCACGCCGAGCAGCACGATCCCGTTGGCGAAGTCGCTCGCACCGTCCATGGTCGTCTCCCTTCAACCCATGTCTGTTGAAACGTGGGTGTCGTACCGTATCCCACACGAGTTCTCCCCTCTCCCAACCTTGGGACAGGGGTCGGGGGTGAGGGCCGCTCTATCCGGCCAGGTTGACGCGCCAGAGCGGCGGTCGCGACCGCCGCGTACCAATGCGGCGGCTCGGTTTGCCGCACTCCAACGTTGTTTCTAGGAGTGAGGTCAGGAGGTGGGAGTGGTCTCCCGTGCTGCCAGCGCCGCGGCGCCGAGGCGGCGCAGCAGCACCTGGTACGGCGGCCGGTTCTCCGGCCACCACTCGAAGACGGCGCGCTCGAAGTACTGCACGGTGCGGCCGTCCTCCACGATCTCCTCGGTGAGGGGGTAGCCGAAGATCATCAGGCCGCCGTGCCGCTGCCAGTACTCCCAGAAGGCGCCGCCTACGAAGTGTCCCGTCTCGGTGAAGTAGTGTCCGTAGGCCACCCCGATCCGCCTCCCTTCCCGGTACGGCAAGACGAAGTCGGCCATCAGCGTGCCGGGGCAGCTCGTCGGTTGCAGCTCCTGATGGCCCCAAACCTCGTCGCCGTGCCCCAGATCCCGCCAGGTGTCGCAGAGGCGGCGCAGCGCCGCGAGCTGGGCGGCGGTCGCGTGCTGGTCACCGCCGATGAGGACCAGCACGGCCAGCGCCTCGGCGTTGGCCGGCCAGGCGCCGCAGTGCCAGAGCACGGCCTCGACGTCGCGGCACCAGTAGAGTGCGCCGGTCCGCCCCACCGCGAGGTGGTACATCAGCCCGTCCCCGGCGGTGTGGAGCCCGTTGCCGGGCATCTCGTCCCAGTCTCTGGCGACGTGGTAGCGCGCGGCCGCCTGGAGCACAGCCACCTCGTCCGCGTCCGGGGGAATCGCCGGGCCGTGGTAGTGGATCACGATGCCCCGCTTGCGGGCGAGCGGCACCGTCGTGGCCGGGCCACCGTGCGGGTTGGTCGCGAGCCGGGCGCGGAGGTCGATGAGCGGGAGTCGCTGCAGGCCGCCGGCGGTCATGCCTACACCTCCACCAGCGTCAGCGCGACCGTGCCGTCTCCCCAGCGTCCGGCGTCGTGCGGCTTCGGCACCTCCTCGCGGATCGCCGCGATCCGCACGGTGTACTCCACGCCGGTCCGGTCGTAGTCGATATCCCGGAACGTCACCACTCCGCCCGCCTCCCACGCCGCCCACAGCGTCCGGGCGAGATCGCGTGCGTCGGCCTGCTCGACCGACCCGTCCCGTCGCACCACCTGGTCCTTACACTGCACCGCGAAGCTCCACCGACGCCGGCGCGACTCCGGGTCCACCGTCGAATGCTCCGCCCACACGCCCGCGATCACGGGACACCAGTCCGTGACATCCGAGAGCGTCACCCGTACTTGTAGCCACCGCGACCGGGCACTCGGCGGCAGCGTCCCCACCACGACGTGCGTCCGTTTCTCGTCTCCATGGATCGTTGACGTCGCCACCGCGGTCCAGCTCAGCCCGCCGTCGACGCTGGCTTCGAGCGTCACGGTTACCGGGGAGGACGTCGCCCGCTCGTCCGGCCACGCCAGCTCCACGCCGACGAGGCGCCAGACTTTCTCAACGTCCCGCGCCCCCGCGTCGAGCAGCGGCGTCACCAGCGTCACGGTGTCCCGCAGCCCCGGCCTGCCGGCGCGCGGGACCAGTTGCCACACCGCCGTTTGGTTGACGTTGCCACTCCGGCCGGCCAGCACATCCGCATCTTCCGCCGGCCCGGCGATCGCCACCGGATACCGGAACGCCGGCCCCTCATCCAGCAGCCACCAGCCCCGGCCATCCCACGCCCACAGGTCCGTCCCGTCGCCGTGTTCGTCTTCCACTGCCACGATCAGCCAGCGGCCAAGCCCGCACGCCCCGTACGTCGCACGACCGCGCAGCCCCAGCGGCGCAAACACCTTGTCGCCGGGGTCGTACCGGTGCACTTCCTTGCCCAGCCAGGCGTACAGCGCTCCGTTGTGCCCAATCATCCACGCGAAGTCATCGGCAAACCCCGCCTGCGGCGCAGTCGTCACGACGTCGGCGTCGACCCCCACTTCCGTCGCCACCGCCCGCCAGATCGCACCCCGCGTCACGATCCACACTTCCCCGTTGAACGGCGCCACGGCCACGATCTCCTGATCAAGGCTCACCGGCGTCCCCGCCAGCGCGTCCAGCCACGGCTCCCACGCACACAGTTCCGGCTCACCACCGGTCGGCTGATCGATCAGCAGCGCCCCACGACCCGGCGCCACGATCGTTGCCGGCTCCGCGGCCGATGCCGTATACGTGCCCGTCGCCAGGTCGTAGATCGTCGGCCGCTCCCCCGGCCCGTGCACGAACCCCACGAAACCCCGGCTCACCGCCAGCCCCGTGCACGGCGCCGCCAGCGCCTGCACCAGCGCCAGCCCGTCATAGGCCCCACCGGCCGACGTCACCCGATACAACCCCGTCCCGTTCGCCACGTAGGTGGTCCCGCCGTGCACAAAGGAGAAGCTGGGCCGCTCCGGATCAAACGCCGGCGTCACGCTCTCCGTCCGATCCTGCCGCCGCGGCCCTGCCTGCACCCCTTGACTGTCCAGCGCCGGCCACGCGCCTACACCCCGCCAGAACCGATCCCGCTCCAGTTGCGCCGCCCGACCACCACCGCCGTAGAAGTCGAACAGGCGCACCCGTCCCGTCTGCGCCGGGTCCGGTGCCGACTGCCGCCGCTCGTACGTCCCGGCGCGCACCATGTAGCCCCGGCCCGCGATCACCACGTCATACATGGCTCACTCCTTCGGCCGGCCGCCTCCGCCGCTCGGCCGACTCGGGTCGGCCCGGCTCACGCACTCCGAGTACGCGTAAACACGCCGGCAGCGGCACCCTGGATGCAGCGGCGGCTGCGGCCCCACGCCCTCGATGTACCGCGTCCCGTGCAGCGGCCCGCACACCGGGCAGACCCGCTCGTCCTGCGCCGTCCGGTACTCCTCCCAGTGGAGCCACCGCGTACATGGCCGCGTCGTCGGCGGCGCCGGCGGCCCGGGATCCGGCCCCACGATCGGCGTCGGCGGGTTGCCCGGCACGGCGCCGGTGCCGGGGTCGAGCAAGGCAGCTTCGTAGCGCGCCCAGCCGCCTCCCGGGCGGCTGGACGGCGCGGGTTCGCTTGGTGTCATAGGTATGGTCCCGTCATGCGTGATGCGTGTTCCGTATTGCGTATTGCGTGTTTCTCCCCTCTCCCCTGGTGGGCTCCGTCCGAGCGGGGCCGGGGGTGAGGGGGACGGATGACGCACGACGCATGACGCATCACGCATCATCTCCCCCTCCCCCGCGCCAGGCGCGGGCGCCAGTCCTGCTCGTCGAGGACGACGCAGAGCGCCGCGGAGATGAGCAGGTCGTCGTGGGTCCGTGGGTCGGGCACCGACCAGCTCATCAGGCGGTGCGAGCCGGGCCGCACCGTGTAGGTGCAGGCCCGGACCTGCCGCCAGAAGAGCGCGGCGAGCGCGCTCGCTTCGGGATCGTCCGGAGCCGGGGCGTGGTCTTTGAAGCGGCCGCTGTCCACGGCGCTGAGGAAGGACCAGCCGAGCTGGCTCTTGCTGGTGAGGGAGAAGATAAAGGGGAGCACCGCCCGGTCGCCGAGCGATGCGCGGAGGAAGCTCGCGAGGCCCGCCCCGACTCCGGTCGCATCCACGACGACGTAGCGGGCACGCCAGACATGGCGCGCCAGGTCGACCAACTGCGCGTGCAGCGCGGTGTGCTTGACGCCGGTCCAGAGGTAGCGCCGCACGACCTCGTAGCGCGGGCGCGCGTCCTGGTGCACCACCCGCACGACCGTCAATGCCGTGCTGTCCCGCCGCGCGGCCGGGTCGTAGGCCCGGCCGGGATCGACGCTCTCCTCTTCCTCGCCCGCGACATCGAGCAGGAGCGCATACTCCTCACCCGGCACGGCACGGGTGAGCGGCGGGTGGTCGCCCTGCATCTGCCCCTGGCGGCTGGGTGGGAAGAGCCCGCCCTGGCCGTCCAGTTCCAGTAGCTCGTACTCCGTGCGGATGAACGGGTGGTCGGCCCCCAGCAGAGCGATCTGGCGCTCCACGTAGCGCCCGTAGCTGGGCACCTCCTGCGCGACGACCTGCCAGGGAACGCGGAAGAGCCGTCGCCGACCGTCCTCGGCCTCCAGCGCCGCCAGGTGGCGCATCTGGCGGGCGAGCAGCGTGTCGGCGGTCCACACCGTCCCCATGGAGAGGGTCACGGCATCGGTCGATGCCGCCATCGGCGCGAAGACGCTGTCCCAGCGCTCCGGCCTGATGTCCTGGCACTCGTTGGCGACGAGCAGTAGCGAGGCGGTCTGCCCGCGCGCGTTGCTCTGCGGTCCGGCTGAGACGAAGTGGCAGGCTGCGCGGCCGAGCCGCACGATGGTGCCGTCTTGCACCCGTGGCCGGAGTCCGAGAGCGCGGGCACGCTCGCACGTCAGCCGCTCGATGAGCCGGTCCCGCGCCAGGATGCCCTGGGGCCGCAGGGTGGGGAGCGCCACGACGATTGAGCCGCCCGCGCGCTGGAACAGGGTCAGCAGGTAGGCGATGAGCTGGGCGAGCGCCTCGTCCTTGCCCGCCTGGCGGGAGAAGACGATGCCGAAGTCGGCGGGGTGCGAGCGGTCGCCGCGGGCGCGGGCCACAACGGCCGCCGCCACGGCGCGCATCGGCTCCGCCTGGTAGCGCCGCGGGCGGCGGGAGGGGAAGAGCGCGCGGGCGAAGGCCACCGGGTCCGCCAGGAGCGCCCGCATCCCGGCGATCGTCGCCCGCTCGATCACCCGCTGACCTCCACGGTGCGCGTCCGCAGGCGCCGCCGCAGGTCGCGCTGCAGGGCCTGGTAGTCGCGCCGCGCAGCCTCCAGCCGGCTCTCGTAGCGGGGCGGCAGCGGCCCACGCTTCCACTCCTCGCGCGCCCGGAACTCAAGCGCCCACACCAGCGCCCCGGTCAGGATCAACGCCTCCGCGGCCGGCGGCACCGGGAACGGCTCATCGCCGGTCGCCGGAAAGGTCCGGGTCGCGGCGTAGTAGACCGTGTAGCTGCCCGCTACCAATGGCTGTGTGAACCGGAGCGCACCCGCGAACTGCTCCCAGGCCAGCTCCTCCCCGGCCACGACGCGCGCCGGGGCTGCCGCGCGCCGCGGGATGACCTGCCCGCCCGGGGCAACGACCCGCGCCACGTCCAGTGTGTCCTCCGGCAGGGCGATCTCGGTTACTCCCGCGTCGACCGTCGCGGTCAGGACCCGTTCCGCCGGCTCCCACCGGCTGTACCGCTCCAGCGACCAGCGCAACGCCTCGTCCAGCTCTGCATCGGTCCACAGCCCCACCGTGCCGTCGTCCTCCAGCCACAGCCGGAGCCGGTCGCGCATCTGGCTCAGTGTCGGCATATACCCCTCACCCCCGACCCCTCTCCCCTTGTGGGAGAGGGGAGCATGACGCAATACGCAGTACGGCTTACGTTCCCCCTCTCCCGGAGTTGGGTAAGGGGGCTAGGGGGTGAGGGCCGCTCCCTCTTCCCCCAATGCCTCCCGTTCCTCCAGCACCCGGGACCACTCGGCATCAGGTTCGGCGTCGCCGAGGAGGGTCATGGCCGTGCGGCGACTGTGTATCCCGGCGTGGACCAGGGCCGTCTCGCTGCGGACCAGCGCCTCGCGGTCGCTCGGCAGGATCGGGCCCCAGATGACGCCGGTGCGCCGCACCCCGCCGAAGTCCATCCCGCCGAAGCGCTCCATCAGGTCCAGCAGCATCCGGTTGCGGCGGCGGTAGACGCTGTCCCACACCCGCCGCTTGCGCTGGACCTTTTGCACCAGCGGCTGGATCTCCACCTCCAGCGCCGTGCCGGACAGGTTGCGCCCCGAGTCGCCGAAGGCGCTCCGCGGCGTTTCGGCCAGGTCGTAGAGGGCGCGGTACAGCAGCTCCACGTAGTCGATATGCAGCCGCACCCCACCGCCGCTCAGCATGTCGAGCAGGTAGGCCTTGCTGTCTTCCGGGAGCTCCCAGACGGCGCCTTCGTCGGCGCGGATGCCGTCCGACCCAGTGACGTTCTCGAGCACGACGATCGGGTTGCCCGACACCTGCAAGATGCGGCTGATGACCGTCATCCGCCGGTTGAGTTCCCGGCACACGTCCAGCAGGTCGGCCAGGTCGCTCTCGCCCCAGAGCGAGTGCGGCTTGGCGATGTTGGGGAAGATGACATAGGGAATCCACCCGTAGGGGTTCGGCTCGTCGCGGACGATCACGCCCGCGACCTCGAAGCGCACCCGCTCGGCCGTCCAGTCCTCGACGACGCGCACCGCGCCGGGACCGGCGCCGACGTCGACGCCGAACAGGTCGGACGCCTCTTCGGCCGGCAGCGTGTAGAGCTGCACCACGCGGCGCACGGCGCGGACGTTGTCGGGCGCCGACCAGGCCCACAGTGTCGCGGGGTCGACCGAGACCACCAGCGGCCGGCCGGCGTCGCGGTCCCAGGTCACCTTGAAGGCGCCGTCGCCCAGGACGCTGGCGTCGATGAGGGTTTGGGTATCGAGCCCGTGCAGGTCCTGCTCGGCCGCCAGGTCGTTCAGCGCCGTCTCGGCCCGCCGCGCCTGCTCCGGGCTGACGCCGTCGACCGGCGGGACGGTGAACACCACCGGTTCCGGGAAGACGTAGCTGGCGGCTTTGCGCACCAGGGCGCGGGCGTAGTTGATGGTCAACTGGGTTTCCCCGGCCCGGCGTCGCCGATCCCACTGCCGCCCTTCGTAGAAGTCGAGCAGTTCCCGGTAGCGGGTCATCCGGTCGACATCGTGGGCCTGCACCCAGTCGGCCAGCGTCGCGGGGACCACCTCGCCGCTGATCGGCATAAGCGTCACGGATACCTCCTTGGGGATGATGTGTGGCGACGGCCCTCACCCCCTGGTCCCCTCTCCCAACTCTGGGAGATGGGGAACAGGACGACGAATCACTCCCCTCTCTCAAACTTGGGAGAGGGGCCGGGGGTGAGGGCGGTCCCCGCCTCACGCCCCTTCGATGCCACGCAGGCGGGCGACGCCCAGCTCGCTGAAGAGGGCGAGGCCCGCGTACCACTTGATGCGGTGCCGGCTGGCGTCCTTGGTTTCCAGTTCACCGATCGCCTCGATCTGGATGCCGCCGTTCTCGATCCCCATCACGCCGGATGGACCGAACTTGACGGCGTAGATGCTGGAGAGGTTGCTGCCGGCGCCTAGCGTCTCGTCGATCGGGATGAAGTCGTCGACGATGATCGGGATGCCGTCGTAGAAGAGGGCACGGCGACCGAAGGCGTCGACGTCCGTCTCGAGCAGGTTGCCGCTGGTGCGGCGGAGCTGCGAGAGCTTGCGCCGCGTGCGCTTGTGCATCAGCAGCGCGTCCGGCCGCCCGGGCCGGACGAGGTCGATCAGCTCGTCCATCAGGTCGAGGGTGAGAGCACCGCCGTCGGGCCCGGGCTCCAGCGTCTGGGATGCCGGGACGAGCGTCGCGAGGCCGTCGAATGCCTTGGGATTGGCAGTGCTGTCGCCGTTGAAGAAGGTGTCGCTGAAGAGGTGCGCGACGGCCTTGGCTCGGCTCTCGATGACGATCGCCTCCAGGTCGTTCGGGTCGGCGTACGTCTGCTGCAGAAAGTTGTCGACATCCGCGTCGCCGCCCAGGATCTTGAGCGCGACCGTGACCTGCGTGAACTCAGGCGTCGCCTCCTGCCAGGTGTCGCCGACGTCGTAGAACTGCGCGGCGGGCATCGTCTTCTCGCGGTTGTAGGTGAGCGCGGTGCCGGTGACGTTCATGAAGGGGAGCAGCGTCAGCACGCTCGACTCCATCACGATCGTCTCGATCACGCCGCGCAGCAACATGTCGTTCGTCAGCTTTGCCGCTTCCACCTTGGTCAGTGCCATTGGAAATCCCTCCCCTCGTGGTACGTCATGGCGGGACGGCCCTCACCCCCGCTCCGTACTGCGTATTGCGTACTTCCCCCTCTCCCCTTGTGGGCTCCGTCCGAGAGGGGCCGGGGGTGAGGGGTTCTCCCGCTACCCCCGCCGCCGTCGCAGTCCCTCGGCGATCTTGGCGCTCGCCGACAGGCGCTCGACGTGGGCGGGAGATGGCTGCCGGCCGGGCTGGCCGGCCGGGATACCGGGCGCGTTGCTCGGCTGGCTCCGGATGCTCTCGGCGATGCGGGCGTAGGCGGCCCGAGCCGGCTCGATGCTCTCCATCAGTTCGTCGAAGGTGGTTCCCTTGATCATGTCTGGCACCACGTCGGGGTGCGCCGCCAGGATCAACTCGCGGATGCGCTCCAGGTCGAACCCCTCCGTGCCGTCCGCGCCCTGCTCCGAGTGCTTCCCAGGCTCCGTGTGCTCCGGGCTCTCGCTCTCCGGGGGGCGCTCGACCACGTCATCCGGCCGTTCCATGGTTCCTCCTGTTCCGTGAGTCGTGTTGCGTGTTTCGTGTTCCGTATTGCGTAGTGCGTATTGCGTGCGGTCTAGTCCATGTTCCGTGTCGCGAGCGATAACTCACGCATCACGCATCACGCATCACGCATGACGCATGACGGGGCACGGAGCACGGAACACGCAACACGCAATACTCACCACGCACCTTGCCTCACCCCACTCCGGCCAGCCGGAGCAGGACCTCGATCGCGATCGACCCGATCACCAGCGTGAAGAGGTAGTTGATCCGCGTCTTGATCTCCCGCAGCTCGGCTGTGAGATCCTCGACGTGGGCGCGGGTGACGGCGCCGTAGGCGCAGCCGGGTTCCAGATCGACCCCTGCGCGGCGCCCGGCGCGCGTCACGATCTCCCGCAGGGTCGCCCCGCTGCGCAGCGCGGCCTGCCGGGACTCCTCGCTGCTCATGGATCACCTCCGAGTCCAAGTTCGAGCAGCACCTGCGTCATCGCCGCTGTCAACCCCTCTGCCGTCCCGGCCGCCAGCGTCCGCTGGGTGCGGATTGCGCGGACCACGGCATCGACGATCCGCGGGATGCTCGCGGCCAGCCGCGCCGGGTCGTCCTCTTCGGCCAGCACCCGCGCCAGGACCAGCCGGAGCGCGCTGATCTCCTCCGCCAGCGACTCCTCGGTTCCCGACTGCGCTAGCAGCTCGGCCACCCGCTGCTCGATCAACTCGCGAACGCCCGGTGCCAGAACCGGCGCGTTCTGCGCGGCCGGACCGGCCCGGATGCGCGTCGGGTCGTGTGCCCAGCAGTAGTCCCGCCCTCGCATGGCCCAGGCGCGGCAGCCGGGCCGGGCGCAGGGTCGTCCTCGTCCCATCCCCAGCTCCCCTCGTTTCGTGTTCGACTACCCGTCTACTGATGCGTACACATCGGCGGCCGGAAAAGCGAACAAATGTTCTGGTTCGAGGGTGGAGATAGTCAGTTCGACCCATTTCCGATCAGGACCAATCGTTCATGCTGACAATGATTGGCCTGTATACGCTAGTGCCCGTGCTGGACGAGAGTGGGTGATGGGCGGGAGCCTGTCCGCACCGTCTCTCTGGTTCCGGCGCACGTGTTGGATGTCGAACGGCGGTGACGCGGCGCAGACGCCTGCGGGAGCGAGCGCTCGAGCGGCTGAGCACCCGGGCGACTGGGCCGGGGAGTGAGGGGCACCGGCGGCGCGCAGGCGCAGGTGTGATGGTCCTCTTCAGCGTCTTCTTGTTCGTCGCCTGGTAGCTGACCGAGTTGGGCGGTCGGACCGCGGAGATGGCGATCGGCCATATCTTGTTCAGTCTTATTTCCACGCTCCCGGCGCTGGTGCTCTGGCGCCTGGTTGCCCGCGTCCCGCTCGCGGGGAACGAGCGGCGTGCCTGGTTGCTCCTCGCGCTCGGCATGACCCTGAACGCCGCCGCCGACTGGATGTGGGCGTGGTACGAACTCGTCGCCCAGGCGGCGCCTTTCCCGTCCGCCGCCGACGTTGGCTACCTGCTCTCCTATCCCCCGATCGTTGCGGGACTGCTCCTCATGCCCGGTGTCTCGCCGCAACGGGGCGGTCGCGCGGAGCTGTGGCTCGACGCGCTGATGGTCGTGGTCGGCGGCTTCATGGTCCTGTGGTACGTCGTGCTCTACCCTACGGCGACGGCCGAGAACGCGTCGCTGCTGGAGTGGGTGCTCTCCGTGGCGTATCCCCTCGCCGACGTGCTGGTGCTCTTCGGTGCCGCCGTGGCGCTCGTCCGGTTGCCCGATGCCCGGCGCACGACCGCCCACATCCTCCTCTGCGTCGGCTTCATCGCCTTCCTGGTGGCGGACACCGGCTGGTCCCGCCTGTGGTTGGCCGGAGCCTACAACCCCGAGTCCTGGCCCGGCATTGCCTACGTGCTGTGCTACCTGTTGGTCGTCGCGGCTGCGCACGTGCGCGAACGGGTCGAGCGTATGCCGCCCGATGTGGTGCCCCGCCCCGGCACGCGTGGCTGGCGCTGGCGGCTGAGCATCTCGAGCGCGGCGTCCCTGCTCGGCGTCGGCTTTCTGCTTCTCGCCGGGCTACGGCAGGGGAGTCTATCCCTCGCGGGAATGCTCTTCGGCGTCGCGGCCCTCCTGACCCTGGTGCTTCTGCGCCAGGGGCTGATCATCCGCGAGAACGCCGCGCTGCTCGCGCGAACTGTGGCCCTCGCGCAGGCGCTCCGGCGGAGCGAACGGCGATTCCGCGCGCTGGTCCAGAATGTGTCGGACCTGATCGTGATCCTCGGCCCCGACGGCACGATCCGCTACGTCAGCCCCGCTGCGGAGCACCTCCTCGGCTACCCGCCGGACGAGCTCCAGGGCACCGTCGTCTACCCGCTGGTGCATCCGGACGACCTGTCGCTCCTGAGGCGCGAGCTGGCGCACATCCTGAAGCAGCCCGGTGTGGTGAGGCGCGTCGAGCTCCGGGCGCGGCACCGCGACGGATCCTGGCATCACCTGGAGGCCGCCGTCAGCAACCTCCTGACCGACCCGGATGTCGGCGGCGTCGTCGCAGTCATGCGCGACATCTGCGAGCGGAAGGAGCTGGAGGCCCAACTTCGCCACCAGGCGTTCCATGATCCGCTGACTGGTCTGCCGAACCGGACCCTCTTCATGCACCGGGTCGATCTCGCGTTCGCCGAGGCTGAGCGCAACGGCCGGACCGCCGCCCTCGTCTTCATCGACCTCGATGACTTCAAGTCCGTGAACGACACGTTCGGGCATGAGGTCGGCGACTTGCTCCTGGTCAAGGTCGGTCAGCGGCTGGCCGCCACGCTGCGCGACGGCGACATCGCGGCGCGCCTGGGTGGCGACGAGTTTGCCGTTCTCTTCGACGATGTCGAGAGTCACGCGGACGCCGTTGCCGCGGCGAACCGGCTGCTCGCCGCGCTGAGTCAGCCCATCCGCGCGGCCGGGCGGGACTTCACCGTGACCCCCAGTATCGGGCTTGCGGTGCACAACCCCGGTATCTCTCCCCGGGAGATGCTGCGCCGTGCCGATCATGCCATGTACCATGCGAAGGCGCGCGGGCGCGGCTGCCTGGAGATCTACACGGCCGGGTTGAACGTGGCCGGCTGGAAGCAGGTGGCACAGGTGTAAGGCCCACCGGCCGTCACCCGCGCGATCGGATTCGTCCGGCCGGGAGTCGGTTGCACACCCGCCGGTGGGCTGCAGCCGCCCGGAGGAGGTGACCAGTGACAATGGAGCCGACGCGCATCACGGCCCCGCTCGACGCGGAAACGGCGTCCCGCCTGCGTGCCGGGGATGCCGTGCTCATCAGCGGCACGCTGCTCACCGCGCGCGATGCTGCCCACAAGCGGCTCACGGAGGCCCTGGCCAGCGGTGAGCCGCTGCCGGTGGACCTGCGAGACCAGATTGTCTACTACGTCGGACCCGCCCCGGCGCGGCCCGGCGCCATCATCGGCTCAGCCGGCCCGACCACCAGCGGTCGAATGGACCCGTATACCCCCGCGCTGCTGGCAGCGGGGCTGCGCGGCATGATCGGTAAGGGCCACCGCTCCCCGGACGTGCGCGAAGCCATCGTCCGCTACGGCGCGGTCTACTTCGCCGCCGTCGGGGGCGCCGGGGCACTGCTGGCGCGGCGCATCACCGCCGCCGAGGTCGTGGCCTACCCCGACCTCGGCCCCGAGGCGATCCACCGCCTGACCGTCGTCGACTTCCCTGCCATCGTCGTCAACGACGCGCACGGCGGCGACCTCTACGCCGATGCCGCGGGGCGGTATAGGGAGTGATGCGTCACCCGCTGAGCTCCCCCTCTCCCCTGGTGGGAGAGGGGGCCGGGGGTGAGGGGAACGTGTGACGCATGACGCATGACGCATAACGCATGACGCATAACGCATGACGTGTGACGTCCTACTCCCGCGTATATTCCGCCTTCACGACCGTATGCAGGCCGCCGCGGATGTTGAAGTCGCCGATAACGGTCGCCCGGCGCGGGTCGACCGCGGCGACCAGGTCGTCGAGGATCTGGTTGGTGACCTTCTCGTGGAAGGCGCCCTCGTTGCGGTACGACCAGAGGTACAGCTTGAGCGACTTCAACTCCACGATCTTCTGGTCCGGGACATAGCGGATGGTGATCGTGGCGAAGTCGGGTTGGCCGGTTACCGGGCAGACGCAAGTGAACTCCGGCGTCGAGATCTCGATCTCGTAGTCCCGCTCCGGCTTGGGGTTGGGCACCGTCTCAAGATTCTTGCTGGGCTGCGTTGGCATGCAGTATCGCCTCCTGGATAGAAATGGCGTGCGTGCGCGGTCGGCTGCGTCACCGGGCGCGTCTGTGTAAGTATACGAGGGGCAGGCGCCGGAGCCGTCGCGCGGCGCCCTTGACGCAGGGCCGCCTGTGGGCGATGCTCTAGGGTGCATCGGCGGCGGGGGCGGAGCCGTGCCTCACGCCGCGAGGAGGATCGCTGGAGGAAACATGCAGGGGTTTGAGCCACATCGCCTCACGCCGCGGGAGCGCCGGATCGTCCTGACGGTGCTCGCGCTGTCGCTCATCGTCCTGGCGGTCTGGATCGGGGTCCTCATCTTCATGCTGCCGGATCCCAGCCACGGGACGTTCGTCGCCCCGTAGCCGGGCAACCTCGCGCCGCGGGCCGGGGCACGCGGTGCACAGAACACGCGCCGGACGGGTTTCGTGCCCGGTCCGGCGTCTTGCTGTGCGCTCTTCGGGGCGCGGCGTGCCAGGCCGGGCTCTGCGGCACCCCGGCAATGCCGCCGCCGGCCGACCACCGGCGTGCCGCGGCGGGGTCACCCTTCCCCATGGGAATCTGCTAGTGCCCGCGCCACGCTCTCCAGGAATTGATCAATCCCGAAGGGCTTCGGGATGAACTCCTTGCAGCCAAGTTCTTCCAGTTGCTCCCACACCACCGGGCGCACGTCGGCGCTGATCGCCACCACCGGGAGTTGGGAGAAGCGCGGATCGGCCCGCAGATCCCGCAGGATGTCGATCCCGTTCCGGTGTGGCAGCAGGAGGTCGAGCACCACCAGGTCGGGTTGCTCTTCCTCCACGCGCTGCATCACCAGCCCGCCGTCCGCTTCGCTGACCACGCGGTAGCCGCCGAACTCGGTCAGCGTGCTGGCGATGACCTCATTATTTGACGGATCGTCCTCGGCGATCAGGATCAGTGGGCGCGCCGCAGACTGGTCCATGTCTGTTTCCTACACTGCCCAGGTGCGGCGCCGAGTGCGCCGCGGACGATGAACCGTAGCGCCTGCTGCCGTTCACACGGTGCTCCCCCTTCTGACCGGAGAGGAGCCCGAGACACGCGAGCAATGGAGCACCAGCTCCCCGACCTGGTCGTTCTGCCCTCAACAGCCCTGGCTCGATACTCTTCAATTAGCACGAACGCAGGAAAAAATCTAGAGCAGATCGGCCCGACGTGCGTGATTCGTGCACGCCGGGCCGGCCAGTCTCACGGTGCTGCGTTGGATGGTCAGGCGGAGGCGGTCGACGCCAGCGCGCTGCCGTCGGGCCAGCGGAGGTGCGGGATGACCTTCTCCCCGTAGGCGCGGATGAACTCCTCCTGGTTCCGCCCGACGTTGTGCACGTAGACCTCGGTGAAGCCGAGGTCGATGTAATGCTGGATATGCGCGCGGTGGGCGTCAAGATCTGCCGACATGAACACCCGGCCGGTGAAGTGCTCCGGCCGGACCAGCCGGGCCATCGCGGCGAAGTGCTCCGGATCGCGGATGTCCTGCTTGGGGAAGTTCATCCCGCCGTTCGGCCACTCCCGCACGGCCTGCTCCACCGCCTCCTCGTCGGTCTCCGCCCAGGAGACGTGCAGTTGGATCATGCGCGGCATGGTCGCCGGGTCCTTGCCCGCCTCACGGGCGCCCTTCTCGAAGCGACCCATCAGCATCTGGATCTTCTCATCCGCCGCGCCGACGGTGATGATCCCGTCGCACAGCCGCCCCGTCCGCTCGCTCATGATCGGGCCGGAGGTTGCCACCAGGATGGGTGGCGGCGTCTCGGGCATCGTCCAGAGCCGTGCCGACTCCATCTTGATGTGCTTGCCCCAGTACTTCACCGTCTTTCCCGTGAAGAGCTTGCGGATGACTTCGATCGACTCGATGAGCCGTTCCAGCCGCTGCGGCGGCTCGGGCCAGTACTCGGCCACGATGTGCTCGTTGAGCGCCTCCCCCGCGCCCAAACCGAGCCAGAAGCGGCCGGGGAACATCGCCTCGAGCGTGGCCGCCGCCTGGGCCACGATGGCGGGATGGTAGCGGTAGCCGGGCGGCGTCACCCCGGTGCCGAAGCGCAGGTTGGTCGTGGCGCCCAGCGCGCCCAGCCACGACCAGACGAAGGCGCTCTGCCCCTGCTGCGGCGTCCAGGGTTGGAAGTGGTCCGAGGCCATGACCGAGTCGAAGCCCACCTGCTCAGCGAGCTGACACCAGCGCAGGAGGTCGGTCGGGTGGAACTGCTCGAACATCGCCGCGTAGCCCAGTCGGCTCATGTGGTACACCCCTCTCTCCGTTGACTCCACGGCAGACAATAGCCGTATTCACCCCTCTTGCCAACACTCTCGCCCCCATTGCACTTCCCGAGCCGGGCGGCACAGGAGCGCCGGCATGCCGCCGGCTTCGGTATGCGACTCCCTCTCCCAAAGTTGGGAGAGGGGGCGGGGGTGAAGTCCTCGCTCGCGGGGACTGGCACGACGCCGGCGCTCGTGGCCATTGAGCCGTCACGGGGGTGCGGCTCCCGCCCAAGATAGGAACGACCCCTGCCGGCTTGCTCCCGGCAGGGGTCGATGTGAACCGCGGAATCGGTGCAGACGCTAGCGGATGTCAAGCAGCCGCAGACGGCGGATGCGCCGCAGGATCGACTCATCCCGCCTAGCCGGCGCCTGCTGGCGCTCGCCGCGCGCAGCAGCCTGCACCAGCGAGTCGTTCAGCCGGCTCGGCACCGGTACCGCCCGGATCACCGGCCGGCCATCCTGGTTGATCACGGTGTAGCGCACGGAGGTCTGCATTGCGTACCACCTTTCCAGGCCGTCATTGGCACAAAAATCCCCCGGCTGAACCGGGGGCGTGGCACGCATGGCAACACGCTGGCCCCGGTCAGCCGCTGAGAACGGTGACTCCCTTGTGAGTACTACCGGGTTCCAACGTTGACCCTTTCACGAGGCCGAGTGCGGCAGTCGTCAATCCCCAGAAGGGGAGAGCCGCACACCACAGGCCCAGGACGCCCCGCGTCCCGGACCCCATTAACCTAACACGACGCTGCCTCACCGTCAACCCGCAACGCGGGCGATGCGGCCTAGCGGGACGTCCCCGCCGCTGCCCGCAGTGCCTGGTCGAGGTCGGCCAGGATGTCCTCCGGCGCCTCGATCCCGACGGAGATGCGCACCAGTCCATCCCCGATGCCGTAGGCGGCGCGCTCCTCGGGTGTCAACGCGCGGTGCGACGACATCGCCGGGTAGAGAGCCAGCGAATAGACGTCGCCGAGCGAGGTGGCCGGGACAATCAGCTCCAGCGCCGACAGGAAGGCGAAGACCTGCTCTCGCCCGCCGTCCTTGATCTCGAAGGAGATCATGCCCCCATAGCCGCGCTCGCCGAAGAGCCGCCGTGCCGTCGCATGGCTCGGGTGGCTGGTGAGGCCGGGATAGTTGACGTGTGCGACCAGGGGATGCTCGACCAGTGCGCTCGCGATCGCCGCCGCGTTGGCGCAGTGCCGCTCCATCCGCAGCGGTAGCGTCTTGAGCCCACGCAGCGCCAGCCAGGCCTCGAAGGGGCCGATCGTCGCGCCGGTCGTGCGGGCGAAGGTTGCCAGGCGCTCCCGTCGCTCCTTGCTCGTCGCCACGATGCCGCCGGTGACATCCCCATGCCCGCCGATGTACTTGGTCAGCGAGTGGATGACCAGATCTGCCCCGTCCGCGGCGGGCGCGTAGAGTGTCGGGCAGAAGGTCGCGTCGACCATTACCGTCGCCCCGACACGGTGCGCCATCTCCACCACGGCCGGCACGTCGGTCACCCGCAGCAGCGGGTTCGAGATCACCTCGCAGACGACGAGGGCCGGGCGCAGTCGCTCGATTGCCGCGCCCACCGCCTCCAGGTCGAGCATGTCCACGAACTCGACGCGGCAGCCCCACTCGCGTAGCTGCCCGTTCAGCATGGCGTAGGTCGCGCCGTAGAGGTCGCGGGACGCCACGATGGCGTCGCCCGGCGCGATGCTGGTCATGATCGCCGCATGCAGCGCCCCCATGCCGGAAGCAAAGGCGAAGGCCGTCTCCGTTCCCTCCAGGTCGGCAACGGCGACCTCCAGGGCACGGGTCGTCGGGTTCCCATAGCGGGTGTAGACAAAGGCGTCCTCGGCACCGCCGAGGGCCTGGTCCATCACATCCAGATCCTCGTACACGAACGAGGCGCTCGGGTAGATCGGCGTGGTGACCGGAACGAAGTCCGGGCGTGCCGGACGCTCGCCGGTGTGGACCACGCGGGTTGCGATATCGAGCTTGCGCGGACCCCGGCTCGGGGATGGCGACTGCATGCTGGTTCCCTCCCGTCCCACGGCTGACGCAACAATGCCGGGCCAACCTCTCCAGCCGCATCCTACCGCCGCCGGACCCTCTGCGCCACCCGGCTGTCCCGGAGCGCGGGCATCCTTCCCGACCCCTCGTGTGTGGCTCCCCTCTCCCAACGTTGGGAAAGGGTTGGGGGGTGAGAGCCGCGTCCGCTGGGCGCGACTCCCGGTGACGCCCGCGCTCCGTGTGACCTACTATCCCTGCTTCACGGCGAGCGAGGATCTACCGGGCCGTTTGTTTGACACTGGCAGCATGTGGCCCGTACCATGGACGCTGCGGGCATGGTGGCGCGGATTTGACGGTGCGCCCCGCTCGCGACTGATGAGCCTGAGGTTGAGACTGGTGGGGGCTGCGTCATGGCGGAGGGGCCGGAGAGCGGGATCCGGGAGACGGTCTATAAGCAACCGGCGGGAAAGGTGCCGACTCCAGCCACGGAGGTCAGCGGGACGCGCGTCGGGTCGGTCGAGGCGCAGACGGTCCTGATGAACCGCAGCTCGGCCGATGGCGTGACCGCCGAGCGCGTGAGCATGGAGCAGTCGGCAGCGCGGGGGATCGACGCGCGCAGCGCGCAGCTCGATCGCTCCGCGGCGATGTCGGTCCGGAGCGAGCGCGCCGTGCTCCAGCGCAGCCAGGTAACGCAGGTCTCGGCCGACGACGTGCGGATGGTGCGCAGCCGGGCTGGACTGGTGCGCGCCGAGCGGGCGCATCTGGAAGACGGCTCGCGGGTGCTGGTGCTGGCGGGCCAGGCGGAAGGTGATGTCCGCCCGACGTTCGACCTGCCCGGCGCAGCGGCTTTCGGTGCGGCCGCGGGCGTGGCGCTCGCGATCGCCGCCGCGCTGCTGCGGCGGCTGTTCGGGAGGGGGACGCGATGATGGGCCTACTCCGCGGAATCCTCAAGTTCGGTGGCGGCGCGCTGCTCGGCGCCGCGGTCGGGGCGGCAGTCGCCTCGCTGCTGGCGCCGGAGAGCGGACCGGAGCTGCAGGAACGCGTCCGCGAGCGGCTCGAAGAGGCGAAGAAGGCGCGTGCCGAGGCCGAGGCCGAGACGGAGCGGCAACTGCGCGAGCAGTTCCGCCAGGCGGTGAACGACCCGGACGCGCTCTCCGGCAAGCCGTAGAGCCCGCGTCGTGCCACCTTCCGGCCGGCTTTCGTCTCTTCCCTCCCGGTCCGGCGTGGAGCCGGTTCCACGCCGTCGCGCCTGATCGGTGTCTACCGCACCGCGTCGTTGGGCTGCTGCTTCGGCTCCCCCTGTTTCTCGCGTGGGATCGCGGTGATGATCCCGTTGCTCTCCATGTAAGCCTCTTTGACGTCCTCGATCCGCTCCACCCCCTGCGCGCGCAGTTGTCCCATGATCTCGTCGCGCGTCAGCAACTCGCTGGCGGCGTTCTTTGGGAGCAATCTCCCGTCCTTGATCAGCAGCAGCGGCTGCGGCTCGATCACCCGGCGGACACGGGGGAAGCGGTAGGAGACGAAGGACAGTAGCATGCTCCAGCCGACGATTGTCGCGGCCAGCACCAGTGCGTCCGGGACGGCGGTGTACTCACCCGCCATACCGTTCTGTACCGCGTCGGCAATCAGCACGACGACCAGCAGGTCGGTGAGCCGGATTCCGGCGGCTTCACGCTTCAGCAGGAACCGGAGCCCGAAGAAGAGCACTAAATAGATGACGCTGCCCCGCACGACGATCTCCAGGATCGGCGTCGAGGGCAGGAAGATCGCGCCCCAGTCAGCGGGCAACCAGAATGAGAGCAGCATCGCCGGACGTCCCCTGACCGTTTCCCGGCTCGCACCGGGCGGTCCGCGAGGGCACCCCGGTATCGGCAGCGGGCGGGGTGCCTGCCACTGTCCGGACGATGCAATCCAGGGGCCACGGCCGAACCCGCGTCCGAACGGAGGCGCCGCCGCTACCCGGCCAGGATCTCAAGGTTGTCGGCGATCTCCTCGGGAGGTGTTCCCGAGCGCAGCAGGACGCGCCAGTTGCCGTCGCGGTCAATGAGGAAGATCGCGTCGGTGTGGGTGAACTGCTGGCCGTCGCCCGCCGCGGGCGTGGCTTCGTGGTCGGCGTGATCGCCGTGCTCGCCTTGCCCGCCGTGCGCGTCCGCTCCGGCATGGTCGTCGGCCATCATCGCGCCCGAATCGACATAATAGCTCGCCCAGACGGGCTCAAGCGTGGCGGCGTCGGCGGTCAGCGCGAACCAGGCCGGGTTCTCCGCCAGCCCGTGCCGCTCAGAGTACTCCTGGAGCACCTCCGGCGTGTCGCGTGCCGGATCGACGGTGATCGCCACCAGCGCGACCCGTTCCTGCGCGTCCTCCGGCAACTGCTCGTACGCCTGCCGCAGGTGCTGGGTGATCAGGGGGCAGATGTCCGGGCAGTGGGTGTAGATGAAGGTGAGCGCGACCGCCTTGCCCCGCAACTGCGACAGGCTGACGGTCTGCCCGCGGTGATCCGTGAGCGTGAAGTCCGGCGCCGGCTCCTGGCCTAGGTCGGTGCCGGTCAACTCCCGCGACCCGCCGCACGCCGCGAGCAGGGTGACGAGCCCCAGAAACAGGACGAGCGTCAGCGTGGGACCGATGCGGCGGCGACTGGCTGGACGGGTGGGCATGCGGTAGTCTCCTCCTCGCTGTCGATGTCGTGGTGCCGGGCACCGGTCCGTCCGGGGTCGGCGCGGCCCTTGAATGCTACCACCCGCGTCCGCGGCGCCACCCGACCAGCGGCTGGCATGTGTTCTGCATCACGCAAGCACGCTGCCCGCTGGGGCGGGGTGGCGTTTCCTGACACCGGCATCTCGATCAGTGCTGGAACACATCCGCTCGGCGGATGGAGGCCCGCACGGTGGCGATGGTCAAGGTACAGTTCGATCGCGTGGCGGAGGTGGTCCTGGAGCGGACTGCCGAGTTGCTCGCAGCCGATGTCGCTGTGGTCGATGATCGCGGGGTGACGCGTGCCAGTACCGACCCCGACCTCGTCGGCCTCCCATTCGATGCGGTTCAGCCGGACCCCACCGGGCACTTCCTGCGTGTTCCCCTGCGGGTCGACTCCCATGAGGGACAGGTAATCGTCGGCCCGCCGGTCACCGGCGAAGCGACGTCGCCGCGGCTGGTGCAGGCTCTGGTGGAGCTGGTGATCAACCAGGCGGCGGTGCTGGAGCAGATTCCCAAGCGCCACGAACTGAAGGACAAGTTCATCCACGATCTGCTCCGCGGGCAGTTCGGCGACGAGGCCGACGTGCTGCGCGTGGCCCAGATCCTGGGGATGGACTTCACCCGACCGCGCGCGGTGATCCTGATCGACGCCGCGGAGTTTATCCTCAGCGCGAGTGGTCCCGACCGGCCCGAGGCGGCCGAGGTGCAGCGGCGGCGGCGCGCCCAGCTCGTGATCGCCAGCGTCGTCGGCTTCTTCGACCTGCCGAACGACAGCATCTGCGCCTACATCGGCGACGGCGACATCGCGGTGCTCAAGGCCAGCAGCACGCAGGATCTGGTGGCCTGGACCGATGAGGACAGCCCTGACCAGCCCGCCGCCTCGTGGGCCAACCTCAGCGCGCTCAAGCGCGCCGCGGACGCCTTGCTCGCCCGGCTGCGGCGGGACACCGGCGCCCATGTCAACGTCGGGATCGGCCGCTACCATCCCGGCATCCGCGGGCTGGCCCGCTCGTACCAGGACGCGCGGGCGGCGCTCTTCCTCGGCCGCCGCTTCCACGGCCAGAACCGGGTCCACTGCCTGGACGGGCTGGGTATGGCGGCCTTCGTCGGCGTGGCCGACGAGCGGACGAAGATCGACCTGGCGCGACACCTCCTCAGCCCGCTCGACCACGCTCCGGAGCTGCTGGAAACGCTGGATGCCTTCTTCGCTGCGGACTGCTGCCTCTCCGACGCCGCCGCGCGCCTCGCGATCCACCGCAACACCCTCAGCTACCGGCTCGACAAGGTCGCGTTGCTGACCGGCCTCGACCCCCGCCGCTTCGACGACGCCGTCCAGGTCCGCCTCGCCCTCCTCGTCCGCTCCCTCCGTTCCGCCACGGAGTGAGGGGGACCTGGCCCTCACCCCCGGCCCCGCTCCCACCCCTCGGTCAGGCGCTCGGGAGCGGGGCGCATGGACGGCGGGGCATAGCGTTCGTCTCACGCAAAGCAAATGGCGCGCAACGTCCTTCGTTCCCCTTTCCCAACATTGGGCGACAGGGACGAGAAGTTCGAAATACTGTTTGCTCACCTCTTGCGTTTCTCGCGGTATCCCCGGTTGACTGAAGTGCCTGCCGTCCGTGATCGCCAGCTCATCCCTCCTGTGTATTTCGAGGTGGTTGCGTCGTAGCGCCGTCACATCTGCCTGACGCGCCAAGGCAGCGTCCCCCGGGCAACCGGGGGCGCTGTCGTGTCCGGTGGGGGTGAGGGCCGTCTCCCGGCCCTCACCCCCTGACCCCCTCTCCCAACCTTGGGAGCGGGGAACGTCCCGCCTCATGCGTCGTGCGTCACACGTCATGCGTACTGCGTAGTGCGTATCTCTCCCCTCTCCCCTTGTGGGCTCCGTCCGAGAGGGGTCGGGGGTGAGGGGTCCCCAGCCAGATCTCTTCCCCACCCCGCCGTTGTGCACCTGCACAAACCCGCTTCTCCAGAACCCAAAGCGGCTTGGGCAGATGCCCGATGAAGCCTGACTGGCAAACTCGTTAGCCTGGGAAAAGGAAATAGCCCCCGCGCATTCAAGTGCGCCGGCGCGCCTATGGGCTCGGCGTGTGCGAGCGATCGGGAGCAAACGCATGATCGATGATGACGTGCAGGTCGCAGCGTGGGCTCCGTCGACCAACGGCGGGCCGTACGGGGCGGTGCTCGCCCACGCGCTGGCCGGGCGCAGACGCGACCTGGCGGCGGCACTGACCCGGTTGGAGTCACAGAGCGCCCGCCTCGCCGCCGTGGCGGACATGCTCATCGCGACGCTGCGAGCCGGGCGCACGGTGCTGGTCGCCGGGAACGGCGGCAGCGCGGCCGGGGCCCAGCACTTCGCGGCCGAACTGGTCGGGCGCTTCCGGCGCGAGCGGGAGCCGTATCCCGTCGTGGCGCTGTGTACCGACAGCGCCGTCGTGACGGCGGTCGCCAACGACTACGGCTACGAGCAGGTCTTTGCCCGGCAGGTGGCGGCCTTCGGCCGGGCGGGCGATCTCCTGGTCGTGATCAGCACGAGCGGGGAGTCGGAGAACCTGGTGCGGGCGGCCGTGACCGCGCGCCGGCGCGGTCTCACCGTGCTCGCCGTCACCGGCGAGCGCGACAGCCGGCTGGCCGCGCTGGCTGACCTCGCGGTGCGGGTCCCCACCGACGACACCGCTCTCGTGCAGGAACTGCACCTGATCGTCACCCACGTCCTCTGTGATCTGGTCGAGGCTGAACTGGCGATCCGGGAAGGAGCCGGTGGCCCATGACCGGCCCGCGTCGCGCGATCTTCCTCGACCGGGACGGCACCCTGGTCCACCGGCGCCACTACCCCTCCCGGCCCGAGCACCTGCGCCTCTACGAGGGGATCGGCCCGGAGTTGCGCCGGTTGCAGGCGGCCGGCTTCCGGCTGGTGGTGGTGACGAACCAGTCCGGGATCGCCCGCGGCTACTTTACCGAGGAGGACCTGCACCGGATGCACGAGCACCTGGCGGCCAGCCTGGACCGCTCCGGGGTGCGGCTCGACGCGATCTACTACTGCCCGCACCACCCGGACGGGGCGATTCCCGAGCTTGCCCGGCGCTGCGACTGCCGCAAGCCCGCCCCCGGGATGCTGTGGCGCGCGGTGCACGATCTGGGCGTCGACCCGGCGCGCTCCTGGCTCGTTGGCGACGTCCTGGACGACGTGGAGGCGGGCCGCCGCGCCGGGTGCCGCACCGTCCTCGTCGATCTCGCCACCGAGTCGCCGCCGGTCACGGCGCGGCGCCGGCCGGACTTCGTCGCCCGCGACACGCCGCACGCGCTGCGGATCATCAGTGCGGTCGAGGGCCTGGCGGCGGCACCGGAGCTGGACTACCGGCCGCCGGGCTGGCCGGCGGCCAGCCTGAGCGGCGCGGGAGGAGACCGGTGATGGTGCGCGCAGTCGAGGTGGTGCGGCGCTTCCGGCGCCTGCGGGCATTGGTCATCGGCGACGCCATGCTCGATAGCTACCTGGAGGGGACCGCCGCGCGGCTCTGCACCGAGGGGCCGGTGCCGGTGGTGCGCAAGACGGCCGAGGAGCGCGTGCCCGGGGGCGCCGCCAACACGGCCGCCAACCTGCGCGCCCTAGGGGCCGAGGTCGTCTTCCTGGGGCTGGTGGGCGAGGATGTGCCGGGCGATCTACTGCGGGCGGCGCTGGCCGCGCGCGGCGTCGACGACCGTTGGCTGGTGGCCGACCCGGCGGTCAGCACGCTCCACAAGCTGCGCATCCTGGCTGACGGGCAGTACGTGGTCCGCTTCGACGAGGGAGACTCCCGCGCCGCCTCGCCCGCGGCCCACGCCCGGCTGCTGGAGCATCTGGAACACGCCGTCCCCACCTGCGACGTGGTGGTCGTCTCCGACTACGCCTACGGAGCCGTCGCCGACGACCTCATCGCCCAGTTGCGGACGCTGCGTGCCGCGCGGCACTGCCCGCTGGTGGTCGACTCCAAGGCGCTGCACCGCTTCCATGCTGCCGGGGCGACGGTTGTCACGCCCAACTACCTGGAGGCACGTCTGGCCGTTGCGCCGGGGGCGGAGGAGCCGGGCCCGCTCGACCTGGCGGAGGTCAAGCGGATCGGCCGCGGCCTGCTGGAGCAGGTCGACGCGGCCTATGCGGCGATCACCCTGGGCGCCGACGGTGTGTTCCTGCTCGGGCGCGACGGGGCCGGCCGGCACCTTCCGGTTCACCCGCCCGCGCAGGCCAGCGACATCGGCGCCGGCGACACGTTCGCCGCCGCGCTCGGGCTCGCGCTCGCGGCCGGGGCTGATGTAGTGGAGGCCAGCCGGATCGGCATCGACGCCGCCGGGATCGCCGTTGCCTGCCAGCGGACCGCCGCCGTGCCCTACCAGGATCTCCTGCGCCGCGTCAGCCTGTGCGACCTGGACGGGCGGCCCGCCAGTATGGCCGCGGCTCGCCGTGACGTCGTCGCCCGGCTCGACGTTGCCCGACTCGCGGGCAGGACCATCGTCTTCACCAACGGCGTCTTCGACATCCTCCACGCCGGGCACGTCGAGTTCCTGCGCCGTGCCAGGGCACTCGGCGACCTCCTCATCGTCGGGGTGAACAGCGACCGCTCTGCCCGGCGGCTCAAGGGGGCGGGCCGGCCGATCAACAGCGAGCGCGACCGGCTGGCGCTGGTGGCCGCGCTCGACGCGGTGGACGAGGCGCTGCTGTTCGACGAGGCGACCCCGGCCGAGCTGATCCGCGCGCTGCGCCCGCACATCCACGCCAAGGGAGGCGACTACTCCGACGTTCGGCTGCCCGAGGCCGAGGCGGTCCGTGCCGTCGGCGGACGGGTGGTGATCCTGCCGCTCGTCAGCCGTTTGAGCACCAGTGGCGTGATCGACCGCATCGTGGCGCTGGCCGGGACCGCCGACTCTGCCGGGATTGGCACGAACGGAGCGGAGCCGTGAGCCCGCTGGACGCCCGCTGGGCCGCCGCGCGCCGGGTGCTGGCCATCCGGCTGGACAACCTGGGCGACGTCCTGCTGACGACCCCGGCGATCCACGCCATCCGCGCGTCGCTGCCTGAGGCGGAGATCACGCTGCTGGCCGGACCGGTCGGGGCCCAGGCAGGGCGGCTGAACCCCGACCTGGACGACGTCGTCGTCTACCAGGCGCCCTGGATGGACCCCTGGTCCCGCCTGCCGCACGACAGCCGGCGCGAGCAGCACATGATCGCGCGGCTCAAGGCCCGCCGGTTCGATGGCGCGATCATCTTCACCTCGTTCCGCCAAAGCCCCCTGCCCGCGGCGTACCTCTGCTACCTGGCCGACATCCCGCTGCGCGTCGCCGTCTCGATCGACGGCCCCGGCTCGCTCCTCACCACGCGCCACAAGCACCCGGAGCGGATGATGCACGAGGTGGAGCGTGGTCTGGACCTCGTCGGCGCCATCGGCATGTACACCGCCGAGCGCGACCTCGTGCTCTCGGTCCCCGACAGCGCCCGCGCGGCCGTCGCCGACCGGCTGGCGGACATTGGCGCGCTGGGCGACCGCCCGCTCGTCGTGCTCCACCCCGGCTGCTCGATGCCGGCCCGGACCTACTCCTGGGAGCAGTACGCCGAGGTGACCGCATTGCTGATCGGGCGCCTAGGCGCCACCGTGGCGCTGACCGGCGTTGCCGAGGAGCGGCCGCTGGTCGAGCGTATCCGGGCCCGCCTGCGCCCCGCGCTGCGCGAGCGGGCGCTGCCGCTGGCGGGGGATCTCGACTTCCCCGGCCTCTGCGCCCTGATCGCCGCGGCGGACCTGACGATCACCAACAACACCGGGCCGATGCACGTCTCGGCCGCGGTCAAGACGCCGGTGGTCGCCCTCTTCGCACTGACCAACCCGCCGGAGCAGTGGGGGCCGTGGCGCGTGCCGCACCGGCTGCTCTTCTACGACGTTCCCTGCCGCATCTGCTACAGCCGAGTCTGCCCGTATGGGCACGAGTGCCTGCGCCTGGTCCCACCGGCCATGGTGCTCGATGCCGCGCGCGACCTCCTGTCCGGGGCGGAGCCCGCGGCGACCAATGGGGCGACCGCCTCGGTCGCACAGGGTGGGAAGCGGCCATGAGCGGCTGGCGAGAGGCACGCACCATCGCCGCGCTGCGGCTCGACAACATCGGCGACGTCATCATGCTGGGTCCCGCGCTGCGGGCCATCAAGGAAGCGTCGCCCGCGGGGCGCATCACCCTGATCGCCAGCCGCGCGGGTGCTGCGGCCGCCTCGCTCCTCCCCTGGGTCGACGACGTCATGGTCTGGCGGCCGGTCTGGCAGGACGTCGGCGGGCGAATCCCGTTCGACCCGGCGCGCGAGCGGGCGATGATCGCCGACCTGGCAGCTCGTCGCTTCGACGCCGCGCTCATCTTCACTTCCTTCAGCCAGACACCGCACGTGCCCGGCTATGTTTGCTACCTGGCGGGAATTCCGCTGCGGGCGGGGGAGTCGAAGGAGTTCGGCGGCAGCACCTTGACCGACGAGCAGCGCGGCGCGCCGGACGACCTGCACCAAGCCGAGCGCAACGTGCGCCTCGTCGAACACCTCGGCTTCCCGGTGCGCGACCGCCGCCTGGCGGTGGCCCTGCCTCCGGAGGCGCACGCGGCCGTGCCCCGGCTGGCGGCTGCAGCGGGCCTGGACCCCGGCGCGCCCTTCGTCCTGCTCCACCCCGGCGCGAGCGCCGCGGCGCGGCGGGTGCCGGTCGCGCTGGCGGCGGGCCTCGCCCGGCTGCTGACCGCGGCCGGCTGGCCGGTGTTGGTCACGGGTCAGGCGCGCGAGGCGGGTCTTGTCGCCGCGGTCGTCGATGGGGCCGGGCCGCGGGTGCGGCCGCTGGTCGGGCGGACGACGCTGGGGGAGTTCGCCGCGCTGGTGGACCGGGCCGCGCTCGTCGTCTGCGGCAACACGCTGCCGCTCCACCTGGCTGACGCGCTCGACACGCCCGTGCTGGCGCTCTACTCCGGCACCGACCTCGACGCGCAGTGGCGCCCGCGGCACACCCGCTCCCGCCTGCTGCGGCGGCCGACCGCCTGCCACCCCTGCTACCGCTTCGATTGCCCGATCGGCCAGCCGTGCCTCGACATCCCGCCCGAGGAGGCAACCGCGGCGGCGCTGGAGCTACTGGTCGGCGCCGGCGTGGGTGTACCGGGAGGTGGGCGATGAGCGCGCCGCTCGTCACCCCGCCGCGCCGCATCGCCGTGCTGCGCGCACTGCACCTCGGCGACCTGCTGCTCGCGGTGCCCGCCCTCCGCGCGCTCCGGGCCGGGTTCCCCGGGGCCGAGATCACTCTGATTGGCCTGCCCTGGGCCGAGGCGTTCGCCCGGCGATTCGACCGCTACCTTGACCGCTTCGTCCCCTTCGAGGGCTACCCCGGCATCGCGGAGGTACAGATCGATCCGGCGCGCACCGCCCGCTTCGTCGCCGCCCAGCGTGCCGCGGGCTACGACCTGGTGATCCAGTTGCACGGCAGCGGCCGGACGAGCAACGCCTGCGCGCTGGCGCTCGGCGGGCGGGTGACGGCCGGGTACTACGACGGCGCACGTCCAGCCGGGCTGGACATCGGCGCCCCCTACCCGGACGACTGCTCTGAGATCGAGCGTAACCTGCGGCTGGCCCGGCTGCTCGGCTGCCCCGACCTGGGGCCGGCGCTGGAGTTCCCGCTGAGTGCCGCCGACCGGGCCGAGGCAGCCGCGCTGCTTGACCGGCTACCGCCCGGCGGGCCGCTGGTCGGCATCCACCCCGGCGCACGCTACCCCGCGCGGCGCTGGCCGCCCGAGCGCTTCGCCGCGGCGGGCGACCTGCTGGCCGAGCGCTTCGGCGCGCGGGTGGTCCTGACTGGCAGCACGGAGGAGGTCGCGACGGTTCAGCAGGTCGCGAGGGCCATGCGCGCCGCGCCGCTGGTGCTGGCCGGGCGGACCTCGCTCGGCGGGCTGGCGGCACTGATCGCCCGGCTCGACTTCTTCATCAGCAACGACACCGGCCCGGCCCACATCGCCGACGCGCTGGGCACGCCCAGCGTCACCCTCTTCGGCCCGGCCGATCCGATCCGCTGGGCACCGCTCGACCGGGAGCGGCACCCCGTCGTGCGCGTCCCGGTCGCGTGCAGCCCCTGCGCCCACCGGGAGTGCCCGATCGATCACCGGTGCCTGCACCGAATCACGCCGGAGATGGTCGCCGCGGCCGCGATGCGGCTGCTGGGGGCGGGAGCGATCGCATGCGACGACTGAGGATCCTGATCTGGCACATCCACGGCAGCTACCTCAACGCGCTCGCGCGCATCGAGCACGATTGGTACCTGCCGGTCAAGCCGGGGCGCCCCGAAGGCTACAGCGGGCGTGGCCCGACCTTCGATCTGCCCGGCTCCGTACGCGAGGTTCCGGCTGGGCGGGTGCGCCACCTCGACTTTGACTTGGTCATCTACCAGACGCCGAAAAACTGGTTCGAGGACCGCTTCGAGATCCTCTCCGCCGAGCAGCGCGACCTCCCCGGCATCTACCTGGAGCACAACACGCCCAGGCCGGACGCGGTCCATTCCCGTCACCCGGTCGACGATCCGCGCGTGCTTCTGGTCCACGTCACGCACTACAACCGCGTGATGTGGGACAACGGCCGCACACCCACGGCCGTCATCGAGCACAGCGTGGCCATCGACCCGGCGGCGCGCTACACCGGCCGGTTGCCGCGCGGCGTCTTCGTCGCCAACGGCGTCCAGCGTCGCCCGCGCATCGCCGGGTTCGACCTCTTCCTCCAGGCGCGGGAGCAGGTTCCGATCGATGCGATCGGCATGGAGACCGAGGCGTTCGGCGGCCTGGGCGACGTGCCCTACCGTGAGTTGCACCGCCGCGTGGCCGCGTACCGCTTCGTCTTCAGCCCGATGCGCTACACCAGCCTGCCGCTATCCGTCATCGAGGCGATGACCCTCGGCGCGCCGGTGGTGGCGCTGGCCACGACCGAGTTGCCGAACGTGATCCAGGACGGCGTCAACGGCTTCGTGTCTTGCGACCTGGACTATCTGATCGACCGCATGCTCTTCCTCCTCGACCACCCGGCGGAGGCTGCCCGCATCGGCGCAGCCGCCCGCCGCACCGCCGAGGAGCGCTTCGGGCTCGATCGCTTCCGGCGCGACTGGAACGCCGCGTTTGCGCGGGTGTTGGGAGAGACACCCCTCACTTCCCTACCCCCCTCTCCCCTTGTGGGAGAGGGGGAAGACAACGGAACGCGCAATACGCAGTACGCACCACGCCCGGCTGAGGACCAGGGAAGGACGGTGCCCTGATGGCTGCCGGTCATCTGCCACCGCTCCGCATCGCGTTCCTGAGTGAGCACGCCAGCCCGGCTGCGCTCCTCGGTGGGCAGGATGCGGGCGGGCAGAACGTCTACGTGGACGAGGTGAGCCGCGCGCTCGGCCGGATGGGCCACGCGGTCGACATCTTCACCCGGCGTGACGCGCCGGACCTGCCCGAGACGCTCGACTGGGCGCCCGGCGTCCGCATCGTCCACGTCTCGGCCGGCCCGCCGCGCTTCCTGCCGAAGGACGACCTGTGGCCGTTGATGCCCGCGTTCCGCGACGAGATCCTCCGCTTCGCAGTCCGCGAGGGGGCGCGCTACGACCTGATCCACGGCAACTTCTGGATGTCCGGCTGGGTGGCAGGCGAGCTGCGCCGGGCGCTCGGCGTGCCCGTCGTCCAGATCTTCCACGCGACGGGTATCACCAAGCGGCGGCACCAGGGTGCGGCTGACACCAGCCCGCCGGAGCGCATCTGGGTCGAGACCGACATCGTCCGGCAGGTCGATCGCCTCATCGCGCAGTGTCCCGCCGAGCAGGCGGAGCTGGTGGACGACTACGGTGCTGACCCGGCGCGCGTGGTCGTCATCCCCTCGGCGGTGGACACCGCGCAGTTCTTCCCGATGGACCGCGCCGAGGCGCGTCGCCGGATCGGGCTGGACACCGACGGCCCGGTCGTCGTCTACGTTGGGCGGATGTTGCCCCGCAAGGACGTGCGCAACGTCGTGCGCGCCGTCGCCCTGCTCGCCCGGTGGACCGGTCTGCCGGTCCGCCTCCTCGCCGTCGGCGGGGAGAAGGAGGAGCCGGACCCGGAGGCGACGCCCGAAATCGGCGTGCTGCAGCGTCTCGCCGCCGATTTGGGGATTGCCGACCGGGTGATCTTCACCGGCAAGCGACAGCCCGGCGAGCTGACCGCCTACTACGGCGCGGGCGATGTGGCCGTCACCACGCCCTGGTACGAGCCGTTCGGCCTCACGCCGCTGGAGGCGATGGCCTGCGGCCGGCCGGTGATCGGCTCGGCCGTCGGCGGCATCGCCTTCACCGTGCGCCACGGTGAGACCGGCTTCCTCGTCCCGCCGCGCGATCCCGAGGCGCTGGCCCGGCGCCTGGCTGAGGTGCTGGCCGACCCGGCGCTCCGGGACCGAATGGGCCGGGCGGCCCGGGCGCGCGTCGAGCGCGCCTTCACCTGGCAGACGGTCGCCGAGCGGACCCAGGCACTCTACGGCGCCGTGCTGGCCGAGCGGGCGCGCCCGGCTGTTGCACCGTCGCCCGCGGCGCCCGACCTCACCGCCAGAGCGACGATGGTGGGAGAGGAGGTCGTCACCGAGTTCCCGCTGATCCGCTACCACAGCGGCTGCTGCATCTCGCCGAGCGGTGACCTTCACCACCCCGGCCGGGGTGGGCTGGAAGAGGAGCACTCATGAGCCTGGATGGACCAACGGGGATCGACCTGCGCGGGAAAGTGGCGCTCGTGACCGGTGCCGGCAGCGGCCTCGGCGCCGCCACCGCGCGAGCCTTCGCCCGCGAGGGCTGCGCGGTCGCATGTCTCGACATCAACGTCGAGGCCGCAGCCAATGTCGCGCGCGAGATCGCCGCGGCCGACATCGAGTCGCTGCCGCTCGGCTGTGACGTCAGCGACGCCGACGCGGCCGCCCACGCCGTCGGTCAGGTGGTCGCCCGTTTCGGTCGCCTCGACGTGCTGGTCAACTGCGCCGCCGTCGACCACACCCTGGCGGCCGAGGAGATGTCGGTTGCCCAGTGGGATCAGGTCATCGGTGTGAACCTGCGTGGGCCGTTCCTTTTCTCCCGGCTCGCCTTCCCGGTCATGAAGCGGCAGGGCGGCGGGCACATCGTCAACGTCGCGTCGACCGCAGCCACACGTGCCTGGGCCAACGCCGCGGCTTACCACGCCTCCAAGTGGGGGCTGATCGGCTTCAGCCGCGGGCTGGGGGTCGAAGGACGGCCGCACGGCATCCGCGTCACCGCGGTGATCCCGGGCGGGATGCGCACCCACTTCTTCGACCGCTTCATCGAGCAGGGCATCCCAATGCCGGACGAGGCAAACCTGCAGGACCCGGCGGTCGTCGCGGCGACTATCGTCTTCGCCGTCAAGATCCCGCCCGAGTCCGCCCTCCAGGAGGTCATTGTGACCCCGCTGACGGAGACGAGCTGGCCGTGAGGCGGTGCGTGATGCGTCATGGGTCAACCGTAGTGCGTACTGCGTATTGCGTAAATCTACCCTCTCCCGTCGTGGGCTCGGTTCGAATCGAAGAACCTCGCGTCAGACTCGCCACGCAGCAGGGAAATCTTTCGACTCCGCCGCCCACCGCCTCGCGGCGGACGGCTCTGCTCAGGATCAAATCTGCGAACGCGTCTGTCCGAAGGCGGTATAGGGCGGCATAGACAAGGAGCGTGATGATGCGAGACGAGATCGAACGGTACTGGCGCGAGATCGCGCTCCTGGTCCATGCGATGCCGGGTGCTGTGGTGGCGCGAGTCGCCGAGATGCTGGACGACTGCCGTGCCCGCGGTGGCACCGTGTTCATCGCCGGCAACGGCGGGAGCGCCGCGACTGCGTCGCACTTCGCCTGCGACCTCGTCAAGGGAACGCACCTATCCGGGCGGCGACCCTTCCGGGTCGTGCCGCTGACCGACAACATGCCGCTCGTAACCGCCTGGGCCAACGACACCAGCTACGAGCGCGTCTTCGCCGAGCAGTTGGAGCCGCTGGTGCGGCCGGGCGACGTGTTGATTGCGATCAGTGCCAGCGGCAACTCGCCCAACGTCCTCGCCGCCGCGCGCGTGGCGCGCCGTGCCGGGGCGGTGACCGTCGCCCTGACCGGGCGGACCGGCGGCAAGCTGCGTCGCCTGGCGGACCTGGCCGTCTGCGTGCCGTCGGAGACGATCGAGCAGGTCGAGGACGCCCACATGATCGTGGCCCACAGCCTCTGCGTGGCCCTGCGGCAGCACCTCCGTGTCTCGGCTCCTGCCCGCCGAGTGCTCACCGACCCGGCGCCTCACCCCGCCGTAGCCGACCTCGATTGATCCGGGCGCGCCACGCCGCCTGACGACGCGGCGGTAACCCAGGAGCGCGGGCGTCGCACGGAGCCTCGCCCAACCCCTTCGTCAGGAGCGCCGGCATCCTGCCGCCCCCCGTCGCGTTCGCGCGTGCCAGGGGCGAATGGGCCTCTTGGCACCTTTGGGTGAGCACGGTAGTTGCGTTTGTTTCGAATATGCGCTATGATGCGTCCACGCAGGCGGGAGGAGGTACCCCATGCAGTCAGCTACATTGAAGCCGAGCAAGCCGGTAATGGCGGCTGACGACGAGCGCGCGTCGCTTGAAGATATCGACCGCTTGCTGGAGAGCCGTTGGACGGACCGCCCCGCCCTCATCGGCGACGATGGCACGCGCATCGCGTTGCCTCCGTCGCTGTTTCGGGTGCTTCGCGAGGCAGTGCACGCCTTAGCCGAAGGCGCTGCGGTCACGATTGTCCCCATTGACAAAGAATTGACGACCCAGCAAGCGGCGAATATCCTAAACGTGTCACGGCCTTATTTAATCCGGCTCCTTGAGCGTGGTGAGATCCCGTACCATACGGTCGGCCGGCACCGGCGTATTCGTTTCGGGGACGTCCTCGCATACCGCCAGAAGCGCTACGAACGTCGTAAGGAAGCTATCCGGCGCATGATCGAGGCGAGCGAGGAGTCGGGCGACTATACCTAGGCGGTGAGGTTTGCCCGATCTTGGCTTGGCAGCGTTCGTTGCTGTACTCGACACGTGCGTCCTTGTGCCCGACTCGCTGCGGCATCTCTTGATCGGTGCCGCCGTGGAAGAACTCTACACGCCGCGTTGGAGCGTTAAGACCCTGGGTGAGTTGCACAACACCCTGGTCAGGCGCGGCAGGACGAGGGCCTACGCGCAGCAGGTCTGCATTGAACTGCGGGACGTGTTTGAAGACGCGACGGTCCAAGTCGAGGGCATCGAGGTTTCCGGAATGGACGCCGCACCTGACGATCGACACGTGGTCGCTGCGGCTCTGCGCAGCGGTGCCGATCTCATCGTGACGGCGAACACTCGTCACTTCCCAGCTGCCGTGCTAGACCCACTCCAGATACAAGTCAAGACACCAGATGAATTTCTCTGCGATCTCTTCGACCTTGATTCGATTCGGCTAGCGCGACTTATCCAGGAGCAAGCAGCTTGTCTCCGGAATCCCCCGATGAGTGCTGTTGAGCTGGCCGAGCAGAAGCTCATCAAACACGCTCCGACGTTTGTGGCAGCGGTGCGGCCCCTGCTGTCTTCTGACTAGGTTTGCCCGCTCACCTACCCTTCCCCCTACGGGTCCTGGAGGTAGGCGGGGCGCTGCTCCCAGCCCATGCGGTCCACTCGATCCCAGGTGACGTTCAGCACGACGCAGTCGTTGGTGACGTCGCTGAGTGATCCGATCGGCACGAAGAGGCGCGTTCCGCTGCCTGCTCGTTCCACCTCAAGGTACGGCTCAACCTCGGTGGGGTAGGCGGCGGGTGGAGGCGTCCCGTAGGTGGCGGCGCGATACACCTTGACCACGCGGCCGATCGGCTGGTGCTCGCTGTCGCAGACGTTCATGCCCCAGCGGATGCGCTCCAGCAGGAGCAGGTTCGGATCGGTGGTCATCGCGGTCTCCTTCTCCCGCGCCTCACGGGCCTGTGGTTCCTACCGATCGGTTGCACGGGGCATACCAGCCGGCATCGGCATGATCCTTGCACGGCAGAGGGGATGCCGGAAACAGCTCGGAACGAGCGAGCAGGAGAGGGATCGCCGATGAGCGAGCACAGGGCAGACATCCACCGGGGCGTGCCGGTCGTCGACTCCGACGGGCGCGGTGTGGGCATCGTCGCCGGGGTACGTGAGGACGACTTCCTGGTGCACCGGCTGGAGGCGTGCGGCATCTACATCCCGAAGGACGCAGTTGCGCGGGTCGAGAGCGACCGCGTCGTGCTCAGCCGCGGCGTCACCGACATCGAGCTGGAGCGCTGGCCGCGCGAGATGCACTGGCCGATCTCCGCGGGGGCCGGTGGAGCGGACGATTTCCCGTCCTAGTGTCCGGAATCGGACGCACGACCAGGGCGGGGGCGCGCTCGGTGCCACTGGGCCGGGACGGCGGTCCGGTATGGTCGCGGCGGGCAGCGCCCGCCTCCCGCCAGTGCCGGGGAAGCGTCCGAGCCGAATGACCCCGATGTCGCACCACGACCACATAGCCACGAACGACATTCGGGAGGGGCGGTCCATGGATAAGCGGACGTTCGTGAATAAGGTGCGCGAGCGGCTGGGCGACCGCTTCGCGTCGACGCCCGAGGAGAGCATCCGTGCCGTCTTCCAGACGCTCCACGAGCGCCTCCCCGAGGGACAGGCAGGGCATATTGCCTCGCACCTGCCCAAGGAGTTAAAGACCGAGTGGGAACTGGGCAGGGGCGCGACGCTCCGGCGCCAGATCAGCGGCACCGGTGCGTCGTTTGACCGGGACGAGTTCCTGGAGCGGGTCCGCCAGCGGGCCGGGCTCCCGACGCGCGACGACGCGGTCCACGCCACCCGCGCGGTCTTCGCCACCCTGCAGGAAGCGCTCCCGGAGAAAGATCGGCAGGATACCGCCGGTGCCCTCCCGCAGCCCCTCCGCGGCCTCTGGGAGACGGCGGCGGTGCAGGGTACCGGTCCGCGGCCAGACCCCGCCGGACAGCGGTACGAGGATCAATGGCTCCCCAGCGAGCACGTCGAGACGCCGGACCAGCTCGTCTAGCGTCCCCAGCCCAGGCCGTCCTGCGTGGTCGCCGGGCGGGCGCCCGCCCCCAGGTGATACGGTGTCTGCCACCTGGTGGGGACCCGGGCTCAAGCTGCTGGACTCACAGCGGAAGCCGGCTGCAGCCGGCTGAGGCGGAGCATAGCTCACTCCCCGGCGTGAGGTCTCGCCGCCCGGTACGTGCCCGGGGGGTTTACCCCCGGGCTGACACGGCGAAGCCCACGAAAGGGGCTGGGGACACGGTGCCCGGCGGACTGCCGAACCGGATACGCCTGCACGTGGCCATCGCAGCCCCTTCAGTGGGCTTCCCCTCTTCAGCCCGGCGGCTTTAACGCTTGGTGTGAGTTAGGGCGCCGTGGCTACCAGGTGATCAGGTTCGCCACGGCCAGCAGCGGCCGCCCCTGCTGCCGATTCAGCCAGCAACAGAGGTTGTGCAGCGCCACCTTGGCCGCCAGTCGCGCCTGGAAGCCCGCCAGGGTGTGCGGGCGCTCCCGCTCGAGGCCGAAGGTGTGCAGCAGTCGTCCAACGACCGTCTCCACGATCTGGCGATGGCGGGCCACCCAGCGGCGGACCGCCTTGGGCCAGCGCCGCCGACTGCCCCGCTGCGGGGTGGCCACCAGCGTCACGCCATAGGTGGCCGCCAGGTGCGCCTTGTAGTCCTCGCCGGCAAAGCCACTGTCGGCCAGATAGGTCGCCACCGGCGTGCCGACACTGGGCAGGCGGGGATCGGGGTGGGCCCGACAGGCAATCAGGGTCTCGGCGAGGGACCGCTCATTGGTGCTGGCCGGGGCCACGCCCCAGCCGGTGATCGCCCCCTCCAGGCTGACGGCGGTCAGCACGCGGAAGCCGGCAAACCAGCCCAGGCGCAAGCTGAAGCCGATGTTGGCCTCGCCGGCCAGCCAGCCCCGCCCGCGGCGCTTGGCGTTGCGCACCGGAGCCGGCGCCACATCGAGCACATCCACCGCCACTGGCCCCCGGCCAAGTTGGTCTGCCAGGTAGAGGGCGAACTGGGCCAGGGCGACCTGATGCCGCCGCAGCAGCCGGTTGTATTGGCTGCGGTGGGGCAGGGTCGGGAAGTAGGGGCGCAGGTGGCGCTCGGCGTAGCGGTAGAAGTCCTGCTCACTGGAGAACCTCATCCACTGCCCGAAGATGGCCAGGGTCAAGACCTCGCTGCGGCTCAGGGCCGGCGCGGGGCCGGGGCGGTGGGGCTCCGGGGGCAGGTGGGTCTGGCAGAAGGTGTCGACCAGGACATAGACTGTAATCAGGAAGGTGTCCACATCCATCGGGTGCTCCTTTCGTGGGAGACGGATACGAGCTATCTCCCGTATGGAAGTGGGCACCTTCCTGTGTCAAGAGGGCACAGCATGCCCCGGCTAACTCACACCAAGCGTTTTAGCCCCGGGCACGCGCCACGGCGCTCGGGTCCTCACGCCACCCACCGCGGCAAAAACAACAGGCCCCGGGGGTTATGCCCCAGGGCCTGCGGGTTGGCAGAGACGTGCTGCCTAGACCGGGACGATCTGGTCTTCCAGGCGCTTGGAGCGCTTGGTGATGACCTCCGGCTTCTCCTTGCCGACGATCACGGTGTCGTCGTGGCGGAAGCCGCCGACGCCGTAGATGTAGATGCCCGGCTCACAGGAGTAGACCTCGTTCTCCCGGAAGGCCCGGTAGTTGAACGCCATGTCCTCCGGGTAGCCGTGGCCCTTAATCCCCATGCCGTGCCCGGTCCGGTGGTTGATGTACTCGCCGAAGCCAGCCTCCTCGTAGACTCGCTGCGCTGCGGCGTCGGCGTTGGCGACGGTGTTGCCGGCCACCATCTGCGCCGCAGCCGCCTCGCAGGCCTCCCGCGCGGCCTCGAAGGCCCGGCGCTGCAGGTCGGTCGGCTCCCCAAGGAACAGGGTCCGCTCGTTCTCGACCACCAGCCCGGCCAGCCGGCCGACGATGATGTTGACGACGCCGTGCCCCTTCTCGAAGCGCGCGCCGCAGTCGGCGCCGGTCCCGTGCGGCGCGGCGGAGGCCGGCCCGCTCAGGGAGAAGACCTTCGCCTCGAAGCGGGCGTCCGGGTAGCGGCGAGCCGCTTCCTCTGCCATCAGCGCGGCGATGCGGAGGTCGAATGCGGCGACCAGTTCGCCCGGCTTGACCAGTTCCATGTAGCGGTCCTGCGCCCAGTCGGTCAGCTCGGCGCACTTCCGCATGATGTCCAGCTCTTCGGGGTACTTGTCCTCACGCATCCGAATCAGCCGCGGCCAGACGTCGACGAACTCCACGTCGGGCATGACCGCCTTGAGCGCGGCCGGGCCGCTGCCCTCGACGCCGAACCGCCCGCGCTTGATTCCCCGCGCGCGGAGCTTGTCCGCCAGGAGGTGCGCCCAGTAGTCGCGCGTGTAGGTGCGCGGGAACGAGCGCGGGTGCTCCAGGTAGATCCCGTAGTCACGGATGAAGAGGGTTCCCCGCTCCTCGGCCATGCGGAGGTGGTTGGTGGAGAGTTCGTTCATGACCAGGAACGGCTCGGCCTCGCGCGGGATGACCAGCGCGACTGGACGCTCCCAGGGCTCGACGTCCAGGTGGAAGCCGGACAACATGTAGAAGTTGTTCGGCTCCGACACGATCAGCGCCTCGAGGCCCTCCTCCGCGAGATACTCGCGGATCAGGCGGTGGCGGTCCTCGAAGACGCGCTGCGGTACGAAGACCATGGAGGAGAGCTCCTTCCTCTGCCGAATCAGACTTTCAAACGCGGATCAAGCACGTCGCGCAACCAGTCTCCCGCGATGTTGACGGCGAGCGCGACGAGGGCGAGGGCCAGCCCTGGGATGGTGACGAGCCACCAGGCCGCGAAGATGTACTCCATGCCCTCACTGATCATGCTCCCCCAGGCGGGGGTGGGCGGCTGCACGCCGAAGCCGAGGAAGCTGATGCTCGCCTCGGCCACGATGAAACGCGCCACCTGGAGCGTGCTGATCACGATGATTGGCGTCACGATGTTCGGGAGAAGGTGGCGCAGCATGATTCGCCCGTTCCCGGCCCCCACGACCCGGGCGGCTTCGACGAACTCGCGTTCGCGGAGGGCGAGGATCTCCCCGCGGGCGATGCGGGCATACTCGACCCAGCCGGCGATCACCAGCGTGATGATGATGTTGCGCAGGCCCAGGCCGATGATCGCGTTGATCACCAGCGCCAGCAGGATGAACGGGAACGAGAGCTGCACGTCGGCCAGGCGCATCAGGACGCTGTCGATCCAGCCGCCGTAGTAGGCCGCGATGACCCCGATCAGTGTCCCGATGACCCCGGCGATGACGACGGAGGCGAAGCCGACCGTCACGGAGATCCGCGAGCCGAGGATGAGCCGGTCGAACACGTCCCGTCCGAGCTGATCGGTCCCCAGCGGGTGACCCGCGGTGAGGGGCGGCTTGAGGCGCACGCCGTAGTCCGGCTTGTTGACGTCGCCCGATACCAGCAGCGGTGCTGCGATCGCCGCCAGGACGACCAGGGCAAGGAAGGCTACGGCGGCCAGCGCCCAGTAGTCCTGGAAGAGTGAGCTTCGGAAGCGGGTCCACTTGCCGCGCGTCGCGGCGCGCGGGAGCGCTTGTGCTGTCGTCATGATAGTCGCACCTGCGGGTTCACCCATGCGTAGGCGATGTCAGTCAGGAGGTTCGCCACCGTGTAGATGACGGCGAACAGCACCACCGCCGCCGTGACGACCGCGAAGTCGCGGTTCAGCAGGGCCTGCACCGTCACCCGGCCGATGCCGGGCCAGGCAAAGATTTGCTCGATGACGACGGCACCGCCCAGGAGGCGCCCGATCTCGAGCCCCGTGGTCGTGATCAGCGAGATGCTGGCGTTCTTGAAGGCGTGCCGCCACAGGACCGTGTGGCCGGCCAGACCTTTGGCGTGCGCGGTGCGGATGTAGTCTTGCCGCAGCACGTCGAGCATCGTCGAGCGGGCCAGCCGGGCGTAGCGGGCGATACTGGCCGCGGCCAGGGCTGTCGCCGGCATGATGAGCTGTTGCCAGCTCCCCCGACCACTGGTCGGGAGCCAGTGGAGCGCGACCGCGAACAGAAGGATGAGGAGCAGGCCGAGCCAGAAGTTCGGCACGGCCTGCCCGATCACCGCCAGCAGTCCCGCGAGCCGGTCCCAGACCGATCCGTGGCGCACCGCTGCCAGCACGCCGAGTGGGATGCCGACCACCAGCGAGATGACCAGAGCGGTCATCCCCAGCTCCATCGTGGCCGGCATCCGCTCCAGCACGACCTCAAGCGCGGGGCGATGCAGGCGCGTTGACTCGCCGAAGTCGCCTTGGAGTGCGTCCCGCATGTAGCGGCCGTACTGGACCCACAACGGGTCGTTGAACCCCAGCCGCTCGCGGATCTCGTCGAGATCCTTGGCGGAGGTGTCCATCGGCGCGAACAGCAGGACGGGGTCGCCCGTCAGGCGGAGCATGAAGAACACCGCCGTGACGGCCAGGAAGACGACGATGACGCCGTGGAACAGTCGTCTGATGATGAAGCGCTGCATGTCCCCGCCTCGCGACTAGCTCTCGCGCGGCTTGGCACCACCCATGAACAGCGACTCGTCGACGCGCGGCGTCCAATCAACGCGATTGGAGACACCATAGATGTCGTGCTGCTGCCACAGGAAGAGCCAGCCGGCGTCCTCCCAGACCATCTGCTGCACCTGGTTCCACAGTTCCTGCGCCTTCTCGGGGTCGACGGTCTGCGACGCCTCCGCGATGACCGCCTCGACCTCCGGGTTGGTGTAGCCGCTGTAGGTCGAGTCGCCCACGAACAGGTAGCGCAGCGTCCCCTCGGCGTCGAGCGCCGGGCCCCAGCCGAGGTAGAAGATGTCGCCGGTGCGGCGGTTCACGATCTTGTCGAGGTGGGTGCCCCACTCGTTGTACTGGACCGTGACGCGGAAGCCGAGCTGCTCCAGTTCCGCCGCGATCGCCTGCGCCGCGTCGGTGTCCATCGGGTAGCGCCCCTGGGGCGAGTCGAAGATGATCTCGGTCCCCGGCTGGATCCCGGCCTCCTCCAGCAGTTGCTTGGCCTTCTCCGGGTCGTACGGGTAGGGCTGGATGCTCGGATCGACCTGCGGGTTGATCTTGGACAGCGCGCCGGCCATGCGGGTCGCGTGGCCCTGGAACACCCCGTCGATGATGGCATCGACGTTCACGCCGTAGTTGATCGCCTGGCGCACCCGCTTGTCAGCCATGATGCTGCCCTCGCGGTTGTTGACCAGCGCCACGTAGTTGATGCGCGACGAGGGGATCTCCTCCGCCCGGGCGATGCCGCTGCTGTTGACGCGCTCGATCGCATCGACCGGGACGTCCTTGATGATGTCCACCTCACCCGCCAGCAGCGCCGACAGCCGCGAGGAGAACTCCGGGATGTAGCGGAACTCGAGCGTCTCCACCGCCACCGGGCCGCGCCAGTAGTCCGGGTTCCGCTCGAGGAGCAGGTACTCGTCCCGCACCCACTCCTTGAACTTGAAGGGTCCCGTCCCCACCGGGTTCTGGGAGACGTACTCGATGCCCTTCTCCTCCAGGTACTTCGGCGGGATCGGGTAGAGGTCCGCCAGGCGGGTCGGCAGGATCGGGTACGGCTCGGAGGTGGTGAGCCGCACCGTCATCGGGTCGACCACCTCGATGTTGGTGATGGGCTGGTAGCGCTCCAGGTAGTGGCTGTTGTTGTCGGGGTTCAGCGCGTACTCAAGCGAGACCTTGATCGACTCGGCGTCGAACGGCTCACCGTTGTGGAACTTGATGTCGTCGCGGACGATCTTGATCTCCCAGGTGAGGTCGTCGATCGAGGTCAATTCACCCAGCCAGGGGCCGACGCGGAAGTCGTTGTTCGGGTCGCGCCGCAGCACCGGGTCGAAGATGTTCTCGATCTGCCAGTTGGTCGTGGCGTCGACGACCGTGTTGGGGATCAGGGTCCGGGCGTCGGCGCCGAGCGCGATGACCAGGCGATCAAGCGTGCCGCCGCTGCCGCCGCTGCCCGACGAGCCATCCCCGGTCGGAGTCCCGGAGCCGGTCGGCGTCTGTGCGCTGCCACCCGTGCCAGACCCACCGGCCGGGGTGGTCGCCTCGTCGTCGCTGCCGCCGCCGCACGCTGCCAGGATCGCCGCGATTGCGCTGGCGCTCAGCCCGAGCGCCGCGGCGCGCTTGATGAACTCGCGGCGGCTCGTCCGACCGGTGAGCAGGTCGTAGACGATCCCATTGAAGTCGCGAGGGCTCGACATGGAGTCCTTCCTCCTCCTCGAATGAGTCAAGGACGTGCGAGACGTCCTCCTCTTCCTGTACCGCGCACCGTTGCGTGGTCAGCCATCGCCCCCGGAAGTCTGGCGGCGCAGCTTCCTACGCCGGTTTCTTCCGCAGCCCAACCCAGGGCCCGGTGCCGCGCTACGGCCGGCGAGCCCCAGTTCGTGCTCTCTTGAATGCTATCACCGTGGTGTCACTCGGGATGGTGTGCGATTCGCGTCGCTTTGTGCCGGCACCCTGATCAGCAATCCGGTCCACGCCTCTCCCTTCGTGGCCGACTCTTGCCTGGGCGAAGTGGGTGGAGGTGGTAGATGAAAGATCCGGCAATCCCTGGCGAGTGAGATAGCGGCGTTCGCTACCCCAACCCAAGACAACGAGTCACATATCAGGCCGCATGTTAGCAATCGGGAGGCATGTGTGTCAATGAACGACCCCTCTCGGTACGGCCTGTTTCTGTCATCCAGCCGATTCCGTCTCTCCTATCCGGTCAGAACATCCAGCCGATCGCGCATCTCCCGGCATATATAATTGGGCGTCAACGGATCCCGCTCGACGATGCCGGTGAGGGTTGGATGGTGCTGCAGACACAGTACGCGTCAGTCGATATCCGCTGCCCCCACTGCCGGGCCACCTGGGAAGTACCCGTCGCTCGGTACGTCAACGTCGGGACGGATCCCGATGCCCGGCTCGGCATCCTCCTCGGCACCATGCATCGCAGCCGCTGCCCGGTCTGCAAGCGCGAGCAGGCGGTTGACTTCATATTTGACTACTACGACCCTGAGCAGAACCTCGTCGTGCAGGTCCGACCGGAATGGGAGATCCGGGCGGGCGGCGGTGAGGACTGGTACTGGCAGCGGTACGAAGACCTCGTCCAGGCGTACGCGTCACATGACGTGCGGGTCGACGTCGTCTTCGGCTTCCAGGAGATGATTGACAAGTACCTGGGCGGCGAAGAGGCAGTCGCGGCCGCCAAGCGGGAGTGGGACGCGCGGAAGGCGGGCGCCAAACCCGCTTCCGAGCAGGACGCTCCACCGGAGGAGCCCGCGGGCGAATCCGGCAGTTCGACCACGGAGGATAACCACGCATGATCCGACTCAAGCGTGCCTATGATCCCCCCAGCCCGGACGACGGCGTCCGCGTGCTGGTTGATCGCTTCTGGCCGCGGGGCAAGTCCCGTGAGGCGCTGGCGCTCGACCGCTGGGAGCGCGACCTGGCGCCGAGCGCCGAGCTGTGCAAGTGGTTCAACCACGACCTCGAGCGCTGGCAGGAGTTCCAGGAGCGATACGCGCAGGAGTTGAGCGATCCCGGCAAGCAGGCCGCATTGCAGCAACTCGTGGAACAGGCGCGCAACGGCACGGTGACCCTGGTTTACGGCGCGCGCGATGAGGAACACAACCAGGCGGCCGCCCTCAAACGCTACATTGAGGAGCACGTCGCCTGAGCGGCCACTGGTTTGCGACAACGTTGCAGCGAGGTTAGCATCCTACCGAGTCGCCGGGTGGCGTGGGGACAGGCGGAGTTAGGAGGACCGCATGAGCCGAAATCTACCGGCACTGCCGTCGCGGGTTGAGATCGAGCCGGTATCGGCCGGCGGGCGCCTGCGTCGCTGGCTCCGATCGCCGCTGGGCGCTGCTGCCTCGGAGGTCGCGCCCGACTTGGTACGGCTGGCAGCCGAGCGCGTGGGGCGGCGCGGCAACTCCCACCAGACACCTCCCGGGGCGAGCGGCGTGGACGTATCCGAGGTGGAGATCGATCTGGCGGCGCCGTTCGTCCGCCGTGTGGTCGTGCGCACTGCCAGCTCCTGGTCGGTATCGCCGGAGGTCCTCCAACCATCGCGCCGTCGTCGCCGGGCGGGGCGCCTGGGCCTCCGCGCGGCGATGCTCGCCGCGCTGGCGATGCTCGGCCTGGCCGCCTCCCGTCGGTTCCCGCTGAGCCTGCCGGATGGCCTGCCTGGCACCCGCCCGCGCGACGGCGGGAACTGACTGTCCTCCGCATGAGATGAGCAGACCCCGCTAGGGCGAGCTATGTGCTCGCCCTCACTGTTGCTGCCCCGGGAAGGGATCCGGCCGCGGGGTGCTACTCGGATGCCTTGGTTCGCTTGTCGGGCAGATCGCTCCTGCGGATGACACCGACGAGCCGCGAGCGCCAATCCACGACCGGGAGCATGTCGGTGCCGTGCTCGCGCATCAGCCGCTCCGCCTCCTCCAGCGTTGCTCCCTCGCGCACGGCCATCACCGGCGGGCTCATGACCTCGCTCACGAGCCGCGGCTGGGATGGGGCAGCCGTCGCTTCCGCCGGACGCGCTGCCTCGACCTGCACGGCTTCCATCGGGCGGTGCAGGAAGAGCGGGACATGCGACTCGCTCAGGACTCGCTGTGCCACCGAGCCGAAGACGACCCGCTGCAGCCCGCGGCGCGAGTGCGTCGCCATCGCGATCATGTCGGCTCCGATATCCCGCGCCGCGCGCTGAATCTCCTCCGCGATGCGCCCCGTCCGCACCTCTGCCACGGCGGTGATCCCGCGGCTGCTCAGACGCTCGGTGACGCCCGCCAGGTACTCGATCGCCCAATCGCGAGCCTCCGACATGTATTCCAGCGCCGTGAAGTCCGGGTGGAGGGCTGGTGGTTCGATCACGTGGAGGAGGTGCAGTTCGAGTCCCTCCGTCCCGAGCACCGCCAGCATCCGCTCAAGCGCCTGCTCGCAGAAGCTCGAGCCGTCCAGCGGGACAAGAATCCGCTGGAGCCGTGCGGTCTCCGCGCCGCTGACCTCGCTGCTGGCTGGTACGACGATCGTCGGCCACTCCGACTCATGGACCACCCGGTAGGTGACACTACCGAGTAGCGCCCGCTGCAGCCCCGTCCGAACGTGGCTGGTCATCACCACGACCGGATCGTCGATATCCCGCGCCAGATCCAGCAGCTCCGACGCCGGGTCGCCGACGCGCACCACGACCGTCGCGCGTCCCTCGGGGAACGTGCGGGCGATCTGCTCCAGGAACTCACGCCGCTCCTCGATCCAATCCTGCTGCACGGAGGACTCGAGGCCCAGTGCGCCCACCAACGCGGCGTACTCGCGCGGCACTTCGATAACCGACACCAGCGTCACCAGCGCGTCGGTCCGGGCCATGAGAGCGCGGGCGATGGGCAACGCCTGTTGCGACACCTTGTTGACGTCCAGATGCGGCGCAACTAGGGGGACGACGATCGTCTTGCTCATCTCTACCAGCCCTCCCGAGAACGCTCGGCCGCTCGTGCCACGCGACCAGCGGCATCGCCCCCAGGCTACCGCATGTCAGTGGCCATGTCGCTGCATTGACGCGCGGAATTGTCGCAGAAATGTGCCAGATCATAGCAGGGACAAAGGGCAAGCGGGCTGATGGAGCTGGACGAGTGGCGCACGGGTTCCAGGGTCGTGGCACGTGCCCGGGGGTGAACCCCCGGGCTCACAATGAAAGCCCGCTAAAGCGGACTGGGGTGGAGCAGGGCACACATCCCGGTGTGACGGTGTTCACGTTCCGGTGAGGTGCCCGGGAGTAAACTCCCGGGCTGACAACGAAAAGCCCACTAAAGGGGCTAGGGACGCTCGACCCAGCGGGATGCCGGATCAGCCCCGCTCCCGGTTGGGGAAAGGGAGCCCCTTCAGTGGGCTTTCCCCTAATCAGCCCGGGGGTTTACCCCCGGGCGCGTGGTACCGACGAAGGACACCATGTCAACTGGGTCTGACGGCAATGTCCCAGCCGGCTCTAGCCGGCTTCGCCTTGTCAGCCCGGCGGCTTTAACGCTTGGTGTGAGTTAGGGCGCCGTGGCTACCAGGTGATCAGGTTCGCCACGGCCAGCAGCGGCCGCCCCTGCTGCCGATTCAGCCAGCAACAGAGGTTGTGCAGCGCCACCTTGGCCGCCAGTCGCGCCTGGAAGCCCGCCAGGGTGTGCGGGCGCTCCCGCTCGAGGCCGAAGGTGTGCAGCAGCCGCCCGATGACCGTCTCCACGATCTGGCGATGGCGGGCCACCCAGCGCCGTACGGCCGTGGGCCACCCCGCCGACTGCCCCGCGGCGGGGTGGCCACCAGCCGCACCCCAGAGGTGGCCGCCAGATGGGCCTCAACGTCCGCGCCGGCAAAGCCACTGTCCGCCAGATAGGTGGCGACGGGTGTGCCGACACGGGGCAGACGCGGATCGGGCTGGGCGCGGACGGCTATCAGCGTCTCGGCCAGGGACCGCTCGGTGGTGCTGGCCAGGGCCACGCCCCAGCCGGTGATCACGCCCTCCAGGCTGACGGTGGTCAGCACGCGGAAGCCCGCGAACCAGCACAGGCGCAGACTGCGACCGATGTCCGCTATCCCCGCCAGCCAGCCCCGCCCCCGCCGCTTGGCGTTGCGCACCGGGGCCGGGGCCACATCGAGGACGTCACAGACGACGGGACCCCGTCCGAGCTGCTCGGCCAGATACAGGGCGAACTGGGACAGGGCGGCCTGGTGCCGCCGCAGCAGCCGTTGGTCTTGGCTGCGGTGGGGCAGGGTCGGGAAGTAGGGGCGCAGGTGGCGCTCGGCGTAGCGGTAGAAGTCCTGCTCACTGGAGAACCTCATCCACTGCCCGAAGATGGCCAGGGTCAAGACCTCGCTGCGGCTCAGGGCCGGCGCGGGGCCGGGGCGGTGGGGCTCCGGGGGCAGGTGGGTCTGGCAGAAGGTGTCGACCAGGACATAGACTGTAATCAGGAAGGTGTCCACATCCATCGGGTGCTCCTTTCGTGGGAGACGGATACGAGCTATCTCCCGTATGGAAGTGGGCACCTTCCTGTGTCAAGAGGGCACAGCATGCCCCGGCTAACTCACACCAAGCGTTTTAGCCCCGGGCCCCGACCACGACCCTGGAACCATCCCACCACTCCGCCGTCTCTCCCGGAATTGCCCGGCTCATACAACGACCCCGGGAGGATGCTCCCGGGGTCGTCGCCGACGAGCGTGGGAAAAGGGGTCAGGCTCGACTGGTAATGGCGCGATAGACAAACAGGAGGATGATGGCCCCAATAACCGCCACGATCAGCGTGCCGATGTTGAAGCCGGCGGTGAAGTCCGCGCCGGTAACGAGGCCGTAGATAAGCCCGCCCACGAACGCGCCGATGACGCCGACGATGATGTTCGTCAGCCAGCCCATCTGGGCGTTCGTACCCACGATCATGCTGGCGATCCAGCCTGCCAGCGCCCCGATAACGATCCACGCGATGATACTCATGCGGGATGATCCTCTCTACTCCGCATGACGCCCAATCCAGGGCGTTCATGCTCCGCGACGGGGAAACGGCACGCGATAACCTCGACACCCCGGGAAAACCGGGCGCGGGTCTTGACGCACAGTTCCTACAGTTCAAAATGCAATGAGCGTGCCAGGACTGTGCCCACGTGCTAGAGTTCGTTCGGTCATCATGACCAGGGTGGGCGGACCAGCGTGCTGAGGAGGGGTGGACCTGCTCGTGACTGGAGCAGAGCAGGGGCAGAGCGACACAGCCGGTGAGCCGGTGGCAATGACGCGACCGGCGATCGCGCCGGAGCTGCGGCTGCGCCTCGCCAGTGGCCTGCGGATCGTTACCCTGATCGGGATGGTATTCCTGATCGTCGGCACCGTCGTCAGCCTGGTACAGGTTGGCGATCTGCCGCGCGCGACCGTGCCGCCGTCCGAACTGCCGGAGCGGCTCCTCGCGCTCGACGCGCCAGCCATCGTCAGCCTCGGGTTCCTCACGATCCTCCTCGCCCCCGTCTACGGCCTCATCTCCCTCGCTTACGGATGCCTGCGGCAGCGTGACCGGTTCTACGCCGCTGCCGCCGGGCTCGTGCTGACGATTCTGGTGCTCAGCGTGGTGATCGCGCTGGTGACACGGGGAGCGTAGGGGTGGACCTGCTGACCGAGTTGGGGATCCTGCTGACGGCGGCCGGAGCCGGCGTGCTCGGCTCGCTGGTCGGGCTGGGTGGCGGCGTCTTCGTGGTCCCGATCCTCTCGGTCTTCTTCGGCATCCCCCTTAAGACAGCGATTGCTGCGAGCGGGGTGAGCGTCGTTGTCAACTCCGCGGCCGGGGCGTCGGTCTACCTGCGCGACGGGATGCCGAACGTCCGGCTCGCGCTGTTGATGCTGGTGCCGACGACCGTCGGTTCGATCGTCGGCGGTCTGCTCGCGGTGCACAGCTCGCCGAATGCGCTGCGGATCGTCTATGCCGTCTCGCTGTTCGGCATGATCATCGTGATGGCCCGCCGGGGGGCGCGGCCATCACCGCCGCCGGCAGAGCACGACCCGCTGGGGCTGACCGCGAGCTACTACGATCGCGCCATCGACGGCGGCACTGAGGTCTGCTACACGCCCCGGCGGCTTGGGCCCGGGATGAGTATCAGCGCCGGCGCCGGGATGATCTCAGGGATGCTCGGCATCGGCGGCGGCGCTGTGCAGGTGCCGGCGATGAACGCCATCATGCAGGTCCCGGTGAAGGCCGCCACGGCGACGAGCACCTTCATGGTCGGGCCGACCGTCGTCGCGAGCGCGCTGATCTACTACCTGAACGACCTGATCGATCCGGCAGTGGCGATCCCGGCGGTGCTCGGGATGATGCTCGGTGCGCAGTCGGGCGCGCGTCTTGCCCGCCGCGCCCGTGGCGTGCTGCTGGTGCGCATCCTGATGGTTATCCTCTTCTATCTCGCCACCACCGTTTTCCTGCAAGCCCTCGGCATCAACGTCCCCGGGGCGAGGTGAGGTGCGTCATACGTCATGCGTGATGCGTCACCCTCACCCCCAGCCCCTCTCGGACGGAGCCCACCGGGGGAGAGGGGAGCACCACGGGTGCGTATGACGCATGACGCATCACGTTCCTCACCACCGCTCCCAGTGGACCACGTCTTCGAGCGGCTTGCGGCCGCGCTTGAGTGAGGGCGAGGGGACATCCGGCGCCGGGTAGCCGATCGGGATGACCCCGACCGGCGTCACCTCCGGCGGGATGCCGAGCAGGTCCCGAAGCGCCGCCGTCTCGGGGATACCGGCGTAGCCCGCCGCCAGCCCCTCGTCGACCACCGCCAGGAGCAGCGTCATCACCGACATGCCGATGTCCATGAACCAGAAGGGCACCGGCCACTCGATCTCGGTGCCGTCGGGGCGCAGCTTGTCCGGCTCCTGGTAGCGCGCGTGGTAGGCGGCCTCGCTAACGCAGGGGATGACCTGGACCGGTGCCTCGGAGATCCAGCGGTGGCCGAAGTGTGCGACGTACCCATCCTCCCCGCAGAGCTTGCCGATCTCCCGCCGCGTCTCCGGGTCGGTCACGACCACGAACGATTGCCCCTGAGTGTAGCCCGCGCTCGGCACCCGCCGGGCGAGGTCCAGCATCCGGTTCACCACGGCCGGGTCGATCGGGTCCGGCTTGAAGTGCCGCACCATCCGCCGTTTGCGCACGACCTCCGCGAACTCCATCCGCCATCCCTTCCCTGTGCGTGCGTTATGGGTGATGCGTCATGCGTCATACGTCATGCGTCAGCCCTATAGCGTAGTGCGTGTTGCGTGTTGCGTCTTCCGTCCTACTCCCCTCCCCCCTGGTGGGCTCCGTCCGAGAGGGGCGGGGGTGAGGGGGACGCATCACGCATGACGTATGACGCATCACGGAACACGCAGTACGCAACACGCAACACGCAATACGGTTAGATCTCCACCTCCCGGTGGCGCGCGGCTGGGCCGCATTGGAGGTTGACCGCGACCGGCAGGCTGGCGATGTGGCAAGGGGCAGACACGACGTGCACGGCCAGCGCGGTGATGCGGCCACCGAAGCCGTGCGGGCCGATGCCCAGCCGGTTGATCGCTGCCAGCAGCTCCGCCTCCAGCTCCGCTTCCTCCGGGTCTAGATTCTCGCTGCCGATCTCGCGCAGGAGCGCCTGTTTGGCCAGTGTTGCCACCCGGTCGAACGTCGCGCCGATTCCGACGCCGACGACCACCGGTGGGCAGGCGTTCGGCCCGGCGAGCTGCACCGTCTCCAGCACGAAGCGCACGATCCCCTCGCGCCCGTGGGCCGGGGTGAGCATCGCCAGCCGGCTCATGTTCTCCGCGCCGCCCCCCTTCGCCAGGATCGCCAGCCGCACCCGATCGCCCGGCACCAGGCGGGTGTGGATGATGGCCGGCGTGTTGTCCCGCGTGTTGCGCCGCGCGGTGAAGGGGCGCTCGACCATCGACTTGCGCAGGTACCCCACGTGGTACGCCTCGTGGACGCCTCGGTTGATCGCCTCCTCGAATCCGCCGCCGACGAGGTGGACATCCTGGCCGACCTCGGCGAAGACGACCACGGTGCCGGTGTCCTGGCACATCGGCACTCGGTCCGCCTCGGCGATGGCCATGTTCTCCAGAATCTGCTCCAGCACCTGCTGGCCCAGGGGCGAGACCTCCCGCTTCCGTGCCACCGTGAAGGCCCGGCGCACATCCTCCCCGGCGACGTAGTTCGCCTCCAGGCAGGCTTCGCGCACCGCCTCCGCGATCCGGTCGACGTGGATCTCGCGCATCTCACCGGCCTCCGTCCGCCTCCGGTCGGTCAGGGCATGGCCGGATTGTACTCCAGCGCCGACGGTTCGGGTTCGTGACCCGATACCGCGCCGATCTCCGGTTTGTCCGGGTTGTTTGTCCGGGTTTGTCTGTGGACATCGTGTCCGCGCCCGACCAGATTACGTGTAGTGACTCTCGTCATCATGGCGATAGAGGAGCATGCCCATGAAAGGCGTCTTTGCCATTGCTCGTGCGGTGATTGCGGCGCTGTTCCACGGCGGGGTGCGTCCTGGCTCCCCTGCCGGCCGCACGACGGTGCGCGGCGCGGGACTGCATGAACCGGGCCCGCGGCGCCGCAAGCGGTTCGCCTCGAGGGGGCTGATCCTGTTCCTGGTCGCCGTGATGGCGCTGGGGCCGAACCTTCAAGTGGCCTCGGTGCGTGCTGCCGATCCATCTCCGCCGCTTATCAGAAGCGGGCCATGGGCGTCGATGCAGGAGAAGGCCATTCAGAACGTCCTGACGAGCCACGGTCTGCCCGCATCCGACGCCTGGGCCGTCAAGTCCTGGGCGCGGAACGATGCGCTCGCCGAGCTGTGGGCCCTGGTGGTCGAGGCGATCAAGACCGAGGCCAACGAGCGTACCCCAGAACAACAAGCAGCCGTCGACTGGCTCACCGGCCTCGTCCGTCAAAAGCGCATGCAGCAGGCCCGGTACGCGGGTCAGGAGTACGTGAAGTGGGCCGGATACGACCCGGCATACCTGGACTATCTCGTGACTCAGTACTATGACGCGGTCGCGGCGGGCCAGGATGCGACGAATGAAAAGCAGGATCTGAAGAACTACCTGGAACTTCCTCCGCTGAACTACGGCATGTGCAATGGCGGGTCGTGTGTCGGCTTGACCCTGCGGCAAGCGCAGGCCCAGGCCCAGGCCGGCTACTGCGTCTACCGGTCGCCGGCTCCCTACCAGACGGAGTATCAGGGGAACATCTTCCGGGGGACGAACAGCGTCATGCCGGCCGACTGCGTTCAGCCGGGAGGCGGCATCGGCGGCATCATCGGCACCCCGCCCCCCGTGCCGGAATACGACCAGTTCGTGAAATGGGGGGAGGCCCGCGCCAACTACGAGGCCATCAATAACCCCGAGTTCGCCATGACCTTCCGCGACATCGCCCTCGTGGTCGGACTCGGTACCGTGACCGTGGGGATGGTGGCCGCTGGGACGCTCGGCGTCACGCTGGCGCCGGTCCTGGCCGGGACGGCATTCCAGCTCGCGGTTTTTCCCCATGCCGGGTGGGTCAGCGGTTTGTCGTCAGCCACGCTGGCCGCTATCGGGTCGCCCGCGACGAACTCCGCTGCCGTCGCCGCGGCCAACGCCGGGGCGGTGAGCGCCGCGGGCGTGGGTGCCATCGTGGCCGCGGTGATCCTCTTCGTCGTCGTCACGACCATCCACCTGATTGACCTCGTCACCATTGAGCAGTTACCCGGCAAGATCCACACGTTGATTGTCGAGGCGCCGACCAAGTCGTACGACATCCGATCGATGCTGGATGATAAGGATGAAGTCGGCGAACTCTACAGCCTCTTCGTGCAGGCCACCTTGCCCTTACCGATGATCACCGGGGCCTGCGACAACAGGTTTCTGTTGCCTAACAAACCGACCTGCCTCAACCCTCCACCCCCGCCGCCGGCCAACGCCCAAACCGATCCGTTGTTCATGGTGAGCGTGAACGGCGGGCAAGAGACTCTCCAGAACACGATCACCTGGTACAACAAGACCACCGAGTGGACGACGACGGCACGCCTCAAAGGGGTCTGGTTCATCCAGACGGTGACCGATTCCGAAGGCAACACGCTGTCGGTGGTGACCAACGACGAGGAGGCGAGCCAGGAGATCCAATCGCTCCGCATCATGTACACCGACTGGGATGATAAGGCGCAGTACGCCTGGCTGGTCCGGGACGCGCAGGGCGCGTACAAGTTCGTGTCGCTGGCCGGGGACAGCGGCGCGTCGCTCAACGCGGAGACGTGCGACCAGGACGGGACCTGCGCGGTCTCCGACAGCATCCGCTATATCGACCGCGACGGGAACGAGTACGAGGCCAGAGTCGTGCCTCCGCCGGTCCCGGTCATCGACCCCGCCTCGATCAGCCTCTCCCCGGCGAACCCCGTCCAGGGACAGGAGGTCGAGCTCCGCGCGCAGGCGACGTCGCCGGTTGGTGCCGAGCTCACGTACCGGTGGGTGATCAAGGACAAGCCGCTGGACGATGGGTTGCACTGCACCATCGTGGACGGCTCGTTGGTGTGTGGTGGACACACGGTCACTGTCACGGGGAATCCTGCGAAGTACGTGTTCCCCACTAGTGGTGAGTTTGAGATCCGACTGGAGGTGACCGACTCAGAGGGCCGACGGGCAACAACGGATTTCAAGGTCAACGTGACGGCGGTACCGGCCGAAGTGCACCTCCTCACCCCGTGCTCCGACTTCCTGCCATGTGCCCCCGGATTCTTCAACAACGTGAAGGTGCCGCTGGGGACGGCGACCGTCGTGAAGGGTTGGATCCAGCACGCCGGCCCGCACGACGTGCTGGCGCTGACGGTCGACTGGGGCGACGGAGTGTCGAACGTGGCCACCAATATGGCTCCTCCGTGCCCCCAATGTAACGGGATCGTGTTCCTCTCGCCCACGAAGATGGAGGACGGCTACCATACGGCGTTCGAACTGTCCCACACATACGGCCGGCCGGGCCATTACACCGTGACGGTCACGGTCGAGTACCCGTCCGGCACGACGGATACGGCGACGATCACCGAGACAGTGCTGCAGCCAACGACGACGTCGGTCACTGCCGACCCCAACCCCTCGGTGGCGGGCCAGCCGGTCACCTACACCGCCACGGTGTCGCCGGTGCCGACCGGTGGGACGGTCACCTTCCGGGACGGCAGTGCGTTCATCTCCGGCTGCATGGACGTGCCGCTGGCGGGCGACGGGACCGCGACCTGTACGGTGACTCCGACCACCGTGGCGCCCCATACCATCAGCGCCTGGTACAGCGGGCACGATGTTTATGAGGCCAGCTCGGGCACGCTGATCCACACGGTGAACTCGGTCCAGACCAGCCTCACGCTGACGGCCGACCCCAACCCCTCGATGGTGGAGCAGGAGGTCACGTTCACCGCGGCGGTGTCGCCGGTACCCACCGGCGGGACGGTCGCCTTCACCGACGGAGACACCACTATCCCCGGCTGCGCGGCGGTGGCGCTGACGGCCGAGGGGACCGCGACCTGCGAGACGGCGGGGCTGAGCCTCGGCGAGCACAGCATCACGGCGTCGTACAGCGGGCACGACTACTACGACGGAAGCTCCGACACGCTGACGCATACGGTCAACCAGATCGCGACCAGCCTGGGACTGACCGCGCAACCGAACCCCTCGGTCTGGGGCCAGGCGGTCACGTTCACCGCCACCCTCGCAGTCACGTCCCAGGGCGCCACCGCGCCGAGCGGGACGGTAGCCTTCACCGATGGGGGGACAGCTATCCCCGGCTGCGAGAGTCAACCGCTGGACCCGACCACGCGGACGGCCACCTGCACCACCGCGGGGCTGGGTGTCGGCGCGCACCCCATCGGCGCCGCCTACAGCGGCGATGCCACCTATGCACCGAGTGAGGCGCCGGCATTCACCCATACCGTGCAGCAGGCGGCCGCGCAGGTCAGTCTCGTGACGGACCGCCCCGTGGTGACCGTGGGGGAGCCGGTGACGCTGACCGCCACGGTGACGGTGCTGCCGCCCGGGGCGGGGGTGCCGACCGGCACGGTCACCTTCTATGCGGGTGCGCTCCCGCTGGACACGGTGCCGCTGCGCGCGGAGGCCGGGGTGGCCACCGCCAGCCTGACCACCGATAGCCTCCCCGTGGGCACGCACGACATCACAGCGGTCTACGTGGGCGATGCCAATGTCACCGCCGGCACCTCGGCCGCCCTGACCCAGTACGTCAACACCGACCTTCGGGGCTATCCCACGTTCCAGGGCGGGCTGGATCTGCGGGGGGCGCAGTTGCCGGGGGCCACGCTGGTGGGGGTGGATCTGACGGGGGCCTGGATGCAGCAGGCCAACCTGGCGGGGGCGAATCTGCGCGGGGCGGTGCTGGTGCGGGCGGTGCTGCTGCGGGCGGACCTGCGGGGGGCGGATCTGCGGGATGCGGATCTGTCGGGGGCGCTGCTGGGGGCGGCACGGCTGAGCGGGGTGACGTGGGGCAACACGATCTGCCCGGATGGGAGTAACAGCGACGCGCACGGGGAGACGTGCCTGGGGCATCTGCTGCCGACGGTGCGGGACGACCTGGTGGGGCAGGTGGCGCGGCTGGTGCAGGCGCTGTTTGCGCGGTTGCAGCAGATGGCGTGGGCGCGGGGCTTCGGCTGGCCCCGATAGCGCCTCTCTCAGATCGTCCGATGAGTACCCACAGCGGGTAGACGCGGGAAGATGCACCAGCGTCACGAAAACGAGCAGTCGCTTATGTCTGGAATGACCGAATGCGCCACTTGACATTGTGAGTCAGGCTATGGTACGCAACGAGTTATGCGATACGAACGTCTCGCCGCCTCGATGGGGGTTCGCCGGCGCGCTGGGGACGGCAGCGGGGGACACGCCGGGTCGTGTACGCGTACGAAGAGACACAAGGTATCAGAGGGCGTCCGACCCGCGGAGAGTTGCTGCGGCGCTATCGCCGGCTGGCCGGGCTCACGCAGGAACAACTGGCTGAGCGAACCGACTACAGTGTCGACTACATCAGCAAGCTGGAGCGCGGGCAACGCCGCCTTTCTGCGGCCACGCTCGATCGACTGGTCCAGCCCCTCGGCCTCGGTGAGGCGGAGATTGCCGCGCTGCGGGAAGCGCTCGAACATCCCGACGAGGACAAGCAGAAGACGGCGACTCGCCCGCTGGCCGGGCGTGAGCGGGAGCAGGCCGAGCTGCGGCGCCTGCTGGCGGGGCTCGGTCCGCCGGTCCTCCTCCTCGCCGGTGAGCCCGGTATCGGGAAGACCCGCCTTCTGAACGAAGCTGACGCACTGGCCGGGGAGGCCGGCTGGCACGTGGTTCGTGGGGGCTGCCAGCCCCGCACGCTGGATCCGTTTGCCCCGCTCACTGACGCGCTCGTGACCGCCATGGCGCAGCCGGCGCCCCCCGACCGGGCCGAGGCGCGGCTGTACGCTGAGCGGCTTGGCCGACTCCTACCGGGGTTCGACGGGGAAGATGCCGGATCGCCCGTCGGCAACGGCCAGGACGCTGCCCTACTCCGGCCCGAGCAGGCGCGCCACCTCCTCTTCCGGGCCGTCACCGATTATCTCCACGCCGTGGGCGGTGAACGCGGCACCCTGCTCATCCTCGACGACCTGCACTGGGCCGCACCCGACGCGCTCGACCTGCTGCGGTCGCTCGCCCTCACCGCCGGCAGCGCGACACTCCGGATCATCGGTGCCTACCGCGACTCCGAGACGCCTGCAGGTGCGCCGCTCGGAGACGTCATTGCCGACCTTGCCCGTGCTTCACTGGTCCGCGTGCTGACGCTCGATCCGCTCGCGGAGGCGGAGGCCACGCAGCTCGTGACGCAGTTGCTCCCCGCGGAGGACGAGCAGCGGCACGCCCTAGTGCCGGCGATCCTCCGGCGTGCGGGCGGCGTGCCCTTCTTCCTGGTCAGCTACGTCGAGGATGTGCTGGGGCGCGACGAGCCGGTGCCCAGCCTGGAGCTGCCGTGGACCGTGGCCCAGGTGATCCGCCAGCGTGTCCTGGCGCTGCCCGAGCCGGCGCGGGAGTTGCTCGCGGTGGTCGCCGTCGTGGGTCGACCGGTCGGACCTGCGCTGCTGACCCGGGTGTCCGGGCAATCCGAGGAGACGGTGATCGAGGCGCTCGAGGCGGCGGCTGCCGCCCGTCTGCTGCAGGAGGATGCGGACGGCGTCTACCGATTCTCCCACGACCTGATCCGCGACACGATCGAGCAAGAACTCTCGACCGCGCGGCGCCGCTTGCTACACCGCCGCATCGCCGAGGCCCTGGAGTCCCTCCCTGAGTGGCAGCACACAAGCGGCCCGGCGGAGATCGCCCAGCACTTTCTGCAGGGCGGCGATCCGGAGCGGGCCGTGATCTGGTCGCTCCGGGCGGGCGATCGTGCGGCCGCGCTGTTCGCCCACGCCAACGCCGAGACGCAGTACCGGACCGCGGCGGACCTGGCGCGGGAGATCGGCGACGAGCAGGCGGAGCTTGAGGCGCTGGACAGGCTCGGCCATGTGCTGTACCGCATCGGGCGCTTTCAGGCCGCCGTGGAGCCACTGGAGCGGGCCGGCGAGATCGCTGCGCGTCTCGGTGATCGGGATCGCTCCGTCGCGCTGCTCGCCCGGAGCGGTCAGGCCTACGCGTTCGGCGGGCGCGCGTCGGAGGGGCTCGACCGGCTGCTGCCGGTGTGGCGCTCGCTCGACGCGACCCATCACGAAGCCCCACCGTCGGGGATCCTGGCCGATCTCTACAATGCGCTCTGCGCGCTCTACTTCCACACCGGTCGCCTGCGCGACGCGCTGGACGCGGCGGCGTCGGCCATGGCGAGTGCTCGAGCGTCCGAGAATCTCCCGGCGCTCATCGTCGCGACGATCGGTCACGGCATCGCGCTGGGCCGGGTCGACCGCGTCGACGAGGAACGCCGGGCCTTCGAGGATGCGGCAGCGATGGCGGAGCGGCTGGGCGATCCGCTCCTCCGTGCGCTCGCCGTCTACCACCAGGGTGTTGCGCTGCTCTCGGTCGATGACTTCGACCAGGGCGAGCGGCACCTTCGCCGGGCCCTGGACATCGCCGAGGACGCTGAGCTCATCGCGATGGCCACGTTCGCGCGCGTCCGGTTGAGCGCCCTGCTCGTCACTCGCGGCCGCTGGTGCGAGGCGCGGGCGGAGGCGGAGCGCGCGGAGGTGGACAACCGCTTCCTCGGCCCCCGGCCCGGGGGGTTCTATCCCCTGCACGCGCTGGGCCGCATCCTGCTGCTGCAAGGGGAGCGCGACGCGGGCCTCCGGCACGTGAACGAGGCGCTGGCGATGGCTACCCGCTACGAGCACCTGCCGGGGATCGTCGAGGCACGCCAGACGCTGGCCTGGCAGGCGATGCGCGACGGCCGGCCGGCGGAGGCCATCGCGCGCCTGGAACCGGCCCTCGAGCGCGTGCGTGCTGCCGGAAGCCTCCGGGCTCCGCTCGTCTACGCCTGGGCGCTCGTGGAGCTGGGAGACACGACGCGTGCTGCGGAGGTGCTTGCTGCTGCCCGGCAGCGGGCCAGCGCGTCCCGCTCTCGCGCTCGCCTCCCCGCCGTCCTACTCCACGAGGCACGGCTGGCGGCCCATGAGCGGCGGTGGGAGAGCGCGGTCGATGCCCTGGAGCAGGGAGTGTCCATCGCGCAGGAGCTCGGGCTCCCCTACGACGAAGCGCTCCTCCTCCAGGAACACGGCCGGCTGCACACGCTCCGGGCGGAGCCTGAGCAGGCGAGCGCACGGCTGGGGCAAGCCCTGGTCATCTTCCGGCGACTCGGCGCGGTCACCGATGTCCAGGCCGTCGAACAGGCGCTGGACGCGTTGGCAGGCTCCGGCCACGCCGCCCACCCCTAGCGGCCGACCGGCGCGCATCGTTGTCCCGGCTTCTCTCGACGACGACGTGGGCGCAGTGCCGCGCCCGTGCGAGCGGGTCGCGACCCGCGCACCCGCCAGCCATCCGCGTCCCATCGCTGGCAGCGCCATTGCGACCTGGCCAGTGCAGCCGGAGTCTTCGGCCGATCCCGCGAACCGATGTGCCTCGTCCATAGCTGCCAACAGGCTGACCGAGGGAGGCGTGACCATGGACCGGCAGACCATCAATCCGTGGACCTGGCAGGACGCGTTCGGCTTCGTGCAGGCCAATGAGATCCGCAGCCCACAGCGCTGGCTCATCTGCGCCGGGCAGGGGGCCGCAGATGAGACTGGCCGCACACTGCACGAGGGCGACATCCGGGCTCAGGTTCGACAGGCGTTCGACAACCTGGAGGTCGTCCTGGGCCAGGCGGGCTTTACGCTCGCCGACGTCGTGCGGCTCACCCTGTACACGACCGATATGGACGGGTTGCTCGGCGTGTGGGATGAAGTCCTGGGCCGCCTGAACCAGGCCGGCTGTCGCACGGCCATGACACTGCTCGGCGTCCAGCGCCTGGCGTACCCGGAGATGCTCGTGGAGATCGAGGCCACGGCCGCCGCGTAAGGCCCGTGGGGAGCCACGCGGCTGGCTCACCACGTCCGATCGGCGGCCAGGAGCACCGTGTCCTCCGCGCCGTGGGAGAATCGGTCGGGCACGACATAGTGGTCGACCGGGATGCCGGCGCCCTCGATGCAGCGCCCGTGCCGGTCGTAGGTGAGCGCGGTGCTCACCGTCAGGGTCATCCCGGGGAGCAGCCGCAGCATCCGTGGTCGTCCGCTTCCCCCGCCGCTCGGTTCGCCGACGACGCGCACGTGCGGCAGGCCCTGGAGCCCCAGGAGGGCGTCCTCACTGGCTGAGTAGGTCATCGGGTCGGTCAGAAAGCGCACCGCGCCGTGCCAGCGGCGGCGCTCGTCGGCCGGCTCACCGGTGATCGGCGCGGGCGGGGACAGTTCGCCCGGTCCCGTCGAGAACCGGATCGAGCCGAGCAGGGTGGGCTCGTGCAGGAAGCGGTCGCGGAACGAGAGCGCGAGCGCGAGGTTGCCGCCGCCGTTGCCGCGGAGATCGACGATGAGCCGATCCGTGCCGGCGAGGTCGGCGAAGGCCGCGTCGATGGCCGCGTCCACGTCCCGGTCTGCCCGCCACGCCTCGATCCGCAGGTAGCCGCTCCCGGAGGGCAGGCGGGTCCAGGTCACCAGCGGATACGGCGGGTCGATGCTGCCGACTTCCCGCCACTCCACGCGCTGCCCGTCCGCCCGCCGCGCTGCCAACGTCCGCTCAACCCCGACCGGCGTCGAGAGCAGCCGGTAGCCGGTCATGAGAGGCTTGGCGTGTGGCGTGGACCCGGTCCGAGCCCACCAGCCCGCCGTGTCCTCGTCGAGCAGCACGTCACCCGGGCGCACTCCGGCATCCCAGGCGGCGGTGCCCTGCGGCACGCGGGTGAAGACGGCGGTGTCGCCCTCCACCCACACCTCGTAGGGCAGCGGCACCGGCGCCGGGCTCGGCTTGACCCAGGTGTGCGCATCCTGCAGCTCGGCGAGCCAGGTCTGCATCGCCGCCAGCGGGTCGCTGGCCCGCGCCACTTCCTCGCGGTGCCGTGCGCAGATCGCTTCCCAGTCGAGGCCGCGCAGCGCGAACGACGGGTAGGTCCAGCCGACCTCGCGTGTGATCCGCTCGACCGCCTCGTCGAGATCCCGGCACTCGCTGACGAAGACGGCGTCCTGCCCGGTCATGACGAGGGTGCGGATCAGCGAGATCGCCTCGATAACGCCGAAGAGGTCGGGCGCGTCGGTGATGAGCACCTCCCGCTCGCGGTCCAACCAGACCCCGGCCTGCCCCTCGCCGCGGCGGGGATAGGTGCTGATGGCCGGGTTGCAGGCGGCGGGGCCGATCAGCCAGCGCGGTCCGTCTCCGGGGTCGGTATCGACGAATCGCGCCGGCACGCCGCACTCGGCCTCGATCTCGGCCCGCTCCCGGTAGAGGAGCTCACGGAACCCCGCGAGCGCCCGCTCGCCATGCGGGCCCAGCGCCGCGCCATCCCGAGGCAGCACGACGCAGATCTCGCTCGCACCTGGGAACAACCGCCGAGCGCCGCTACCTCTCTGGCTCATCCATCCGCCTCCCACGGACACGTCCCTCAGAGCTCGAGTCCCTCCGGCGGGGCGTGGTCCAGCACCACGGACAGGACCACGCCGTGCTCGAGCAGCGCCTTGGCCGCGCATAGCACCTGGTAGTAGCCGCCGGTGGCGTCCGCGACGCGGGCCACGACCTCATCTCCGCTCCCGCTGAACCCACTCTCCGTAACCTGCACGTAGGTGGCCTCCTCCCGCCAGGGGACGAAGCGGAACTCAACCGTCGTGGGGTTCTCGTCATCCCACGTGAAGCGTATCCGGCGGTTCTCCTCGACCTCCTGGACCCGGACCTGGGCCGAGACACCGAACATCTCCCAGTCCCAGCGTAGGACCGCGCCGGGCTTCATCATGCCGGTGCTCTTGGTGAACCAGAACCGGGTCGTGACGGCCGGGTCGGCAAACGCCTGGAACACCTCGCAGGCCGGCCTGCGAATGAGCATCCCCGCCGTCACGTCCGGGATGTGGGTGAGCCGGAGATCGTCCACGGTCATGGCCCCGTCCCCCTTCTGCCGAGCGTTGCCACCCGGCGGTATCGTCGATCGGCTCATAGCGGCCCATCATAGCAAGTCCGACTCGTCGAGGCGGGCTATCGCCTCCCTGGAGTTTGACGAATGAGATGGGTGTCCGCGGTCGGCCTGTGTCCGGGGTGAGTCGCGGGAAGGATCCCACGCCGTGGCGTGTGCCCGGGGCTCAAGCCGCCGGGCTGAAAATGGGAAAGCCCACTGAAGGGGCTGTGATGGCGACATCCCGGCGCATTGGAACCGGCCACCGACCGGACCCAGCGTCCCCAGCCCCTTCAGTGGGCTTTGTTTCTTAGCCCGGTGGCTTGAGCCCCGGGCACATTCCGCGGCGTTGGGATCCCCCCACCACCCGGTCGGCTCCTCGTCCTTAGCCGGCTTTGCTTGTCAGCCCGGCGGCTTTCGCCCCGGGCACACGCCACGGCGTGACGATCCTTCCATCACCCACCTCGTCGCCAGCCTCTACGGCACGGACTGGCAGCGCCAGTGGGAGCTTCTTGCAGAGGCCCAGGAGCTGCTGGGCTGACTGGCGACGGGCGACGGTGGCCGCACGCGCAACATGGTGGGTCGTGCGGCGTTGACGCCTCTCATATTGCGTACACTAGGCATGAGATGCACAATGTACTCACCGCTCAACTGCGCATGAGTAGGGTGCCCGTGGTGCGCGACCTGCCCGGAATCCTCGCGGCTCTCCTCGCCGGCGCGGGCTCTCCGAGGACCGCAAGGGCCAGGCGCTGCGCCGTGGAGTTGATGGCGACGGTCCTCCTTGGCGGGTGTGGCGAGATCACCGGTGCCGCGTCGACCCAGCCACCGGCACAGGCAGGCGACTCGATCTCGAGCCCGGTGGCGGCTCACCCGACACCGACCGTCGACCTGGCCGCGAGCTGCAACGTCAGCGGTGGGGGAGCCATCCCCAAATCGGGACGCTCGGCGAGCTGGCCTGGGCGTCCCACCAGATCGTGGTCGGTACGGTCGTCGAGATCCTGCCGCCGGTCTGGGGTGACGGCCTCAACCCGGGGTACAGCAACTACCGTCCCATCTACACCGACTACGTCGTGCAGGTCGAGCAGCGGCTGCACGCAGGTCAGCTACGACACGGTTCCGATGGCGGCGGGTGATCGGGTGTTGCTGTTCTTGACCGCTCCGGTGCCCGACGCTGAGGAGCCGACCTACTTTCTCACGGGCGTGGGGCAGGGCTTCTGGCAGGTGCGGGACGACGACACGGTGGTCCCCTTCGCCGCCCGCTACAACCAGCACGCCGCGCGCACGATCGCGGAGATCCGCCGCGCGGTTGCCGAAGCCCTGAGCGGCAACCCGCCGACGTCCATGCCGGTCCCGGCCGTATCGCTCAAGGCCGCGCCCCTGGCCTCGGCGGAGTAGGCCCGCCCGGGGGACGCTACCGCGTCTGCTGTCCCCAGACGGCCACCAGCACCCGGTTGATGGCGTAGACCACGCCAAGCGCGATCGCGAGGCCGGGGCGCCCGGCGGCGAAGAGGGCGGCGACGGCCGCGCCGAAGACCAGCAGCTCCAGGCCCAGGCGGACCGGGCTGCTCACCGTCACGGCCGCCTTTGGAGCGACGAACGTGCCCCAGACGATGGCGGCCAGCAGGGGTGCGCCGATGCCGAGCGCCCACCGAGTGATTGTCCCCTCGCCGGTCTGGAAGCCCCAGTAGGCCAGCGCGGCCAAGGCGCACAGCTCCAGCAGGAAGCGCAGCGCGAGGTTGGCGGACTGGACGATCGGCATGCAGCGTTCCTCTCTCGATGCAGGACACGACCTCGCACCGCACGACGCTGGCCCGCAACCGCGTCTTCAGCCCTCACCCCCTGACCCCCTCTCCCAGGTGGGAGAGGGGACGGGGGTGAGGGCGGAACCACATGCCGTCGCCCCTTCGTCCGGGGACATGCCCTAAACATGGGAGCCCCTCCCCCGAGAGCGCCTGGCTCCGGGGGAGGGGCCGGGGAGGAGTGGGGGAGGAGTGGATGGGTTCGTGGCTAGAGGGTGAGGACTGGCTCTTCCTCAGGCGCCTCGACCTCGTCCGCGGCTTGGACCGGCTCCGGCGTGGCCTCTTCGTTCGCGGCCCGTGCCGGGAGGAAGAGGAGGGCGATCGCTGCCCCGACGAGTGTCACGCCCGCGCCGATCACGAGCGTCGTGCCCATGGCGTCGATGAAGGCGATTCGCGCCGCGTTCACCAGGGCCAGCGCTGCGGCCGGATCGGGGAGCTGGGCGGCGACCTCGAGGGCGGCGCCGACCGAGTCGCGGGTCACGGCGGTGACCTCCGGCGGCAGGGTGCTGGCCGGGCCGCGCATGGCGTCGCTGTAGTTCGTCGCCAGCAGGCTGCCGAGCACCGCCACGCCCAGCGCGCCGCCCACCTGGCGAGTGGTGTCGTTCACTGCCGAGCCGACCCCGGCGTTGTCCTTCGGCACCGCGCCCATGACCGCGTCGGTCGCCGGGGTCATGGCCAACCCCATCCCGGCACCGGCCACGATCATGCACGTCGCAACCAGGCCGTAGCCGCTCTCGACGGTCGCGGTCGACATGAGGCCGAGCCCGAGTGCCACGACGGTGAGCCCGGCGGCGACCATGACCTTGGAGCCGAAGCGGGCGGTCAACCGCGCGCTAAGTGGCGCCGCGATGCCGACCCCGACGGCGACCGGGATCATCCGAACGCCCGTCTGCAACGTGTCGAACCCGAGCACGAACTGCATGTGCTGGGTCAGGAAGAAGGTCGCGCCGAACAACCCGAAGAAGACCATCGTGACCGACAGGCTCGCCGCGCTGAAGCGCGGGTTCTTGAAGAGCCGGGTGTCGAACATCGGGTAGGGCACGCGCCGTTCCCAGAGGATGAAGGCGCCCAGCGCCACGGCGGCCACGGCGAACCAGGCGATGGTCGTGCCACTGGTCCAGCCCGCCGACGGTGCCTCGATGATCGCGTAGAGCAGTGCGGCCAGCCCGGCGATCGACAGCACCGCGCCGACCGGGTCGAGCGGCAGCGCCTTCGCGTCCCGCGACTCCGGCACCAGGATCGTGGCGGCGATCAGGCTGACGACGACGACCGGGAGATTGATCAGGAAGATCGATCCCCACGAGTAGTGCTCCAGCAGCCAGCCGCCGAGCACCGGCCCCAGCGGGATCGACAGCCCGTTGACCGCGGCCCAGATGCCGATGGCCTTCGCCCGTTCCGCCGGCGGGAAGACGTTCGTCAGGATCGACAGCGTGGACGGCATGATCAGCGCGCCGCCGATGCCCATCAGCGCCCGCGTGGTGATCAACTGGTTCGCCGTGCCGCTCATCGCGGCCAGCGCCGAGAAGGCGCCGAAGACGCCGAGACCGACCATCAGCGCCAGCTTGCGGCCGAAGCGGTCGCCTAGCGCTCCCGCCGTCAAGAGCAACCCGGCGAAGACCAGGACGTAGGAGTCGACGATCCACTGCAGTTGGCTGGACGTCGCGTTCAGGTCGCGCACCAGCGTCGGCAGCGCGACGTTGAGGATCATGTTGTCGAGGCTGATGACCGCGAGTGCCAGCGAGAGGACCGCCAGCGTCCACCATCGACGCTCATACGTCCGCTGTGTCAGCTCGCTCATGTGTGGGGTCCCTTCCGGTGCCTCGCTCCACATTACCGGCATCAACGGGGCAAACGATACGGTCGGGACCCGCTGCTCTACACTGTCTTGCTCTCCCCGTCCGTCCTGTCTCACCGGACAGGCGAGCGGATGTCCATTAGCCGGGCTGGACCTGTCACATGGTAGAGTCAACGGGATGGGTGGACACGGAGCGCCGGCGGACGCCATGCTGCGTGCCCGCACCATCCCTGGTATCCTGCGTCGTCGGCCCCGCGCAGGGTGACGGGCATCGCGTGGCTGTCGGGGCATACGGTGGCCGCCTGGGACGGCAGGCACGATCACCGGGGCACTGAGGACAAGGGAGGTGGCGGTGGCACACGCCGCGATTCCACACGACTACCATGTCCACACGCTCTTCTCGTTCGACGGCCGCCTGCCGCTGGACACGGTCTGCGATGAGGCGATCGCGCGCGGCATCCCGGAGGTGTGCACCACCGACCACGCCGACTTCGTCCCCGGTGACGACGGCTGCGGGTACTTCCAACCCGCCGCGTTCTTCGCCGAGCTTGAGCGCTGCCGGGAGCGGTACGACGGCCGGCTGACGCTCCGCGCCGGGGTCGAGATCGGCGAGGCGCACCGCTACCCCGCCGAGGTCGACCAGCTCCTCAACGGCCACCCCTTCGATTTCGTGATCGGCTCGCTCCACTACGTGGGCGACGAGTTCCTGATGACCCGTCGCTACTTTGAGGGACGCACCGCCCGGGAGGCATACACTGCCTACTTCGCCGAGTTGCTGGAACTGGCGAAGGTGGGCGACTTCGACGTGCTGGGGCACCTGGATGTCCCGAAGCGATACGGCGTCGCCGTCCACGGGCCGTTCGACGAGCGGGAGTACGAGGAGGAGATCCGCGCCGTGCTCCGCGTCTGCATCGAGCGCGGCATCGGCATCGAGATCAACACCGGCACGACCCGCCGCGCCGGGGTGCCCTCGCCGGGACCGGAAGCACTGCGCTGGTACCGGGAGATGGGGGGCGAGATCCTGACCATCGGCTCCGACGGCCACCGCGCCGAGCACATCGGCTACGCGCTGGATGAGGCCGTCGCGCTCGCCCGTGCCGCCGGCTTCACCCACCTCACCACCTTCGAGCGCCGCCAGCCTCGCTTCGTCCCCTTGCCGTAGGAGTGAGGGATCGCGTGTGACGGCCGCAGCCGGCGGTCCCTCGCTGGCTGTGGCCGGTGCGTTATCTCCGTGTAGGAGCGGACGATCCGGTGTTGCCAATCCTGTCATCGTGAGCGAAGCGAAGGATCTCGCGTCGGAGCCACCACGTACGAGAGAGATCCTTCGACTCCGCCGCCCGCGGCTCCCGCCGCGGACGGCTCCGCGTAAACGTGGACTTACAGGATGGCACTCTCAGGTCCGGATCGCCGGCCGCGAGCGCGATTGTCGTCCCTCTCGGTCGGGAGCGACGGTTGCGGCCGCCGCGTGGGAGAGCGGCCGCTGTGGCCGCCGCACTCCAGAGACGCCTGCGCTCCCGCGTCGTACCTACCCGAGCGCAACGTCGAGGATCATCATGATGATGAAGCCCACGATGGTGCCGCTGGTAGCCAGGTCGGCGTGGCTGCCGCGCTGCGACTCGGGGATCAGTTCCTCCACCACCACGAAGATCATGGCGCCGGCCGCGAAGGCCAGGGCGTAGGGAAGGATCGGCGTGATCACGAGCACCGCCGCGGCCCCGATCGCGGCGGCGATCGGCTCGACCGCGGCCGACAGTTGCCCGTACCAGAAGGCTTTCAGCGGCCGGACCCCCTCCCGGCGCAGGGGCATGGCGACCGCGATGCCTTCCGGCAGGTTCTGCAGCGCGATGCCGATGGTCAGTGCGATGGCGGACGCCAGGGTCGGTCCGGCATCTCCGGTGATCATGGCCTCGGCCGCCGCGCCAAAGGCGACGCCGACCGCCAGTCCCTCCGGGATGTTGTGTAACGTGATCGCCAATACCAGGAGCGTGGTGCGTCGCCAGGTGGTGTGGAGCCCCTCGGCCTTGCTCGCCGGCTGGTCCAGGTGGAGGTGCGGCAGAAGGAAGTCGGCCAGGCGGAGGAAGGCCGCGCCGAGGAGGAAGCCGATCGCCGCCGGCATCCAACCGGGCCGACCTGCCTCTTCCGCCAGCTCGATCGCGGGCAACAGGAGCGACCAGACGCTGGCCGCGATCATGACCCCGGCGGCGAAGCCCAGCATCGCATCGAGCAGCGGCTGGGACATGCGCCGCGTGAAGAAGACCAGGCTGGCGCCGAGCGCGGTGATGAACCAGGTGAGCCCGCCGCCCAGGATGGCCTGAACCACCGCGTTCTGCGCCTGGAACCACTCGGACATTCGGACTGTGTCCCCCGCGTGCTCGCGTCGCTCGACACACAGTGGCGGGTGGTTCGCACCCGCCGTGTGTGGACCGTTATCCGACCCGGGCGATGGTCGCGACGTGGTCGTTCTTGGCGACCTCGAGCAGACGCGAGCCCTTGGTCGCCCGGCCCTGGCGTCGCAAGTCCTTGACCGTCACCTGGAGGGCCTGGCCCCCGGCTGCGCCGAGCACCACGTCGTCGTCCGGGGTGACCAGCGCCGCTCCGGCGATCCGATCACCCTTCGCCAGTGTGATGGCCGCCACGCCCGCCGTCGCTCGGCGTCTGGCCGGGAAGTCCTTGAGCGCCGTCCGCTTGCCCATGCCCTGCGCTGTGACGACCAGCACGTCGCCGTCGCTCTTGGGCGGGATCGCCAGCGCAGTGACCACCTCGGCCCCGGCCTTCAGCGCGATGGCGTTCACCCCCTGGCCGTCGCGGCCGGTGGCGCGCACCTCGTCGTCGGCGAAGCGGAGCGCCTGCCCGTTGCTGGCGATCACCAGGTACTCGCCGCCACTTTCGGAGAGCGTCGCGGCGACGACGCGGTCGTCGCCCAGCAGGCGCAGGTCGTTGAGCCCGGCGCTGGTGATGGTGCGGTACTCAGCGAGCGACGTCTTCTTGACCTTGCCGTTGGCGGTGAACCAGACCACGTAGCGGTCCTCGGTCAGCTCGTTCACCGGGAGGATCGTGGCGAGTGCCTCGTCCGGCTTGAGGCCGAAGACCTTCTGCGCCGGCTCGCCGCTGGACGCCCGCGTGCCGGCCGGCACCTCGTGCCCGCGGCTCAGGTAGACCCGCCCGCCGCGCGTCAGCACCAGCAGGTAGTCGAGCGTCGAAGCCGGGACGATGGCGGCCAGCCCCTCGCCCCGCGCCGTCCGCCCGGCGCGGGCCCGCTTGAACGCGTTCTCCGGCAGCGCCTTGACCCGCCCGCTCTGGCTGGCGACGATCAGGATCGGCCGCTCCTCGATCAGGCTGGCGACGGAGGCGATCTCCTCTTGGCCCTCGCGGTCGATGCGGGTGCGCCGGTCATCGCCGTGCTCCTGGGCGATGGCGGTCAACTCCTCCTTGAGCAGCGCCACCTTCTTCGCCTCGCTGGCCAGCAGTGCCTGGAGCTCCTTGATGCGTTTGGTGAGCTCCTTCTTCTCCTCGGCGTACTTGGCCGCGTCGAGTCGAGTGACCTGCGCCAGCGTCATGTTGGCGATCACGTCCGCCTGGATATCGGTCAGGTTGTACTTGACCTTGATCTTCTCCTTGGCGACGTTCCGGTCGCGCGCCTTCTGGAAGATCCGCACGATCTCGTCCGCATGCGCGGCGCCGATGATCAGCCCCTCGACGACGTGCAACCGCTCCTGTGCCTTGCGGAGTTGATACTCAGCCCGCCGGGTGATGACATCGATCTGGTGCCGGTTCCAGTACCGCAGCAGGTCGAGCATGCCGGTGCGCCGCGGCTGGCGGGCCGGCTGGCCCGGATCGCCGAAGAGGAAGACCATGTTGACGTTGACGGCCGTCTGCAGGTCGGTGAAGCGGTAGAGCTGGTTGAGCACAACCTCGGGCGTCGCGCTCCGCTCCAACTCGACGACGATGCGCGTGCCCTTCTCGTCGTCCGACTCGTTGCGCACATCCGTCACGCCGGTCACCTTGCCGTCGTTGACGGCGTTGATGATCGAGCGGACCAGCCGCGACCGGGAGATGGGCGGGATCTCGGTCACGACCAGATTCCGCTGGCGCAACTCCTCCTCCAGGCGCACCTCGCCCCGGATGACCAGTCGCCCCTTGCCGCTCTCCAGGTAGGCGCGGATGCCGTCGGTTCCGATGATCCGGCCGCCGGTCGGGAAGTCCGGGCCCGGCAGGATCTTCATCAACTCATCGACGGTCATCTCCGGATTGTCGAGCAGCGCGATCGCGGCGCGGATGGCCTCCCGCAGGTTGTGCGGCGGGATGTCGGTGGAGAGGCCGACCGCGATGCCGGAGGAGGGATTGCAGATCGGCGGGATGCGAGCCGGCAGGTAGACCGGCTGCACCACGTTCGGCATCTGCAGGTAGGTCTGCTCGAAGGGGACCGTCTCCTGCTCGATGTCGCGCAGGAGCAGCTCACCGATCGGCGAGAGGCGCATCTCGGTGTAGCGGTAGGCCGCGGCGGCGTCGCCGTCGATCGAGCCGAAGTTGCCCTGCCCCTCGATCAGCGGGTAGCGCATGGTGAAGTCCTGCGCCATGCGCACGGCGGCGTCGTAGACGGCGCTGTCGCCGTGCGGGTGGTACGACTTCAGCACATCGCCCACGACCGACGCGCTCTTGACGGTCGGGCGGTTGGAGCGGTGCCCGTTCTCGTACATGCACCAGAGGATGCGCCGCTGCACCGGCTTGAGCCCGTCGCGGGCGTCCGGCAGGGCGCGACTGGTGACGACCGCCAGGGCGTACTGGACGAAGGCGTCCTCGAACAGGGTCGAGAACTCTTCGGTTTCGATCGTCTCCTCATGCCCGTTGGTGTAGACAGTTGTTGCCATTCGGTCGTGTCCTTCGGTCGTACGGTCGATGTCGCCCATGTTGTGCGGCCCCTGGCTCGGGCATCTTGCGCGTGGGCCCGGTGGTCGACGGATCCGGCGCGGTGGTTTTGGCCCGGTCATGTCGTGCGCTCACCAGGCGGTCAACGGACCCATCGCCGCGGTCGGGGCCCGGGGCTAAAGCCGCCGGGCTGACAAGGCGAAGCCCACTGAAGGGGCTGGGTTCACCGGTGCCGGCCACTGGCGTTGGGGATCTGCGGTCTTGGTAGCTCCTCGATCGTCGGCCACAGCGTCCCCTCTGCGTGATGGCGGCGTTGATCCACGATGTACGCGACGACACGCGGGAGGTGCCGCTCCGCGAACGAATCGACGCTGTATTCGGCCTGCCACCCGAACCCGTCACCGAACTCCTCGTTGATCATCCGCGAACTCGCTCCCTTGATCCGCTGGATTGCCGTGGCTACCGGCAGGGTCGGCGGAATCGAAACCGCGAGGTGAACGTGATCGTCAGTGCCGCCGACTGCGTGAACCATAATCCCGTGACGCTCGGCCGCCTCCCGCAATCGTGCGTGCACGCGCGCTTCCCACTCGGGCGTGATGAACGGCTGGCGATCCCTGGTGGTCCAGACGAGGTGATAGAACAGACGCCAGCGCGACATTGCGTCGTCCCTTTCGCGATCACCGATGCTCGCCCCGTCGGCCACGGCACGAAGCCCGCGAACCCCAGCCCCTTCAGTGGGCTTCGCCTTGTCAGCCCGGGGGTTTACCCCCGGGCACGCGCCACGGTCCTGGATCCGTACACCACCCGGTCGCTACATCCCATAACTGGGCACACACCACACCGCTGGTTCCTCGCACCACCCGGCCGGTGCGCTGTAGACCGGACTCTGGTCGCGGCGTGAGAATCTTCGGATCACCCGCCTGTGCACCCGCACCGGTACGACAGCGCCTAACCCTCGCACCACGCCCGCCGCGCCTACACATCAATCTCCTGGTACTTCCGCGCACGCTGCGCGAGGAAGGTGCGGCGCCCCTCGGCGTTGGTGTCCTCCATCAGTTCGTAGACCATGCGCTCGGCTAGGGCCGCGTCCTCAAGCGTGACCCGGCGCAGGCGGCGGCGTTCCGGGTCCATCGTCGTCTCGCGCAGCTCCCGCGGGTTCATCTCGCCCAGGCCCTTGTAGCGCTTCAGCTCGAACGGACCCTTGCGGCCCTTCATCCACTCGCGCAGCGCCTCGTCGTCGCGCAGCCAGGTCACCTTGCCGTTCTGGCGCACCGAGTAGAGCGGCGGCGCCGCGAGGTAGATGTGCCCGCGCTCGATCAACTGCGGCAGTTCCTGGAGGAAGAGTGTGAGCAGCAGCGCCTGGATGTGCATGCCGTCCACGTCGGCGTCGGTCATGATGATGATCTTGTGGAACCGCAGCCGGGAGATGTCGAACGCCTGACGCGAGCCGGTGCCGATCACCTGCAAGAGGGTGCGGATCTCCTCGTTCTTGGCGACCCGCTCGATGTTGGCGCGAGCCACGTTCAGCGGCTTGCCACTGAGCTTCAGGATCGCCTGGAAGTCGGAGAAGCGCCCCTGGCTGGCCGAGCCGCCCGCACTGTCACCCTCGACGAGGTACAGTTCCGCGCGCTCCGGGTCCTTGGTGTTGCACGGGATGAACTTGTCGGAGATCGCCGCGTCCAGCAGGGCGCCGTTGCGGCGGCTCTTGCCGGTCATGACGAGCCGGGCCGCCGCCTTGGCCGCGTCGCGCGCCTTGCGCCGCTGCTCCAGCGTGCGCACCCACTCCCGCGCCGCGGACTCGTTCGCCTCCATCCAGCGGGTCAGCGCGTCGCCCACGACCGAGCGGACGATCCCGTCGACCCCGCTGTTGGTCAGCCGATTCTTCGTCTGCCCCTCGAACTGCGGGTTGGTCAGCTTGACGGAGACGATCGCGACCAGGCCCTCGCGGATCAGGTCGGCGTCGAACTCCCGCTTCTTGGTGACGCCCAGCCGGATCGCCTGGTCGTTGAGCACCTTGGTCAGCGCCGCCTGGAAGCCGCTCTCGTGCGTGCCGCCCTCGATGGTGCGCACACCGTTAGCGAAGGAGACCACGCGGGTGCGCTCGCCCCGGTTCGGCTGCACCGCCACCTCGATCACGACATCGTCACGCGTCTCGGCGATGGCTACGACCTCCTTGAAGAGCGGCTGACTCTCCTTGTCGCGCGGGCGGAGTTCCTCGACATAGTCGACGAGGCCCCGCTCGGAGTGGAAGGTCTGCTCGACCATCTCCCCGGCGTCGTCGTCCCAGATGCGCAGGTGGTAGGCGATGCCGCGGTTGAGGTACGCGGCGGCGCGCAGGCGGCTCTCGACCACATCCCGCTGGTAGCCCACGGCCGGGTCGGCGAAGATCTCACGGTCGAACAGCCAGCGGAGCTGGGTGCCGGTGCGCTTCGGGTCGCAGGGGGTGATGGTGTGCTTACCGGGCACGCCGCGCGTGAAGGTCTGGAAGAACTGCTGGCCGTCGCGCCAGATGGTCAGTTCCAGCCGCTCCGACAGCGCGTTGATGACGGTGGCGCCGACGCCGTGCAGGCCGCCGGCGGTCTTGTACGCCCCCTGCTCGAACTTGCCGCCGGAGTGGGGCACCGTCATGATGACCGTGGCCGTCGGGAGCGTCTTGCCGTTGATCTCCTTCGGGTCGAACGGGATGCCGCGGGCCTCGTCCCGCACCGTGACCCAGCCGTCCCGGTCGATCTCGACCCAGATGTTCTTGCCGTACCCGGCGATGGCCTCGTCGGTGGCGTTGTCGAGCGCCTCCCAGATCAGGTGGTGCAGGCCGGTCGTGCCGGTGGAGCCGATGTACATGCCGGGGCGGGTGCGGATCGCCTCGATCCCTTCGAGCACGCGGATGTCGGCACCGCTGTAGCCGCGCCCGGCGCGCTCCGTACGCTCCGCCGCTGCGGCAGGCGCCGCGGTCCGTGCCGCCCCCGAGCGTGTGCGTCGTGTCGTTTTCGCCTCAGCCATATCCGCTCCCCGGCCTGTCTCTTAGTTTCTGGTCCGTGGCCGCAATAGGCCCCCACAGTCGTGCTTGATCAGAACTGATGTTCGATTCCGTGACAATTATAGCGTATCGATGCAAGCCCTGCCAACCCCAATTGCGCGAACGTACGCACCTTTCGCCGTCGCGGGTGTGACTGGAAGGCGAAATGGGTCCCGCCTTTCCCGGTGGTCTGGGGCCTGCTAGCATGTCCTGGGAGCCGACTACGGCTCGGAGAGGAGCGCGCGAACGTATGGCCTATGAGGAAGCGGTCGATCTCAGCCGCTACCAGGACCCTGCGACGATCGACGAGATCCTGCGCACTGCGCGCACGATCGCGATCGTCGGGCTCTCGTCAAAGCCGAACCGGCCGAGCTACGGGGTAGCCGCCTACCTGCAGCGCCAGGGCTACCTCATCATCCCGGTGAACCCGGCCGAGCAGGAGGTGCTGGGTGAGCGGGCCTACCCCTCGCTGCTGGACGTCCCGGAGCCGATCGACGTGGTCGATGTCTTCCGCCGTCCAGAGGCGACGCCGGACATCGCCCGCGAAGCCGTCGCGGTAGGAGCCAAAGTGTTCTGGCTCCAGCTCGACATCATCAACCCCGAGGCAATCGCCATCGCCGAGCAGGGCGGCCTCACCGTCATCGTCGACCGCTGCACCGCCATCGAGCACCAGCGCTGGAAGCGATCGCATGGGTGATCTCGTCGTCATAGGCCAATCCGTGAGGGCCGCCGAGCGCTGATACGCTGCGCGCAGGCTGGCATGGGAGCATTTCCATAGTTCGCTCCTGCGCGATGCGGCGGGCGAGATGTCTGTCGCTTGTCTCTTACTCAGGCCGTGGCAAAACGACTATCAGGAAGGTGGCGATTGGGCCGAGGAGCACGGAGATGAGGAACCAGGCACCGCCGCTTCGGTTCTTTCCCTGCGCCAGGCCCGCATTGATCAGCGCTAGTGTGAACCAACCCACCGCATAGCCACCGGGTTGCTCGATTCCCTGCATCTCGACCCTCCCTGATTGGCTCTGATTGAGTATGGTCCACGCTTGAGTCTACGCGCCTTGCTGGTGCTAGCCCCTGGTCTATGCGGTCGGCACGGGCCCGGGGTGCATGGAGTTTGACGAAATACATGGATGTACGCGATCGGCCTGTGCCCGGGGCTAAAGCCACCGGGCTGAAAATCAAAGCCCACTGAAGGGACTGGGACGGGAGCCCAGCAGGATGCCGGACTGGATCCGCCTGGGTGCAGCCATCATAGCCCCTTCAGTGGGCTTACCCCTTGTCAGCCCGGCGGCTTTAGCCCCGGGCACGGGCCACGACGCGGCGACCTTTTCACCACCCACCCCGGGCACGGGCCACGACGCGGCGACCTTCTCACCACCCACCCCGGGCACGGGCCGACCGTGCACATCTAGGTAATTCGTCAAACTCCATGAGCCCCGGGCAAGTGTCGCGGCCGTAGACCCGCTCAACTTGTCAGATGCCGAGGGGAGTGTTGTTGTCAGCCCCGATGCGCCAACCGCTACCCCTGCTCCTCCGGCAGCAGGTACTCCGGCACCGGCTCGGGTGGGAGCGCGGCGACGCGCTCGGGGAAGGTGGCGATGAGCTCGCGGACGCGCTCGACCGGCTTGGGGCTGCGGGCCAGCCGGGCCGCCTCGCGGGCAGTCGCGCTCTGCTGCGTGACCTCGACGAGGAAGCCGCCGCCCAGTGCCGAGGTGTAGATCGCCTCGCCCTCGCGGGTGATCTCGGCCGCCACGTCCCGCCAGCGGGGATGCCCCTGCGGCGCGGTGGCGGTCATCCACCAGGTGAGGGCGATCGTGCCGTCCGGCTCGACGTGCCCTTCGAGGGCGACGCCCTGCCCGGCGTCCAGCATCATCCGGTCGCCCTCGACCGTCGCGCCGGCGCCGATCTCCCGCGCGAGGTCGGCCAGGATCTCCCGGCGCATGGCGACCGTGAGTGTCTGGCGCCGCTCCGTTACCACCGGCGCCTCAGCACCCGCATCTCCGGCGGGCGTCGCGCCGCTTCCCTGCACTCCCGCTGTCATCTGCTTGCTCCATCCGCACTCCGCACCGATGGGCGTCTCTCAGGATGTCCGATTCTACACGTTCCCCACGCTCGCGCTCCGAGTTCGCGTCTGCTGTGCTACGATGCCGCCACGGTAGCAAGGCGGGGTTGCCCCCGACAAGCTGGATACGAGGGAGCACGGTACCGATGAGTGAGCGGACGGCACGCTACCCCGGCGTCTACGCGGCGATGGCGACGCCGCTGACGCCGGACGGGAAGGTGGACCGTGACGGTGTGGGCCGCCTGGTGAACGCGTTGCTCGACGCCGGGATCGATGGGCTGTCGATCCTGGGGTCGACGGGCGAGTGCAACGGCCTGACCCGCGCGCAGCGGCAGGAGGTGCTGGCCACGGTGACGGAGGCGGCGGGAGGCCGCGGGACCATCTTCACCGGTGCGGCCGGCACGGTGGTGGACGATATCGTCGCCGACCTGAAGGCCGCGGACGGGAGCGGCGCGGTCGGGGCGCTGGTGCCGCCCCCATTCTACTTCCCGTTGAATACCGCCGCGGTGATCGACTACTTCCAGTACGTCGCCGAGGCGAGCCCGATCCCGATCATCCTCTACAACATCCCGCGGCTCACCAAGGTGCCGATCGCGGTGGAGGCGGTCGCGCGCCTGGCTGAGCACCCGAACATCATCGGCATCAAGGACAGCAGCGGCGATTTCGGCTACTTCACCGCGGTGGTCCGGGCGGTGGCGAATCACCCCGACTTCACGGTGCTGACTGGCTCCGACAACCTGCTGGCCAGCGCGCTGTTCGCGGGCGGCGACGGGATCATTGGCGCCACGGTGAACGTCGTGCCGGAGGCCGAGGCGGGGATCTTCAAGGCGATGCGCGAGGGGGACTTTGCCACCGCGCAGTCGTTGCAGGGGCTGGTCGCGGCCGTCACCGATGCCTGCCGCATCGGGGTCTTCCCGGCCGCGTTCAAGGCCGCGCTCGCCCTGAAGGGTATCTGTGGCCCGCATATGACCCGGCCCATCCCCGCGCTCACCGACGAGGAGACGGCGGAGCTGCGCAGCCGGTTGGTGGCGCTGGGTGTGATTGAGGCGTAGAGAGAACTGCGTAACTCGTATTGTGTACTGCGTGTTGCGTGTTTCGTGTTCCGTCCTCCCGGGCGGGCTCCGATCGAAGAGGGCCGGGGCTTGTGGCACTACGCAACACGGAATACGCAACACGCAACACGAAAGGAGACCTGATGTCTCTGGCTGAGTGCGACCGTTACCTGGAGGAGCGCGAGCAGGAACACCTGGAGGCGATCCAGGAGTTCTTGCGCATCCCGAGTGTCAGCGCCCTCCCGGAGCACCAGGGTGACGTGCGCCGTGCGGCCGAATGGCTGGCGGACTACCTGCGCCGCATCGGCGTGCCGCAGGTCGAGTTGCTGCCGACCGAGCGGAACCCGGTCGTCTTCGGTGCTTGGCACGTCGATGACGCCCAGCCGACCGCGATGATCTACGGCCACTACGACGTCCAGCCGCCTGACCCGCTCGACCTCTGGACCTCGCCGCCGTTCGAGCCGCAGGTGCGAGAGGACAAGCTCTACGCCCGCGGCGCGTCGGACGACAAGGGCAACGTGATGGTGGCGCTGCAGGGCGTCGAGGCGCTGGTGCGCACCCAGGGCCGCCCGCCGATCAACCTCAAGTTCTTCTTCGAGGGCGAGGAGGAGATCGGCAGCCCCAGCCTGCCCGCCTTCATGCCCAACCACCGGGAGAAGCTCGCCTGCGACTTCATCATCAGCGCCGACGGCGGGCAGCCCTCGCTCGATCAGCCGGGGGTGACGCTCACCGCCAAGGGGATTGCGGCCTGCCAGGTGAACGTGCGTACTGCCGACACCGACCTGCACTCCGGGATGTTCGGCGCTGCTGTGCCCAACGCGGCACAGGTCACCGCCCACCTGGCCGCGTCGTTCCACACGCCCGACGGGCGCGTCGCGGTCGAGGGCTTCTACGACCGGGTGCGGGAGTTGAGCGAGGAGGAGCGCGCCGAACTGGCGGCCGCGCAGGCCAGCGCCGGCCCCTATTGGGAGAAGGTGGGCGCGCCTGCCCTCTGGGGCGAGCCCGGCTACAGCCCGGGTGAGCGCGTGGCGGCCCGCCCCACGCTCGACATCAACGGCATCTGGAGCGGGTTCCAGGGCGAGGGGGTCAAGACGGTCACCCCGGCCGAGGGCCACTTCAAGATCACCTGCCGCCTGGTCGCCGATCAGGACCCGGAGGAGATCCTGACGCTGATCGAGCGGCACGTCGAGAAGCACTGCCCGCCCTGGGCCACGGCGACCGTCGAGCGCTTCCCCGGCTCCGCCCGCCCGTTCGGCATCCGCCGGGACCACCCGGCGCTCAAGACGGCGATGGAGGTGCTGGAGCAGATCTTCGGCAAGCCGCCGGTCATCGCCCGACAGGGCGGCACGATCCCGGTCGCCGAGATCTTCCAACGCGAGCTGGGTGCCGATATGGTCTTCTTCGCCTTCGGCACGCCGGACGGCAACGTCCACGCGCCCAACGAGTCGATGCGGCTGGAGAGCATGCGCCGCGGCCGCCGTGCCTACTGCGCCTACCTGACCGCGCTCGCGAAGTAGTAGCGCGTTCCTCGCGGTCGAGACGGTCAACGAACCGTCTCGACCGCCCCTCCCTCCGCTTTGTCACGACATTGTCGCGACGGCTGGTGATCTGTTGTGTGCCCTCGCCGCTGCCCCGCGGACAATTGCGGTAAGTGAAAGGGCGGGGCGACGTCCCCAAGCCGAGAGGAATGATTGGAGGGAGGGCAATGGCCGTGACGGTCAGAACCGGCGCATACCGTGAGGTGATGACCACAGCACGCGGTCGGCTCATGCGGCTGCGTGAGGACTTGCTACGCCATCGCGCCGAGGTGGAGGAGTCGCTGGCGGCGATGACCGTCAGCCAGGGAGACGAAGGCACCATCGCCACGCATATCGCCGATGCCGCCTCCGACTTGCTGGAAGCCCAGACCACCGTCGGTGCCCTTGCCCGGATCGACGCGGAACTGGCTGAGGTTGACGCGGCGCTGGATCGCCTGGAGCGTGGGACCTACGGCGTCTGCATCGACTGCGGTGAGATGATCGACCCGGCCCGGCTCAAGGCGCTCCCCACCGCCACGCGCTGCCTGCGCTGTCAGACGCACTTCGAGTACCGCACCGGCGCCTAACGCTCGTGCCGGGAACGTGGACGCCCGCGTTCCAGCCCGACGTGGCTGTCTCTAGGGGACGCGGAGCCAGGGGTAGATACCGGTATCCCTTCGCGCCTTGGAGCAGAATGGCGTACACTCGGTCGGTGCATCTCGGCCGGCGGCGCGGGCCGTGGCCGGACGGAGAGGCAGCGACCGATGTCCAGTCCGATCGCCCACCCCGCGGCCTCCCGCGCGGGGACGGCGCTGGTGCTGATCAGCGCCGGCCACTTCATGAGCCACTTCTGGTTGATCACCCTGCCATCCCTGTTCCCGATCCTCGCGGTGGTCTTCCAGGTCAACTATCTGCAACTCGGCTTCCTGATGACGCTCTACAGCGTCACGAGCGCGATCTTCCAGGTCCCATTCGGCTACCTGGCTGACCGCCATGGCCCCAAGCCGATCCTCGTCTTTGGCCTGCTGGTAAACGGCGCCGGTATCGGTCTCTCGGCGCTGGCGCCGAACTACAGCGTTCTCCTCGTGCTGGCGCTCTGCGCCGGAGTAGGGCAGGCTGTCTTCCACCCGGCTGACTACGCCATCCTTTCCGCGCTCTTCAGCGCGGAGCGCGCGGGGAAGCCGTACAGCCTGCACACCTTCACCGGCTTCGCCGGGAGCGCCGCCGCGCCGCTGGCCATCGCGGGGATCACCCGGGCCTTCAACTGGCAGGTAGCGCTGGCCGTCGCCGGGCTACTGGGCATCATCATCGCGGCGGCGGTCGCGCTCTGGCTCCGGGTACCTGCGCCGGTCCGTCCCGCGCCGTCTCCGGGGGCGGAGGGGGCGTCACGCAAGGGGGCGAGTTTCCGCTTCATGCTGAGCCGGCCGTTCCTCCTCCTGTTCGGCTTCTTCGTGTTCACCTCGATGTTCACCGCTGGGTTGCAGTCGTTCCTCCCGTCGACCCTGACCGAGCGGTACGGCGTCTCGCTCGAGACGGCCAACGGGATGCTCACGGCCTTCCTGGTCACCCTCGCCATCGGGGTGCTGGCCGGCGGTGTGCTGGCCGATCGCATCCGCAGCTACGGGCGGGTCATCGCAATCAGCTTCACCGCGAGCACGCTCCTGATGCTCCTGGTCGCCGCGGTGCCGATCCCGGTCTGGTTGTTGCTGCCGGTGTTCGCCCTGGCGGGTGGGCTGCAGGGGATCATCATGCCGAGTCGGGACAAGCTGGTGCGTGAGTCCTCGCCGGAGGGAGCCGCCGGTCAAAGCTTTGCCTTCGTCTCCGTCGGCTTCAGCGTCGGCGGCATCATCTCCCCGCCCATCCTCGGCGAGGTGCTCAACCGCGGCGAGCCGACGCTGGTCTTCTGGGGCCTGGCGCTCTTCCTGGTCCTCGCCACGGTGACGGTGCTCATCCCGGCACGCCAGCCGGCGAAGGACCGCGCCCGCACCGAGGAGCGCGCCTCCGTCTGACCGCGCAGCCGGATTCGTGTCGGCTCCGGGTGATGTCCGTGCGCCGTGGGATGGGGCCAGGACGGGTGGTGTAAGGGGCCTCGTGCCGTGGTCAGGGCCCGGGGGTCATGGAGTTTGGCGAAACAACGTGGTCTACCCGTTAGCAAGCCGCTCCCGCGATGCTGTCATCCTTCGCTTCCGCCGGCCGCCGCTCCGGCGCCGGCCGGCTCCGCTCAGGATGACAGCATTAGGGCGGCTCCGGTGTAACACAGTAATTCGTCAAACTGCATCGTCCCCGGCCGCATGCCACGGCGTTGGGTTCCTTCGATCACCCGTCTCAGACGTGGACGGAGGCGTAAGAGCAGGTATTGTCAGCCTGACGTTCTCTCGCGGGCGCCGCGCACGCGGACCTTTTCCAACCAAGGGGGCGCCCAGGTGTCGCCGCGAGGAGGACACCGGGCGCCTGTACGGGGAGGGAATCCGCCCGACTACGCTGGTGGCCGCGGCGTCGAGCGCCAGGGAAGGGGAGTGATCGGGTCGACTTCAGCATAACCCGCGAACACTCCAACTTCCTTTCGATGCCACACCGTTTTGCTGTTAGTGCTGTCACAAATACTGAGCCGCTGAAAGCGGCGATTGGTCCACGCCTCTCTCCCATCGACAAGCCATGTGAACAGGCCGGGTGTCCCCAAGGACAACGCATGACGCTCTTCCCGCTTCACCCTTGCCCCGTGGGGCATGGTCAGGCTAGGCTGAGGAGCTATGACGACGACGGAGCACCGCCCCGACCAGCCGAATCTGTCACCCCGACCGGTCAGTGACAGCGAGACGACCCTGGCGCAGCTCATGCTGCTAACCGATGCCAACCCGGCCGGGAATGTGCACGGCGGCACGATCATGAAGCTTGTGGACACCGCGGGTGGCATCGCCGCAGCGCGCCATGCTCAGCGGCGCGTCGTCACGGTGATGATGGACTCCATGACGTTCCTCCACCCGGTCTACGTCGGCGACCTGGTCATGCTCCACGCTCGCCTCACTTGGACCGGCCGCACCAGCATGGAGGTCGAGGTGGTCGTCGAGGCGGAGCACGTGCCGACCGGGCGGATCACGCGTACCTCCACGGCCTACCTTGTCTACGTCGCGCTGGACGATGAGGGCCGGCCGACGCCGGTGCCGCCGCTCCTGGTCCAGACTGAGGAGGAGCGGCGTCGCTGGGAAGAGGCGGAGGCCCGCCGCGCTCGCCGGTTAGGATGACAGCCTGCGGGGGGCCGGGCCGCGCGCAGGGAAAGGGAACCCAGCGTCGATGACGTCGGAGCACCGCCGGTTGGTCCTGTCGGTCTATATCCCCACCCTGCTCCTGTCCTTCGGCCAGGGCGTCATGATTCCAGTGCTCCCGGTCTACGCCACGCGCCTTGGCGGCGACTATGGCCTGGCTGGTGTGGTCGTCGCCGCCGCCTGGATCGGCACCACGCTCTTCGATATGCCGACTGGGTTGCTGCTGCCCCGCATCGGCTACCGACGCGCGATGCTCCTGGGGGCTGGCGTGTTTGCGGCCGCCACGACCGCGCTCGGACTTGCCGAGGCGATCCCGGCGTTGATCATCCTTCGCTTCCTCGCCGGCGTGGGAACTGCGTTCTGGGGCCTCTCCCGCCATGCCTTCATCACGCAGGCAGTCCCCCCGGCGGCGCGCGGACGGGTCATCTCGGTCTTCGGGGGGATCAACCGGCTTGGCCACTTCACCGGGCCCGCCGTCGGAGGTCTGATCGGCAAGCTGTACGGCCTGCCGACGGCGCTGATCGTGTCCGGGGCGCTGGCCGGGATGGCGTTCGTGCTCGCGGTCGTCTTCGTCCGTGATCTGCCTGGAACCGCCCCGGCTTCCCGGCATGGCTTGGACCTCTCCGTGCTGCGCGAGGCGGTAGCCGGGAACCACCGGAACGTCGTCGCCGCGGGGACGGCTCAGATCTTCGGGCAGATGATCCGGGCCTCGCGGCAGATCGTCATCCCGCTCTATGCCAACTCCCTCGGGCTCGACGACTTTCAGGTCGGTCAGATCGTGAGTGCCTCGTCGCTGGTCGATGTACTCCTCTTCGTGCCGGCCGGGATCGTGATGGACCGCTTCGGGCGCAAGGCGGCGGCGGTGCCGTCCTTCACCATCATGGGCCTCGGCATGGCGCTCGTTCCCTTCACCGAGACGTACTGGACCCTGATGGCCGCCGCGCTGCTGCTCGGTTTCGGCAATGGGATTGGCTCCGGCACGATGATGACGCTTGGCGCCGATCTCGCGCCCCCGGGGCGCACGGGGGAGTTCCTCGGCATCTGGCGCTTCATCGGGGATACCGGACAAGCGATCGCGCCGCTGGCCGTGGGGCAGCTTGCCAACCTGATCGGCCTGGCGCTCACCGCCGGAGCTACCGCGGGGCTGGGCCTGCTCGCCGCCGGAACCTTGACCTTCTTCGTTCGCGAGACGCACCAGGCACGCGCGGCGGGTCGGACCGGTCTGGCCCGACCGGCCAAACGCGCGTGATCGCTCTTGCCGCGCCATTGATGCCATTCAGTCACCGATCGGGGTATCGTACGTTCTAGATTGAGAGCACTGATGCTTGACGTGGAGACGACCGGCCGAGTCGGAGAAGCGGGCTTTCGGGTCGCCCTGCAGACTGGGTTTGTGTCTCCCGGTCACGTACACTGTGGGTGCCGGGGGCGGCCGATGGGGGATCGGCCGGTGGCACCCGTTTCAACTTCGTGACATAATGAACAAGTCCGGGTGTCTTCCCGGGGACGAGCGTGGTAGGATAGCGATATCGCAGAACCGGTTTGAGGCGCGCTGTCCCTTGCCGGAGCTTTGGCCCCGGCGCTCTTGGCGCCCCCGCCGGACTGCCCACACTCGAACAAACCTGGTGGAAGAGGACTTCATCTATGGTCAGCCGCTACGACATGTACTCGGTGCGCTACCCACTGCTGCCGCTCAAGAACGTGGTGATCTTCCCGCGCAACGTGGTCACCCTCCTCGTCGGCAGAACGCGCTCGATCCAGGCGGTGGAGGAGGCCATGAGCCGCGACCGCCGGATCGTGGTGGTGGCGCACCGGGACGCTTCGGTCGACGATCCGCGCCCGGACGACCTGTATCAGATCGGGACCCTGGCCGAGATCGTCTCGATCGAGCATCAGCAGGGCGGCAATATCCAGGTGGCGCTGGAAGGGCTCTCACGGGTTGAGATCCTGCAGTTCGATGGACCGCGCCCGTTCTACACCGTCCGGGCCGAGCCGGCGGTGGAGCGGGTGACTCTGACCCCCGAGGCCCAGGCCCTGGTCCACTACGTTCGGGACCTGGCCCGCCAGCACCAGGAAGCCAAGAACACCTTCTCCAGCGATGTCATGGAGATGGTGCGGGGGCTCAATGACCCCTCCCACCTGGCAGACCTGCTGACCACGCAGTTGATTCGGGACGCGAGCCAGCGCCAGTCGTTCCTGGAGAACCTCGACCCGCTCAACCGGCTGGAGATGCTGGCGGTGCAGCTCGCGACCGACCTCGACCTGGCGTCGCTGGAGCAGCGCATCAAGGAGCGGGTGCGGGAGCAGATCGACAAGAACCAGCGGGAGTACTTCCTGCGCGAGCAGCTCAAGGCGATCCACGACGAGCTCTCGGGCGAGGGCGGCAATGAGATGGAGGCGCTGCGCGAAAAGATCCGCGCGCGCAAGCTGCCGCAGGATGTCGAAGAGAAGCTGCTGCGCGAAGTCTCACGTCTGGAGCGCATGCCGACCGTCTCCGCCGAGGGCACGGTCGTGCGCAACTACATCGACACGCTCCTGGCCCTGCCCTGGACCGAGATGACCGAGGACAACCTCGACCTCGACCACGCCGAGCAGGTGCTCAACGCCGACCACTTCGGCCTCGATCACGTTAAGGAGCGCATCATCGAGTTCCTGGCCGTGCGCAAGCTGACCCAGGGACGGGGCGCGATCGGTGCCCAGATCCTCTGCCTGGTCGGCCCGCCGGGAGTCGGTAAGACCAGCCTCGGCCGGTCGATCGCGACCGCAATGGGCCGCAAGCTGGTGCGCGTCAGCCTGGGCGGCGTGCGCGACGAGGCCGAGATCCGCGGTCACCGGCGGACCTACATCGGCGCCTTCCCGGGCCGGATCATCGGCGCGATGAAGACGGCGGGGACCATCAACCCGGTCATCGTCCTCGACGAGATCGACAAGATGGCGTCCGACTACCGGGGCGACCCGGCCGCGGCGATGCTGGAGGTGCTGGACCCCGAGCAGAACCACGCCTTCAACGACCACTACCTGGACGTGCCGTACGACCTGTCCAAGGTCATGTTCATCGCCACGGCCAACTCGCTGTATGCCATCCCCAAGCCGCTGCGGGACCGGATGGAAATCATCGAGATCAGCGGCTACACGGAGCACGAGAAGATCGAGATCGGCCGCCGGCACCTGCTGCCGAAGCAGTTGGATGCGCACGGGCTGGCGCCCGACCAGATCGAGATCCCGCAGAAGGTCTGGATGCGGATCATCCGCGGCTACACCCGCGAGGCGGGCGTACGCAACCTGGAGCGCCAGATCGCCAGCATCTGCCGCAAGGTGGCGCGCGACGTGGTCGTCAAGGGCCGGACCAAGCGGGTGCGGCTGACCCTGGCGCGGCTGGAGGACTACCTCGGGCCGGAGCGGTACGGCTTCGATCCGAAGATCGGCGAGAGCCAGGTCGGCGTGGCCATCGGCCTGGGCACGACCGAAGTCGGCGGGGAGCTGATCCCGGTCGAAGTCGCGGTGATGCCCGGTCGCGGCTCGCTGACGATCACCGGCCGGGCCGGTGACGTGATGCAGGAGTCAGCGCGCGCCGCGCTCAGCTATGCGCGCTCGCGCGCCGACGCGCTGGGGATCGAGCCCGACTTCCAGGAGAAGCACGACCTGCATATCCACCTGCCCGAGGGCGCCATCCCCAAGGACGGTCCCTCGGCCGGGATTACCATGGCCACCGCCCTGATCTCGGCGCTGACCAAGCACCCGGTGCGGTCGGATATCGCCATGACCGGCGAGATCACCCTGCGCGGCCGCGTGCTGCCCATCGGCGGCCTCAAGGAGAAGACCATCGCCGCCCACCGCGTCGGCATCCGGCGCCTGATCGCCCCGGAGGACAACCGGCGCGACCTGGTGACCGTGCCGGAGCAGATCGCGGCTGATATGGAGTTCATCTGGGTCGAGAACATGGACCAGGTGATCGCCGAGGCCATCGACTTCGGCGCAGCGAAGGCGGATATCGACCCGACGCTGGAGAAGCGGCTGAACGAGAGCACGACCCAGCCGGACGTTGGGAGCCTCACGGACCTACCCGTTCAAGACGCCGTCGCTGGGGCATAACGGACCTCGGGCGCGGGCTGTGCGGCACACAAGGGACCGCGCGGCCCGCGCCTTTTCCTGCCCGGCGTCGCGGCGGCACTTTCCCTCTTGCCATTCCGCCGGGAGTCAGCCAGGATACCGGCGCTCCACGTGTCAAGCTGCCCAGCGTCGTGCGCGTGGAGGAATCCGTTTCTCCTTCCCCCCTGGTGGGTTCCGTCTGAACGGGGCGGACGCTGGGCGGGGTGCGAGAGGACGGATCTCTCCTGCCTGGTTCGCGCGGAGTGGGATGTCCGCCATGATGGCCGCCGGATTGATCCGCTGCTCGCGTCCGGGACGTTTAGTTGAGTAGAGGCCCTCGCGTGCCGATGCGTGCCGCGCCAACCGGCGCTGCCGCGCTGTAACATTTGCGTGCCCCCGACCATCTCATGAGCAAGAAGGGGGCATCGCGTGGAACGGGGACTGGTGGACGGGCAACAGGGAGTCGAGCAGGCAACGGCGTCGGATGCCCTGGCGTTCGAGTCGATCGTGGCCTCCTATGAGGCTCCGATCGCCCGGTATCTCTACGGCATGGTCGGAGATGTCGAGCTCGCGCGCGACCTGACCCAGGAGACGTTCCTTTCGGCGTACCGGGCGCTGCCCTCGACGCCGATCACCAACCTCTCCGGCTGGCTGTACCGTATCGCCACCAACCACGCCCTGTCCTACTTCCGCCGCAAGCGGTTGATCGGATGGATCCCCCTCTCGCGCCTGACGGAAAGCGGCTACGACCCGAGCGTGGATAGCCACAGCGACTGGGTCGTGACCAACAGCGCCGTTCAGGAGGCACTGGAGCAACTGGATCCCAAGGACCGCGCCTGCCTGCTCCTGCGGGCGGCCGGCTTCTCGGGGCAGGAGATCGCCGAGCAGCTCGGCTGCTCGCCCGGCGCAGCCCGGACCCGCCTCTCCCGCGCGCGCGAGGCGTTCCGCCGGGCCTATCACCGGGACGATCCGGACGACGCAGACGACACAGCGGAGGGCCGATAGGTGGAGTGCCGACACGTCCGAAGCGCGCTTCCGGCGCTGATCGACGGGCATTTGCCCCCGCGAGAGGCGGCGGAGGTTCAGGCGCATCTCGCGGTCTGCCCCGCCTGTCAGCGCATCGAACGCCAGTACCGTCAGGACCTCTACGATCTGGCCCGCTACCTGCGCACCGCGCCGCGGCTGCCGATCGAGCATCGCCCGTGGGCCGAGCAGCCGGTGCGGCGCGGCTTCTGGGGCGCGCTGGTGGCCGGCGGGCACAAGCTGGCGGCCGGCACAGCGCTCGTGGCGCTGCTGGCGCTGGTCACCGTCGGTGCGCTTGCGCTGCGCGGCATGGCGACCCGGTCGGGCGGCGACCCGACGGCCACCGCTGCGGTCGGTGCCGCGACCCTGGGCGAGGCCACAGCGGATGTCAGCACGCTTCGGGGGGCGTTCCAGCCAGCCCCGGCGATTGACCCGCGCTTCGAGGAGATCATGGACGCCCTCGATCAGGGGGGCCTTGTCTTCCCGATCGACGCAAAGATCGACATGGACGGGCACGCGGTCACGCTCACCAGGCTGGCCGTGGATCGCACGATCACCATCGTCGAGTTCACCGCGCCGGTTGAACAGTCGAGCGGCACGATCACGCTTGTGGATCAGCAGGGCCGCGAACTGCATCAGCTCTATACGGGCGGTTCAATCCCCCTCGGTGGGCTGAATGATCCGTCGACAGCGACGGCGACGAACTATTACGCGTTCCCCGCCATCGATGCGGAGTCCGGCACTGTTGAGGTTCGCTTCACCTCGGACCGGGGGCAGACGTTGAACACGTTCGTCGACGTCGACCTTTCCCCGCTCAGTGCCCTGCCGCCTGTTGCGTCGACCACGGCAAAGGTGACCGACGGCGGGGTCGGGGTCGCAGCAGAGCGGTTGACGCCGGGCGCAGCGGTGAGCATCGTTCGGCTTAGCACGAGCCTGGTTGATGTCGATCAGGCCACGCTGCGATCTGTCGAGCAGGGTGCCTCATCGCCGCAGGTCACGGCAACGGTGGACGGCTCGCCGGTTCCGGTGGTGGATATCCGGGAGGAGGAGCGTGACCAGGACGGGTCCGGCATCGACGTCCGGCTCCTCGGCCTCCCGCGCGAGGGAACACTCACGCTGACACTGGCCTGGGTTCCGGTTTCAGCTCCATCGGCGGGTGATAACACTGTGGCCACCGGACCGTGGACGCTGACGATCGACCTCGCCAACCCGAGCGGTGAACCGGTTGCCCCGCAGCCGACTCCGACACCGGTGCCCACGCAGACGCCGGTGCCGACGCCGACCCCGACGCCGGTGCCGACCGCGCCGACCTTCCCGGCCGATCTCTACTTCGCCGGCGTGACGCCGGACGGCGTGCTCGGTCTCTGGGTGCAGCCGGCCAGCGGCGATGCGCCGCGCGTGGTCGCGCAGGGCAACGCCGACCTCGATGCCTTCTGGCTGGTGCCCGGCGGCAAGCAGGTCGCGGTCCGGTTTGCCGACGACCCGGCGGTGTACCTCGCCCCGCTCGACGGCGGGGCGCTCCGGAAGGCGACCATGCCCGACGGCCGCGCGGTGACGGAGTACGTCGTCTCCCCCGACGGCACGCGCATCGCCTACGTTCCGGTCGATCGCCAGTCGCTCTGGGTCAGCAACACCGACGGCCGGAACCTCACCCAGGTCCACGCGGTCGAGATTCCGGAGGCGCAGACGATCCACGGCGTGAGCTGGGCGCCGCGCGGCTACACGCTGCGTTACGAGGTGTCGCAGATCGCCGCCGGGTTCCGCCCGTTCGTCGCCACGGTCGGCGGCCCAAATGAGACGATTGAGCCGGTCAAGCACCAACTGCCGCGCGAGGTGCTCTCGTACGCCTGGTCGCCCGGCGGGACGGAACTGGCCTACAGCACCTACAACGGCATCTTCCGCCTGCGGCTTTCCGACGGCGCCGAGACGGCAATCACGCCCGCCGCCCTGCGTGAGGGTCCGCAGCGGGCGATCGACGCCCTCCACTGGCTGCCCGACGGGCGCCTGGCCTTCGTCGTCCACGAGGACTCGACGGTCTACACCCCGGCAGACCTCTGGCTGATGAACGCCGACGGCAGCGATGCCTGGCGGGCGGTCATCGGCGTCGGGCCGGTGGACGTCCTGCGCTGGACCCCGGATGGTGCCGGCTTCGTCGCGCACGTGATCGATGAGCCGGGCCTGACCTGGTATCCCTCGATCCACGACGAACCAGTCAAGCTGGCCGAGGACATCAAGTACGGCGCCTACATCCAACTCGACTGGACGACGAACTAGGATCACCCGGCCCTCACCCCCGACCCCTCTCCCAACGTTGGGAGAGGGGAGCCATGTACGGAGCCGGGCGCGACTGTGTCCGACGCCTGCGCTCCTGAAAAAACAGCCCCCTCTCCCCTTGTGGGAGAGGGGGTTGGGGGTGAGGGGTAAACCCCACCCTATGCCGGCGGGAAATGGCCCGCCTGCTCCTGGCGCTCGAGGATGCCGGCCTCGCGCAGTTGCTCGCGCACTTCATCGACCGTGCGCTGCCGGCCAGGGAACTCGTCGTCCTGGGCCAGCCGCACTGCCAGGCGCGCCACCAGCGCGGCCGCCGACTGCAAGCCCCGCAGATGCACCTTGTCCAGGGTGTCCGCCTCGGTGTGGCCCCAGCCGCGGCCGATCATCCCGGCCGTCGCGTCCCGGCTGTTCAGAGTCCCGTTCGGGATGCCGCGGATCGCGAACGGGAAGTGGTCGGAGTGGGAGTTCAGTTCGTTCCGAATGGCGAAGGAATAGGCCATCTCCCGGCCCAGCCGCTCGAAGTAGGGCACCAGCTCCGGCAGCGACGAGATCACCAGTTGCTCCTGCCCGCCCGTGCCGCGGCCGGCGCCGTCGAGGTTCATCACGAAGCGGAGGCGCTCCGTGTCCTGCGCGGCGCACTGCGCGGCGTGGTACCAGGCGCCGAGGAGACCGACCTCCTCCGACCCGAAGCAGATGATGCGCACGGTGCGCTTGAGCTGGCCCTTCAGCCCGGCCAGCGCCCGCCCGGCTTCGAGCCCGGTGATGGTCCCGGCACCGTCGTCACCGGCGCCCTGGGCCACGTCGTGGCCGTCATAGTGCCCGCCGATCAGCACAACCTCGTTCGGGTACTCGCTACCCGTCACCTCGCCGATCACGTTGTAGGAGGTCGACTGGAAGGTGCGGTTGGTGGTGCGGATGTGCAGTCGCGGCGTGCCCCGCTCGGCCAGACGGCGGATCGCTTTGCCGGCCTCGTAGCTGATACCGATGCCTGGGATCGGCGCCTCACGGTCCTCCGGCGCGTCGCCCCGTGGGTTGCGGCCGGTGAGGCTGCCGGTGATGCGGAGCAGGCCGGGGTTCTGGTTCATGAAGACAACGGCGACGGCGCCCCGTTCGATCGCCCACATGAACTTGTCGGTCCGGTGGCTCTTGCGCTCGCCCGGCCGGTTGGTCTCAGCGTCGGTGAGCACGATCTTCCCGGCGATCTGCGCGCCCAGCCGCTCGAAGTCGGGCAGTTCGCCCTCGCCAACGTCGATCACCTCGGCCTCGATGTCGGCCGTCGGGCAGTAGGGCATGGCGATGGCCGAGAACTCCCGTTCCACGGGCGCGGTCAGGCGCAGGCTGCACTCGCCTCGCTCCCAGCTCGCCATCGGGAACTCCTCGAGTCGCACCCGCTCGAGGCCGTACTCCCGCATCTTGGCCGCGAGGAACTCCGCCCCGGCGCGCTCGCTCTCGCTGCCGGCGAAGCGGTGGCCGATGTCGTCGCAGAGGTAGGCGAGATTGCGCCAGGCCTCGTCCGAGGTCCAGATCTCGCCCAGGATGTGACGATCCATCGCGCGCAGGCGCTCGTCGACCATAGAACCCCCCTCCGTGGGCAAACCGTTCGACAGTGGGGGCATTCTAGCATCGTTCTGGCGGGTGGAAGTGGTGTGTCATGCGTGGTGTGTGTTCCGTTGTGCTCCCCTCACCCCTGGTGGGCTCCGTTCGAGAGGGGCTGGGGGTGAGGGGTCACGCACCACGCAGCACGCACCACGCCCCCCATGCAACAGGCCCTGGGAGTGCTCCCAGGGCCTGCACCGGTGGAGAGGGGGAGGAGGTAGCGTCGTCTCAGGCCGGCGTCGGTGCCTTCGGCCCGCGCGCCGCCCGGAACAGCGCCCCCGGCCGCCAGGGGGCCCCCAGCGCCGGCAGCAGCACCCGGTCCAGCCCCCACCAGCCGGCCACCTTCCAGGCCAGCACCAGGAACACCCCCAGCCCAAACAGCACCGGGTTGGTGCTGGCCGTCCCCGCCAGCATGAAGTTGAAGTTCAGCAGCGTGCCAAAGAAGGCCGCAATCCCCACGAAGGCCCCCAGGATCAGCCCCAGCCCGATCAGCGTCTCGCCCACCGCCACCAGCGGGGCAAACCAGGGATACCACTCGTGCTCCAGCATGAAGCTCAGAAAGTCCCGATACCAGCCGTAGGTGATCGGCGGGCGCCCCTGCTCGGGCACGGCCACCACCCGCTCCCAGAAGGCCGCCAGCGCCGTGCCCCCGTCCATCCAGGCGGGATCGGTCACCTTGTGCCAGCCGGCCGCCAGCCACTCATAGCCCAGGTAGAGCCGCAGCCCGAACCACAGCGGCGCCGAGCGCAGGTCGGCAAACAGCCAGCGGGCCACCGGCGGGTCGCTGATGCCCTGCTGGGCCACATCGGTCGGCTGCCCGGCGGCGGCGCGGCGCCCGGTAGCCACAGCCAGCGCCATGAGCACCAGCCCTCCCAGCAGGCCGGTCAGCAGGTAGAAGTCGCCCAGCGCGGGCCCCAGCTCGCTCAGGGCCTGCTCGCCCTCAAGCGGGCCGAACAGCTCCGAGCCGCCGAAGACCCCGAGGAAGGCCAGTCCGATCAGCCCCAGGGTGCGGCCCACGGGGAGGCGGCGGTCGAGCAGATAGCTGGCACCCAGCCCCAGCACGACGGCCAGGCCGGCAGCCAGCAGCCAGCCCTCCAGCGTCATGTAGCGCACACCGTCCATTGATGCCCCTCCTTGCGAGCTCGGGGAGGACCCATCCCCTCCCACTGCGCTCATCTTCTGCTCTGGAAGATAGCCAGGAGGCCGTTACACTCGGGCGACGGGGTCCTGCGGGGCGTACCAATCACGTAACAGTCGGCTCGCGTCCCTCAGGCTCCCAGGATGGGTCGCCGCGCCGTGCAGTGGACCGGCGCGCACGGTTGCTCTCAACGTTCACGGTTCACGCACGGATGCCCGCCCTGTCCGGCGTGTCTCCCGACAGGACGGGACGCCGCTCCACGGATAAGCCCGTTCGACTAGCGGGAGATACGGTGGAGCCAGTCGAGAACATCGTCGCGGCGGATGTAGAGGACGTTGTGGTCGACCGTGACCGCTTTGAGACGCCGCTGGCGCGCCTCCTCGCGGATGAAATAGGGACTCATCTCGAGCAGTTCGGCCAGTTCCTCCGGGCTGTAGTAGGTGCGGCGGAGCAACTCCTCGGGGGTCGGGTGATCGCGGACAGCCATCGGGCTCCTCGATTCCGGCGAGATCTGAGTGCGACACCAACACCGTCGCAGAACGCACGCCATCGCCACTCGGAGCATCGGCGCCGTTCGTGGTCGCGGGGCCGTTTCGGGAGCCGGTCAAGGCTCCGTCAGCCATTCGCGCTCCCGGATAGTTGGTGTAGACTGCTTCTATGTCCGTTCCGCAGCGGCGTGAGGGGTGCCGCGCTCAGGGTTTGGAGGCTGCTATGCCGGCCACGACAGACGACCGGGCTCTCGTGGTTCGCGGGGCATGCCCGCACGACTGCCCGGATACCTGCGCCACGTTGACGACCGTCCGAGATGGCCGTGCCATCCTCTTCCAGGCTGACCCGGAGCACCCGATCACTCAGGGGTGGCTCTGTGCCAAGGTCCGCCCCTATCTCGATCGGGTCTATCACCCGGACCGGCTGCTGTACCCCCTGCGGCGCGTCGGGCCGAAGGGGTCCGGCCAGTGGGAGCGGATCTCCTGGGATGAGGCGATCGCGGAGATCACGTCACGTTGGAAGGCGATCATCGCCGAGTATGGCGCTGCGGCGATCCTGCCCTACTCCTACAGCGGCACGCTGGGGCTGGTGCAGAACTCGGTGACGGCGACGCGGCTCTGGTACCGCATGGGCGCAAGCGGCCTGGAGCGGTCGATCTGTGGCGCGGCGGCTGAGACGGCGATCCAGATGACCTACGGGGCCCGCTGGGCGCCGGCCATGGCTGACGTCGAGCACAGCAAGCTGATCCTGATTTGGGGACACAATCCGGCCTCCACAAGCCCGCACTTCATGCCGTTCCTGCGCCGCGCCCAGCGGAAGGGCACGCGCGTGGTCGTGATCGACCCGCGACGCACGCGGACGGCACGTTCGGCCGATCTGCACCTACGGCCGCGCCCCGCGACCGACGGAGCGCTGGCGCTGGGGATGATGCACGTCATCTTCCGGGACGGACTGCACGACGAGGCGTGGCTGGAGGCGCACACGGTCGGCTGGCGTGACCTGCGCGACCGTGTGGCAGAGTACCCGCCGGAGCGGGTCGCGGCCATCACCGGGCTGCCGGCCGAGCAGATCATCGAGCTGGCGCGCGACTTTGCGACGACCAAGCCCGCGATGCTGAAGTTTTCCGACGGTGTGCAGCGCCACGGGAACGGCGGACAGACCTCGCGGGCGCTGGCCTGCCTCCCGGCCGTCGCCGGGCAGGTGGGGCTCCGGGGCGGCGGGCTGTTCTACAGCACCAGCGACTATGTGTCCTGGGACGGCGAGGCCGTCTCACATGCGTCGGAGTGCCCGCCGGTTCCGCGCATTGTCAACATGAACCGGCTCGGCGCGGCGCTGCAGGGAGAGGTCACCGACCCGCCGATCATGGCGCTCTACGTCTTCTGCGCCAACCCGGCGGCGTCGACACCCGACCGTGGCGCGATCCTGGCCGGGCTGCAGCGCGAGGACCTCTTCACCGTCGTCCACGAGTTGTTCATGACCGACACGGCGCAGTACGCCGACATTGTCCTTCCGGCTACGAGCCAGTTGGAGCATGTCGACCTCCACAAGGGGTACGGTCACCGATTCCTGCAGTACAACCACGCGGCGATCCCGCCGCTGGGGGAGGCGAAGAGCGACTGGGACGTGATGCGCCTGCTGGCGGCAGCGATGGGTTACGACGAACCGTGGCTGAAGCAGTCCGCCGACGAGGTCATCGCCGAGATCCTCGACGCCACCCGTGCCCGCAATCCGTGGCTGGAGGGGATCACGCTGGAGCGCCTGCAGCGCGAGGGGACCGTGCCGATCGGGGCCGAGGTCGCGAACCTGGTGCCGTTCGCCGACGGCCGCTTCCCGACGCCCTCCGGCAAGCTGGAGCTACGCTGCGACGCGCTGGCGGCCGAGGGGCTCGACCCGTTGCCCGACTGGACCCCGCCAGCCGAGTTTGCGGACCGCGCCTGGGACGACCCGTCCGACCGGCGGTTGGTGCTGATCTCCGGTGCGGCGCACCACTTCGTCTCCAGCAGCCTGGCGAATGTGCCGAAGCTGGCAGCGTTGGAGGGGACACCCTACGTCGAGATCAACCCGGAGGATGCGGCGGCGCGCGGCATCGCCGACGGGGACGATGTCGTGGTTGAGAACGCGCGCGGCTGGTGCCGCCTGCGCGCGGTGGTGACCGACGACGTGCCGCCCGGTGTAGCGGTCTCCCCGAAGGGGTTCTGGGGCATCCACTCACCCGAAGGCCGGAACATCAACAACACGACCTCCGCCGCGCTGGCGGACCTGGCCGGGCAGAGCACCTTCCATAGCAACCTGGTCGAGATCCGCCCGGCAGCCACTGCCGCGAGCGATGCGACGGTTCACCCCGCCGCTGCGCCGGCCGGGGAGAGCTGATCGGGTCGTTGCACGGCAGGAGCGCCGGCACGTTACCGGCGCTCCTGATCCGGTGTCTCTTGACACCTCACGCCAGCGCGGGCATGACCTCCTCGACGAAGGCCTGGAGGGCGTCCCAGTCGACCGGGGGACGGATCACGAGGTTAACCCACTCCGCGCCCGCGTCGCGGTAGGCGCCCAGGCGGGCGATGGCTTCGGCCGGTCCGCCGGTCAGTTGACCGTCGGCACGGGCGACGGCCTCCTCCTGAAGCTGGGCGTGCATCTTCTCGATCGCGGCGGGCGCCGCCGCGGCGGTCGCGCCCATGTAGAACCCGACGTTGACCGAGCGCTCGATCGTGGCCGGGTCGCGCCCCTCTTTCTCACACCACTGGTCCAGCACGGTGGATTTCCGCTGGTACTCCTCCGGTCCGACATAGGCGGCGTTCCAGCCGTCGGCGTAGCGGGCGGCGATCCGCAGGGTGCGGCGCTCGCCGGTCCCGCCGATCCAGAGCGGCAGGCGGCCGCGCACCGGCTTGGGGTTGGCGTAGGCGTTGTTGAGCTGGACGTAGCGGCCGTCCAGGTCGGTCGTCTCCTGGGTCAAGAGCCCGGTCATGGCCCGCGCGCTCTCCTCCAGGTGGTCCATGCGATCCCGGATGGGCGGGAAGGGGTAGCCGTAGGCGCGATACTCCGGCTCGTGCCAGCCGGCGCCGAGCCCGACTTCGGCGCGCCCGCCACTCAGGTGGTCGATCGTTACCATCGACTTGGCCAAGAGTCCCGGGTTGCGGAAGGCGGCAGCGAAGACGAGGCAGCCGATACGGATCGAGCGCGTCTCGCAGGCCATCGCGGCCATGAGCGGCACTGCTTCGAAGTGCGGCGCGGCGGGGTCGGTGCGGCAGTAGAAATGATCCCAGACGGAGACCCAGATGAAACCGTTCTGGTCGGCGTATGTCCAGAGCCGGCGCAGCTCGTCGATCCCACAGTTCTGCTGGCCGACATGGATCCCGAAGCGCATGGTCGATGCTCCCTCCAACGGCTGTGTACGGCGCGGTGCGCGTGCCCGGCTACGATAGCGAAACGTACGCGCGGGTTGCTGTCAATCCGTGCCGCTATGGGCAGGCCCGAACCCGGCGGTATACTCGGAGAGCCGCCATCTGGTCGGTTCACGGATGGGTGCGCTGGAGCGACAGGAGAGCGAGGATCCATGATCGACCCGAACGCGGCGCTGCGGCTCGCGCGAAGATACGGCGTGTCCGTGGCGCAGGCCGAGGCGTTCCTCGAGTTTGCGGGCGGCAATGAGGCCGCCGCCGGTTGTGGCCTCGCGGCTCGGTCGCGGGGGATGCCGGAGATTCAGGCTCTGGCGGTGGTGACGGCCATGGCCGGGGCGCCGTATCGTGCGGGGCAGTACTGGCAGCGCCATCCGCCGCTGCTTCCCTCGCTCGCGGGCCTGGCCGCGTGGATGGGCGGGGCGGACGCCCTGGGCGATGGGTGGCGCGTCGTCTGGCGGCGATCCCGGCCGTCCGATGACTGACCGCAGGCTTGTGCCCTGTCGCCGCGGCGCAGACAATAACCCTCATCCCGGAGCCATGCGCAGCGGTAATGGCCGCCGGACCGGACGTGACCCGTCTCGGCGCCGACCGACCCGCTCGGGTAGCTGTGGGCGTTGCCGGCTCGTCGATTTGCAGGGGGCGTGATGCGCTTCTGCTTTGTCCACGCCGCGGATCTGCACCTCGATACGCCGTTTACCGGCCTTGGGATGGTGCCGCCGGAGATCCGGCCGCTGCTGCGGGATGCGTCCCTCATTGCGTTCGACAACCTGGTGGGCCTGGCGATCGAGCGGGGCGCCGCCTTTGTCCTGCTCGCGGGCGGGATCTACGACGGGCCGGAGCTGGGCCTGCGGGCACAGGTGCGCTTCCGCCACGGTCTGGAGCGGCTGGCTAACCGGGGCATTCACGTCTTCCTGGTCGCGAGCGAGCGTGAGCAGCCCGGTGATTGGGCCGCGATCCGCGAGTGGCCGCCGAACGTGACCTGGTTCGCGCCTGGGGCGACCGCGCCGGTGCCCGTCGTCCGGGACGGCCAGCGGCTCGCCACCATCTACGGCGCCAGCGGGTCGTCGTGGCAGGGAACCCAGGGATTTGACCGGGTCGATGCGCCCGGCATCCATGTGGGGTTGCTCCACGTCCTCGGCGCGCCAGATGAGCCGCCCACGGCGGGCATGGACTACTGGGCGCTCGGTGGCGAGCACGCCGCCCAGATCCTGGGCGACGGATCCCCGTGGCGAGTCTACCCCGGCACGATGCAGGGCCGTGGACCCCAGCCGGAGGAGCTGGGGCCCAAGGGTGCCATGGTCGTCCCGGTCGAGGACGACGTGGTCGGTCCGCCCGAGTTCGTGTCGCTGGCGCCGGTGCGGATTCTCTCCCTCACGCTCGACATTGCCGGCGTGCCGGATCTTGCGGCGCTGCGGGAGGACTTGCTGCTGCGCGCCGCCGCGCTCCGTGCGCAGCACCCCGTGTCGGGGCTGATCCTCCACGTCGCGCTTCACGGGGATGGCGCTGCCCGTAGGTCGCTCCTGGCCGATGGCGGGGCGGCCGCGCTCCTCCGGGATCTGCGCGCTCAGAGGTGGGACGGGTCGCCGTTCGTGTGGTGGGCGACGCTGCGCGACGTGACCCGCCCGGCGGGTGCGGTGGCGGCGGCGCGCGGGCGGAGCGACTTTGCCGCCGAGGTGCTGCGGCTGGCGGAGGAGCTGGCTGCCGACCCCGCGCGGTTGCGTGAGGTGTTTGCGGACCGCCTAACCGTGCCACCGGATGGGGCGCTCGACCATTCCTCCGGGATCCCGGATGCGGCTGACGTAGCCGACCTCCTCGGCGACGCTGCGGCGCTGGCCGTCGATCTGCTGGAGGAGCGGGACAGGCCATGAGGATCGCGGGCTGGCACATCGACGGGTTCGGCGTCTTCCACGATATCCAGGTCCGGGACGTGCCCCCGGGACTGACCGTCTTCCTCGGTCCGAACGAGGCGGGCAAGACGACGCTGCTGGCGTTCATCCGGCAGATGCTCTTTGGCTTCCCCAGCGACGCCGTCCGCGAGCGCGCCTATCCGCCCCTTCGCGGTGGGCGCCACGGCGGGCGCCTGGTGCTCATCGGGCCGGACGGGGAGTACGTGGTCGAGCGCAGCGCGGATCTGGGGCCGGGGGCGCTGGTGACGCTGCCCGGCGGGGGCCACGGCGACGAAACGGACCTGGCCCGGCTGCTCGGCGGTGCCGACCACCGGCTGTTTCAGACGGTCTTTGCCTTCAGCCTCGCCGAGTTGCAGGACTTCGCCACGCTCGATGCCGAGGGGATGCACGACCGGATCTTCTCGGCGGGGATCACCGGCGCCGGGCGCTCCACGCGCGCGGCCGTCGCCCGGCTCCGTTCCCGGCAGGAGGCGCTGCTTGCGCCGCACGGAGATGGCCGCATCAACGAGCTGCGGGCCCGGCTGGAGGAGGTGGAGCGGCGGCTGCGGGAGGCCCGCCACGTCGCGGCCGGGTACGCTGAGGCGCTGCGCTATGAGGCGGCGTGCGCGGCCGAGGTCGAGCGGCTCGGCCGCGAGATCGAAGAGCACCGTGCTGCGCAGGCTCGCTATCGCAAGCTCGAAGAACTCTGGCCGATCTGGTATCGACGCCGGGACGCCGCCGGAGAGCTGGAGCGACTGGAGCCGGTCGGGACCATACCCGAGCGGGCCGAGGCCCGGCTCAGCGAGCTGCGTGCGGCGATCGACGCCGCGGAACGGCAGGTGGCGGAGATCGCAGCCGAGGTGGACGCAGCCGAGGCGCGCCGGCAGATGCTCACGCCCGACGACGCGCTTGCGGCGGTCAGCGAGGAGGTCGTTCAGCTCTACGAGACGCTGCCGCTCTATCGCGACCGCCTTGTCGCGGTCCCGGAGGTGACGGCACGGCTCCGCCGAGCACAGCAGGCGCTGAATGACCACCTGCGCGACCTCGGTTCCGGCTGGGACCGCGCGCGCCTGGCCGGGTTCGACCGCTCGCTGTCCAAGCGAGAGGAGGTCCGCTCCTTCGCCGAGGCGCTGGAGCAGGCCGAGGCGGCGGTGATGCGCGCCCAGGCCGTGGCCCGGCACGCCGCCGAACAGCGCGAGCAGGCCGCGGCAGCGCTGGACGCGCTGCGCCGGGAGCTGGAGACCGCCCCGCCCGCACCCGACGCGGACGAGGTAGACCGGCTCGATGCGGCCGTCCGCCGCGTGCGGACCGCCGTCGCCGAGCGGGCGAGTGTGCAGGCACGTATCCAGGCGGCGACCGAAACGCTGCAGCAGATCGAGTCGCTGCGCGAGCGCGCCGAGCCGACTTCGAGCGCGATCTCGCCGAACTGGGTCCGGCTCGGGCTCTGGGGCCTGGCCCTGGCGCTTGGTGGGCTGGCCGCGCTGGTGAGCGATAGCGATGTCTCACCGCTCCTCGCCCTGGCCGCGGTGCTGGCGGCCGTTGCCGCCCTTGTCGCCGGGCGGCGTGCGTCGGAGGGGGTCACGCTCGACGGCGCGGTCAAGGAGACTTTCAGCGAGCAGCAGCAGCGTATCCAGGGAGATCTCGACGCCTATCAGGCCCGGCTGCGTGCGATCGATGCGGCGATCGAGGCCGACGCGAAGGTGCTCGAGCTGTCGACCCCGCCTGATGAGGCGGCGGTGGAGGCCGCGGCTGAGCGGGTCGCACGGATGCGCGCGGCGCAGGATGAACGACTGCGCAGGCACCTGGACATCGAGGCTGCCGAGACGCGGCTGCGCGATGCGGAAACGGCGAGTGAGCAGGCCGACGCGGCCGTCCGCGACGCCACCGCCGAGCGTGACCGCGCCCAGGGTGCGTGGGACGACTGGAAGCGGCGAGAGGGTGTGCCGGCCGAACTGACGCCGCGCGGGGTGCTCGACTTCTTCGAGTCGATCGGGCAGGGCCGCGAGGCGCTGCGTGAGGTGGAAGCGGCCGAGCGGGAGGCCCGGCAGATCACCCAGTTCGTCGTCGCCTTTGAGCGCCGCGCGGGGGAGGCGCTGGGTGCCGTTGGTCTGCCGGCCGATGCTCGGGGGCTCGAGCTGGCTACCGCGATCGAGAAGCTGCGGGAGCGCGTCGAGCGCGACCGGGAGATTCGACGCGAGCGCGCGGCGGTCGAAGAGACCCTGGGGCGCCTGCGATCCCGTCTGGTAGCCGCCCAGCGCGACCGCGACGGCCTGCGCGACCGGTGGGCCGCTCTCCTGGCTGAGGTGGGCGCCACGAACGAGGCCGATTTCTACCGCCGGCTCGACATCGCCCGCCGCCGCGAGGAGCTGGCCGCGGTGGTCCGGGAGTGCGACCAGCGGATCGCCGAGCAGATCGGCGACGGCCCCGCGGCCGCGCTGATGCGCGAGGAGCTGGCAACCGGTGCGGTCGACCGCTGGCAGCGCGCGGCCGAGGACGCCGGTCGGGCCATGCTGGCGGCCACCGAGGCGCGCGATCGGGCCATCGCCGCTCGCCGCGAGGCAGAGTTGGCCCGGCGGCAGCTCGAGAAATCGACCGAGATCGCCGACCTCGAGCTGGAGCATGCCGGGTTGCTCCAGGAGTATGCCGAGGCCGTGCGCGCCTGGCGCGTCGCGGGGCTGGCTGTGGGGTTGATCGAGGAGACGCTGGCGCGCTACGAGCGCGAGCGGCAGCCCGCAGTGCTGGCCTACGCGTCACGGCTGTTCCACGACATCACCGGCGGGCAGTACACGGGACTCCTCCAGCGTGACCGCCACCTCGTCGTCCTCGACCGGGACGGGCGCGCCCGCGCGCTCGACACCCTGAGCCGGGGCACGGCCGAACAACTGTATCTCTGTATCCGCCTCGGGCTCGCGGCGGAGTTCGCCCGGCGAGCGGTCGCCCTGCCGCTGGTGATGGACGACATCCTGGTCAACTTCGACCCCGAGCGTGCCCGCGTTGTGGCCGAGGCGCTGGCGGCCGTCGCCAAGCAGCACCAGGTGCTCCTCTTCACCTGTCACCCGGAGACCGCGGACCTGATCCGCGAGGTAGCCCCCACCAGCGGCCAGTACCTCATGTCCCGCTACGGCGGCGAGATCCGCCCCGTTCCCTCTGGATTGACGGCGGGGTAGGGAACGGCGCGAGCTCGCATGGTGAGGCAGCTCCCAGGAGGCATGGAGGTCAACGAATAGGGACCCGAGCGTGGCCCGTGCCCGGGGGTGAACCCCCGGGCTGACAACGAAAGCCCGCTGAAGCGGGCTGGGGTGGAACAGAAGTGTCACCCTGGCGTTGAGTGCCCGCCGTCCGGTAGGTGTCCGGGGCTCAAGCTGCCGGGCTGAATAGTGGAAAGCCCACTGAAGGGCTGTGATGCCGACATGTGGGCGTATCCGATCCGGCCTCCCACCGGACGCCGCGTCCCCACCCCCTTCAGTGGGCTTCGCTTCCTAGCCCGGCGGCTTGAGCCGCGGGCACGTGCCACGACGTGAGAACCTTGGCACTACCCAGTCGGCTGCCCGCCTCCCGCCTTGACATAGCCCCCGCTCCAGCCCAGACTGCCGGGAAGCGTACCCACAACCGGGCCGCGGTTCGCGGCCGAGCAGAGGAGTGTCGGTGATGCCTACTCTCTTTGCCACGACCGGCGACGACGTGATCCGCCTGACATCGAGTGACGGTGACCGCTGGGAGGCGAGGACCGTCCTGTCCGGGGTCGGTGCCATGTGCCTCGCGATGGACCCCCATGATCCGCGCCGCCTCTACGTCGGGACCTTCGACCAGGGGCTTTTCCGCACCCGCGACGGGGGCGAGCACTGGGAGCCGGCCGCGGCGCTACCCCACCCGCGCGTGCTCTCCGTGGCCATCAGCCCGTCCGACCGGCACGACGGCCTCTCCGTCGTCCTCGCCGGGACCGAGCCGAGCGCGCTCTTCCGCAGCGAGGATGACGGCGAGACCTGGCAGGAGATGCCCGCGCTCCGGGATCTCCCCAGCGCGCCGACCTGGTCCTTCCCGCCTCGTCCCTGGACCTCGCACGTGCGCTGGATCGCGCCGTCCTGGTCTGACCCAGACCTGCTCTTCGCCGGGATCGAGCTGGGCGGTGTGATGCGCACCACCGACGGTGGCCGGACCTGGGAGGACCGCAAGCCCGGCTCCTACCACGACGCGCACGCCATCCTGACGCACCCGACGGCGCCGGAGCGGGTCTACGAGGCGGCCGGCGGCGGCGTGGCCTACAGCGATGACGCGGGTGTGACCTGGCGTCCGGTGGACGAGGGGATGGACCGCCACTACGTTTGGGGGCTGGCGGTCGACCCGGCCGATCCCGACCTCTGGTACGTCTCGGCGACCTTCAGCGCCCGCCACGCCCACGACCGGCGCGGGAACGCGGAGGCGTTCATCTACCGGCGGCGCGGTGACGGACCCTGGGAGGCGCTCGACGGCGGGCTGCCGAACCCGCTCTCGGTCATGCCCTATGCTCTGCTCGCCCCACTTGACCGCCCCGGCGAGGTCTATGCCGGGATGCAGGACGGGCAGATCTACCACAGCGCGGACCGGGGCGATTCCTGGCGGCGGCTCGACGTGTCGCTCTCGGCTCTGCTCGCACTCGTCGCCGCGCCGGAGTAGGCCGCGGTCGGCTTACGAGGCCGTGGGATACGCGGCGGAGCCGAGGACAGCGCCCATCGCCTGGAGCAGCCGGGCGAGGCGCTCCCGCATGTCTCGGTCGAACCGCCACTGCCACAGTGGGACGAGCCGGCCCACCGGGCCACGCGCGATGTTCTCGACGCGGTACACGATCTGGCTGCCCCGCTCATGCGGCTCGACCGTGTAGATGCCCCGGTACCAGAAATGGCCCTGGACGGCGACGCGCCGATGTTGCCGGTCGACGTCCACCTCCACGCTCGTCACCGGCGGCTTGCCGACTGTTGCGGTGAAGTGCCGAGGCCCGCCGGAGATGACGATCTCCCCGTACGCGGCCAGGCCCTCGGTGGCGAGCACGATCCCGTTGTGGTCGCTGGCCGGGCCTGCCTGGATTGCGCAGAGGACGTCCGCGACGGCCTCCACCGGCGCTTCCACGATCCCGCTCACGATCCACCGTGCCTGACGTTGTCCGTTCATTGCAGCCAGCCTTTCCCTCGCATGAGCCGTACGGCGAGCAGCAGAATCCAGGCAAGGCCACTGAAGAGGGATACGCGCTGGAGCAGGCCGCTCGGCGCCGGGGAGAGGATTTCGTTCTGGTCCAGGGCGGTTGTTACGCCGGTGGCGATGAAGAACACCGCCACCACGATCGCGGTGACCAGCGAGTAGCGTGCCCAGCCCGCCCAGCGGGGATCACCAGCGACGCTCCGTCCCAGAACGAGGCAGGCTGCGCTCAACGAGCCGAAGAGGACGAGCCCGGCGACCGAGTGGACCAGACCCTGCAGGGTGTAGGTCGGCTCGCTCCCTGGCGGGTAGCCGAGGCCGGGATCGGTCACCACGATGCCCGCGAGGATGAGGCTCAGCCCGAAGACGGCGATGAGCCGCGGTAGCCAGCGCGAGCCCGGTCCGGCGTGGAGCACCCGCCCCAGTCCGCGGGCGAAGCCGAGCGTGAGGAGTCCGAAGGCAATCAACGCGGTGATATTCAACCAACCCTGGGAGCCCAGGCTGAGCTGGCTGATGGCGTGGCGCCACGGACTGTAGCCCGTGCGGGTGGCACCCTCGATCAGCACGGTGAGCACGAACAGGGGTGGGCCGACGACAACGCACGCCAGCAGGTACCACGTCGATCCCCGCAAGGAGCGCCGCGCCTGGTCGCCGGTGAGCACCCGTGTGGGTGGCGTCTCCACGGCCCCGACACGGGGTTTGAGCTTGCTTCCCATCACCGCTTCTCCTCTTACACCACCTGCGGGTGATCCCTCGTTCTCGTGGCATCCTTTGCTTCGGACGGGCCCGGCTCCGCTCGGGATGACATCGGCGCACGCGTCTCTCTGCATCTGGTATCACCCGCCGGGCGGTCTGGTATCGTACTGCTCGGACATATGGCTGCGCAAGAAAGTATCTGCACTGTGCAGAGATTAGCAGGAGAGTGCGGTGATGTCAAGTGGTGGCGACGAGCGTGCTCGGCTGGCCAATGTGCTCGACCGGGAGTTGGGCACGATCGGCACGCAGGCGGTGCTTCTCAGCCAGGTGGTCGCCGACCGGCTGGGGCTGCATGCGCGGGATGTTGAAGTGCTGGACATCCTCAGCCGTGGCGGAGCGCGCACGGCCGGCGAGCTGGCAGAACTCAGCGGCCTGACGACCGGGGCGCTCACCCGCCTGATCGACCGGCTGGAGCGAGCCGGCTACGTCCGGCGCGAGCCGAACCCACGCGACCGGCGCAGCGTGCTCGTCGTCCCGATCGGCGAGCGGCTGGCACGCGACATGGACCCGCTCTACGCTCCTCTTGAGCGGGACCTGACCGAACTGTATGCACGCTACAGCGAGGAGGAACTCTCGCTCCTCGCGGACTTCTTCGGACGCGTCAACGCCGCCGTCCGTGAGCACATCGCCCGGCTGCGAGCAACGGCGCCTGACGGATCGACCGACGGGTAACGCCCCCAGTGGCGGCGTGGGGCGGGCTAGGCCGAGACGCCGAACAGCTCGGCCGCGGTGTGCCCGAGCACCCCGTCGTGCGTTGTGGCCGGCAGTGCCTGCTGGATGCTGGCAATTGCTCCGCCGACATCGCCGATGACGTGCGGGTAGTCGGAGCCGAAAACGATTCGGTCCGGGCCTACCGTCTCCAGCGCACAGCGCAGCGCCGGCGCATGGAACGAGACGGTGTCGAGGTAGAGGCGGCGGATGTATTCGGTCGGCGGGTGGGGGATCCCCTGGCAGTCCGAGTAGGAGCGCCAGCCGATGTCGAGTCGCCCTGCGAGGTAGGGCACCGCCGCCCCGAGGTGCCCGACGAGCACCTTGACGCGCGGGTAGCGCTCGAAGAACCCCGAGAAGATGAGGCGCGAGACCGCCAGGGTGGTGTCGAACATGAACCCGACCAGCGGGGCCAGCGCGTACGGGTTCATGACCTCGATCCCGGCCGGAACCATCGGGTGGATGAAGAGCGTCGTGGCCCGGCGGTCGGCCTCGGCGTAGAAGGCGTCGAAGGCGGGGTCGTCGATCGGGCGGCCGTCGATGTTCGAGCCGATGATTGCCCCCACCATGCCCAGATCGTCGAGGCAGCGGACGAACTCGCGGACTGCTGCGTCGGGGTCGGCGGTCAGCGGCACACTGGCGAGCGCCCGGAAACGCGTCGGGTAGCTCCGCACGATGTCGGCGAGATAGTCGTTGCAGCGCCGTGCCAGATCGACCGCCGCCTGGCCCTGCAGGAAGTAGACCTGCGGCGTCGTGACCGACAGGATCTGCATGTCGATCCCAGCCTCGTCCATCTCCGCCACCCGTTGCTCCGGGTGGTGCATCTGCGGGGTGATGGTCAGAAAGCGGGACCCGCGCTCGCGGACCACGATGCGTCCCTCCGCGTCGCGGACCGACTCGTAGCGACCGGAGGCGAGCAGCGCGTCGAGGTATTCCGGGGGCTGCGCGTGGGCATGAGCGTCGATGCGCACGGGGATTCCTCCTCCTCACGCATGGCTGCGGAACCGCGGTTTGTCCGGTGGCGCCAGCATAACGCGGATTGCCCGGTTGCGCACGGGGTTGCAGCGATCGTCGGGTCAGGTAACGCTGACCCACGATCGCCACGTCTGACCCCCTTGCCAAATTCCACCGCCTCCGCTATGCTGGGAGAACACCTGTTCGATGTACGTACGGAGGCGGATATGGGCGAGTGGCTAAACAACGGGCCAGGGGGCAATCGTACGTATCTCGCGGTGCCGCCCTCCGGCACGGGCCCCGGTGTGCTGGTGCTGCATGCCTGGTGGGGCCTGACACCGAGTTTCGCCGATGCCTGCGATCGGCTGGCTGCGAACGGCTTCGTTGCGCTGGCGCCGAGCCTGTATCCCGATGGCGCGACGACCGCGTCCATTGGCGAGGCGGAGGCGCTGGCGGGGGCGCTCTTTGATGCGCTCGAGGAGACGGATGCGGTCGTGCTCGCCGCGGCGGAGGGCCTGCAGCAGTTGCCGGCGACGACCGGTGATCAGATGGGTGTCATCGGCTTCTCATCGGGCGGCTTCTGGGCGCTGCGCCTTTCGCAGGCCCGGCCCGACGCCGTCAGCGCCGTCGTGACGGTCTACAGCACCGGCGAGGCCGATTTCCGTCAGGCCCGCGCTGCCTACCTCGGGCACTTCGCGGAGCGGGACGACTTCGAGCCACCGGAGGCCGTTCAAGCGCTCGAGGGGGCGATCCGTTCCGCGGGCCGTGAGGTGACCTTCCACGTCTACCCCGGAACAGGCCACTGGTTCGCCGAGCCCGACCGGCCGGATGCGTACGACGCCGACGCGGCCGCCCTGGTCTGGGAGCGCACGCTGGCCTTCCTGAAGGCGCGGCTCGCGTGAGCGCGCCGTCCGGTGATCCGCGTTGCTGGCCCCCGGATGAGTGCCGTGATGGTGCTCCAACGGCCGCCTGCCCTCTGGCGTGCAGGCAAACACGCAAGAAGGAGGACACGCGATGGATCTGATCGACCGGCTGTTGGAGCACGACCACTGGGCGACGACACAGGTCCTGGAGACGTGCCGCGGCCTGACGGACGCGCAACTCGACCAGGAGTTCGATATCGGGCACCGAACACTCCGGAACACGCTCGAGCACATGATCTTCAACATCGAGGCCTGGGGTGCCATGATGGCCGGGCAGCGCCCCAACATGGACCGGAGTGACCGCTCCCTGGACGGGCTCATCGCGCGCCACGAGCGAGCCCACGCGGCGTTCGCAGCCGTCGCCCGCCAGGCACGCGACGAGGGGCGCCTGGACGACACCTACCGCGATCACTTCGGGCTGTCCACGACGCTCGGCGGCACGATCCTCCACGTTCCCTACCACAATGTGGAGCACCGCGGCGAAGCGCTGCATATCCTCCAGCGCCTCGGGGTGCCGGACCTGCCCGAAATCGACCCCCTGCTCTGGGAACACGAGACACAGCACGACGGGGCTCCCCGCTGAGGCCGGGACGCGCTTCCGGCACCACGCAAGCAGACAAGCAGAAAGGTGGTACGCCAGTGGCCGAAACGAAAGAGCAACGCAGTCCAAAACCTCCGGTCGCGGGCGACGAGGCCGCCATGCTCCTGGGCTACCTGGAGCGCCAGCGGGCGACCTTCGCCTGGAAGGTCGAAGGACTGGACGCGGCAGGACTGCGGGCGACGCTCGGCCCGTCTCCGATGACCCTGGGCGGGATGCTGAAGCACATGGCGCGCTTCGAAGACGGCATGTCTTCCGTGTGGCTCTATGGGCGGCCGCCGAGCCCGCCGTGGGATAAGGTGGACTGGAAGGCCGAGCACGACTGGGACTGGCGCAGCGCCGCTGAGGATTCCCCCGAAGAGCTCTATGCCCTCTGGCGGGACGCCGTGGCCCGTTCCCGGGAGTTATTCGCGGCGGCGTTGGCCGAAGGGGGTCTGGAGCGGCCGGGGATCGGGGTCACCAACGAGCATGGTGAGCATCCGAGCCTGCGCTTCATCCTGCTCAACCTGATCGAGGAGTACGCGCGGCACAACGGCCATGCCGACCTGATCCGAGAGTCGATCGACGGGCGCGTCGGGCACGACCCGCCGGGTTGACGGCAGCGCCCCATCCCGGTGCGGCTCGTCCTACCGGCCGCCACGCCCACCTCCCTCTGTCCAATGTGCGATACTTGGTTCTAGCTTCGGCGCTGGACCGGCGCGCGAATGCGCAGAGGGGGGTATGCCATGCGTGAGGTCGTGATTGTCGGCGCGGCCGAGACGAAGTTCGGAAAGTCGGAGTTGAGCTACCGCGAGCTGGCCGCTCAGGCAGGCCGCGAAGCGATGGCGGACGCAGGTGCGTCCCCGGAGCAGATCGAAGCGTTCTTCCTGGGGACCTTCTCGCCGGGAACCTTCATCCGCCAGGAGCACGCCGCGCCCTTGATCGCCAGCGAGCTGGGGCTGCAGAACGTCCCGAGCACGCGCACGGAGAACGCCTGCGCCTCGGGCTCGACCGCGTTCCTCAACGCCATCTTCGCGATCGCCGCCGGGGCGGCAGACGTGGTCCTGGTGGTCGGCGCTGAGAAGATGACGGCGACCCCGACCTCCGAAGTGACCTCGATCCTGGCCGAGGCGGCCGACTGGGAGCAGGAGAGCAAGGTCGGGCTTACCTTCCCCGGTGCCTACGCGCTCATGGCCCGCGCCTACTTCGACCGCTACGGCAAGACCCGCGACATTCTGGACGCGGTGGCGATCAAGAACCACCGCAACGCCATGGGGAACCCCTACGCGCAGTTCCACAAGGAGATCGGCCCGGAGGACATCGCCCGCTCAGCGATGGTCGCGGACCCGCTGACGCTCTACGACTGCTCGCCGATCTCCGACGGCGCCGCCGCGCTCGTGCTGGCTGCTGCAGACGTGGCCGGGCAGTTCCGCCGCCCGGGCGTGCGCGTGCTCGGGTTCGGCCAGGCGTCGGACTCGCTCGCGCTGCACCATCACGCCGACCTCACCACGCTCCCGGCCGCACGCAAGGCGGCCGAACGGGCCTATCGGATGGCCGGCGTCTCCCCGGAGGACATCAGCCTCGCCGAGGTTCACGACTGCTTTACCATCGCCGAGATCATCGCCACCGAGGATCTGGGCTTCTTCAAGCCGGGCGAGGGTGGCGACGCGGCCAAAGCGGGCGCGACCGCGCGCGACGGGCGCATCCCCGTCAACCCAAGCGGCGGGCTGAAGGCCAAGGGGCACCCGGTCGGCGCGACCGGTGTGAGCCAGATCGCCGAGGCGACGTTCCAGCTTCGTGGCGAGGCCGGAGATCGGCAGGTGGATGGCGCTGAGCTGGCGCTGACGCACAACGTCGGCGGTTCGGGCGCGACCTGCGTGGTGACCATTCTGGGGAGGCCGGAGTAATGGTGCAGGCAGGGACGGCGGCGGGTACGACGGGCCGCATCGTGAGCTACACGGTTATCTATGTTCCGACGCCGGAGTTCGCGGATGAGGCGCCCTACGCGCTGGCGATCATCGAGACGCCGGACGGTAACCGGTTGCTGGCCCGGATTGCGGACGCCGTCGACAGCGACGGCCTGCGCATCGGCGCCGCGGTGGCGCACGACCACGACGACGAGCGGGGCCCGGTCTTCCGGCTGGCGTGAGCAGGGGCGCCGGTGCCCTGCCGGCGCTCCCGATCCAGGGTGACGGAGGAGGTCGTTGACGCAGTTCCAAGAGATGGCGGTCGTCTGGTTGTCGGGGTTGGCCTCGATGCTGCCGCTCGGCTATGCCTTCGGTGCCGGGATGCTCGCAGCGGTCAACCCGTGTGGCTTCGCCATGCTTCCGGCCTACCTCTCACTCTACCTCGGCGTCGATGACGGACCTGCCGCGCAGCCGAACGTGCTGCGCCGCCTGGGCCGGGCGGTCCTGGTGGGGGGCACCGTCTCGTCCGGCTTCGTCCTCCTCTTCGCCGCGGTGGGGTTGATCATCTCCGCCGGAGGCTACGCGCTCGTCAACGCCATGCCCTGGCTGGGAGCGCTCATGGGCGTCGTGATGATCGTGCTGGGCTTCCTGCTCCTCCTGGGCCGGACCGTCTCTCCCGCGACGTTCGAGCGGATCGCGGCCTCGCTGTCAACCTCGCCCCAGCGCTCGATCCGTGGGTTCTTCCTCTTCGGCCTGGCCTACGGTATCGCCTCGCTCGGCTGCACCCTGCCGGTGTTCCTGGTGGCAGTTGGCGGCGCCCTGACCGGTGCCGGGCCGGTGCAGGGGTTGACGCGGTTCATCCTCTACTCCCTCGGGATGGCCACCATTATCGTCAGCCTCACGGTGACCCTCAGCCTGTTCAAGGCGGGGCTGGTCGGGCTGCTGCGTCGGGCCATGCCCTACGTCCACTCGGCCGCGGCGGTGCTCGTCCTCCTGGCCGGGTTCTGGATCGTCTTCTACTGGTCCGACCAACTGTTCGGGTAAGGGATTGGTTTCCCTCACCCCCTGACTCCGTGACCCCCTCTCCCACGAGGGGAGAGGGGAGGATTGATTTGCTTCGCTACCCCCGCACGTATTGCTCGAACCAGGCGAGGGTGTCGTTCCAGGCTGCCTCTGCCTGCTCCGGGTTCCAGCGCGGCCCGGTGTCGTTGTGGAAGGCGTGCTGCGTGTCCGGGTAGACCTTGATCTCGTAGGTCACGCCGGCCGCTTGCAGCGCCTGCTCGAGTTCGTCGCGCCCGTTGTTGGCGAAGTCGTTCGGGTCGGACGAATACACCCCGAGGACCGCCGCCTGGATGTTCGGCACCTGATCCAGCGGTGGCGGCGGGCCGTAGAAGGGCACGGCCGCGCTCAGGTCGGCGATCTGCGTCGCCGCACGCCAGGTGATCCCGCCGCCGAAGCAGTACCCGGTCATCCCCACGCGCGTGGTGTCGGCAAGATCGGGCTGCTGTGCAAAGTAGTCGATCGCGGCCTGGAAATCGGCGACGTAGATCGCCGGGTCGGTATTGGACAGGATGCCCGGGATCTGCGACGGATCCGAGATGTTGGCGGTTCCGCCCTCTCGGCTCAGCAGGTCGGGGGCACAAGCGAGGTAGCCCTCCTTGGCGAAGCGGCGGGTGACGTCGCGGATGTGCTCCACGAGTCCCCGGTTCTCGTGGCAGATCAGGATGAGTGGGAGCGGCCCGGATGCGTCGCTCGGCCGCGCCTGGTACGCCATCACCGTGGCATCCCCTCTCGGGAAGGACACGTCCTCCGCCTGGACCGACGGGTCGTCCTCCGGCACCGAGAGCGGGCTGCGGCCGATCGGGGTTCCGCTTGGCGTTGCTCCCGGGCTGGCTGCCGGGCTTGCCTCAGGACTTGCCCCTGGGCTGGCGGCGGCCGTAGGGGAGGCGGCGCCGGTCGGGCTGGCCCCCGGCGAGGTCGGCACCAGCGTCGACACCTCGGTCGCGACCTCCTCCGCCGAGCCGGGGCCACAGCCGAGCGCAACCAGGATCGACGCCGTGGAGGCGACACCGCCGGTGATGTGCAGCACCCGCCGGATGAGGTCCCGGCGAGACAGATAGCCGTCCTTGTAGTCCTCGACGAACTCGTGGATGAGGTAGCGCTGGAAGTCGTTCACGTCGAGTCTCCTCTCCTCGGATCGGCTACGGCACGGGCATGCGGCCCGGCCTCACAGCGGGGTGTCGGATGGACCGTTGCGCTTTCACGTCGTGTGCCACCGCGCGGGGGTCGGCCCGTCGCTGCGTTCGGCGGCCGTGCGCGGCATACGTTGTGCGACATCCGGAAAGCACCAGACCCGTTCCGTGTTGCGTATTGCGTGTTCCGTATTGTGATGGCCCCAGGATTGCTTCCTGCGGAATGGTTGCAATTTCGCATCACGCAGCAGGCAGTGCGACTTCGGGGGCACACGTCGCGCAACCCGCAGATCGCAGCAGGCAGCAAGAGGAGGTCTCCACCATGGTCATGGACCGTACGATCACCGTGATGGGGCGGCAGGAGTGGCTCAAGCCGATCGACAGCGCGCTGCAGCGGGCGATCTCCGGGGCGTTCCAGGCTGCTGGGCCGGTCGGGATGCGGATCAAGGACATCCTGAACGGCGTGTGGCTGGGCCATCCGCTGCACCCGGCGCTGTCCGACGTGCCGATCGGCTCGTGGACGGCGGCCGCCGTGCTGGACGTGCTGGAGGCCACCACCGGGCGCAAGGAACTGGGCACCGGAGCTGATGCCGCGATCGGCGTCGGGCTTGCCGCTGCGGTCCCCGCTGCTCTGACGGGCTTGGCCGATTGGCAGTACCTGGTGGGGCGGCCGCGCCGGACGGGTCTGGTGCACGGGCTGCTCAACATCGGGGCGACCGCGCTCTACACGACCTCGCTGCTGCTCCGGCGCAACGGCGCCCGCAGCGCAGGCGTCGTCACCGCCTCGATGGGTTACAGCATGGTGCTCTTCACCGCGTACCTCGGGGGCGATCTCGTCTACCGCGACCGGGTGCCCGTCAACCACGCGAGCACCGAGGGCATGCCCCGTCGCTTCACGCCGGTCATGGCCGAGGCAGACCTCCCGGAGGGGCAGCTCACAAGAGTCGACGCGCAGGGCACGCCGGTCGTGCTCCTACGGCGCGGCGAGCGGATCTACGCCCTGGCCGCGACGTGCAGCCACTTGGGCGGCCCGCTCCACGAGGGCGAGCTGCACGACGACAACACGGTGACCTGCCCCTGGCACGGATCGACCTTCGCGTTCGAGAACGGCCACATCATCCACGGCCCGGCGACGATAGAGCAGCCGGTGTTCGAGACGCGGGTCAAGGACGGCCAGATCGAGGTACGCCTAGCCCGGTAATGTTGTCTGGCGGGTTCATGCGATGTGGTGTGGTGAGGGGCGGTGTGAGGATCCTCGCCTGGTGGCGCGTGCCCGGGGCTGAAGCCGCCGGGCTGACCACGAAAGCCGGCTGAAGCCGGCTGGGGGACGAGGACTCACATCTCGGCGTTGGGTGCTCACTACCCGGCCTGTGCCCGGGGCTAAAACGCTTGGTGTGAGTTAGGGCGCCGTGGCTACCAGGTGATCAGGTTCGCCACGGCCAGCAGCGGCCGCCCCTGCTGCCGATTCAGCCAGCAACAGAGGTTGTGCAGCGCCACCTTGGCCGCCAGTCGCGCCTGGAAGCCCGCCAGGGTGTGCGGGCGCTCCCGCTCGAGGCCGAAGGTGTGCAGCAGTCGTCCAACGACCGTCTCCACGATCTGGCGATGGCGGGCCACCCAGCGGCGGACCGCCTTGGGCCAGCGCCGCCGACTGCCCCGCTGCGGGGTGGCCACCAGCGTCACGCCATAGGTGGCCGCCAGGTGCGCCTTGTAGTCCTCGCCGGCAAAGCCACTGTCGGCCAGATAGGTCGCCACCGGCGTGCCGACACTGGGCAGGCGGGGATCGGGGTGGGCCCGACAGGCAATCAGGGTCTCGGCGAGGGACCGCTCATTGGTGCTGGCCGGGGCCACGCCCCAGCCGGTGATCGCCCCCTCCAGGCTGACGGCGGTCAGCACGCGGAAGCCGGCAAACCAGCCCAGGCGCAAGCTGAAGCCGATGTTGGCCTCGCCGGCCAGCCAGCCCCGCCCGCGGCGCTTGGCGTTGCGCACCGGAGCCGGCGCCACATCGAGCACATCCACCGCCACTGGCCCCCGGCCAAGTTGGTCTGCCAGGTAGAGGGCGAACTGGGCCAGGGCGACCTGATGCCGCCGCAGCAGCCGGTTGTATTGGCTGCGGTGGGGCAGGGTCGGGAAGTAGGGGCGCAGGTGGCGCTCGGCGTAGCGGTAGAAGTCCTGCTCACTGGAGAACCTCATCCACTGCCCGAAGATGGCCAGGGTCAAGACCTCGCTGCGGCTCAGGGCCGGCGCGGGGCCGGGGCGGTGGGGCTCCGGGGGCAGGTGGGTCTGGCAGAAGGTGTCGACCAGGACATAGACTGTAATCAGGAAGGTGTCCACATCCATCGGGTGCTCCTTTCGTGGGAGACGGATACGAGCTATCTCCCGTATGGAAGTGGGCACCTTCCTGTGTCAAGAGGGCACAGCATGCCCCGGCTAACTCACACCAAGCGTTAAAGCCGCCGGGCTGATATGGGGTAAGCCCACTGAAGGGGCTACGATGGCCACTCCCCGGCGAATCCGATCCGGCCTCTCACCGGACGCTGCGTCCCCAGCCCCTTCAGTGGGCTTCGCTTTGTCAGCCCGGTGGCGTTCGCCCCGGGCACAGGCCACGGCGTGGGGATCCTTGCAGCACCCGGCCGGCTCACTGCTCTCAGCCGGCTTCAGCCGGCTTTCGTGGTCAGCCCGGCGGCTTCAGCCCCGGGCACGCGCCACACCACGGGGACCCTTCAAATCACCCACCCCGAACACCGACCACGCTGCCAGACCCGCCCGGCCTCACGGGCCGGCTCCGACGACGCCGCGCTGGATGAGTACCAGCAAGAGGAGCACGATGACGATGGCGGCGGCCAGTCCCGCCCAGCCGCCGATGGTGCTGGCGACGCGGTCGAACCCCTCGCTGAGGCGTTCGACGCTGCGCATCGCGCTGGCCAGTTCGGCGTCCAGGTCTTCCAGCCAGCGAGACGGGGCGCGACGGAGTTGCGGCGCTGGGCGGTGGACGACGGGGCGCTGATCGGTGTCCTCGATTGGTGCCAGGGGAAGTGCCGCCTGCTCGATGGCGCGGGCCATGGCTGCAGCCGAGCGGAACCGCGCGGCCGGGTCGCTGGCCAGCGCGCGGCGCACGACCGCGGCAAGGTCCGGCGGAACGGCCGGTCCCAGGTCATCGTCCGCGTCGCGCGGCAGGCGGCCGGTCAGCATCTCGAAGAGGACCACCCCGACGGCGTAGAGGTCCGTCTCCGGGCCGACCGTTTCGCCCGCGCGCTGCTCGGGCGCCATGTACGCGGGGGTGCCCAGCGCCTGATCTCCCCGGAACAGGTAGGGCTCACCCAGGCGGCAGGCGGCGCCGAAGTCCACGATCTTGGCGGTCGGACCCGTCCCGCCGATCATGATGTTTCCCGGCTTGATGTCGAGCAGGAGGACGCCGCGGCGGTGGATCTCGGCCAGACCGGCGAGCACCTGCCGGGCGATCGTGGCCGCCTCGTGCGGCGGCAGGGGGCCGCGGCGGTCGAGGACCCGGCGCAGGGTCTGGCCCTCCACCCACTCCATCGCCATGAAGGGCCGACCGTCGTGGCGGCCGTGACCGAGCACGCGGACTACGTTGGGGTGGTCGACATTGCCGCCGAGCTGCGCTTCACGTTCGAAGCGGGCCACCAGTTCCGGGTCGGCGGCGTGCTCCCGGTTGAGGATCTTCACCGCGACGCGCCGCTCGCCCCGCTCGGTGGCGAGCCATACGGTGCCGAAGCCGCCGCTGCCCACCACGCGGACTAAGCGGAACCGTCCGGCCAGGATGGATGCCGGTGCCTCTACCACGGCGCGTACGCTCCTCTCCCGCCGTCCGGCCCAAGTATAGCTGGGACGGTCGAGGAGGATTGTGCGCATCGTGTTCGGGCGACCGGCGACGGCCTGGCGGGGTGACGGCGAGCCGCGCCGGCTCGCCGTCATTCGATGAGGAAAACTGCAGGGATGGATGTGTCCACGTACTGCTGGTACTCGAGGCCGAGCCGTGTGCTGCCGCCCGTCTGCATCGAGTTGACGATGATCTGCCCGCGCAGCACCTTGCCGTTGCTCGCACCGCCCATGGTGAGCTTCGCCGAGGGCAGGTAGACGGTTCCTTCACTCAGCATCGAGGTCGTGCCGTTCCACTGGAACGTCTCGGTGTTGTCGGGGTGGGCGTACATGAAGACGCCCGGATGGTAGCCAGGGTAGATGCTCGTCGTCGGCGCGGTGAACGCGAAGGCCGCGCTGCCCGACGTGTGGAGGTAGCACCCCGGGCCGAAGAAGAGGAAGATATTCCGCCCGCCGATCCAGGTGCTGCCTGAGTTCTCCAGCTTGCACGTGTCCCTCGGGGGATTACCGCCGAAGTAGTACTCCCCGCTGGGGAGGTTGAAGTGGGTGCTGCCGCTCGTGAGCAGGCTTGAGCCGTCGTAGAAATACATCTTGACGTAGACATCGCCGTTCAGCCTGATTGTCGAGCTTCCCGAGAAACTGAGGTTTGCACCGTTGCGGAACCAGAACTCGTAGTGACCCGGGTTGAAGGTCAGGTGCGAGCTGCCACTGAAGACCATGCCATGACCCCCATCGAAGATGTAGGTGCCGGGGTTGAGGGTGACGCTGTTGCTGCCGCCGGGAAGGATCCCGCTTCCCGCGCCGCTGAAGTAGAAGGTGCCGCCGCCGAGCACGTTGCCGTTGGCGCTGCCGCCGATGCTGAGGCGTGCACCGTTGAGGAACGCGTAGTTTCCCCGCTCCATCCGGAAATCTGGCGTGCTGCCGCCGACGCTGATCCCAGGGCCGCCGTTGAACGTGTAGTTCCCGCCCCGCAGCACGATCGGCCCGTTATTGCCGCCACCGATGGAGATCCCGGCTCCGTTGTTGAACCGGTAGTTTCCGTGCGCGAACTCGAGCGTGTTCCCGCTCTGCACGTTCTGGATGGTGAGGCAGTTCCCGCCGCCGCCGGAGTAGGTGCCCGCCGGGACGGTGTAGATGTTCACACCCCACGGCTGCGGGTACTCCATGCACTGCTGGGGGCTCCCGCCGACGTTCGGTACCGGGTTGTTCGGGAACGGTGGCATCGTCGGCGGCTGGATCTTGTCCTTGAGCGGGTCCGGCACCTCCGGCGCGTAGGGGTTCGTCCCCATACCGCCTTCAATCCTGCTGGCCCCCGACTCCCTGAAGCCATCATTCGCGTTCACCTGCTGGTCGGCGATGATCGAGGTCGAGCCGGACGTCTCAATCGTGTAGTTCGACATCACGCTGCCGCCGGTGACTTCGATCCCGGTGTTGCCGCTGGTCTTGATCCCGCCGCTCGACGGGTTGAGGGCCAGCAGTGCGGCGTCGAAGGGCACCGGCTCCAGTGACGCCGCTGCGCGCGCACCCACCTTCCAGTCACCTGGATAGACCAGGCCGACGAAGAACTTGGGAACCTCGGCGTTCACGGTGACGCGCACCTGCTTCATGTCCGGGCTGAAGGTGATCTCCGGGGTGGCGTCGTAGCCGTTCTCCTCGACGTAGTAGGCCGCGATCTGCTCGAGTGTCGCGGTATTGGTCACGCCGGAGTGGACCGCGTGGGCCACCGCCAGCGCGGCGGCGTCGGCGGCGTTCTGCACGCCCCGGCGCTGGGACAGCAGGTAACCGACATCGACTGCTGCGGCCAGAAAGGCGATCAGGAGCACCGTGGCGGCGGCGAAGATCACCAGGATCTGCCCTCGGTGTGCGGTGTGTTGGCACGTGGTCGGCATCGGCTCCCCCCTCACTCAGTAGTGCACGATCATGGTGGAGCTGGCGCGGAGCGTCAGTGTGGGGGCGGGAAGGATGAACCCGACGAGCGGCCGATACGGGTATGACACCACCACCGTGACCCGGTGCTTGGGTTGGAGGTCGCCGTCCGGCCGGTCGACGGTGACGGACAGTGCATCGGGATTGCTTAGGGTGGTCTTCGTCAGGATGGCCGCCTTGACTGCGTCCGGGTCAATCGTGTAGGCGGCGATCTCGGCCGGGTCCCTCAGCCCCTGCGACATAGTGCCGTGCACGGATGCGTAGCGTGCTCCCTCTCGGGCAGCGGAGGTCACCTGATGGTGGGTGAAGAGCAGCCAGCCCATCTCGATGATGCCGAAGATGAAGGTGAAAAAGACCAGGGAGGAGATTGCAAACTCGACCATCCCCTGCCCGGCGCGGTGCTGTCGCCTCCTCTGCCACCACATCGTCAGTACCCCGGCAGGACTCGCATCTGCACGACGCGGGACATCGTGAAGCTCCGGAAGGGCGGAAAAGCGAACAGGGGGCGGAACTCATAGCGCGCCTCGACGCGGATGTACTGAAACGGCGTGTTGGAGGGGTCCCGAAACACCTCGTTTCCCACCTCCGCGATGATGGTCGGGGTCACGCCGAATATGGCGTTATCCGCCTCCTGGAGCGCGGCGTCCCGGATGCCGGCAAGGTCCTGGGCGTTGGCCGGGCTCATCGAGCCGTAGTGCGCGCCCTCACGGGCGACGTTGCCCAGCGTGATGTAGGCCGACAGCGCGCGTGCGAAGTCCGCCGCGCCGAGCAGCATCACACACAGGAGCGGCAGGATGAGCGCGAGTTCGACCAGGGATTGGCCGCGGTGGTGAGGGCAACGGTGACGCGGATCCCGCATGTACTCCCTCCCAGACGCGCCATGAGCCTGGCGCTCTCCCGTAAACCATCATATGGAAGGGATTTTTGCGGGAGCTACACTCAGAAGTACCAACGAGCGAGGGCCATCGGTCGATCAAGAAGCGACTCGCGTACCACCCGCACCATCGCGCCGGGTCACCCGGCGCGCCAGCACTCCGGGTCGTGGACGGGAGGGATCTTCCCAATCGCTTCCAGGAAACTGACGCAGGTGGTCCGGCCGAAGAAGGCGAGACGTGGGCGGAGGGCGGTGTGGATGGCGTCGGGATCGGCCGGCTGGCCGGCGAGCCAGGCGACGAAGGACCCCGCCTCCTCCTGCAGCGCCAGGAGCGCGCGGGCGTTGTGCACCGTCGCCTCGATCTTGGTACGGTGCCGCACGATGCTCGTATCCAGGAGCAGGCGGTCTACGTCGTCCGGAGTGAATGCTGCGACCGCAGGGATGCTGAAGCGAGCGAACGCGCGGCGGAACCCTTCCCGCTTGTATAGCACGGTACGCCAGGAGAGCCCGGCCTGGAAGATCTCCAGCGTCAGCGCCTCGAAGTGCGCGTCATCGTCTCCCGGCGGGACGCCCCACTCCAGGTCGTGGTAGCGCGCCAGCAGGCTGTCCCCCGCGGCCCAGCCGCAGCGCACCCGTCCATCCGGCCACATGGCATCTCCCTTGTCCTCCGTAATCCGGTCGCCGCGCGCATATAGTATCGTAGACGTATCGTCCGGGGTCCGACCAACTCGGAAATCTCACCCAGGAGGCGCAGTCGATGCCCCACGGCCCGATCGTCCTCTTCGGCTCCGGCGAGACGTCGAAGCATGGCCGCCAGGTCCACGCGCACCTTTTCGAGCGTCTGGAAATCCCCGTTCGCGTCGCCATCGTCGAGACCCCTGCCGGGTTCCAGCCGAACGTCGCGAATGTCACCGCCAAGCTTCGCGCCTTCTTCCGCCACAACCTGAGCGGGTTCCGGCCTGAGGTGCGCATCGTCGCTGCCCGCCATAAGGGCGGTGTCTACGACCCGGACGCGCCGGATATCGTGGCGCCGCTGGAGTGGGCCGCGTACATCTTCGCCGGACCGGGTAGCCCGACATACGCCGTGCGACACCTCGCGGGCACCCGCACGCTGGCGCTGATGCAGCGCCGCGCGGCCGAGGGGGCGATTCTCTCCTTCGCCAGCGCCGCAGCCATCGCGGCCGGGCGCTACGCGTTGCCGGTGTACGAGATCTACAAAGCAGGTGAGGACCTGCACTGGGTGCCGGGGCTAGACCTCTTCGGCCACCTTGGGTTGGACCTGACCGTAGTGCCGCACTGGAACAACGCTGAAGGCGGCCGTGACCTGGACACAAGCCACTGCTTCATGGGTGCCGAGCGTTTCCGTTACCTGCGCCGCCTGCTGCCCCCGGAGACGACCATCCTGGCGATCGACGAGCACACGGCCTGCGTCCTTGATCCCGCGACCGAGCGGGTCGAGGTGCTCGGCGCGGGCCACGTCCGTGTGATCCGCGGCCCACGTGAGGAGCGCTTCGCCTCCGGCGAGTCGTTTCCCTTTACCCTCCTCCGCGCGCCGGAGTGACCGCTCCGCCGTGCGGCAGCCTCGCCGTGACACGACATGCGCAGGTACCCGCCCCGTGATGTGTGCCCGGGGCTAGAGCGGCCGGGCTGCATAGGGGGTAAGCCCACTGAAGGGGCTGCGATGGCCACGTCCGGGCGGAGCCGAACCGGCATCCCGCCGCGGCCAGCGTCCCCAGCCGCTCGCAAACGGCTCCCCTCTCCCAACTTTGGGAGAGGGGTTGGGGGGTGAGGGCTGCGGTTACTCGCTACGTCCCGGCGCGGACGTCGCGCGCTGCGGCGCGGCGGGCGTAGGTCTCGGGGGCGAAGCGAGCGAAGCTGAGGCCGCAGGCGGCAAGGAGGAAGCCGGTGCCGTAGAGCGAAGCGTTGGTGCCGAACAGGTCGGCCGTCCAGCCGAGCAGTGCCGGCCCGACCACATAACCGGCGTCAGCCAGCATGCGGAACGCGCCCATCGCTGCGGCGTTCATCCCCGCTGGGGCCACGTCGGCGGCGTAGGCTGCGGGCGCAGCGCCGCTCACGCCGCTTGCCAGTGCCCAGACGCTGCTGCTCACCAGATACCAGGCAAAGTCCGACGACACCGAGAAGAGCGCAAGCGCCGCGGCGCTGAGCAGCGTCGCCGGGACGATCACGACCTTCCGACCGAAGCGATCCACCAGCATGCCCGACGGGTACGCCATCACCAGTCCGACGATGCTGACCAGCGACAAGCCGACGCCGATCTGCGTCTCCGACAGGCCCATGCGCGTTTGCGCCAGCGTGGGAACCAGGTTGAAGAGCGCGCCGGTGCGGGCGAAGGCGTTGCCGAAACCCACAAGGCTCACCAGCAGGAAGGCAGGCGTGGTCCCCAGGAGGCGGACCTGCTGGGCGAAGGGCGGGCGAGCCGCGCTGCCCGCTACCGCACCCGACCGCAGGGACTTCGTCTCCGGCACGCGCGCCAGGGCCAGCAGCGCCACGGCTCCGCCGACCACGGCGTAGGCGTAGAAGGGGAAGTCGAGCCCGCCGTACTCAGCCAGCATCCCGCCTGGGAGTGGACCGACTCCGACGGCGAAGAGGAACACCGACTGGTAGATCGCCATGGTGCGACCGCGTGTCTCCGGGGTGGTGACATCGGCCAGGATGATCTGCCCGCCGGTGAGGACCATGGCTGCGCCCGCCCCGGCGATGAAGCGCGCGGCCAGGAACAAGGCGTAGGTCGGCGCCAGCGCGCAGAGCAGGTTGCCGGCAACGGTGACGGCGCCGCCGAGCGCCAGTGTCCAGCGTCGTCCCGGTCCATCCGCGATCCGCCCGGCCGGCACCGCGGCCAGGAAGCGCGCCAGCCCATAGACCGCGATCGTCAGCCCGATCAGTCCGTGGGACACGCCGAACGACTCGGCATAGAGGGGCACCACCGGCACGATACTGCCGAAGCCGAGTTGATTGACCGCGATGACCGCACAGACCCAGACCAGGATGCGGTTCCGCCGGTACCATGTCCCCAGGTCCGAGACGCGGCGCATGCTTTTCCCTTCGCTCCCCACGCGGAGCGTGTCTCGCTCGATCCGGCTACCCAGCGGGATAGACGGGCACCCCGCCCGCGCGGCTACGATACCATAGCTCGCTCCCGACGATACCTGGGGTGGGACGCGATCGTTGGCGGTTATCAGTCCAAGGCTGATAGAAGCGACCGGGGGCGGATCTGGCGCCAACTCGTGGCTCTTCGCTTCGCCGCCGGGCTTCACGGCTCGGCGGGTTGGGCGTATCCTAGGCGGGCCCGCGTCGATGTGGACGTGGACGCCGGGCAGGGCTTGACGTAAACTTCGCCGCTGGCGGCGCCACAGGGCGCCGCGACGCATGTGACGGGGCGGGTAGGGAAGAAACGAAGGGCAGAAGCGTGGAGTGGGGCTACGGAGAAGCCACGGGTAATAGCGCTCATTCCGTCGACATCAGCGTCATGCAGACGCTGATCGCGCGGCACATCGACCCGGAGACAACGGCCTTCGGTCCGGAGTACGCACGGCTGCGGGACTCGGGTCTGGCCGTCTGGCGGCTGGTCGCCAGTATGGACCCCTCGGGGGACAGCATAGCGGACCTGGCGGAGGACTACGAGGTGCCGGAGGAGTCGGTCCTGGCCGCGCTCTACTTCTACTGGCAGCACCGCGACGCGATCGACGCTCGTATCTCGCGGGTGCACCTCCCGCCCGCGATCTAGCGTCATGCGTCATACGTCATGCGTCCCCCTCACCCCCAACCCCTCTCGGACGGAGCCCACCAGGGGAGAGGGGCGGAACACGCATCACGCAACGCGTTCCACCTTCCCCCTCTCCTAAGGTTGGGAGAGGGGGGCAGGGGGTGAGGGCCGTCCCCCCTCACTCCAACAGCCGCGTGCCGTGGGCGAAGATCGCCGGGACGCCACCGGTGTGGAGGAAGACGACGGTCTCGTCGGGCTTGATGATGCCCCGCCGCACGTGGTCGATCAGCCCCGCCATCGCCTTGCCGGTGTAGGACGGGTCCAGGAAGATCGCCTCGGTCTGCGCGAGCAGCCGGATGGCTTCCAGGCACTCCGGCGTGGGGATGCCGTAACCCTCGCCGATGTACCCCTCGTCCGTGATCAGATCTGCCTCGGTGACCGGAGATGCGATGCCGAGCATCGCCGCGGCTTCGGTGGCGTTCTGGAGGGCGCGCGCGTCCTTGTCCGCCCCGCCGCCACTGACGGCGATGCCGTACACCTGATAGGGCGCGCTGTAGATCTTGGCGCCTAGCACCAGACCTGCCTGGGTCCCGCGTGATCCACTGGCGTAGTAGAGCCGGGTCGGGGCTTCCCCGGCCGCGGCCAGTTGGCCCACCAGCTCCAGCGTGCCCGCGACGTAGCCCAGCGCGCCGACGGGGCTGGAGCCGCCGACGGGGATCACGTAGGGCCGCTCACCGCGCGATTCCAGATCGGCCGCGACCCGCGCGATCGTCTCATCCACGGCGGCGTCGACCGCGAGCGCCTTGTCCGGCGGGGCCGGGACGAGATGCACCTCGGCCTGCAGCAGGTGGTCGAGGAGGAGGTTGCCCTGGATCGGCGGGTCCTCCACGCCGGTGGTCAGCACCAGGCTGCAGTGTAGCCCGGCCAGCCGTGCCGCGGCGGCGGTCATCCGCGCGTGGTTCGACTGCACCGCGCCGGTGGTGATCAGCGCCGTCGCCCCCTGGCGCAGGGCGTCGGCGATCAGGAACTCCAGCTTCCGCGCCTTGTTGCCGCCGAGGGCGAGGCCGGTCAGGTCGTCGCGCTTGATGAGAATGCGTGGGCAGCGCTCGGGTCCGCCCAGAGCCTCGCGGAGCCGGTGGGCCTCGTGCAACGGCGTGGGAAGCGTCGCCAACGGAAACCGCGGTATCGTCCCGATCGACATCGTCTCCCATCCCTTTCTGGTGGGCGGCGGCCGTGCGGCGTGCTGCGGCCCAAGCCACCTGTCCCCCGTGTCATCCCGCCTGGCGTCGGCAAGATGCCGATGCTCCTTGTACCATGCCGCCCGGCTCCGCGCGAGCCATGGAACCGCATCCGCGGCCCCCAGGTCGCACAGACCCGGGCGGCGCCGATCAGGATGATGTGGGCGACGTCGCAAGTGGTTCCCGGTGTGGCCGGCTCAGGGGCGGGATGTCAGGGCAGCGCCAGCGCGCTGCCGGTGCTACTCGCCTGCCGCTTCGGCGCGGGCGCCGCCCTCGACGATGGCGCGCAGCTCGTCCAGGAACAGGCGGTTCCACTGATCCATGGTCTCCCAGCGCCAGCGGGCGCTGTTCGCACGCACCGCCTTGCGCGTCTCCTCGGGCATGTTCTCGTAGCTGCGGTTGATGCCGGGCAGGTCCGGATTCTCGCTGGCGAAGCGCCGTGACTCGCGTGCCATTGCCTCGGTCATCGCAGCAGGCCGCTCGATGAAGTGCCCCAGCTCGTTCCAGTCGGCATCGTAGAGGACGAAGACGGGAATCGAACGGTACTTGCCCTGGTTGAGGTACTGGTCCATCAGGTCCAGGTTCTCGTCGCGGAGGAAGATCCGCAGATCGATCGAGGGGATCTCACGGGAAAGCGCGACGACTACCGGGAGGAAGTGGATCACATCGGTGCACCAGTCCTCGGCGATCGCGACGATCGAGAGTGGGCGCGCCCCGAATGCCCGGCGATCGTCATCGGTGATGATGGCGGCTGCCGCGGCGATGTTGGCCTCGTAGCGTTCCTGGTTCTGGGTCATCCTGGCCTGGAACTCGTCGGCCGTGAGGCCCTGGGCGAACCGCTCTCGCGAAACCGGCATAGCTCTTGAACCCTTTCACTGCGTACGACTGTGGCCACCGATAACCATACCCCGAAAGCGCTGCAGGGCAACGCTTCGCTTCCCGCGAACGGCGCATCGGGGCTTACCTATTGGTAACGATGAAGAGAGCCGGGATATTCCGTGCCCTGGTGGTCTACAGCACCGGGTAGTGGATGTGCATACCGAACATGATCGCGCCGACGGCGAGCACGAGCGATGCCCAGAGTACGGTGGTGGCAAGCTCGGCGGTGACGGGTCGGACGAAGGGGGCGTGTACCTCGCGCCGGCGCAGAGTGGCCATCAGGTCGCTCAGCGCGACGTTGAGCAGCGCGGCGGCGAAACCCGCGAGCAGGAGTACCCACGGCGTCAGCAGCGGCCGGCCGATGGCGGCCATCCCGGCGCTGAGCGCCGCGCCGTGCAGGGCGATGGTGCGGACGAGGAACACTGCTGCTACCCCTGCGATCACCACGCTCAGAACCATCCGCCCGCGCTGCAGCCGCACCCAGGTGCTGTGACCCCGGCGGATCCACCACACCAGCGCGATCGTTGCGCTGAGTGCCGGCATCGACGCGAAGGCCCAGGTCGAGACCTTGGAGTACTCGGTCACGAGCCGGTGGACGTCGGATCGGAAGAGGTAGCCGAGCGCGATCGGGGTACCGCTCCAGATCGCGCCGCCAGGGATCCCGCCGATGAGGAAATCACGGGGGCGGAAGCGCAGCAGTCCCGACCCGATCGAGACGTACATCCGCACCAGTGGCAGTGAGCGGCCGATGGCGACGACACCCACGTCGCGACCGCCCAGCCGTTGCCGCCAGCGGGAGACAGTCTCTTCGCCGCGCCGGCCGAAGCGGCGCAGGATGCGGTCGAGCAGCCGGACCCCGCCGGTGCGGGCGACGAAGTAGAGTGTGGCGCCACCGAGCACGTCGGCCGCGGTGACCAGCAGGACGGCGAAGATCAGTTCCGGCACGCTGTGCACCGCGAGCGCCCCGGCGAGGAGCAAACCGACCTCGATTGGCACCCCGGTCGGCATGCCAAGCTCGCCCAGGAAGACGATGAGCGCCATGATCACGATGCCGTAGGTGAGAATCAGTTCTTCGATGGTTGTGCTCCTGCTCGCTCCGGTCACGCATGGGGCGCGCAGCCGACACCCGTGGTAGTTTGAAGCATAACGCATCCGGCGCCGGGGCGACAGTCGCGCCGCTCCTGCTTGTGTCTAACGCGAGAATCGGGCCGCGTGCAATGACCGTCCGGACAGGTGGGGAGGGACACGGTCAGGAGGTGAGGGCGGCGCGCATGTCGTGGGCCCAGGCGATGGCGTCGAGGTAGGCTGCCGCGAGGACGTGGGGCTCAACGCCCGGCAGGTCGATGGCGTCCCACTCGGCGCGTTCGTACGCCAGGACCGCTTGCAGGGTCGCTCCCAGCGGCCCGGTGCCCTCCAGCAGCGCCTGCTCCAACTCATCCGAGAGCGGCAGCCGCTCCAGCACTTCGGCCATCGGGGCGTCGAGCAGCGCGTCGAGCACTGAGAAGAGCCCGGCGGTGAAGTACATGTCCTTGTTGGGGACGCGCTGCGCGCGAGCCAGCATCTCGCACATGCGCCCGCGCACCATTGCCGTGGTCATCAACTCGGTCGGCTTGTCCTCCACGCTCGCCATCGCGATCAATGTCACCCAGGTGGCGACGAGCCGGGTACCGAGGAGGATGAGCGCCTGGCGGATCGACTCGACCTTCGTCGGGCGGGCGTAGAATGCCGAGTTGATCAGCCGCAGCACCTTGTAGCTGAGCGAGACGTCTTGCGCGATCAGGGCCTCCAGCTCGGAGAAGTCGGTTTCCGGGTCTTGCAACTTGGCCAGCAGTAGCAAGACCGCGAGCCGGTTGCCCGGTATCCGGCGCTCGCGGACGAGGTCCGGCTTGCAGAAGAAGTAGCCCTGGTAGTAGTCGAACCCGAGTTCGCGGCAGAACGCCAGGTCGTCGTGCGTCTCGACTTTCTCCGCCAGGAGGCGCACGTTGTATCCCCGCAGGCGCCGCACGTTGGCCTCAACCCCGGGCCGTCCGAGTGCCTGGAGATCCAGCTTGACGATGGTCGCCGTCTCAACCAGCGGTCGGAGGCTGTCACGGAAGTCGAAGTCGTCGAGCGCCACGGTGTACCCGGCTTCGCGCAGCCCGCGAACAGCCCCCACCAGATCGTCGTCCGCTGGCGCGCTCTCCAGAATCTCCAGCACGACCCGGTCGGGTGGGAGGGCCGTGGGGTAGCCGCCGAGGACGAAGTTGTGCGTCAGGTTGATGAAGGCGTGGGCGTCGCCAACCAGGCGGTCGAGGCCGATCTCGACCAGGGCGTTGAGCACCACGTCGGAGGTGGCGCGCTCGCCATCGACGATGGTCGCCTGGCCGGGCTCGGCCGAGCGGAAGAGCAGCTCATAGCCGAACACGCGGAGATCGCGGTCGTAGATCGGTTGCCGACCGATGAGGACCTCTGTCATGTCGCCTCGACCTTCTCCACCTCTCACCAGTCGCCGCGAATGTACGCGATGGCTCCGGCGATTAGGAAGGATGCTCCTCCAGATCCCATCCTATGCCGCGGGCTAACAACGGGGCAATATCGGAGAGAGCGTACACCCAGAGATCAGGACCGATGGGTGGGGTCGATCATGTAGGGGAGGAGCGTCTGCGCGTGGTTGGCCGCGGAGAGCGCGTTCCCAGGGAACGGCGGCGTCGGCGGAGGTTTGCCCGGCCCCGTGGGAGTCAGGGGCCGGGCGGAACGATGATGCGTCCGAGCGGCGGGAATACCGCCGGTCAGTGAACTACTGGGCGGCGAGCTTGTCCCAGTTGCGATGCTCCTCCTTGGCCGCGGCCAGCAGCTCGGGCTCCAGGAAGAGATCGAGCGCGGTCAGCGCCATGGCCTTGGAGACCTTGATCAACTGCTCGTACCCGAACTCGGACCCGGAGGCATCTACCACCTGCTGGGAGTGGCCCGGGATCGGCTCTTTGCTGATGGCGAAGCTGCCGGTGACGGCGGGCATCAGGTAGCTGATGTTGCCGAAGTCGGTGGAGTACATGCCGCGGCCGGGATCGCGCGGGCTGATCTCCATGCCCACGGCCTCCATGTTCTCCCGGTAGCGCTTGCCGATCACGTAGCTGGGGCGCATGTCGTAGCAGATCTCGTGCTCGGTGATCTTCACCTCGGTGCCGGTCATCAGTGCGGCGCCCTCGGCGATCTTCTTCACCTTGTCGAGCAGTTCCTCCAGGTAGGCGCGCGAGGCGGCGCGGACGTAGAACTTGGCAGCGGCGTACTTGGGGACCACGTTCGCGGCGTCGCCGCCGTGGGTGATGATCCCGTGGATGCGGGACTCCATGTGGATGTGCTGGCGCAGGGCGTCGATGCCGGTGAAGAGCTTGATCACGCCGTTCAGAGCATTGGCGCCGTTGTAGGGGTCGGCCGCGGCGTGGGCGGGCTTGCCGAAGTACTCGAAGTCGACATGGGCGACCGCGAGGCAGGTGCCCTCCGGCCACTCGACCGGCGCGTCGGTGCGGTCGCCGCCGTGGTGGACCATGAGGGAGGCGTCGACATCGTTGAAGATGCCGGCCTCGGCCAGGCGGACCTTCCCGGCCCCGCCCTCTTCGGCCGGGGTGCCAATCACCTCGAAGATCCCGTTGAGGTGGTCCATGACGGCGCCGAGGCCGATAGCAGCCGCCAGCCCCGAGGCCGCGATCAGGTTGTGGCCGCAGCCGTGGCCGATGCCGGGCAGCGCGTCGTACTCGGCCAGGACGGCGATGACGGGCCCGTCGCCCCGGCCGTGGCGCGCCGCGACGAAGGCGGTTTCCAGGCCGCCCGCGGGCTTCTCCACCTCGTAGCCGAACTCCCGGATGCTGGAGGCGAGTAGGGCGGATGCCTTGTACTCCTGATAGCCGATCTCCGGGTTCACCCGGATCGTCTCGGCGACCTCCAGGATCCGGTCGCGGTGCTGATCGATGGCCTCGATCACCTTCCGGCGCAGTTCTTCACGGTCCGCCATGACGTCCCTCCGTCCGCCTGGGGGCGGTTTGGCGCCTGTCCCGCCCCCTCTCGGTTGTTTCCGCTCGGGGGAAAATAGCACTACTAATAGGGGGTGCCAAGAGGGCCGATCCGGGCATGGAACATGCGTATGAATCAGTAGGGCCGGCGCATTGACGTAGCGTCCGGGCCAGGCAGCGACCGGCCCAGCCGGTCCGGCGGCATTCTCGCTCCGACGTGCCACCGCCGGCCGGCACCGATTTCGCAAACCCCGTTCTATTCCTCTCCTCCTCAGCGAGGAAGCGGCCGTTGGCGGCGGCCGCTTCCTCGTGTTAAGGGAAGGTGCGTGTGGGGCGTGGTGTGTGTTGCGTCATACGTCACACGTCACACGTCATGCGTCATGCATCCCCCTCACCCCCAAGCCCCCTCTCGGACGGAGCCCACAAGGGGAGAGGGGGTGATCGCCTTGACCGTGCACGATCTTCCCCCTCTCCCAAGGTTGGGAGAGGGGGTCAGGGGGTGAGGGCCGTCATTCCACCGCCATACCAAGCTCGGCGGCGAGGTCGTGGGCGGTGGTGACCGGTTGACGGCAGGCGTAGTTGCGGCAGACGTAGGCGGTGGGCTGGCCGTCGCGCGCGGTGCGCCCGGCGAGCAGCGGGATGACCTCGTCCTCGCCGTCCTGGTCGGGGTGGCGCAGGGCCACGACCTGATGCGGCAGGTAGGGCTGCTGCACCACGGCCAGCATCTCGGCCATGGCCGGCACCTGGGGATCGCCCACGAGCGCGATCTCGTGCGCCTCGGCGAGTGCCAGGTCGGCTGCGCAGAGGAGCTGGCCGAAGCCGGTCGGTGCCTTGGCCGCCAGCGCGGCGAAGCGTTCCAGCACGGTCATGGCGCGCTGGCGATAATCGTCTTCGCCCAGGAGCAGTCCGAGCCGCAGCAGGGATTCGGCCATCAGCGAGTTGCCGCTCGGGGTCGCCGAGTCGAACGCGTCCTTGGGCCGAGCCACGAGCGGTGCATCGTCCGCCGAGGTGTCGAAGAAGGCGCCGCCCTCATTGTCCCAGAAGTCGGCGATGGCGCGGTCGGTCAGGTCGCGCGCCCAGGCGATCCAGCGGACGTCGAAGGTCGCCTCGTAGAGCGCGAGCAGCCCGGCGATGAGGGACGCGTAGTCCGCCAGGTAGCCGGTGATCTTCGCCTCGCCGTCCTTATAACTGTGGAGCAGCCGGCCGTCGCGGTAGAGGTGCGTGTGCAGGAAGGTGGCGTTGCGCACGGCGGCGTCGCGCAGGTCCGAACGGCCGAGGGCGATGGCTGCCTGGGCGAGCGCGCGGAGCATCAGGCCGTTCCAGTCGGTCAGGATCTTCTCGTCGCGGCCGGGCCAGACGCGCTGGGCGCGCGCTGCGTAGAGCTTCTCCCGTGCCGGGCCGATGATCTCGACCAACTCGTCGATCGTCAGGTCGAAGGCCGCGGCAACGGATTCCGGCGCCTCCGGCACGTGGAGGATGCTCTTGCCCTCGAAGTTGCCGCCGGGATGCACGCCGTAGTAGCGGGCGACAATCGGCGCCTGCTCCGGGCCGAGCACCGCCTCCAGCTCCTCGGGCGTCCAGACGTAGAACTTGCCCTCCTCGCCCTCGCTGTCGGCGTCCTGGGTGGAGTAGAAGCCCCCGTCAGGCGAGGTCATCTCGCGGAGGACGTACTCGATCGTGTCCAGGGCGGTCGCGGCGTAGAAGGGGTGGCCGGTTGCCTGGTAGGTGAGGGTGTAGAGGCGCGCCAGGAGCGCGTTGTCATAGAGCATCTTCTCGAAGTGGGGCACCAGCCAGGTCGCGTCCACGGCGTAGCGGTGGAAGCCGCCGCCGACCTGATCGTGGATGCCGCCCCGCGCCATCCGCTCCAGCGTCAGCTCCACGATGCGCAGGGCGGTGTCGGACCCGGTGCGCAGGCGGTAGCGCAGCAGGAACTCGAGCGCCATGGGTGGTGGGAACTTCGGCGCGCCGCCGAAGCCGCCGTTCGCCTCGTCGAACTGGCGCGCGAGCCCGCTGGCGGCCTCGTTGAGCAGAGCCGGGGTGATCGCCGTCTCGGGGAGCGACCAGCGGAAGTGCTCGGTGAGGTGGCCCTGGATGTCGTTGGCCGCCCGCTCCAGGTCGGCGCGGCGGTTCCGGTAGGCTTCGGCCACGGCCAGCAGCACCCGAGGGAAGCCGGGCATGCCGGAGCGGTCCTCAGGCGGGAAGTAGGTGCCGGCGTAGAACGGCTTGCCGTCGGGCATGAGGAAGATCGTCAGGGGCCAGCCGCCCTGGCCAGTCATCATCTGCGCCGCCGCCATGTAGACGGTGTCCAGGTCGGGGCGCTCCTCGCGATCCACCTTGATGTTGATGAAGTGCTGGTTCATCAGGGCGGCGATGTCCGGGTTCTCGAACGACTCGCGCTCCATGACGTGGCACCAGTGGCAGGCGGCGTAGCCGATGCTCAGGAGGATCGGCTTGTCCTGGGTACGGGCCGCCTCCAGTGCCTCCTCGCCCCACGGGTACCAGTCGACCGGGTTGTCCGCGTGTTGCAGCAGGTACGGGCTGGTCTCGTGCTGGAGTCGGTTGGCCATGTCGGTCTCCTGTCAGGAAGGGGGTACAGCAGAGGAGCCGAGGCGTCGCTCCCGGCTCCTCCAGCATAGCAGATACGGTTCCAGGCAGGCTGAATCAGAGACCGCCCGTCGCCTCCAGCAGGTCGGTGCCGATGGGGCGCGGGCGCGGGGAGGCTGCGCCCTCCGCGAGGCACGCGATGATGTCCGCGATTCGCCCCTCCGGGAGCGCGCGTTGGGTATACTGCACCACGCCGTCGAGGGTGAACCCCTCGGCCAGGGTGAAGCGGACGCCCGGGGAGACTTCCCGCTGGAACATGAAGCAGACCGATCCGGGCCGGCCGGCAACGATCTGCACACTGTCGGTGTCGGCCGTGAGGGTGACGGTATCACCGCCCCGGGCCCGCAAACACTCCGTCAGGATCTCCGCTGTCGTCATCATGGCTCGTCTTTCTCGGCACCACCGGTGGCCGTGCCACCTGGTGGCGCTGCGGGAACCGATTCGGCCAACCGATAGCCAAGGAGCGCAGATTCCGTGCCGGACTGCGGCGGGGCATGCTGATCCGGCACCGGATTCAGCTCTCGTGGAACGATCCGGCGAATGGCCCCAGCGTCGACGCCTACGCTTCGCTCCGGCTCAGGTCAGCCGGACCGACGACATGCGTGACGACGCAGCGGGAGACGGCGTGGATATTCGTGCTGGTCGTGCTCGGTTGAGCGTCTACGGCGTCATGGCGGTCTCCTCCGGATGTGCGACGACAATCAGCCGGTGATCGTTGACGAGCGGCGGCCAGCACGAGACGAGCGTCACGCGCTCGTCCTCGGTTGGGCCGATGAACGCGCCGGCCGCGAGCCGCTCGGCGAGTGAGGCGCCACGCTCCTTCCGGTAGTGGATCTCCGTCACCCGATAGCGGTGCACCGTGCCGTCCTCGGTGCGGATCAGGACCGGATCACCGAGCGCGACCTGGTCCAACGTGCCGAAGACCGTACCCTTCCAGTCGCTGTGTCCGGCGATCACGATGTTGCCCGGCTCTCCCGGACGGGCCGACGTGTCATGGTAGCCTGCCGCGTACTCGGCGACCTCCCACTCCAGGACGGGCTGCCCATCGATGGTGATGACGTGGCTCGTGACCGGCACGATGCCGACATCGATCGCCGCCGAGGGGATCGACAGATGGGTCGGAGCGGCACGCCGAGCCTCCGGATCCACCGGGCTCGCACCGTCCGCCGTGGCGGGAAGGTCGGTGCGTGCCCGGTTGGCCGGCTCCGGGTCGGTGCTGCCGGACTGCGACGCGACGGCGCCTGTCACGTCGGCCTCCGGGGTCTGTGTCGCTCCGGGCGCGGCGGTGGGCTCGACGAGCGTCCAGATCGCCGCTGCCAGGGCGACACATCCGATCCCGAAGAGCGCCCTGCGGAGCAGCGTCCGGGCAAGCGTGTCGCCGTTGCGTGTCCGTTCCTCAGGTGCCTGCGTCATGGTTCGTATCCCTCTGCCGTTTCACCGGTCTCCACCGGTCACTGGCCCGCTCACTGTCGTCTGGAGACGAGTTGAGCGGCGCCGGGTGAGGTCGGGGAAGGTGCGCACGCGCACCTTCCCCACCTGCCGGGGTTACCGCGGCTGTCGGGATAGACGCAGCCCACCAGCGATGCTGAGGAGGCCGAGGAACAGGAGCCACCAACCAGGGTTCATCCCGGAGTTCACCGGCGTCTCCGCAGCCGTCGCCACGACCGGCTGACCTGTCACCGGCAGCAGGCTCGGGATAGCGTCGACGTCCGCCTTCGGGGCGGCGTGGGCGATGGGGCTCACCCGACCACGGCCGGTGCTGGGGCCACCCGGGCCACCGTGATGGCCGGTGCCGGGGCCGACGGTCCCGTCGCCATCCGAGCCGTCGCCGGTGCCGTTGCCGTCACCGTCTCCGGCGCCATCCCCGTTGTCGCCAGTACCATCGTCGGTACCGTCATCGTCGGAGCCATTCCCAGCGCCGGGGTCGGTGCCGTCGCCCGGCTCATCGTCATCGCCGGTGCCGTTGTCGCCACCGTTGTCTCCGTTGCCGGGGTCGTCGCCGTTGTCGTCCCCGTTGCCCGGATCGTCACCATTGTCGTCGCCGTTACCCGGGTCGTCGCCGTTGTCGTCCCCGTTGCCCGGATCGTCACCATTGTCGTCGCCATTCCCCGGGTCGTCACCGTTGTCATCCCCGTTGCCCGGGTCGTCGCCATTCCCGGGGTCATCCCCGTTACCAGGATCATCCCCGTTGCCCGGGTCGTCCGGCGTGACGCACCCGTCCCCCGACTCGGTCGGGAGCAGCCCCAGGTTCAGGCAGACGTCCGCGCCGACACCGATGTCGCCAACGCCGGCGTCGATCCCGGCGTCAACGACCAGGTCGAGCAGACCTCCGCCTGGACCCGAGCCGCAGCGGTCATCCTGGGTGCCCAGGACGACGGCATCCAGGCACACGTCAGTGTCCAGATCGATGGGCGGTAGCCCGTCGACCAGCCCGATGTTCGTGTCGAGGTCGAGGTCCACGACGGCGCCGATGAGCCCGCTCTGACCCGAACCTGGCTCGTCGGCACAGTTGTCGGTGCCGTTGACCAGCGCCCCGAGATCGAGGCACAGATCGGCGTCCACATCCGGCTGCTCCGAGTCGGGACCGAGCGGCAGATCGATATCGAGGCCGACCTGGGCCGTACCATCGAGCAGCCCCGAGCCCGGCTGATCGGTGCAGCTATCGGTGCCGTCGATCAGCGCTCCAACGTCGAGGCAGATATCGGCGTTCACGCTCGACGAGTTGGGCCCCAGCGGCAGATCGATGCCGATGTTGAGATCGATGTCGCTATCGAGCAGGCCCGCGTCGGGAGCGTCGGACGGCGTGCAGTCAGCGCTCACCTGAGCCCCGAGCACGTCCACGGTGCCGCACACGTCGATGTCGACGATGGGGCCCGCCGTCGGGTCGGACAGGTTCGTGCTGAGATCGACGGTCGGCGCGACGGTGATCACGCCGGGCACATCGATCGTCGGCGTCCCATCACCGACGACCTGATCGACGACGTCATCGACGATGTCGACCACGTTGTCGACCAGCCCGGTGATGGCGTTCTCGGTGTTCTGGCCAGTCTGGCCGAGAACGCCGTCGAGCGTGTTGATCGCCATGCCGGTGAGTCCGTTCACGGCGGTGGTGGTCTCAGTGTTCCCGGCGGCGTTCTCCTGCACCAGCGACTCAGTGGTATTCGTGACAACCGTGACGGTTCCGTCCGTGACGGCGGTAACGGTCTGGTTTACTGCCTCGATGGTCGCGTCCAGGTCCAGTCCCAAGCCTTCCTGAGCCTGCGCGGTTTCGGCCGTCATGGCGTCCGCGACCAGCAGGCCGAGGACCAGGGCCACGACCATGCCGAGGCCGGCAAAGAACGTTCGCATGTCGGTGTACTCCTCGTATCCAGATCTCCCTGGCTGTGTGGCCTGGGCGATCTGTCGGCATGTTCCGATGCAGTGGCTGCATGGCGAATCACACGGCGCGATTCACCACGCGGTGCACCGGTCTAGCCGGGAGGAGTCGGGATGGTTTGCAGGATGCCGCTGGGGATGCCGCTCCGAACCCACTGTTGGGCTTTGTGACCCGCAATGAGGCTCAGTATGGTCAACAGGAGGATGGCCGCCAGCGGGCCCTGGAAGTCACCGGCGGACGCGCTGCTGTTGCTGGACGCCGACGAGCTCACCGGTGACGTAGGCGCCGGCGCAGGAGCCGTCGGGCCATTCGCCGGCAGCGGCGTGGATGGCACCGGCGACGGGGGCGCGCCGCGCAGGATGCGGTCGAGCTGCTGCGGACCGACCGGATTGGCCGCCGGATGCGCGCGCATCACCTCGAAGGGGACTACGACCAGCGACTGGCCCGTCGTGGTCGGCGACGCCGCGCCCAGGTCGGCTGGATTCGCCGTGACCAAGTCGGCTGGATTCGCCGTGCTCGGGCGGGTCGTGACCGGCGCCGGCGTCGCGCCACCGGTCGGCAGTGCTGGCGTTCGCGGGCTTGGGGTGGGCTGCGTGATGGTGTCGCCCGGCACCGGCACGATCGGCGCGGTGCGATGTGGCGGTGTCAGACTCGGTTGCACAGGGTTTCCTGGCTGAGCCGGAATGACCGGCCACGCGGGCGCACCCGGCGCGGCGGGATCGCCCGGCACGCCCGGTATTGGAGTACCCGGACCGCCCGGCACCGAGGGAATCGGCTCCTCCGGCGTCGGCACCGGCGCCTCCGGTGTGCCCGGATTGTCGGGATCGGGCAGCGGCGCGCCCGGGTTACCCGGCGCGGGCGTCGTCGACCCGTTCGGCGGCGTCAGCGCATCGGTTACCGGGTTGAGAATCGGATCAGTCAAGACCGGCACCGTGTTCCCCAGGATGGGTTCGGTAATCGGGGCGACCACGTCGTTCACCACCGTATTCACGGTGTCGGCGGTGCCACCCAGGATCGGGGCCAGCACCGGCTCTGACGGCAGGATCTGCTGAACCGGATCCAGCACCGGTTGGGTCGCCGGCAGCGTGTTCCCAACCGTGTCGATGAGGTCGGAGGGAACGGTGGTCAACGTCTCATCGACCAGCGGGACGGTCGTATCGACGATGGTGCCGGTCATGTCCACGAGCGGCGCAACCGGCTCGGTGACGGCGTTGACGAGGCTGGCCGCCGACTGCGCCGTTTGCTCGACACTGGTCGTGGTTTGCTGGAGAAGGTTCGGAACGAGTGTCTCGGGTGACTGCTGGAGCGACGTGACAGCCGCGTCGACGATGTCGCCTACGGCCTGCGTCGTTCCTTCCACGGTATTGACGGTCGCGTCAACCACCGACGGCACGGTCGAGGGGTTGGTCAGGTTCCCGACGGTCTGGTTCACGCCGGTAGTCGTTGTGCCGACCGTTGTGTCGACGGCATCCGTCACCGGCGCCGCCGCCGGGATCACCGTCGACACAATGTCGGTGACCGCGCCCGTGGTAGTCTCGACCACGTCGGTGAGGGTGTTGGTGAGGTCGCCGAGCAGCCCGCTGGCCTCCGCGTCCTCACTGAAAGCGAAGGCGGCTGTGAGAGCGATGAGTATGGTGACGATGCGAACTGTTAGTCTCACAGTATCAGTATCGAATCCTGACGATACGGTATTGATGGGGCGATCATACGCTCTCCGACTCGTGGTTGACATAGCAAAGATGGGCTATCGGCACAGGACGAAAGCACCAGTACGCCCCGTGCCGAAGACACGCCATCGTGATGCGCAATGTCTTGGACGACGCGGTGGGATCCCCGTACACTGAGCCGAGCTGGAGCGGTGGCACTCCGGTGCGGCCGGAGAGGAGGGTGCGGTGCAGGCGCTGCAGTTCAGCGACAACATTCCCCGCTATGTGCTGTCGAAGGTCGTCGGGCGAGGCTATCGGAAGGTGTTCTGGAGCGACCTCGCCTGCTTGCAGTTGCGAGACGTCCCGCCGCCCCGGCTGCCGACCCCGGAGTGGGTGCGCGTCAAGACGCGCTACGGTGGCATCTGCGGTAGCGACCTGGGGACGATCCTCCTCCACACCAGCACCGCCACCACTCCGTTCGTGTCCTTCCCCTTCACGCTCGGCCACGAGAACGTGGGCACGATCGAGGAGATCGGGAGCGCCGTCGAAGGGTTCGCCGTCGGGCAGCGGGTCGTGGTCGATCCGGTCCTCGGCTGCGAGGTGCGCGGCTTCCGCGACCTGTGCCCGGCCTGCGCGCGAGGTGATCGCAACCTCTGCCTGCGCTTCCGCGAAGGGACCATCGCCCCCGGGATGCTCACCGGTTTCTGCCGGGACACCGGCGGGAGCTGGAGCCCCAACTTCGTCGCCCACCGGTCACAGCTCGTCCCGGTGCCGGATAGCGTCTCCGATGAGAACGCGCTGATGGCCGAGCCGTTCGCCGGGGCGCTGCATGCCGTCCTGCGCAACCGGCCGGAGGACGATCAGACGGTGTTGATCCTGGGTGCCGGGGTGCTCGGCCTCTGCACCATCGCCGCCATCCGCGCCATTGGCTCGCGCGCGCTGATCATCGTCGCGGCGCGCCACCCGCTCCAGCGGGAGATGGCCGCGCGCTACGGGGCCGATGTGATCCTGCGCGAGACACGCGGCGTCGATCTCTACCGCGCGGTCGCCCGCGAGACCGGCGGCGACGTGCACAAGCCCGTGATCGGCAAGCACGTCGTGCGGGGCGGTGCCGACCTGGTCTTCGACTGTGTGGGGTCGGACGAGACGCTCGACGACGGCCTACGCCTGACCGGCCCGGGCGGCAGGCTGGTACTGGTGGGGCTGGCGGCGGTGCCGAGCGGGGTGGACTGGTCCACCATCTGGATGAAGGAGATCACCGTCCGCGGCACCTACTGCTACGCGATCGAAGAGATCAACGGCGAGCGCATCTCGACCATGGCGCTGACGGTGCGTCTGATGGCCGAGGGGAAACTCGACCTGGCGCCGCTCGTCACCCACCGCTTCCGGCTCGAGGACTACCGCGAGGCGCTGGACACCGTCACCCGCAAGGGCCGCAGCGGCGTGATCAAGGCAGTGTTCGCGTTCGACTGAAGCCTCCTGCGTGTCCCGGCTTCCGTGTTCGGTGTTGTGTCCCTCATCTCCAAGGGCACGGAGCAGGGGACACGCAGCACACAAAACCCCATCGAACTATCAAGTCCACCTCATCCCGCCGTGCGACGTCGCAGCGTTGGCAAGCCTCTGACTGAGGTGCCTCGTGCCACTTCGCCCGAACGGGCGGATACGACTACAACGCAACATCGAAACATGGAACGAAAGATGCGATACTCGTTCCATGCGAGTTACACTGATTCGGCTAGGCGCTTGTGTCCCGGTCATCCTGAGTGGAGCCGGAGGCGGCGACCAGCCGCCCCTGGCGCAGCGAAGGATTTCTCCGCCGCGTGGCCGATCCGAGGCGAGATCCTTCGCTCCGCCGCCCGCCGCTCCGCACCAGCCGGCTCCGCTCAGGATGACAGCAGCGCGGGAGCGGGTGGCGGGAGACGAGATTCATTCGCACCTGATCGTGGTGGCGTGCGAAGCCGCACGGGGCTGAGCCAGGGAGTGGCGCTGGCAGCGGATCGGTCATGCGGTTCGCTGTCGGTCGGGAGAGGAGGTGTGGCCGGAGACCAGCCGTGGGGGAGCGGCCGACGGACCAGGCGTCTCTTGTCGCCGTGCCGTCGTGCCGTTGGTCAGGTCTTCAGGTCGCAGCGCCCCGCCGTGTGGCGGGGGCTGCTGCCAGGTGAAGGGGAAGGATCCCACGATGCGACGCATTCTCACGCTCGCGGTGTTGCTTGCTCTCACGCTGAGCCAGCTTGCCTTGCCGGCCAGCGCTGCAGGTCCGGCTCGCTCCTATCTGATCCTCACTCAGGGAAACAACATCCCGCCCGGTCTCGCGAGCCAGGTGGAGTCCCAGGGCGGCACGGTCACACGCGCGATCCCGGAGGTAGGCGTCCTCGTGGCCCAGAGCGCCGATGCCGGGTTCGCTTCCAAGGCCGCGCGCCTCGGAGGGGTGCGCTCGGTCGTCCCCAACGTGAAGCTCCGATGGACGCAGCCGGTGGCCCCGGTCACCCTGAGCGCCGCCGAGGCGGCCGCGATTGAAGCCGACGGCGTGACCGACCCGTTCCTCGCGCTGCAGTGGGGCCACACGGCGGTCAAAGCACAGGAGGCATGGGCCAAGGGCGTACGGGGCGCCGGGGTCCGGGTGGCAGTGCTCGACACCGGTATCGACGCCTCCCACCCCGACCTTGCCGGGCAGGTCAACCAGGAGTTGAGCATCTCGTTCGTCCCGGGTGAGGACTGGACCCATACCCCGGGCACCGGCTTCAGCCACGGGACCCACGTCGCCGGCACGATTGCGGCCGCGGCGGACGGGAGTGGTGCGGTCGGGATCGCCCCTGAGGCGGAGCTGGTCGGGGTGAAGGTCCTGTCGGATGCGGAAGGCACCGGCACGTTCGAGGCGGTCATCGCCGGGATCGTCTACGCCGCCAACATCGACGCCGACATCATCAACATGAGCCTCGGCGCCGTGCTCGCCCGCAGCGGCTACTGTGATGAGGAGGGCTGCGTCAGCGCCCGAGAGGTGCAGGAGTTGATGACCGCGCTCGGGCGCGCTACCACCTACGCGTACCAGCAGGGCACTACGATCATCGCCTCGGCCGGCAACGACGCCATCAACGGCGACAAGGACAAGGACGGCCTCCATGTGCCGTCGGATGCCCCACATGTCCTCTCGATCTCGGCCACCGGGCCGCTCGGCTGGGCCCTCGACCCGTCGACCGACCTCGACGTTCCGGCGTTCTACACCAACTATGGCCGCTCGGTGATCGACTTCGCGGCTCCCGGCGGCAACGTCGACTTCGCGCTCGAGGAGTCCGGCCTGTTGTGCTTCGTCGCCGGGGCCCTTGCCCCGTGCTGGGTGTTCGATCTGGTCTTCAGCACGATTGAGGATGGCGGCTACGGCTGGGCCGCCGGGACCAGCATGGCCGCACCGCACGTCTCCGGCGTCGCGGCGCTGATCATCAGCCAGAACGGTGGCTCGATGAAGCCGCAGCATGTGGAGCGCGACCTGCGCGCCGCGGCGGACGACCTGGGCCAGCCCGGGAACGACCCCTTCTATGGCAAGGGCCGGGTCAACGCGGAGCGGGCGATCCGCTAGGCGCGGAGCCCACCCCAGCATGACGACGGGCCGCCCAGCCAGGGCGGCCCGTTCCGTGTTCGCTCGATCGATGCGTCATGCGTGTCCCGTGGCCGTCGGCGCGGTGCCTGCCACGCCGCTCGGGCAGTGGTGCCGCTCGACGGCTACGACATCGGCACCTGGGGGATGATCTTGCCCTCGATGCGCTCGAAGATCTCGTCCAGGCTGTGTCCGGTGATCGTCACACCGTGGTTCTTGAGCCCGATCACGGCGCGGCTCGGGTCCGGCTCCTGGCGGACCAGCTCGGCCACGGCGGTCGCGAGCTGGATCGTGCCGCAGGGGTAGTTGATCTCGGTCGAGCGAATGCCGTCCATCCAGGCGTGGACGTGCACGATGGCCCCGACTTCCGGGTGCTCGCGGTAGATCATCCAGTGCTCGATGGCGTCGACGGAGACCCGGCGCGGCTGCACGTTGGGTGGCACGCTCAGGATCATGGCCGGCGTCTCCGGGTCGAAGTCGGAGACGAGCAGGATATCCCGCCCGATCACCTCCAGCTTGCTCTTGTCGACACCGCTGGCGCTCATCCAGAAACGCTTCTCGTCCTTGCGCGCACTGAGGTTGCCGTAGCTGAGCCCGCCGATGCCGTAGAGGCGCATCACATGGCGCAGGTCACGCGGGCCGAGGATCTCGTGGATCGGGAACGGAGCCGGCAAGAGGTTCATGGCGTCCAGCTTCTGCCCGGCCCGGGTGAGCTGCTGCGTGATCTCGTCGCCGTTCCAGAGTTCCTCTTCCAAGTCGGTCTTGAAGATGTTGTTGATCACCAGTTGCGACGAGGCCAGCGGCTGGATGCGATCGTAGATGCGGGCGAAGAACTCGTCATCCTCCCCCGGGGTGTACGTGACGACGTAGTGCCCTTGCTCCATGGTCAGGAAGTGGGCTTCCAGCCCGTTCTCGCCCCGCGCCAGGAGGATACCGAGGTTCGAGAGCGCTCGAACCAGGTACGGGTAGCCGGTCCGGATGAAGTCCTCGGGGTAGTAGTCCAGATCGACGATGGCCGTGACGAACGTCGCCTGCGCCTTCCGCCGGTACGGCTGCGGGTTGTCCGGGTCAACGACGTTGAGCACGAGCCGGATGTCCGGGACTGGCTTTTCGTGGTAGGTGTGGCCCCGGCGCAGCAGTTCCCGCTTCAGCCCTTCGGCGAACCAGCGCTGGGTCTCGGTCCGCAGCTCGCCGATCACGGAGAAATCCGGTGCGGCTGCCTGGTTGGCGTTCAGAAGAGAGTACCCGGTTTCGACAGTCATGGTATTGTCACCAACTCCCTGCACTCGCGGGCTGGATCGGGTCCGCCACGAGCGACGTCCCGGCGCCGCGGTCGCGGCGCCCGCTGGGATTCTTGCAGATACTGCGCCCCGGGTCAACGGCGCGAAGTTGCCGCAACCGGCATGGTCAGGTCGTTTGCGGCTCGCACACGGAGGGAACGGGGCAAGACGACGGCGCGGATATCGGTCGCCCCAGGCTGCTCACCGTCGCACTCGAAGAGCAATGTACCCTCTGCCTCGACCATGACCTCCCGGCCAGTCAGGTGGAGCACCGCCGCGTGCCCGATGTGCCGCCCCCGGTAAACCCGCGGCAGGAGCGACCCGAGCAGGATCCGGCGCGGGACCTCCCGCAGCACCAGCACCTCGAACAGCCCGTCAGTCAGCGAGGCCATCGGGGCCATGTCCATGCCGCCCGCGTGATAGCGGCCGTTGGCAAGCACCACCATCCCGATCGGCCCGTGGAATATCGTCTGGCCGTCGACCACGACGCGCGCGACGTGGCCGCGGAAGGTGAGGATCGTCCGTGCCGCGCCCAGGAAGTAGGCAAGGAACGGGCCGAGGGCCTTGGACGAGCGGTTGAGCAGTGCGGCGGTTTCCGCGCCGAGGCCGACATCGGCCACGTTCAGGAAGTAGCGGTTGCGGGCGGCGCCGTCCTCCTGATAGGTGATCCGCCCGACGTCCACCGTGTAGACCTTCCCGTCGGTCAGAACCGACAGGGCATGGTCGGTGTTGCGGATGCCGAGGGAGCGGGAGAAGTCGCGCCCTGTGCCGCAGGGGACGACGGAGACGACGACGTCGGGCGCGAGCGGTCGGCCGTCGTCGAAGAGACCGTTGACCACCTCGTTCAGCGTGCCGTCGCCGCCCGCCACCAGGATCTCCCGCGCGCCGCCGAGGACGAGGTCGCGTGCCAGGCGAGTCGCGTCGCCGGGGGCGCTCGTCAGGTGTTCTCGGACGGTGATGCCCCGGGCGCGGAGGCGCCCAGCCACGCCCGGCCAGACCCGCCGGTTGCGGCCGTTCCCCGAGGCGGGGTTGATGATGGCGTCGACCTCCTGGATCATCCGGCTCCCTCGTGTATGCATGTGTGTAATGGCGGCACGCGTCTACCGCCCGGCTCGTAGTCGGGCGCCTCGAGTGCTGGCGCGGGTCGGATCGCGCGGGCTCCGAACCCGCCCCTACGTGCACGTTCGAGACGGGTGGACGACGCGGGCTGAGTATATCGGGAATGTCCCTTCCCGCGGAAGGGGCGGGGTCTGCGTCGGCCGGGGTGTCCAATGCCGGTCGGTGCCCGGGGGTTTACCCCCGGGCACGCGCCACGGCGTCCGGATCTTCACATCGCCATGCTGGAACAGGAACACGGCGCGACGTTGCCCTCCCCGGCGCCCAGCCGGCCGTCCCTACATGGGCCGCACGGTGAGCCGGCCGCTCTGCCAGACGTGGGTCACGTGTCGCAGGGCGGCGACGCTGGTGGTGGGGTCTCCCTCGACCAGGATCAGGTCGGCCGCCAGCCCGGCGCGCACCCGGCCGATCTCGCCCTCCAGACCCAGAGCCTCGGCTGCGATGCTGGTGGCCGCCGCGAGCGCTTCTGTCGGCGGCAGCCCTGCCCCGACCAGGCACTCGATCTCTTCCACCAGCGACGGGTGCGGGGTGCCCGGGGACCCGGCATCCGACCCCGCGCCGATGCGCACCCCGGCGTCGCGCGCGATGGCGACCGCTTCCCGGTGACGCTCGACGATGGCCCGGGCCTTGGCGCTGGCGTACTCCGGCACCCCGGCCGCGCCCGCGACCTGCTGGTAGACGAAGAGCGTCGGCACCAGGATGGTGCCCGCATCGGCCATGCGCCTGGCCTGCTCGCGGGTCAGGAAGTGGCCGTGCTCGATGGTATCGACCCCGGCGTCGAGGCAGTTGGTGATCCCCTCCTCACCGATGGCGTGCGCCGCGACCTTCACCCCACGCCGGTGGGCCTGCTGGGTGATGATCGCCAGCTCCTCCGGCAGCAGCTCCACGTCGTCAACCGCCTCTCCGGCCGCGCGGCCATAGACCCCGCCGGTGGCGGAGACCTTGATGACCTGGGCTCCGGCGAAGAGCTGGGTGCGAACTCCCTTCAGCGCCTCGGCCGGGCCATCCACCATAAGGCCCCAGAAGGGATCGTGGCCGCCGGTCATGATCAAGGTGCGGCCGGAGGCGACGATGCGCGGGCCGGGCACCCACCCGGCCGCGACCGCTTCCGCCAGGCGGATCGCCAGGTCGTGAGGCGAGCCCAGGTCGCGCACCGTGGTGATACCCGCGTCGCGCTGCGCCAGCCCGTGGCCCACACTCCGGAGCAACGTCTGCTCCGGCGTCTCCAGCGCCAGGGTCGCGACCGGATCGGCGCCCGCGCTCCAGGTCAGGTGGACGTGCAGGTCGATCAGCCCGGGGAGCAGCGTGCGGCCATCCCCCGCGACCAGCCGTCCGCTGCTCCGTGCCTCGCCCAGCAGGCTGGCCGGCACCGCACCCGCCGGCAGGATGTCCGCGATGCGGCCGGCGTCGATGACCACCGTGTGGCGGCCGTCCAGGAGCCGCTCGCCGTCGAAGATCGCCACGTCGTGGATGACGTAGTTTGCTGCCACCGTCGTCTCTCCCTCGCCTGCTCCCTACCCGTGGATTCCGCGTCGAATCGGTCGGTTCCGCCGCCGACCGCGACCGGTCACACTCTACCGCACCGCCGCAAGGGTGCGCACGTACGCGGGTTCCTGGGTTGACAGCCGTGGAAAGCGGCTGCTATCCTGGCCCCGCGCTGGTGCGGTCGCATTCTGGGGGACGTGCCGGCTCGGGGGGAGATGCCGGCGCAGGCGACCGCACGCGACATCGGGGGAGGAACCGGGAAGGGTGCGGGATCGCTGGGAAGACCAGCGACGCGACCCGGTGCATGGTGCTGGGTCGACGCTCGCCGGGACACATGACGTTGTGAGATTCGGCTGGCGTCCGTGGGAGGACGTCGGCAATGGCGGGGACGCGAGCCCCGCCGCATCGCCGCCCACACCGCCGGAGACGTCCGGGTCCCCGGAGTCTCCCCGTCATCCCACCCCCGAAACACCGCTCCCCGCTTTCACTGATGCTCTGCCGATCACTCCAGAGGTGACGCCGCGCCGGTCGCGACTGAGCGCGCGGCTCACGCACGCAGTGGTGCTCGCCGTCACGGTCGCGGTGGTGGCTGGGGGCGGATTCTGGAACCGCGCCCCGGTCCCAAGCTAGCCGGGCGGCAGCGATGTGATGCGGTATGCCTCAGTCGCGAGCGCGGGCGGGCCGGATTTCTCCATCCCGGCGTTTGGCGGGGTTGGCCTGAGCGGCTACCTGAGCGCTGCGGGTGTGTCGGTCACGGTGCCCCAACTCGAGGTCGCCACCTACATGACGGTCGAGGGGCAGACGGTGGCCGACGTGGCGCGGGAGACCGGCCGCACGGTCGAGACGCTGCTGGCCGCCAACAATCTGATGGATGCCGAGAGCGAGTTGCCGGCCGGTACGTCGCTGCGGGTGCCGCCGACCGACGGCATCCTGCACACGGTCGTCGAGGGCGACACCGTCGAGTCGCTGGCCGCGACCTACGGGGTGGAGCCCTCCGCCATCCGCGACTATCTCCCGAACGGGTTGAGCGCCGGGGCGCCGCTCGTGGTCGGGCGCGATGTCATGATCCCCGGAGGGACGCGACCCGCGCCGCTGCCCATCCCGTCGCGGGTCGCCGTTGCGCCGCACGGGCCGACGCCGATCGAGCCCGGCACGCCGGCACCCGAAGCACCGGAGGTGGGCGTTGCGACCGGGTCCTTCATCTGGCCCACCGAAGGCATCATCACCCAGTACTTCCACGAGGGCCACAGCGGGTGGGACATCGCCAACCAGATCTATACGCCGCTCTACGCGGCCGACGGCGGGGTGGTCACCTTCGCGGGCTGGAATGACTACGGCCTGGGCTACGCCGTCAGCATCGACCACGGCAACGGCTTCGTGACCTGGTACGGCCACCTGGCCGAGGAGCCCGCGGTGTCGGTCGGGCAGCCGGTCGCGCAGGGGGACTACATCGGCCCGATGGGCAGCACCGGCTACTCGACAGGGCCGCACTTGCACTTCATCATCGAGCTCGACGGGGTCTACCAGGACCCGGCGCTGTACCTTCACTAGCGCGCCGTGCCGGGCTGCTCGCGACCGTATGGTATAATCCGGCCGCCTTGGTACTGGCACGGATGGGGACGGTCGGGGGACCGTCGGTGCCGGGCGCGACGACGGGCGGCCGCTCCTGCCGGGGGCGACTGCCGATGCACAGGGGGGTAGGAGGTCCCATCCGGCATGATCCGACCGCTCAGCGCGCTGTTCGGCCTGTTCAGCCGCGATCTCGGGATCGATCTCGGGACTGCCAACACCCTCGTCTACGTGCGCGGGAAGGGCATCGTTATCTCCGAGCCGTCGGTCGTCGCCGTCGATAAGAAGACAAGGCGCGCCCTCGCTGTTGGGGTCGAGGCGAAGGCGATGGTCGGCAAGACGCCGGAGACTATCGTGGCCGTCCGCCCGCTGAAGGACGGGGTCATTGCCGACTTCGACACCGTCGAGATGATGCTGCACTACTTCATCCGCAAGGTGCACGTGCAGCGCTTCATGGCCCCCCATCCGCGAGTTGTCATCGGTATCCCCAGCGGTGTAACCGAGGTTGAGAAGCGCGCTGCGAAAGACGCGGCGCTCAGCGCGGGCGCGCGCGAGGCGTACACCATCGAGGAGCCGATGGCGGCCGCCATCGGGGCCGGCCTGCCGATCAACGAGGCAGTCGGCAGCATGATCGTTGACATCGGCGGTGGCACAACCGAGGTCGCGATCATCTCGCTCGGTGGCATCGTTGTGAACTACTCGATTCGCGTCGCGGGGGACGAGATCGACGACGCGATCATCCAGTTTGCCCGACGAGACCACAACCTGGTGATCGGCGAGCGAACGGCGGAGAACGCCAAGATCGCTGCCGGTTCGGCCTACCCGCTTGAAGAAGAGCGGCGCGTCACGCTGCGCGGACGCGACCTGCTCACCGGTCTGCCAAAGGCGGTCGAGGTCAGCAGCGTCGAGATCCGCGACGCCATCTCCGGCCCGGTCAACACGATCATCGACCTGATCAAGACCTGCGTCGAGGAGACGCCGCCCGAGTTGATCGCGGACATCATGGAGCGCGGCATCGTGCTGGCGGGCGGCGGGGCGCTGCTGATGGGCCTCGACAAGCGTTTGCAGGCGGAGTTGCGGATGCCGGTCTACCGCGCGGACGACCCGTTGACCTGCGTGGCGCGGGGTACCGGCCGCGTGGCGGAGGCGCTCCACCTCTACCAGCGGGCGCTCGCGGGCGGGCAGGAGTTGCGCCGGCCGAGCCGGTAAGGAGCTCGGATTCGGTCCGTCGGGCGGAATAGGGAGGGGAGCGGGCACGCCGGGCCTTCCCGGCAGTGTGCCGCGAGAGACGTAGCCTATGTTGTCGCTGACACTCCGCCAGACGGCTATCCTCATTCTGCTCTTCGTCGTGACCAGCAGCGGCCTGATCCTGCTCGACCAGCGCAACCGGCTCGACCCGATCCGCACCGGTGCCGAGCAGGTTCTCGGCCCCCTCAATGACAGCTTCAACCGCCTCGGCCGGGCCATCGGCAATCTCGGCACGGACGATTCGGAGCTCGCGCGACAACTCGCCGCTGTCACTGCCGAGCGCGATCAACTCCTGGCCGAGAACGTGCGGCTGCGCCAGCTCGAGCAGGAGGTGGTACAGCTCCGTGAACAGCTCGGCTTCCAGACGGCACACGCCGAGTTGCGCACACTCCCGGCGACTGTGATCGGTCGCGACCCCGAGGGTTCGCGGCAGTATGTCGTGATCGACCGGGGGAGCAACGACGGCGTCGCGGTCGGCATGGCCGTCGTCAGCCCGAACTTCTTCGTCGGCCAGGTCACCGAGGTGGCGCCGGATCGCGCCCGGGTGACGCTGGCGATCGACTCCTCGTATCAGGTCGGCGGGCTGATCCAGCGGAGCGGGGCCGACGGTATCGTCTACGGCCGCTGGCAGTCGGGTGGCCACATGACCCTGCGCTACCTGGACCCGGCCGCCGACGTGGCCGAGGGGGACCTGGTGGTCACCTCCGGCCAGACGGCGCGCGTCCCGGCGGGGCTGGTGATCGGCCGGGTGACGCAGGTCCACCGGAACGTGCAGGCCGACACCGTCAGCGCCGACCTTGCCCCGATGCTCGACTACAGCCAGCTCAGTACCCTGACGGTGATTCTCGGCACCGCCGACGGGCAGTAGGCTCGTCATGACACAAGGACGGACAGTGATGGACCCGCGACTCGCGCTGGCGGTCATGGCCGGGAAGGCAAGCGCGTTCCTCATTCGCCGGCTCGGCCGGGGCGGCGGGACCGCCGCACCCGGTGTGATCGCCAGCATGATCGACCCGGCGGTGCTCGACAAACTGGCGCGACAGGTGGACGGGGGCTGCGTCGTGGTGGCGGGCACGAACGGCAAGACCACCACGTCGCGCATGCTGGCCGGCATCCTGACGCAGTCCGGGCGACGGGTGATCCACAACCGCTCCGGCTCGAACCTGGTGCGCGGCATCACCGCCGCCTTTGCCGAGCAGTCGGCCCTTACCGGACGACCGCGCGGCGACGTGGCCGTGATCGAGTCCGACGAGGCGGCCTTCCCCGAGGTGGTGCGCCGCACCCGCCCGCGCCTGGTGCTCTTGCTGAACCTCTTCCGCGACCAACTGGACCGCTACGGCGAGCTGGATACCATCGCCACCCGGTGGGGCGAGACGCTGCGGGCACTGCCCGCGGAAGCGACCGTCGTCGTGAATGCCGACGACCCGGCCCTGGCGACGCTCACCGAAGGGCTCACGGCGACGCGCCGCACCTTTGGCATGACCGACGGCCGCTACCAGCTCGAAGACCTGCCGCACGCGGCCGACGCCGCCGTTTGCCGCCGCTGCGGCGCGCCACTCCGCTACGAGCGGCTCTTCCTCTCGCACCTGGGCGACTACACCTGCACGGCTTGCGGGTACCAGCGTCCCGCGCTCGACGTCGCGGCGCGCGACGTGCAGCTCTGCGGGCTGGAGGGGCTCACGCTCACGCTCCACACCGCGGACGGTCCGATCGCGGTCCGCGCCGGGGTGCCCGGGCTGTACAACGCGTACAACGCCCTGGCCGCCGCAGCCGCCGCGCTCACCCTCGGCGTTCGTCCCGAGGCGGTCACCGAGGGGCTGGAGCGCTTCCGCTCCGCCTTCGGGCGGATCGAGCGGGTCACCTACCGCGGCCGGAAGCTGGTGATCGTGCTGGTCAAGAACCCGGTCGGCTTCAACGAGGTACTGCGCATGCTGGAGATGGGCGGCGCGGCCCCGACGCTGATCCTGATCAACGACCTGGACGCCGACGGGCGCGACGTCTCCTGGCTGTGGGATGTCGACGCCGAGCGGCTGCTGGACGTGCCCGTGCCGCTCTACACCGGAGGTATCCGCGGGGACGACATGGCGCTGCGCCTCAAGTACGCCGGGATCCCCGAGGAGCGGCTGGTGCCGCTGGGCGACCTGCCGGACGCGCTCGACACCTTCGTGGACGACCTCCCGGCCGACGGCACCGGCTTCATCCTGCCGACCTACACCGCCATGCTGCGCCTGCGCGAGCTCCTTGCGGCACGTGGCGTGGTGCAGGCGTTCTGGGAGGAGTGAGGCGTGTTGTGTGTTCCGTGCTCCGTGATGCGTCTTGCGTAAGGCGCGAGACGTAGGCAACAGCAGCGGGTTTCAAACGCAACACGGAACACGGAATACGCAACACGCAAGACGCGATACACACTACGTCCTACGGAGCAGATATGAAGCTCACCATCTGCTGGCTCTACGGCAGCACCATGAACATCTACGGCGACCGCGGCAATGTGCTGGCGCTGGCGCAGCGCTGCCGCTGGCGGGGTATTGAGGCCGAGGTAGTCACGCTCGGCGTGGGCGAGCCGCTGGAGGCCGGCCGCTACGACCTCTTCTTCTGGGGCGGCGGGCAAGACCGGGAGCAGGTTGCCGTCGCCGCCGACATCAGCGGGCCGAAGGGTGAGGTGCTGCGGGCCGAGGTCGAGGCCGGCGTGCCGCTCCTGGCCGTCTGCGGCGGGTACCAGCTCCTCGGTCGTTTCTACCGGCCGCATGACGGGCCGGAGTTGCCGGGGATCGGCCTGTTCGACGCCTGGACCATCGCCGGGAACGAGCGCTTCATCGGCAACATCGTGGTCGACAGCGACGAGTTCGGCGAGGTGGTGGGCTTCGAGAACCACAGCGGCCGGACCTATCTCGGTCCGGGGGCTCGGCCACTGGGCCGCGTGCGCGTCGGCCGGGGGAACAACGGGGAGGACGGCACCGAAGGCTGCCGCTACCGGAACGCCATCGGCTGCTACCTGCACGGCGCGCTCCTGCCGAAGAACCCGGCGATCGCCGACTTCCTGATCGCCGCCGCACTGCGCCGCCGCTACGGGGAGGTCACCCTGTCCCCGCTCGACGACACCATCGAGGCCGCGGCTCGTGCGGCAGCTGTGCAGCGCGCGGTCGGGACGCGATGAGCGGCATCATACGTCATACGTCATGCGTCACCCGTCACCCGTATTGCGTATATCTCCCCTCTCCCCTGGTGGGCTCCGTCCGAGAGGGGCTGGGGGTGAGGGGGAAGATCGACGCATGACGAGTGACGTATGACGCATGACGCAATACGCAACACGGAGGTACACCATGCGGGTGGCGGTGATCTCGGATACTCACGGCAACCTGTACGCGCTCGACGCCGTGCTGGCCGATATCGACGCGACCGGGCCGTTCGATGAGGTCATCATGGCCGGCGACTTCGCCTTCGGCGGTCCGTTCCCAGCCGAGTGCGTGGAGCGCATCCGTGAGCGCGGCTACCGCGCGGTGCGCGGCAACACCGACGAGTTCATCGTCGAGGTCGCGACCGACGGCGCCCGGCCGGCGGGCGCGACAGAGGCCCAGCGGCACGGTCCGGCCCAGATCGAGATCGACCGCTGGGTGGTCGAACGCCTCACGGCCGAGCAGGTCGAGTACCTGGCCGGCCTCCCGCTCTCGTTGACGGTGCCCGACGAGCGCGGCGAAGCTCTTACCGTGGTCCACGCGACACCCTGGAGCAGCCACGACGTGCTGTCGCCGGACGCGCCGGAGGAGGCGGTGGCGCGGGTGCTCGACGCTGCCGGGACTGCTGCCGTCGGCTACGGGCACATCCATGTGCAGTACCAGCGGCGCCTCGACGGGCGGCTCATCGCGGCGGTCGGCACCGTCGGCCTGCCGTTCGATGGGGACCAGCGCGCGGGCTACGCTGTCTTCACCAGCGGACCCGACGGCTGGTCGGTCGAGTTCCGCCGGGTGGCGTACGACGTGGATGCGGCGATCGAGGCGACACTGCGCAGCGGTGTGCCGAACGCTGAGGGCGTCGCCGCGATCCTGCGCACGGCTCGCCCGGCCAACCGCTAGCTGCTGGATCAGGAGCACGGGCAGGCGAAACCGGGGCGGCGGGCTGGGCGGCCCACCGCCGGTGGTCCCGCTGGTTTGCCGGGGGTCCGGCTAGCTCAGGTGCTTTTCGATTTGCTGCAGCAGGCGCTGCTTCGGGTGGGCGCCGATGATCCGCTCGACCGGCTGGCCGTCCTTGTACAGGATCAGCGTCGGGATGCTGGTGATGCCCAACTGGGCGGCCACGCGTGCGTTCTCATCGACGTTGACCTTGGCGACCTTCAGCGAGCCGGCCTTCTCTTCGGCGATTTCATCGAGGATCGGTGCGACCATGCGGCACGGTCCGCACCAGACGGCCCAGAAGTCGACCAGGACAGGCACATCGGACTTGAGCACTTCCTGATCGAACGTGGCATCGCTGACCGTTACGGGCTTAGACATGCGCGAAACTCCTCCGTCACAGGGTGCCCACCAGCTCGTGGGTCTAGGTATGAGAACGTGCGGTGGACGGCCATCTATTCCACCACCAGCGCGGCCAGTTGCCCGGCTCCGCGGGCGCTTTCGGCCGGGGAGGGCTCTGGTATAATCCGACCCGACATGGACGTCGCGCACTGCCGGGTGGCCCTCGACGGCCGGTTTCTCCAACAGCCTACCACAGGAAGTGGTCAATATTCCTTGCACTTGTGGCAGGCGCTCGCCGCGACTGCGGACGAGCCGACTACGGTGTTGGTCCGGCCGGACCTGCCGATGCCGGTCGACCCGCAGCTCGGTGGGGGCGCTGCGGGAACGACCGACACGATCCGCGTGCCGATTCCGCCCTGGGTGCGGCATGACAAGGCCGAAAAACTCTGGTGGGAGCAGCGCGGGTTGCTGCGCGGCGCGCGGCAGGCTGGAGCAAGGCTGCTGCACGTTCCCTACTTCGCCGGTCCGCGATTCACCCGGCTCCCGCTTGTGATCACCGTGCACGATGTCATCCCGTTCATCTTCCCTGAGTACGGCGGGGGGCGTCTGATGCGCCTGTATCTCCGGCTGGTCAGTGCCGTCGCGCGACGTGCCGATGCCATCATCACCGACTCCGACTGCTCGCGGCGCGACATCACCGCCTGGCTCGGGATTCCGTCAGAGCGGATCCACGTCATCCCGCTCGCGGTTGATCCGGCGATTCGCCCGAGCGACGACCCGGAGACGGCGTCCGCGTTGCGCGCCCGCTACGGGCTGCCGGGGCCGGTGATCTTCAATGTGGGTGGGCTCGACGCGCGAAAGAACGTCCCCGTGTTGATCGAAGCCTTTGCCCAGGCTCTGCCCGACCTGCCGCCGGAGACACGCCTCGTCATCGCCGGGCGGGCGCACTCCGGGAACCAGCGGCTCTACCCGCCGCTGGAGCCGGTGATCCGCCGGCTCGGCGTTGAGGAGCGGGTCGTCCTGACCGGCTCGATTACGGACGAGGAGAAGGTCGCGCTCTACAACCTTGCCGATCTCTACGTCTTCCCCTCCCTCTACGAGGGGTTTGGCCTGTCGCCGCTGGAGGCAATGGCCTGCGGCACGCCGGTGATCGCGGCGAATCGCTCCAGCCTGCCCGAGGTTGTCGGCCAGGGCGGGCTGCTGGTCGACCCGACGCCGGAGCGACTGGCGGCGGCGATGGTGTCGGTTATGCGTGACGAGCGCCTGCGCCGCAGCCTCGCGCGGCGCGCCCTGGAGCAGGCTGAGACGTTCTCATGGCAGCGGACGGCTGAGCAGACCCGAGCCGTCTACCGATCGGTGCTGGCGAGCGCGACGCCGGCTCCCGCCTAGAGGGTGGCCACGGTGAAGATCCTCATGCTATCGAAGGCGCTGGTGACCGGCGTCTACCAGAAGAAGCTGGAAGAGCTGGCCCGGCTTCCCGGCGTGGAACTCATGGCGGTCGTGCCGCCGTACTGGCTCGAGGAGCGGGTCGGGGTGCTGCGCCTGGAGCGCCGCTACACCGAGGGCTACCGCCTCGTCGAGCTGCCGATGGTCTTCAACGGCCGTCACCATATTCATTTCTATCCACGGCTCGGCCGGATCGTGCGCGACTTCCGCCCCGACATCTTCCACATCGACGAGGAGCCGTACAACACGGTGACCTTCCACGCGTCGGTGCTGGGCCGCATGGTCGGCGCGCGCGTGGTCTTCTTCACCTGGCAGAACCTCTATCGCCGCTATCCGCCACCCTTCCGCCTGTTCGAGCTGGCCAACTACCGCATGGCCGCTGCGGCGGTGGCGGGAATCAACGACGCTGCGGAGGTATTGCGGCGCAAGGGCTATCGCGGACGGCTCGAGGTCATCCCGCAGTTCGGTGTCGACCCCGATCTCTTCCAACCACGATCCGATCCGCGCCCGCGCGACCTGCCGCGGATCGGGTACGCCGGCCGGCTGGTGCCGGAGAAGGGCGTCGACGTGCTGATCGACGCCTTCGCCCGGCTGCGCAACCGCGCGCAACTCCACATCATCGGCAGCGGCACGGAACGGACGCGCCTGGAGATGCAGGCGGGGGCGCTGGGCGTGCGCGACCGCGTGCTGTTCCGCGGCGCCGTCCCGGCGGCCGACATGCCCCAGGCGCTGGCCGAACTCGACGTGCTGGTGATCCCGTCCCGCACGCGGCGGAACTGGAAGGAGCAGTTCGGCCGCGTCATCATCGAGGCGATGGCGTGCCAGGTGCCGGTGGTCGGCTCCGACTCCGGCGAGATCCCGGGCACGATCGGCGACGCCGGGGTGGTCGTGCCGGAGGGTGACGCGGCGGCGCTGGCGGCGGCCCTCGACGACCTCCTGAGCAACGAGGAGAAGCGCCTGGCGCTGGCGCGGCGCGCGCGCCAGCGCGTGCTGGATCACTTCACGCAGCGGGCGATCGCCGAGCGATACTACCGGCTCTACCGGTCGCTGCTGCCGGTCGGGCGCGACGGCCAGGTCTGGGAACGGGTGCCGGACACGGAGGGCATCGAGCGCGTACCGCGCTAGCGGTACTCCGGACAGCCGTGTGGGGAGGGAGGGTGAGACGGTGGCAGAGAAGCGCGCGGTGGAGCCGCGGCTGGCGGCACGTATCCTGGAACCGGGTCCGCTGGTGCTGGTCACCTCGCTCTACCGTGCCCAGCACAACGTCATGACCGCCGGCTGGCTGCTGCCGCTGGGATTCGACCCGCCCCGGATCGGCGTTGCCATCCACCCGGGCCGGCTCACCCATGAGTTCATCAGCCGCAGCGAGGCGTTCGCCCTCAACGTTCCGACGATCGACCTGCTGAACGCCGTCCACCGCTGCGGTATCGAATCCGGTCGCGATGGCGACAAGTTCCTCACGGCGGGCCTGACGCCCACGGACGCGGCCGAGGTCGAAGCACCGCTCGTCGAGGAGTGCGTGGCCCACATTGAGTGCGGGCTGGTCGAACGCCTGTCCCTCGCCGACCACGATCTCTTCGTCGGCGAGGTGCTCGCGGTCTCAGCCCTCGACGAGCTCTTCTCCGACCGCTGGCTGATCGACGCCGACTCCCCGCTGCTCCACCACATCGCCGCTGACCAGTACGCCGGGCTGGGCAAGACCTACACCGCGCGCCTGGGAGAGGAAGAGGAGTAGGCTCGCCCTCTCCTCTCCTAAATAGCTTGGGATGTGCTGATTGGATCTCTGTGCGGTGGTTGGTGCCCGGGGCTGAAAGCCCCGGGCTGATGAGCGAAGCAGGCTTCAGCCGGCTGGGACACGGCAGGGGCCACACCCTGGCGGAAGGATGCTCGGAACCGGCACGTGCCTGGGAGCTTACCCCCAGGCACGTGCCATGACGCGGGAACCTTCTCGCTACCAATCTCCGATCTGGTCGACGGACGCGAAGGATCCCGCGCGGGAGCGACCACCCGCGTGAGATCCTTCGCTTCGCTCAGGAGGACACCCATGAGCGAGCGGGCTGTTGACAGGTGAATGAGGTTAGCACCTCCACGGTCATCAGCCGTCGGGCGAGGAAGCGAAGCCCACTGAAGGGGCTGCGGATGCAGCGCCCCGGCGGGAGGCCGAACCGGGAACGTCTGCATGTCGGCGCCACAGCCCCTTCAGTGGGCTTTCCTCCTTATCGGCGCGGCGGCGCTCGTCCCGGGCACCGGCTAACGCGGTGGGCCCCGTGGACCACCCGCCCCGCCTACTCCTCGACGATGAGCGCGGTCACCATGCCGAACATGCCGTGGTTGGACTCGGCGTGCGACAGGATGTGGCAGTGGAAGGCCCAGACGCCCGGCTCGGTGGCGTCCACGATCACGTCCCAGCGCTCGCCCGGCGCCACGTTGATCGTGTCGCAGTACCACGGCTGCGGTTGGGGATAGCCGTCCTTGGCGACGACGAGTTGCGGCATCCCGTGCAGGTGCATCGGGTGGGCCATCAGCCCCTCGTTCATATAGCGGATGAGCACCTTCTGACCACGCTTGGCTACCAGCGGCTTGGTGGCCGGGAAGCTCTTGCCGTTGATGGTGAAGCCGAGCGGGCCGTCGTTGAGGATCAGGGTGTACTCGACGTCATAGGCCGGGCGGGTAGACGGGTCCTTCGGCTCGACGATGAAGGCACCGAGCAACCCCATCGTCACCTGCTCGGCCGCGTTGTGGTGCGAGTGGTACATGTGCGATCCGGCGGGCTTCGCGACGAACTCGTACGTGAAGGTCTCACCGGGCCGGATCGGCGGCTGGGTGATGAAGGGCACACCGTCCATGCTGTTCGGGACCATCAGGCCGTGCCAGTGGACCGCCGTGCTCTCGTCCAGTTCGTTGGTGACGTGGATGCGGACCTTGTCGCCTTCGGTCACCCGGATCTCCGGCCCCGGCACCACGCCGTTGTAGGCCCAGGCTTCGACGACTCGCCCGGGCTCGGTCTCCCACTGCACTTTCTGGCAGGTCAGCCGGAAGACCTTGACATCGCCGTCCAGCTCATAGGAGAGCGGTTGGCCGCCGAGGCCCTCGGTCTCGGCTGGGAACGCCTTGACCCCTGCCTCGTGCATGCTGTCCATCTCCGCGTAGTCCTTCGTGGGGGTCGCGGCGGGGCTGCTGGTGTGCTCCATGTGGTCGTCGGCGGCTCGCGCTGCGGACGTCTCGGCCTCGCTGCAGCTCGCCAGAGTCAGGCCGGTCGCGCCGAGCCCCAGCGCGCCCAGCGCGCCGACGAAGCCCCGCCGCGAGAATCGATTCGTCAGGTCGATCATGGGTTCTCCTTCCCACTCCCCGTTACCGGGTTTGCCGTCCCGCGCCCGTTGGCGAGTCGTCCGGGCGCGGTTGCGGGAGGGTGACCGGGCGGTCACCCTCCCGCTTTCACCGTGGGCGGCGCTAGTGGCCGCCGCTCTGATCACCGTGCTCGATGACCGTGTAGACCTCGGGGTTGTCCGGGCCTTCGACCTGGAGGACGCCGGCCGCGCCCTTGGCCAGCCGGCCCAGGCTGTGATCCACCAGCGTGTAGTTGCCCGGCACCTCGACCTGGAACTCCACGATGGTCGCACCGCCGGCCGGCACCATCGTCGTCTGGACGTGGCTGACCCACTCGGCCGCGCCCTCCGGCGCCACCCGGTCGAAGACCTCACCGATCACGTGGAAGCTCGAGGTGAGGTTCGGGCCGCCGACCCCGAAGAAGATCCGCACCGTCTCGCCGGTCTTGGCCTTGAGGGCGTTGTCGCCCGTGAGCGCGCCGACCGAGCCGTTGAAGACCACGTAGTCGGGGTTCTCGGCCAGCATCTGCTCCATGTCGAAGCCGTGCAGGCCCTTCTCGCCGCGCTCGCCGCTCAGGTAGAAGTCGCCCTGCATCACGTAGAACTCGCGATCCACCTGCGGCAGCCCGCCCTCGGGCTCCACGACGATCAGGCCGTACATGCCGTTGGCGATGTGCATGGCGACCGGCGGCGTCGCGCAGTGGTAGACGTAGACGCCGGGGTGCATCGCCAGGAACTGGATGGTGGCCTGCTTACCGGGCGAGACGGTCGTCGCCGCGGCCCCACCGCCCGGGCCGGTCACCGCGTGCAGGTCGATGTTGTGCGGCGCCGTCGAGTCGAGTGAGTTCTTCAGCGTCAGCTCAACCGTATCGCCCTCCCGCACCCGGATCATCGGCCCGGGGACGGTGCCGTTGAAGGTCCAGAACTTGTAGGCGACGCCATCGTCGATCTCGGCCACGATCTCCTTGGCTTCGAGCTCGACCTTGACCAGTTGCGGCCCGCGGTCGCCCACCGGCGGTGCAACCTCCGGCTGGGGCATCCGCACCAGGTCCGCCGGGGCGGGCTCGACCGCCGAGGCGGCAGCAGCCGCGTGGCCGGCGTGGCTGTCGGCGGCCGGCTGCGAGATGCCGGGCAACCCGTAAGCGGCCGCGCCGAGTAGCAGCACCACCACGCTCAGCGCTGCGATGGCGATCCGCAGTGTTCGCTTGCTGAGATGTATCCGTGCCATCGTACCCTTCTTCCTGTCACGTCCCGGTGTGTACGTCATGTCTTCGTGTGTCCCGCCGACCTCAGCGGGGAATCTCTCCAACCGGTTCCCGGTCGCTCGCCCTGCCCCGCGCCCGCCGGCGGATCAGGCCGGGGCGCCAGGGTGTGCCCAGGACCGGGAGCAGCCAGCGGTCGAGCCCGATCCAGCCGGCCGTCTTCCAGGCCAGAACCAGGACGACGGCGAGCGCCGGCAGCAACGGGTCGACCGGCCCGGCGCCGACAATCAGCACGTTGATGCTGGCCAGGCAGTAGAGCGTGGCGGCCACGCCGGTCATCAGGCCGAGCAGCAGCGCGATCGCAACGAACGTCTCGCCGATGGCGATCACCTTGGCCGCCCAGGTGTAGCCGCCGGTGTCGAGCAGATACCCGAGCACGTGCCGGTACCAGTTGGAGCCGGAACCGGGCGCCGGGTTGGCCTCCACCACCCGCTCCCAATGGGCGCGCAGGGCGGTGCCGCCGCTCATCCACTCGGGGCTCTGGAGCTTGGCCCAGCCGGCCTCGAGGGCCTGCCAGCCCACGTAGAGGCGGACGGCCAGCCAGACCCAACCGAGGCGGACGTCGTTGAACAGCGTCCGCGCCAGGGCCGGGTCCTCAACGACCGTCTCGGGGAGCTGGATTGTGGCCTCGTGCCGTGCCATTGTCCTTGCGCCTCTCCGGGCCGCTGTATCGGCCCTTCTGGCATCAAGGCTAGGCGGGGAGGGGCTATCGCCCCACGACCTGGGGGGTAGTTCACGGGTGACCGGAAGGGGTGGGTTTTTCCCCACCCTGGTGGGTGAGAAAGCGGGATGGGCCCACCCATTGGGGTAGGTCAGGCAAGGGTCCGGAGCGTGGGCGTCTCGTGGGAACGGCCCTCACCCCTGGCCCATCTCCCAACCTTGGGAGAGGGGAGCTATCCGTAGGCTGGGGTGGCGGGATTCGCCGGGGGCTAAGCCGCCGGGTTGACAACGAAAGCCGGCTAGAGCCGGCTGAGGGCAGTGTGCCGACCGAGTGGTGGGAAGATCCTCGCAGCCTGGTGGGTGCCCGGGGATTTTTGTCCCCGGGCACATACCTGAATGGTGGATACCATACTACCGAGGGGTGAGCGCTGTTCCCCAGCCGGCTTTCCTTGTCAGCCCGGGGGTGAACCCCCGGACACGTGCCACCGCGGCGGGGCCTCTCACCCCCTGGCCGGCCGCTGGTACCCGTCAAGCGCGGTACGTCCTAACTGGATCAACCTGCCGAAGGCCACCAGGCGGGAGCTTGCATCCCCTACTCCTCCGGCGGCTCGACGAGGCCGTGGCGGAGGGCGTAGGCGATGACCTGGGCGCGGTTCTGGAGGTGGAGCTTGTTGAGGATGTTGCGGAGGTGGTACTTGACCGTGTTCTCGCTGACGAAGAGGCGGTCGGCGAGGTCCTTGTTCGAGGTCACGCCCTGCACCAGGAGCTCCAGCACCTCGCGCTCGCGCTCGGTCAGTTCCTCGGCGGTTCGCTCCGGGCGTGGGGCGGCTGGGCGGGCGAACTCGTTGAGCACCTTGCGCGCCAGTCCGGGAGTGAGGGCCGGTTGACCCTCGGTGACGCCCTGAAGCAGGTCGAAGAATTGTTCGGCTTCCAGGTTCTTGGGGAGGAAGCCCTCGGCCCCTGATTTGACCGCTTCGAACAGGTCGGCGTCATCTTCGGAGGCGGTGAGAACCACGACGTTGACGTCGGGCAACTCGGCGCTGATGAGCCGGGTTGCTTCCAGTCCGCCCATCACCGGCATCGTCAGGTCCATGAGCACGATGTCCGGGCGGAGCTGCCGGGCCAGCTCGACCGCCTCCCGGCCGTTGCGCGCCTCGGCCACGACCTCGACGCCGCGCGCCTCCAGCAGGCTGCGCAAGCCGTCGCGGAACAGGGCGTGGTCGTCAGCGATTATGACTCTCATCCACCTCTCCCTTGCTCGCTGCCGTGCTCACGGACTCGACGGGCCGGACATCAGCAGGGACGAATGCCGCTCCCACGGGCAACCGCACCGCGACGCGCGTTCCTTCCCCCGGTGCCGACCGAATCTCCAGGGTTCCGCCGACCGCCTGTGCCCGCTCGCGCATGGTGGCCAGGCCGAAGCGCGGGAAAGCGCTGCGGCCGATGGTTGACGGGTCGAAACCGGAACCGTTGTCTTCGACCGTCGCTCCGATCCAGCCGGCGGAGCGGTGAATGTGGACGGTGGCGCGGCTGGCCCCGGAGTGCTTACGCACATTGGCCAGAGCCTCCTGGATGATGCGCAGTAGTTGGAGCTCCGCGAGCGGCGAGAGCCTGAGGTCGGTGATGCCGGCCGGAGTGGTGCGGAAGTCGACGGGGATGCCGCTCTGGTCTTGCCAGCGCTGGAGGTAGTCCTGCAGCGTCTCGAGAAACTCGCGCTCCCGCTCAAGAGAGGTGCGCAGGCCGAGGATGTTCTCGCGCACGTCGGCGTAGGCGTCGCGTGCGGCCTGGGCGAGCTGGCCGATTTGCTCCGACGCCCGCTCCTGCTGGCCGTTGCGCAGGAGTTCCTGGGCCGCCTGAGCCTTCGTGTTGACGTAGCCGAGCACCTGGGCAAGGCTGTCGTGCATCTCACGGGCGATCCGCTCACGCTCCTCGGCGATGGCCAGCGCCTGCACCCGCTGGTGCAGGCGGGCGTTCTCGATGGCCAGGGCCGTCTGCGTGGCGAAGCGCTCCAGCCGCGCCTGGTCAGCGGCATCGAACTCCGACGCACCCTCCTTTTCCGTCAGGTAGAGGCTGCCCAGAATGCGGCCGTGCGAGCGGATCGGTACCGCCAGCAGTGAGCGCATTACCGGGTGATGTGGCGGGAAGCCGAACGAGCGAGGATCCTTGGTCACGTCCGGGATGCGGAGCACGACGCCGTCGCTCATGACGACCCCGAGCATGCCGTGGCCGACCGGCTCCGGGCCGATGCGCTCGCGCTCCTCCGGAGTGAGGCCGGAGGTGAGGAACGCCTCAGGCCAGCCCTCCTCGCTCAGGAGCGTAAGGGCGCCGTAGCGGGCACCGACGAGTTCCCGCGCCTCGTCGACCACCTTCTGCAGGACGGTTTGGAGGTCGAGCTGGCTGGTGATGGCGAGCCCGGCCTCGTGCAGCGCCAGGAGCTCCTGGTTCTGCTCGGCGAGGCTCGCCTGCATGCGGCCGATAACCTTGAAGATTGCCTCGGCGAAGAAGAGGGTACCGATCAGGACGATCCCGGCGAGCAGGAGGTAGCCCGGCCAGGAGTGGAACAGGCTGGGGTAGATGATGTGCCGCATCGCCTCCAGCGCGGCGAGGAAGACGACCGGCGCCAGGATCGCAACCCACTTGAGGCGGCGCAACTCCGGGGTGCCGCTGATGCTCAACCACGTCTGCCGGGATACGCCGTTCATCGCTGCGACCCTCCTGCCACGATTCTACCAGGGATTTTCCGCAGGCCGCGTCGATTCCAAAGGCGAGGAGCGTGGGCGTCGGGTTGAGCCTCGCTCGGTGAGAGCGGTCCTCATCCCCGACCCATTTCCCAACTTTGGGAGAGGGGGGTTACGCGCGGAGGACAAGCGAGACGCCCGCGCTCCTGAAGTCGTTGACCGGCGTGGGGTGCGCTGCTAGGATGCGAGGCATCCGATTGGAACAGATACCGTGCCGCCACCGGCGGCATGCCTCGGTGAGCGATGGATCACCGCGGGACCTGACCGGGGCGGGCCGGCTCGGTAAAGGAGCGGCGGATGGTGACTGACACTTCGACCGCGACGCCCTTCGCGACCACGTTGCCCGGCCGGTACTACCACGATCCCGACATCTACCGCCAGGAGCAGGAGCGCCTCTTCGGCCGCCTGTGGGTCTGCGTTGGGCGCGCCGATGCCATCCCCCAACCGGGCGACTACCTGACGGTCGACCTGGCCGGCGAGAGCGTGCTGGTGGTCCGGGGGCGCGACGGGGTGGTGCGCGCCTTCCTCAACGTCTGCCGCCACCGCGGGGCGCGGCTCTGCACCGAGCCCTGCGGGCATGTCGCCGGCGCCATCCAGTGCCGCTACCACGCCTGGAGCTACGGGCTGGATGGCCGCCTGCTGGGCGCGCCCAACCTGCGCGATGTCGATGCCTTCGACCGGGATGCCCACGGGCTGCTGCCGGTAGCCTGCGATCAGTGGGGTGGGCTGCTTTGGCTGTCCCTGGCGGAGGACCCGCCGCCGCTGGCGGAGCAGCTTGAGCCGGCCATCCTGCGCCGCTTCGGGGAGTTGGACACGGTGGGGCGCTACCGGCTGGCGACGCTGGCGGTGGGCCACTCCATCACCTATGAGCTGGCCTGCAACTGGAAGCTGGTGGTGGAGAACTTCATGGAGTGCTACCACTGCGCGGTGACCCATCCGGAGCTAAGCCGGGCGGTGCCCAGCTTCAAGGCGGGGCTGGCCTACCAGCAGGGAGTGGGGGCGCGCTTTGCTGAGGGGGTAGTGGCCCTGACGCTGAGCGGGCAGACGACCCGTCCACCGCTGCCGGGGCTGGCCGAGCAGGACCTGGGCACCTACTACGGCTTCGTGCTGCTGCCCAATGTGTTCGTCAACCTGACGCCGGACCATGTGGTGGTCCACCGGTTGGAGCCGTTGGGGCCGACGCAGACGCGGGTGGTGTGCGACTGGCTGTTCGACCCGGCGGTGATGGCGGAGCCAGGCTTCGATCCGATGGATGCGGTGGCCTTCTTCGATCTGGTGAACCGCCAGGACTGGGAGATGTGCGAGCTGTGCCAGCAGAACATGGCCTCGCGGGCCTACCGGGCGGGTGGGCTGTACGTGCCGCTGGAGGCGCACATCCGCGCCTTCAACGACTTCGTGCTCGAATGCCTGGAGGGATAGTGTCAAGGTCATGCGTTCGTTGTCCCCCTGAGCGGAGCCGGGTCCGGCGGCTCCGTCCGAGTCGAAGGATCTCGGGGGTGGGGTGGCCACTCCCGCGCGAGATCCGTCACTTCGCTCAGGATGACAAAGCTCGGACGTTGGTAACGGCTCGGCTGAGGATGACAGGTATTGGGTGCCGACGGTGCAGGGTGACATGGTTGGTATGACGGGGAGTGAGTGATGGCAACGACCTACGAGATCGTGATCGTCGGGGGCGGGAATCTCGGTCTGTGGACCGCGTACCACCTGGCAAAGCGCGGCTTCGGCCGGATCGCGGTCTGCGAGCGGTACTGGGCGGGGTTTGGTGCCACCAGCCGGTCGGCCGGGATGATCCGGGCGCAGGGCGGCTCGGAGACGGCGGTGAAGCTCGGCCACTGGTCGCTGGAGTTGTACCAGCGGCTGGGCCAGGAGCTGGGGCTGGGGAGCGGCTTTTTCGAAACCGGCTACTACATCCTGGCCTCGACCGAGGAGGAAGAAAAGGCGTTCCGCGACCTGCTCGAACTGCGGCGCCGCTGTGGGGTTGAGAACGAGTGGGTCGATCCGGACGAGGGCAAGCGCCGCTTCCCGATGGTCGACTGGGACCGCTTCCGCGGTGCGGTCTACACGCCGAATGACGGCTACGTGCACCCACCCATCGTGGCGCGGAACATCACCTACGCGGTGCACCGGGAGGAGGCGATCGACCTGTTCGAAGAATGCACCGTGGAGCAGATCGAGCCGGCCGGGAGCGGCTACCGGGTTCACACGACGCGCGGCGTGCTGGAGACGGGGCGGGTGCTGAATGCCGCCGGGCCGCGCGGCGTGCGTGACCTCGGGGCGATGCTCGACGTGCAGGTGCCCGTCTCGGCGGCGCGCCACCAGATCATCACCTTCGCCGAGGTCGACCAGCAGCCGGCAGGGCGTTTCCCCCTCTCGTTCGCCCTGTCCGAGGGGATCTACGTGCGGCCGGAGGAGCAGGGAGCGCTGCTCGGCATGAGCAACCCGGAGGAGCGGGCCGACCGGAGCGGGCGCTATCAGATCACCTACGACTGGGAGTACCACGAGCGAGCGCGTCCGGTGTGGGAGGCGATCTGGCCGTCGCTGGCCGGGAAACCGATCTCTCGCGCCTGGGCCGCCTCGATCGACTACACGCCGGACCACCTGCCGATCATCGACGAGCCGCGCCAGGGCTTCTTCGTCCTGGCGGCGGGCGGCCACGGGATGATGTGGGGTCCCGCATTGGGCATGGTCATGGCCGAGTTCATCGACGAGGGGACCGCCGCGGGCCTGCCCGACGAGGAGATCCGCCTCGCACGCTTCACAGGCGAGCGCAAGTCCCGCGACACCATTGCCTTGCCGTTCCCCGAGGAGTAGACGGGGCGGACGGCCCCCACCCCCGGTCTCCTCCCCAGGGTTGGGAGGGGGAGATCAGGCGCGTACTGGGTGTTGCGTATTGCGTGTTCCGTGTTCCGTGTCGTGCGATGGCCTCTTCTCTCGCTCCTGAAAGGGCTGACTTGCGCAATACGGAATACGCGATCGCTTCCCCCTCCCCGGCAGTTGAGAGAAGGAGCTAGGGAGCGGGTGCCGTCTTCGCGTTACCCCACACTTCCACCCGGTGCCCGGCGCGCTCGCCGGACCAGAGCTTCACGGTGCAGGTGCGGCGCAGGAGGTGCTTCCAGAGAAGCGCGTTGGCGAAGATCGTCTCGTCGGCGCTGAAGAGGTCGAAGACCGAGCGGGAGGCCACGAGGATGATCTTGCGCTGTGCCCGGCTCAGCGCGACGGTGAGGCGGCGCGGGTCTAGCAGGAACTCTCCAGCGGTCAGGAGGTAGTCGCGGTCGCTCTCGGTGGCGGAGACGACGATGGCCGTCCGCTCCCCGCCCTGGAAGCGCTCCACGGTGTCGATGGCGCTGAGGGCGATCGCGCCGGTGTCGGGGTCGATGCGGCTCAGCGCCGGGAGGGCGTCCTGCAGCGCCGCGCGCTGGGCGCGGTGCGGGACGACGACACCCAGCCCACGCTCCGGGTCCAGGTTGTAGACCGCCGGGTCGGCCAGAGCCTGCAGGATCGGGGTGATGAGTTCCTGCTCGAACGGATTGCGCACCTGGCTGGTGTCCTCGTCGTGGACCACCACGACCATCGGGTGCTCGGGCGACAGGACCGCGGCGACGAACGGGTCCGGGTGCGGGCGCGGCTCCAGCACGTCGCGTTTCTCCGAGAAGTAGGGGATACCGTCCTGCTCGTAGACTTCACGGCGGAGGAACGCGGCCATGTCGGCGTGGAGCCGGAAGCTCTGGCTGAACTTGATCATCGGCGGGTTGAGTTCACGCAGCGCCAGGAAGAGCGACTGATAGGTGCGGAATTCCTGGAAGGTTCGGCGCGGCTCGGTATCCCAGGAGTGGTGCACGATCGGCGGGAGCTGACGGTGGTCGCCGACGACGATGAGCTGGCCGTCCGGCGCGAGCGGTAGCGCGGCCATGGCCGCCTCGGGCAGGCTCATCTGCGAGGCCTCGTCGAGCACCAGGCAGGTGAAGAGGTCGTGGCCGAAGAGGCTCTGGCTGCCCCATCGCTTGCTCACCAAACGGTAGACTGCCCCGGGTGTCGCGGCCGCAACGCACCAGCGCTCACCCGCCAGTCGGTCCCAACTCCCTCTCTCGGCGTCAAGACGGATCGCCCCAGGGACATCTTCACGGAGCCGGATCTGGAAGAGCGGCACCGTCAGCAGGCGCGGGTCGAAGTAGCGCATGAAGAGGTTTCGGTCGCGTCCGGCCAGGAGGTCAAGGCGGCGCTGCGCCGCGGCGATCTGCTGCAGCGCGACCCTGGTCGCCGCGTGGGTCTTGCAGGAAACCAGCACGCGGCAGTCGCGGCCGGCAGCGAGCGCGCCCTGCAGCCGGGCGAGCACGGCAAACCCGGTGGTGTAGCTCTTGCCGGTGCCCGGTGGACCCTGGACCAGCAGCACCGGGTCGGCGCCGTGGTCGCCGATGTAGGCGCGCTTGCTCTCCTCGAAGGGGTGGAGGTGCCCCGCTTCGTGGAAAGCATCAAGCCCGGCCAGGAAGCGGCGCTGGCCCTCGGCCGCGGCCGCCGGCCAGTCCACCGTCACCCCGTCGAGATCCACCAGCCGCTCGTAGAGCGTGTTCGGTTCGCCGCGCGCCAGCCCCTCGGAGACCTTCAGGGCGTAGTACCCGTTCCAGTTGTTCGGGTCGGGGTCGAGCGTATAGACCTCGCCGTCCCGCAGCGGCTCGGGGTAGGAGGGGAAGACGAACCCACGTGACCAGTTACCGCCATAGGCATTGGCGAGCTCCACGTCGATGGATGCCTGCGTAGCCCGGCCTTGGTCGTCGCGCTCGACCGTGATGCGCTGGATCCTGGCCCGCATTCGGTACAGCATCTGCTTCGGCGTCGGCGTGAAGGGCGTCTGCTCATTCTCCGGCAGGCGCGAGTCGACCGTCCAGCGCGGGCAGACGATGACGCTGTCGTCCGGCTTGAGCGTCGAGAGCGCAAGGACCTCATCGAGGTCGCCGTCGACCCCCTCCATTTCGACGCGGAGCCTCACCGGCAGCCGGTCGATCAGCTCCTCCACCTTGCACGCCTCGAGCTGTTCTTTCGTCAGCTTGACCCGCGTGGCGTCCGGATTCTTGCGACGGTACTCCTCCTCGTACTCCTGCCGGAGCTTCAGCCGCCGCTCGATCTCGCGCATCGTGTGGCGGACCTCGGGCGACTGGTCATCGGCGCGGTAGCGCACCAGCAGCGTCTCGCCGGCCAGGACCCGCCGCTCGGGCGGGGCGAGCCGCGCTGCCTTCCAGGAACCGAGCTGGACGTGCCGCTCGATGATGACGAACTCCTCCATCGCCTGGCCCAGCGTGCGGGCTTTCTCCTCGAACGTCGCCAGGTCGGGGAGGTGGAAGCTGGTCTTGGTCGTCTGCTTGTTGCCGGGGAAGTCGGCGGCGATGTGCTCCATCGCCTCCAGGCGCCGGGCCTGGAATCCGAGCAGGAGATCCCGGGTGACGCCGCGGTACGGTGCGTAGTCGTCCCGGCCCTTCTCCGGCGGCTCGGGCAGCTCGCCCCAGGCGGCGTATGCGTATTCCAGCGGGATGTCGCTGCCGAAGCGGGCGCGCCGGAAATACCAGCGCCTTCGCGCCTCGGGGTCGACGTCGTCCCGGTCCAGCTTGCCCCAGAAATCAAACAGCCGGGCGCGGAAGATCTCCCGGTACGGCTCGGGCTTGTTCCAATCGAAATTCAGGTAGGCGGCAACCGCGTGGAGCGACTGGCACACCATCGGGTAGTTCTTCAGCTCGCGGATCTCCTGGTCCAGGAAGGTGACGAGGGGCGAGTCGAAGGCGGCGAGCTGCGTCACGAAGTCGTAGAGCGGGGTCGCCCCGAGGATCGCCTCGAAGTGGCGCGCCAGTCCTTCGAGGAGCAGCCGCTGCTCGTGCCGGTCGTAGAAGATCAGATGGATCGGTGCCTCGCGCCTGCCCGTCTCGTCCGGTGCGGCAAGCGACACGATAGCGCGCACGGTGTCGCGGATCCAGCGGAGGAAAACCGCTTCCTCCTTGGCCGGGCTGTCGGGCGGTCCGTCGCTGAGGTGGACGATGTTCTTCGTCCTAACCGGGACGCCGCCCTCGTGCGCCACGACCCGCGCGCCGAGCAGGTAGATGCGGTCGTGCAGGTAGTCGTGCTGGGCGTCGATGTAGACGCAGACCAGGTTCGGGTTGTGCTGGGCATCGCGGTAGGGCAGCGAGCCGTAGCCCTTGCTCGGGATGGCGGAGGGCGCCGGCATGTGCTCGCCCTTCCAGTGGCGATAGCGGCGCGCTCGGTGGACCAGCTCGTCCAGCCGCGGCCCGACCGGCCAGGTGGTTGCGAGCTGGCGGATCAGATCCTCCTTCCCCGCGCCCGGGACGAGATCGCCGTTGACCCCGTTCGCCGGCTGCTTGAGCAGCGCCAGATCGCGCACGCGGTCGATGCCGGCCCGGCGCAGGGCCGTCTTGTCGAACGGCGTCAGGTGGGGCAGGAGCGACAGGTCGTCCTGCTCCGCACTCCACTTCATGCAGAACTCGTTGTAGAGGCAGCCATCGCAGCGGTAGGTCAAGTGAAACGGGAGCGCCGCGAAGTCGGCTTCGGCGACCCGCCGGGCCAGCGATTCCGGCCCGGTCACCAGGTCATGGACCGCTTCGCGGAAGCTCTCGGGGTCTGGGATGATGTCGAGGAAGGCGTCGTCGATGCCGAAGATGTCCCGCGCCGCCTCGCGCTGGCGGGCACGCTCCTCCGCCTCCTCGGCGCGCATCTCCCGTTCGGTGTGGGGAGAGCCACGGTAGAGGACTGCGAGGTCACAACGCTCGCAGGCGATGCCGGCCTCGGCCAGGATCGCCCCCAGCATCTCGCCATAGCAGGCCACCTGTAACCGGTGCTCCAGCCGCGCGGCGGTGGAACTCTTGATGTCGGCGATCAGTGCGGTGAGGTTGCCGCCGTCGTCACGTGCGAGTCGCAGGATGTCGGCATCGCCGCGCAGGTGCCAGTCACCGATGGTGGCAGCCAGTCGGGGTTGGAACAGCACCACGGCCTCGCCCGGCGGCAGATCACGGATGATGTCGAGCACTGCCGCGTTGTCCGGCGCGCGGTCGCTGGCTCCCTCCGGCGCGGCGAACCGGACCGTGCGGGTCGTCGCCTCGATAGCCGCCTCAACGCGCTGCTCGAACGCGCGGCCGGAGCGGGTGAGCAATGGCGGGAGCGACTGGGGGATAACGTCGTAGTCGCGCATGAATCGGGACCCGACCACGCGCTCGTGCAGCCGGAGCCGCAGGTAGCGCTGGCACTGGTCCAGCCGGATGAACTGCGCCAGGTCGGTTGGCGCGATGAGCCGCCGGCCGTCCGGTCCCGGCGGTGCGGCCGGCGCGGGCGCCGCGGCCGGCCTGTCCTGACTCGCCACAATCCGCGTCCCTTCACCCACCCGACATGATGCCACGAGGACGATGCCTGCGGGGATGTGGGTTACATAATGGTAGCAAAGTGACCGACAGCACCGGTAGGGCCGGGTGTGATGGTGTTGCCCGCCCGTGCTCCGGCGTAGGTGCTGCGAGGGACCGACACGGCAGTATGTGCCCGGGGCTAAAACGCTTGGCGTGAGTTAGTCGGGGGCATGTCGTATCCCTTGACAGCGAAGGTGTCCACCGCCATACCAGCGTGTTCTTCCGTCGCTGCCACGAGCGGAGCTCCCGATGACGGTGGACACCTTCCTGACCCCAGTCCCCGTCCTGGTCGACACCTGCTGCCAGACCGAGCTGGAGCCCGAGACGCGGCCCGGCCCCGCGCCGGCCCTGAGCCGCAGCGAGGTGCTGACCCTGGCCATCTTCGGGCAGTGGATGACGTTCTCCAGTGAGCAGGACTGCTCTCGCTACGCCGAGCGGCACCTGCGCCCCTCCTTCCCGACCCTGCCGCATCGCAGCCAAGACCACCGCCTGCTGCGGCGGCATCAGGCCGCCCTGGCCCAGTTCGCCCTCTACCTGGCAGACCAACTTGGCCGGGGGCCAGTGGCGGTGGATGTGCTCGATGTGGCGCCGGCCCCGGTGCGCAATGCCAAGCGCCGCGGGCGGGGCTGGTTGGCGGGCGAGGCCAATATCGGCTTCAGCTTGCGCCTGGGCTGGTTCGCCGGCTTCCGCGTGCTGACCGCGGTCAGCCTGGAGGGGGCGATCACCGGCTGGGGCGTGGCCCCGGCCAGCACCAACGAGCGCCCCCTGGCCGAGACCCTGATCGCTGCCCGCGCGCACCCCGATCCCCGCCTGCCCAGTGTCGGCAGCCCGGTCGGGATCGAGCTGGCCGACAGTGGCTTTGGCGGTGAGGGCTACGAGGCGCACCTGGCGGCCACCTACGGGGTGACGCTGGTGGCCACTCCGCAGCGAGGCAGTCGGCGGCGCTGGCCCAAGGCGGTCCGCCGCTGGGTGGCCCGCCATCGCCAGATCGTGGAGACGGTCATCGGGCGGCTGCGGCACACCTTCGGCCTCGAGCGGGAGCGGCTGCACACCCTGGCGGGCTTCTAGGCGCGGCTGGCGGCCCGGGTGGCGCTGCACAATCTCTGCTGCTGGCTGAATCGGCAGCGGGGACGGCCGCTGCTGGCGGTGCCGGACCTGCTCGCGTGCTAGGCGCCGCGCCACAACTCACACCAAGCGTTAAAGCCGGCGGGCTGAATAGGGGTAAGCCCACTGAAGGGGCTATGATGCCGACATGCCGGTGTATCCGTTCCGGCATCCTGCCGAGAGCCGTGACCCCAGCCCCTTCAGTGGGCTTCGCCGTGTCAGCCCGGGGATTTCCCCCGGGGCACGAACTGGGCGGCGGGCACCCCATCACCTGGGTGAAAGCACTGCTCCGCCCCAGCCGGCTTTAGCCGGCTTTTCCTTGTGAGCACGGGGGTCACCCCCGGGCCCTGAGCACGGCGCGAAGATGGTCACGGCACTCGCCCCCGGCACGCACCATGGCGAGGGAACCCGTCACACCACCTGTCGCGACAATGGGCATCCGGACCCCGATCTCCCCATGGGAACCGGTGGACCACCTCGCGCGTCAAGCCTCGTCCATCGCGACCTGGGGTTCGTCCGCCAGCATGGGAGGCGTATCGCTGGCGCGCACTGAGGGGAACACGGAGGCCAGTAGCACGAGGGCGACGAGCGCGGAGCCACAGAAGAAAAGCGACTCCCGGACCCCGAACCGCTCACCGGCGACGCCACCGACAGCGTTGGTGATGATCATCGCCGCAAAGATCAGGGTCGAGCGGACGGCGAAGACCCGGCCCAGCAGGCGATCCGGGGTGTGCCGCTGGACCAGCGTGACGCTCGGCACCAGCACCATCATACTCCCCATCCCGCTGATCGCCATGAGCGCGACGGCTAGCCACAGGTGGGACACCATCGCCGTGCCCATCACCCCGAGCCCCATCACCACCAGGCCGACGACGACGGAGAGCCCCGTCCGCACCGACGAGAGGCTGGTCAGCCAGAACCCGGCCAGGATCGAGCCGACGCTGATGCCGGTCCCGAGCATCGAGTACTCCCACTCACCGCCGCCCAGCACCTCCCAGGCGTAGCCGACCAGCAGCGGGAAGGTCGCCCCAAGGGTCAGCGGGCCGAGCAGCATGACCGCCGTGTTGGCCCGCACCAGCGGCTGCCGCCAGGTGAAGGCGACCCCCTCCCGCATGTCGTGCCAGATCGAGCTGGTCACCGCGTCACGCTCCGGCGGCGCCCCGCGGGGGCGGATTGACGCGATGCACAGCGCCGACACGACGAACATCAGCCCATCGAAGATGAAGGCAGCGGCCAGACCTTGCTCCGACCCGAACCAGACACTCGCCGTGCTGACCAGGATGCCGCCCAGCGGATAGCCGAGCACGTCGGCGGTGTTCTCCATGATCCCGTTGAGCGAGTTGGCCGCGTGCAGTTCGTCGGACTTGACGATCGAGGGCAACAGGGCGGTCTTGGCCGGACGGAACACAAGCGCCAGCGTGTTCACCCAGAAGAGAATGAGGTAGACCAGCCAGAGGTGGATGTGCGCCACGACGGGGATCAGCACCACCGCCGGGACCCGCAGCAGGTTGCTGACGATCATCGCCCGGCGCCGGTCCCAGCGGTCGACGAAGCTGCCGGCGGCCAGCCCGAAGAGGAGGTCGGGCAGTGCGGTGGCGACGAAGGCGATTCCGGTCTCGGTAAGGGAACCCGTCAGGCGGTAGACGAGCGCCGCGAGGGCCACGCGGTGCACGCGGTCGCCTAGCGTCGAGAACAGCTCGGCCCCCCAGAGTGCGGCGAAGTCCCGATTACGACGCAGGAGCCCGAAGCTGTGGCCGGCCCGGCCCATGATCCCTCCCTGCGCGGTCTCCCCGCGTGTCGTGGCAACGCTTGGTGAGGAGTATAACCGCCCCTGTGCCGCCGAACAAGCAAGAAGACAACTCGGACCTGACGGAGAGCGTGCATCGAAGGATGCACCGGTCACGCTGCCAATAAGCGGAGAGAGGCTCGTATCGGCCTGGGTGAACCCCGAGACATCCCCAATCGGCAGCCACAAACGCCGATCCCTGCGCAGGGTGCGGGACGCGCGCCACCCTATGTTCCTCCCGAATCGCCGCCACCGTCAGCCGATATGCGCCGTGCGTGCTCCTAATGAACGTTGACGAATTAGCTTGGTCTACCCGCCAGCAACCTGCTCCCCCTCGTGTCATCCCGAGCGCAGCGAAAGATCTCGCGTCAGACCGGCCCCGCACCGGGGAGATCCTTCGCTTCGCTCAGGATGACGGCAACCGGGCATCTGGGCAGCTCCGGTGTAGCACGGTAATTCGTCAAGCTTCATCAAGCTTCATAAGGAGACACCTCGCTTCTCAGCGCAGATAGCCGAGCTTCCGCGCGAGGTCGACGCCGAGGCGGCCGAGCTGGACATCAGCGCCAGATTCGCCCAGTGGGGATATTTCGAAGCGTGCGCGCTCGAAGTACTGCACCAGTCGGCCACCCGCTTCGAACGGCTCGCTGATCGGGAAGCCGAACATGGCGAGCCCGCCGCCGGCCTCCCAGCGCTCCAGGAACGGCCCGCTCAGAGTGTGCTCTGTCTCAGGGAAGTAGCGCCGCGTGTCGGACGCAGCCTCGGCCGGGGCGGTCGGGAATGCCTGCGGCGCGACCTCCACGCCGACCCGGCCCAGCGACACCTCGAAGGGCGTCCCGGCAAGCTCGGGATGGTATTCAAACCGCGCCCGCTCGAAGTACTGCACCGTGTGCACGACCCCGGTCACCGGGTCGCGCTCGGCGAACTCCTCGGAGATCGGGAACCCGAAGGCGGCCAACCCGCCGCGCTCCTCCCAGTAGCGCTTGAAGCCATACGCCAGCGAGTGGCCCGTCTCCGGGAAGTTGACCCGATCCGGCTGGGGATCGAAAGCGGGGATGGGAACGAAGGCCGGGTGGATCGGCTCCAGGGTAAGGATGTAGGTCGCGCTGACCCGCGTCCCGAACTCACCGGCGGCCGTGACCGTCCAGGGGCCCTCCGGCAACCGGTGGCGAGGTCCAAGATCGACCGTGAGGACGCCGCCCGCATCGGCGGCGAGGTCGCGCCAGACCCGGCGCGGCCCGTCCTGAGGGGTGAGCCAGACCGTGGCCGGCTCGCCCGGCGCGAAGCCATCAGCGGTGAAGCGCAGCCGCGGCCCGTCCGTGTCATCCACGACCGAAACCTGGCCCTGCGCCGCGTACGCGGTTGACATCGCCATCCGGACCGCCAGCCCTACATCCAGCCGACCGTAGCCGCTGAACGCGTCGATGCCGTCCGGGCCGGTTGCCTGCGCCGACTCCAGGAGGATCTGGCGCACAGCGGCTGGGGAGAGGTCGGGACGCACGGCCAGCAGCAGCGCGGCCGCGCCGGAGACGAAGGGCGCCGACGCCGACGTGCCCCCAGCCGTCAGGTAGCCATTGCCACCCTCAGGGCTCCACCAGGTGCTGGTCACGTCGACGCCCGGTGCAACAAGGTCGACGAACGCACCGTAGGCGGAGAAGGACGCGACCTGGTCCTCCGGTGTGCTGGCGCCCACCGCGAGCACCGTCGGCACCGCCGCCGGGTAGTTCCAGCGGCCATTCGGCTCGTTGCCGACCGAGGCCACGACGACGACCCCGCGCTCCTCCGCGTAGCGCAGCGCGTCGAAGAGCGCGCGGGAGTCCATGATGCCGTTGGCGCTGATATTGATGACCTGCGCTCCGTGATCGACGGCGTAGACGATGCCGGCGACGAAGTTCGCAGTGGAACCGACCGCGTCGCGGTTGAGGATCTTGACCGGCAAGATCTGGGCACCGGGCGCTACGCCCGGCGCACCGCCGCCCGCTCGTCCGGCGATGATCCCGGCCACGAAGGTGCCGTGCCCGGCGTCGTCACGCGCGTCGGCGTTCCCATCGACGAAGTTCCAGCCTGGGAGGACGCGGCCGGCGAGATCGGGATGATCGGGGCTGACCCCGGTGTCGAGGACGGCCACGATGACCGGCGCACCGTCGGTTACCCGCCACGCGTCGGGAGCGCCGACGCGCCACAGACCCCAGTCACCCGGGGTGTCCCCATTCTCAAGGAGCGCGGCCGGTGACAGCGGGGCAGCAATCGGACGGTCCGGCTCGGCGTAGCGCACGCCCGGTGCGGTGGCGAGCTGGGCCGCCGCCGCGTCCGGGTCGATCCCTAGAGGCAAGTCAACCCGGTACAGTCCCGCCGGACCGAGCGGGACCACCGCTGCGGGCGCCCCGAGCAGCTCAGTGATACCCTCCGGGACCGCACCGAACTCCGGCGTGAGGGAGACCAGGACCGCGCCGGGAGACGCCTCGTCCGCGGCGGCTGGCAACGGCGCCAGCCCGGGGAGCGCGCCCAGGGCCAGCCAGAGCACCAGCGCGAGGACGAGCGCGCGTGCGCTGCGCGGCTGTTGTGCCCGCCGGCCGCGTTCCGCGGCCGAGCCGAGCGCCGTGCGATGTCCCCCAGCCAATCCGGTTCCCCCCTCCCGGCGGACCGCCGCTGCGGCGCGGGCGGTCCGAATTGACACCTCCTGCAACTGAAACGTATAATGGCCGCGGCCGTTGCGGCCGCGCGCAGCGCGTGGCACGCAAGGTCATTTTGTTGTCAGCGTGTCAACGACCTGGCCATCAGCTGAAAGGTAGCGAGGGTGCCGAAGAGGACGTACCAGCCACGGCGCATCCCCCGCAAGCGCAAGCATGGCTTCCTCCGCCGGATGCGAACGCGCGGAGGCCGGGCGGTGCTGGCGGCACGGCGGCAGAAGGGGCGCTGGAAGCTGACGGTGGCGGACGAGAAGAAGCCGACCCAGCGCTGATTCGACGGATCATGATCGCGCGGGCGCTACGCCTCCGTCGACCGTTCGAGTTTGAGCGCGTACGCAAGCAGGGCCGCTCCTGGGCCACGCCGCTGGTGGTCATGGCGGTCCTGCCCAATGACCTCGAGCACAACCGGTACGGCTTCGCCGTTGGTCGGAGGATCGGCAAGGCCACGGCGCGCAACCGCGTCAAACGCTGGATGCGCGAGGCGGTTCGGCACTTGCACCCTCGCCTGCGCCAGGGGTACGATATAGTGTTCATTGCCCGCGGCGCCGTGGCGTCCCCGGACGTGACGTATCATCAGGTATTCGATGCGATCGCTACTCTGACGGCGCGGGCTAAGCTGCAGACGGCAGCACCCGCACCGCCGGCATCTGGCACCCGAGGCACACCCGAATGAAGAAACTCGCGCTTTGGAGCATCCGTTTCTACCAGCGCGTCATCTCACCGGGGCTCCCCGCTAGCTGCCGCTTCTATCCATCCTGCTCCGAGTACGGGTACCAGGCCATCGACAAGTACGGTATCATCAAGGGTGGATGGATGACGGCTTGGCGGATCCTGCGCTGCAACCCATTCTCACGCGGCGGCTACGATCCGGTCGAGTGAGTTGATCGCCGGTGAGCCTGCCCGTTCGCGACTCTGCGCGTGAGCTTCGGTCTCTTTAGGAGGATTCTCACTTGCCACTCTGGAGAGAGTTCGTCGGCCTGATCGAACTCGGCCTGGGCTACATCGCGGACTACACCGGGAGCGCGGGACTCTCGGTGATTATCTTTACCATTCTCATCAAGACGCTGCTCCTGCCCTTGACGGTCAAGGCGGTGCGCTCCACCTCCGCGATGCAAGAGATCCAGCCCAAGCTCAAGGAGCTGCAAAAGAAGTACGGCAAGGACCGCCAGCGGCTCTCGCAGGAGACCATGAAGCTCTACCAGGAGCACGGCATCAACCCTGCCGCAGGCTGTCTGCCAATGCTCCTGCAGCTGCCGATCTTGTTCGGTCTCTACGAGGCCATCCGCAGCTTGTCCCAGGCCGGGACCGGCACCTGGGGCGAAGGCTTCATGTGGCTGCCGAGTCTCGCGAGCACCGACCCGCATTATATCCTGCCGGTCATGGCTGGGCTCTTCCAGTTGGTGCAGACCAAGATGACGCGCCCCGCCGGTCAGGGGAAGATCACCGACCCGCAGCAGCGGATGATGAACACCATGATGACGTTCATGCCGCTGATGGTGGTCGCCTTCGGCGTGAAGTTCCCCTCGGGGCTAGTCCTTTACTGGACGGTATCGGCGCTCTACAGCGTCATCCAGCAGTGGTTCATCACCGGCTGGGGGTCGATGCGCGACTGGCTGCCGTTCCTGCCTGAGCTGCCGGAGCACCGCCGCCTGGGCTACCAGGACCCGGCCAAGCGGGCCGCGGCCCGGGAGCAGGCCAAGAATAGCTGGTTCGCCCGCCTGAATGGGCGCCTTCAAGAGCAGATGGCGGAGTCCGCCAAGCGTGCCGGCGCGGTGCGCCCCGTGCAGAACGAAGAGGAGCCTGTCTCCACACCGACGGCTGCCGGGAGCGCGCGGACGACGAAGCAGCGCGCCGGGGCAGCGGCGCGCCCGCCCCGGACCCCGCGTCCCGATCTGGTGCCTCGCAAGTCCCGTCCGTCGAAGCGCGACCGATCGGCGGAAGGTGATTGACCCCGGACCGGGACCCAGGAGGAGAAAGGTGTCGGGCAGAGCATGGACCGAATCCGGATGCGGAGCGTTGAAATCCAGGCCCGCTCGGTCGATGAAGCTGTACGACTGGCCCTGGAACAGTTGGGCCGCACGCGCGACCAGGTTCACATCGAGATCTTGATGGACTCGTCGGACGAGGAGGATGGGGAGGCCCTCGTCCGCGTGACTGCGAAAGACGGCGCCCCGTCGCGCGGCCGGGGCAAGGGGGGTGGGGCGACGACGCGCCCCAGCCCTGGTGTCCGCCCAGTGAGCCGTCCCTACCCGGAGCCTGCCAGCGCTCCGCGTGTCGACGCCGAGACGGAGCAGGTGGTCAAGTCCATCGTGCACGGACTCCTGAGCGCCATGGGTTTCCAGTGCACCGTGATGGCGGTCGACAACCCCTCGCTAATCCCGATCGGCCCGGACGAGCCTCCCACGGTCTTCATCGATGTCCACGGCCGCGACCTGGGAATGTTGATCGGCCGGCGGGGCGAGAACCTGGCGCAGCTTCAGTACCTGATCAACGTCCTGGTCAATAAGCGCCTCGACACCTGGACACGCGTCATTCTGGACATCGAGGGCTACCGGTCCCGACGCGAGGAGTCCCTCATCAACCTGGCCCGGCGGGTGGCCCGGCAGGTCGCCCGCAACGGACGGCCGATCTCGCTCGAGCCGATGCCCGCCAACGAGCGTCGCGTGGTCCATGTGGCCCTGCGCGACGACCCGGAGGTGACCACCTCCAGCAGCGGCGAGGGGGCTCTCCGGCGCGTCACGGTCTACCCGAAATAGGATCCCCGCCACGCAGCAGCGCCGTAGCGGGAGCACCGGTCCCGTGCCGGCTCCCACGCTCGCGTCGCTGCGTGGCAAGAGAGACACGATCCGGCACACTCACGGCGCTCCTGACGCCTGACAGATGGATGGACGCATGGCCGCCCAGCAGACGCCCGACTACCTCGCCATAGGTCACGTGACCGTCGACCGGAACCCGAACGGCTCCGTCAGCCTGGGAGGCACCGCCCTCTACGCGGCGCTGACCGCGGCACGCTTCGGGCTGCGCGCGGCCATCCTGACCCGGGGCAACTTCACCCAGCACGGTCCCGAGATCACCGAAGCCCTCGCCCGCTTCGCCGCGGAGATCGACATTATCGTCCAGGCGGCCGCCGCACCGACCGTCTTCACCAACGTCATCGTCGCCGGTCGCCGCCAGCAGACGGTCCACTCCTGGGCCGGTCCGATCGACCTCACCGGCTTGCCGCCCGCCTGGCGCTCGGCCGGTGTCATCCACCTGGCCCCGGTCGCCCAGGAGATCGACGCCCGCCAGGCTGGCCGGCTCAGTCCCGATTACTTCGGCGCGACGCCCCAGGGCTGGATGCGCCAGTGGCAGACCAGCCGACAGCACCGGGTGTCGCTCCAGCCGCTGCGCCTGCCCGATGAGATCCTTGGTCGCCTCGACGCGATCGTTGTCAACTCCGAGGAGCACACCCTGGCGCGCGATGCGCTGAACACGGTTGGCGCGCGGGGGATCGCCGTCGTCACCCGCGGCGCGGAGGGTGCCCAGGTGGTCGACCGCGGCCGGGTGATCGACGTGCCTGCCTATCCGGTGCCGACGGTCGAGGACATCGGCGCCGGGGATGTCTTCGCGGCCACCCTCTTCCTCCTGCGCGCCGAGCACGAGCCGACCACCGTCGCAGCCCGTATGGCAGCGGCCGCGGCGGCGTTACGCGTGCAGGGCCACGGCCCGGATGCCGTACCGACCCGCGAGGCGGTACAGGAGTTCTTGGCCCGAGCCGAGCGGCGCCCCGCCCGGCCACGTCGCCGTTGAGGACCACCCATACCATCACCGAGGAACCGCCATCACAATGTACGCCGACACCATCAGCGCCATCGCCACCCCCCTCGGTGAGGGGGGTATCGGGATCGTCCGCATCAGCGGCCCCGACGCCGACCAGATCGCCAGCCGCATCTTCCGTCGCGGTCGGAGCCTGCGCCCGGTCGACGTCGCCCAGCTCGAATCCCACCGCCTCTACTACGGCTACGTTGTCGATCCCCGCGACGAACGCGTGGTCGACGAGGTGCTCCTGGCCCGCATGGCGGCACCGCGGAGCTACACCCGCGAGGACGTGGTCGAGATTTCCTGCCACGGCGGCCCGCTAGTCGTCCGCGAAGTACTGCGACTGACGCTGGCGGCCGGCGCTCGCCAGGCCGAGCCCGGCGAGTTCACGCTGCGCGCCTTCCTCAACGGCCGGATCGACCTGGCCCAGGCCGAGGCGGTCATGGCGGTCGTCTCCGCCCGGACCCCCGACTCGCTGGACCTGGCCGTTGGCGAACTGCGCGGCCGCATGGTGGGGCGGCTCGGCCCGGCCCGCGAGGCGCTGATCGAGGCCCTCGCCTACCTCGACGCCTCGGCCGACTTCCCGGAGGACGAAGTCCCGCCGCTCGACCTCACCGGGACTCTCGCCCGAGCCGAGGCGGCGCTCGACGAGGTCGTCGCCGGTGCCCGGCTCGGCCTCCTCTACCGCGAGGGGGTACAGATCGCGATCGTCGGCCGCCCCAACGTCGGCAAGTCGAGCCTCCTGAACACGTTGCTCCGCGCCGAGCGCGCGATCGTGACCGATATCGCCGGGACGACCCGCGACGTGATCGCGGAGTCGATCAACCTTCAGGGCATCCCCGCCACGCTGATCGACACCGCCGGGATCGCCGACACCGAGGACATCATCGAGCGCATGGGGATAGACCGCTCGCGCCGCGCGCTGGACACCGCCGGGTTGGCTATCTTCGTCCTCGACGGCAGCATGCCACCCACTCCCGACGACTTCCGCGTGGCCGAGCTGCTGCAGCGCCGCGTCGCCTCCGACGGCCACGACCGGCTGGTCCTCGTCCTCAACAAACGCGACCTGCCGGATCGCCACGACCACGACGAGATCCGCGCCCTCCTCCCCGGCGCTCCGGTGGTGGAGGTCTCAACCCGCACCGGCGAGGGGATCGCCCAGCTCGAAGCAACTCTGGCCGAGGCGCTCATCGCCAGAGCCGCCGAAGGGGCCGCGCCGGCGCTGGTGACGCTGCGCCAGCAGCAAGCCCTCACCCGCGCCCTGGAGAGCATCCGGCAGGCCCGCGCCGCGCTGGACGCTGAGATCCCGCTGGACCTGGTTGCGGTGGACGTGCGCGACGCTCTCCTCGCCGTCGGCGAGATCACCGGCGAGCAGGTCAGCGAGACCATCCTCGACGAGATCTTCGCCCGCTTCTGTATCGGGAAGTAGCACCGACCTGGATCGCGGTAGCCGGGAGCCGCGTAGCATGTCGGCAGTACCCAAGGCAGGTGGCGCGAAGGATCCCGCGCCGTGGCATGAGCCCGGGAGTGAACTCCCGGGCTCACAATGAAAGCCGGCTGAAGCCGGCGGGGATCGATGAAGGCCGCCACTCTGGCGTGGAGTACCCGGTGCCCGGCATGTGCCCGGGGATAAATCCCCGGGCTGACACGGCGAAGTCCACTGAAGGGACTAGGGACACGGTGTCCGGTGGGAGGCCGGATCGCGTCAGTCGAGGCGCGGGTCAGAGGAGCCCCTTTAGTGGGCTTTCCCTATTCAGCCCGGGGATTTATCCCCGGGCCCGAACCAACCGGCGGACACCATATCACCGGGGTCTGAGCCCAATCCCCCCAGCCCGCTTTAGCGGGCTTCGCCTTGTCAGCCCGGGGGTTCACCCCCGGGCGCGTGCCTCACATAACAACCAGCCGCCTTGCTCACGCCCCGGAGATCACCCCGCGCGGGTTGTTGCGCTCCCCGGCGGTGAAGGGGTTCTCCCACGACACCCCGGCGCGGGCGAAGCGGTTCGGGTCGAACGGCGTGAGGTCGAAGGCGCTGATCCCCTGGACGATCAACTGCGCCAGGGCCTTCCCGGTCGCCACGGCCCAGGAGAACCCGCCGCCGTTGAAGCCTGCGGCCACATACAGTCCTTTCGTGTCCCCGTAGGGGCCGATGAGGGGCAGGCCGTCGGCGGTGAAGCCCATGATCCCGGCCCAGGCGCGCACCACCCGCAGCGGGCCAAGTCTCGGGAAGAGGGACGTCAGGCACCGGGCGATCCCCCCGAGCACCGGCGGTGTCGTCTGCTCGGCGTAGAGCCCCAGCCCCTCGTTCTCGTCCAGCCGGCGGAAGCCGCCGCAGAGGATCTGCCCCGTCGGCGTCTGCCGCCCGTACTCCTTATCGAAGTTGGTCCCGAACGGATGCGGCAGGACCGGCGGCACCGGCTGCGTCACGAGGATCTGCCCCCGCGCCGGCACCAGCGCCCCCTGTGGCAGGTCGGGCAGGAGTTGGGGCGTCCAGGCGTTGGCGGCCACGACCACGGTCCCGGTCGTGATCGTCCCGGCGGTCGTCTCCACCCCAGCGACCGCACCGCCGCTTGTCAGGATGCGCGTGACCGGCGTGTGCGTGACGAAGCGCGCCCCGTAGTGGCGCGCGCCACGGGCCAGCGCGTGGACGAGCTGGAACGGCCAGAGATGTCCGTGCCCGCGCGCGAGCTTCGCGCCGAGGATGTTATCCGACACCACCGGGACCAGCTCCCGCACCTCTTGGGGGTCCAGCAGTTCCACGTCGATCCCGTGCTCCTGCTGACGCCGGACACTCTCCTCCAGGTGCTTGTACTGCTCCTCGGTGGTGGCGATATCGAGCGTGCCAGGCAGGCGCAGGGAGAAGTCGTCGTCCAGCTCCCGCGCCAGGTCTTCCTGCAGCATTCGCAGGTTCTCGCGGGTCAGGGCGTAGACGGCACGGCCCGCCGCCGAGTGCAACGACGACCCGGCGCCGGTCAACCCGCCGTTGCGGCCCGAGGCGCCGGAGCAGATGCCGCGCTTGTCGAGCACCACGACCTGCTTGCCGCGCATGGCGAGCTGGTAGGCGACCGAGCAGCCGGTCACTCCGGCCCCGATGACCACTACCTCTGCCTCGCTGGGAATCGCCCCTCTCTCCTCCCCATCCACGGTCGCATCCCTCTCCTTCACCAGATCAGGCACACCACTCGGGCACGCCGCACCCAGTCACCCCATGATCGCATATTCGGGAATCGCCGCGCTGCCCACGGCGCATGTCGCGCCGCTGATCGTACCGCGACATGGCCAGATCCACAGGCACGTGCGATGCCGCCGCGCATCGCGCTGCATCTGATGCGTGGGCGCCTGTGACCCCGCCCGCGCCATCCTCGCGACGCTTGTCCAGTGACCGCAACGGCGTCAGTCGCGATGCGTCTTCCCACGGGGTCGGGATCGCCAGGCCGCGATCGCTCACCCCACCAGCGCCTGCACCGCCTGGGGCAGGAGGCTCACCAGCAGCACCACGACGACGATGGCGGCCAGGAAGAGGACCGTAATCAGCAGGAAGTGCAGCAGCGCCGAGCGGCTGGCCCGCTGCTGGGCACGCCGCGCCTGCGGCGACACCGGCTCCCGGGTCATGAAGGGGGAGGGACGGCCCGGCATGTTGCCGGTGTAGCGCTGCATCAGCGCGTCGGAGACCGCGCGCTGGCGGATGGCGGCGTCGTACTCGCGGCGCACCTCCGGCTTGCCGAGGACAGCGTAGGCGGCGTTGAGGAGTTTGGCCCGCTCCTCCGCCTTCTTCCGCTCCATCTCGGTGCGGGCCCGGTCGGGATGTGCCGAACGCATCAGGGTGCGATAGGCACGAGTGATCTCCGCCCGCGTCGCCGTGTACGGGACGTTGAGCACCTGATAGTAGTTGATGTCGGGGTCGAACCGCACCCTGGGTCCGGCCATGCCTGCGCGGTCTCCTCACGGCGTGCACCCCACCACCGGAGCGCTGTTGTCAGATTGTATCGCGGACACCGTTCCCACGCTCCCGGGCGTGGCACTCGTTCTGCAAGGATGAGGGTGCCGGCTGCGCCGGCTCACGACGCAGTCCACCCGGCCCATCCTCAGATCGGAGATGACATCATGCGTGAGCGGTTCCGCCACCCTCAGGGCGATGGAACCGATCTCGTCATCCAGGAGTTCCCGGGAACTCAGGGCTCGATCTGGGCACTGGTCAGGGACTCGCGGGGAACTACAGGGAGCGAGACGGTCATGCTCTGCCAGGCCGCCACGGCCGACGAGGTCGTCACAGAGTGCGTACGGCTCCTGCGCGCCCAGCACGGCGGGCGTCCAGAGACATGGCGTGCCGTCGTGGCCGAGTCGCTGGAGCCATCCTTCTGAGCCGAGTCCGCCGCAGCGACCCGCGGGCATGCCGCCGCGATCCGCAGGTGGTATGGGGACGACGGAGGGTTGCTCATGCGCGCACGGGTGCCCTGGACGACACGGCTCGCCGACCTCTGGTGGCGGCTCACCGGCCGCCCTGCGCCCTGGACCTGGTGGGAGCGCCGCCGCGCCGTCCGCGCCGCGGAGGAGCTCCTCCGCGTCACCGACGCGCGCCCGGCCGGCCCATTTGCCGCGGGGACGGACGACGAGCGATAAGCCGTCGGCCACTCCGCCGGCTGCTACAATAAGAGCCAGGCCGGGAGGCGAGACGACGATGCAGAACCGACCCAAGCCGCGCATCCATTCCCCGGCGCGCCCTCGTGCGGTGCCCGCGCTCGGCGCGGGTCTGTTTGCTGCCGTCGCGCTCCTGGCCGCGGGGATTGCCGCCCTTCTCGATCTGGCCCCGATCGTCCCCCTGACCCTCACCCTGGTCGCAGCCGTCGGCACTATCACCATCGCCCGCGCGGCGGGGCAGGCGGAAGCGCTTCCGTCGTTGGACCGTGAGACACGCCGGCACAGCCGGCCCGCCGAGTGGCAGGCGCTGCTCGATATCGAGCGCGCGCAGACCGCGCCGGAGCGACGTCTCCGCCTGGCACGGGAGTTCCGCCGCATCGCCGCCGAGGCCCTGGCCGCCCCCGTCACCGACCGCCGGCGCTGGCCACGCCCGGGGCGACTCGCCGCGCTCTGCCGGCAAGCAAAGCTGCTCCGTGCCAGCGCCACCGACCGATCGGTGGGCTTCCTCCCCGAAACACTCCCGGACGACCGCCTCTCGGCCGAAGTGCTGGCCGAGGCGATCCATACCCTCACCGGCTACCTCGCGCTCCTGGCCGCCGTGCGCCGCGCGCCGGGTTGGGATCTGGAGGTCCAGCGCGTCGTCGTCCGCGAGCGCACGCGCCTCGAAGTCGCCTTAGAGCGCGTCAACAACGTCCTGCGGGACGGATAGTACGTATTGCGTGTTCCGTGTTGCGTGTTCCGTGGTACGTAGTGCGGGCCCGCCACACACAGTACGGGTTACAGACTGCTCAATACGCAACACGAAACACGAAACACGCGAAACTCCTCACATCGCCCGGCGGTACAGCCGGAACGCCTGGGTCGCAAAGAGCACGCAGGCGATCGTGAAGGCGGTCAGCAGCAGGCCGTAGCTCGCCACCGCGCCCCAGTCTGCGGCCTCCATGGCGTTGCGCGCGCCCTGCACCGCCCAGTTGACCGGGTTGGCCCGGGCGATGGCGCGGATCCAGCCCGGCATCAGCGCCGTGGCGATGAAGGCGGACGACAGGAAGACGAGCGGGGTGGCGAAGAAGTTCACTACCGCGATCAGCGTTTCCTCACGCCGGGTGATCAGGGCCAGCCCGTTCGACAATGCCGAGATCCCGGCCGCCAGTAGGGCTGACACCCCGAGCACCGAGACGGCGCCGAGGATGCCGCCCGGCACCCGCGCGCCCATCACCAGCCCGACCACCAGGATGATGGCCGCCTGCACCGCCACCGTCAGCGCGGTGTGGAGCACGCGCGAGGCGATCAACGCCGCGCGGCTCACCGGGGTCACGAGCATCCGGTCCATCACGCCGTCGGTCAGGTCCTGGAGCGTCCCCATTCCGCCCCAGGCCGCGCTAAACAACGCCAGCATGACGACGACTCCGGGCGTCAGGAACTGGATGTAGGAGCCGCTCCCGAAGCCCGGCAGCTCGACGATCCGCCGGAAGAGCTGTCCGTAGAGCACCAGCCAGATCAGCGGCGACACCAGCGACATGAAGACCCAGATCGGGATGCGCACCGTCGCGAGCGTGTGCCGCTTCAACAGGTACAGTGTGTCCATCACGAAGCCCATCAGCGCCGCTCCTCCCCCTGCCCGACCATCTCCGGGGCCAGGTTGTCCGAGATCATCCGGTGACCGGTATGGTGGAGATACACGTCGTCCAATGAGGGGCGGTGCAGCGCCACCGACTGGACGGTGATCCCTGCCCGCTCCAGCACCGTGACCAACTGCGGGATGGCCGTGGCCCCGTGCAGCACGCGAGCAACCACCTCCCGGCCATTGGGCACGACGTCGAGCACACCGTCGAGCGGCGCCAAGACCGCGGCCGCCTCCGCAGTCCGCTGCTCCACTTCCAGCGTCACGCGGTCGCCGCGGATCGCGGCCTTCAGTTCAGCCGGGGTCCCCTCGGCGACCACCCGTCCGCGGTCGACGATCGCGAGCCGGTCGCACAGGCGGTCAGCTTCGTCCAGGTAGTGGGTGGTCAAAAGCACCGCCAGGCGGCGCTCGTGCTTCAGCCGGAGCAGGTCTTCCCACAGCGCCGCGCGCGTCTCGGGGTCGAGTCCCGTGGTCGGCTCGTCGAGGAAGAGCACCTCCGGCTCATGCACCAGCCCGAGCGCGATGTCGAGCCGGCGCTTCATCCCGCCAGAGTAGGTCCGGACCATCCGGTCGGCTGCGTCGGCCAGTCCCACCCACTCCAGAACGTGGTCGACCCGTTTGCGGATCTCACTGCGTGGGACGCGGTGCAGTTGGGCCTGGAGCGTGAGGTTCTCCCGCCCGGTGGCGTGCTTGTCGACGCCCGAGGCCTGCGCCATATATCCGAGCGCCCGACGGACCCCCGCCGGGTCTCGCAGGATGTCGTGCCCGGCCACGCTGCCGGTGCCGCCATCCGGCTTGGTCAGGGTGGCCAGCATGCGCACCGTCGTCGTCTTGCCCGCGCCGTTCGGCCCGAGCAGACCGAAGATCTCCCCTGGTTCCACCCGGAACGAGACATCCTCGACCGCGCGGACGCCCTTGGGATAGGTCTTGCTCAGGTGCTCCGCCACGATTGCGTCCACGGTATCGTCCCTTCATCTTCCGGCCCTGCCGCGGATCACCACCACGCAATCGGCTCGCGCGCCACGGTCCTTCCACGCCGGAAAAGACGAATTCTACCACAAGCTGCCCATCCGCTGCCCAGCGTAGCGGCATTTTGTGCCGTTGTCAAGTTATTAATTCAGATTTTTCCGGAATAGCCCAAGACCGGCGCGGCCGGTGGTGGCCACCGGATTGCAGAAGGGCCGCAGCGGCCTGCGTCGAAACTGGAAGGGGTGCGCTCATGAGTCCGTCTCTCGTCCAGCGGTCGGCAACCCTGGCGCCGATCCCGCTGCGGATCATCCTCGGGATCATCATGGTGGCCCACGGGCACCAGAAGGTGTTCGAACAACCGAAGGATCAGCTCCCTGGAGCGTTGGAATCGATGGGCGTCCCCGCGCCGGAGCGGGTTGCCCGCTTCGTCAGCGGCCTGGAGTTCTTCGGCGGGCTCGCCCTCCTCGCCGGGCTCTTCACACGCCCGATCGCCCTCCTCTTCGCCGGGCAGTTCCTCTTCATCGTCTTCAGGATGAAGTGGACCAAGGGGCTGGTGCCGGGCTACGAGTACGACCTGGCGCTCCTGGCTGGGTTCCTCAGCCTGGCGCTGATGGGCGGCGGCTCCGGCTCCCTCGACGAGCTGCTGTTTGAGCAACGGCAGGAACGGAAGGCGGCCCGGGGTTGGCGCCTGACCATCGCCCGCAGGGGACAGTGAGCCGGTCGCCTCAGCCCCGCCGCGCGAGGAAGTCGAGCACGATGTCGCTGAACCACGCCGGACGGTCGGCCTGCGGGAAGTGCCCGGTGTTCGGGAGGATGCACAGCTCCGCGTCGGGCAGCAGCCTGTAGAGTTCGACGGGGATCGCCACGGGGAAGTACCGGTCCCGGTCGCCATGCACGATCAGCGTCGGCACCCGGATTTCGCTGATCTCCGACGGCTCCGGGAAGTCCTCCTCGTGCGCATGGTCACTCAGCGCGATCCAGGCTTCGGCCACCAGGCGCCAGTGCTCGGGTCCCATCGCGGTGTGCATTGCACGGGCACGCTCGATCGAGGGGGTGACCGATTCGGGCGTCATCGTGCGCCACCAGCGGCGTAGCTCGTCGTCGTAGCGGAGAGTGCCGCCCGCGAGGACGAGGGCCTGGGGGAGGTCCGGCGCATCGAGTGCCAGGCTGAGCAGCAACATCGCCCCGGTGCTGATCCCAGCGAAGGCCGCTCGGTCGATCCCCAGCGCGCCGCAGAGCCCGACTACATCCCGGGCAAACTGCCGGTGGTTCATCGCCGCCAGACCGCCGGGGTTGCCGGTGCGCCCGTGCCCGCGGAGATCCGGCACGATCAGCCGGTAGCGCGCGCCGAAGGTGTCGATCTGCCGGCGCCACTGTTCACCGGTCGCCATGAAGGCGTGCAGCAGCACGAGCGGCGGGCCGTCGGGCCGCCCGTGCTCGGCGTAGTACATCCGCAGCCCGTCGAGATCCACGTACGGCATCGCCCTGCTCCTTCCCGGCCGCATCCTATCACCCACCCCGCCATCGGCATGCCCGGCACGCGCGTTGCGGTCCGGGTAGGGCAAGGAGCAACATGGACATCCGCCGCATCTACGCTACCATCGAGCGCGACCTGGTCGGGCGCCGGACAGAGGCGCAGTTGATCCTCGCCGCCCTCGGGACAGGGCGCGATGTCCTCCTCGAAGGCCCGCCCGGCACGACCAAGTCGACCCTGCTACGCGCCATCTGCGCGGCCGCGGAGGTCCCCTTCTACTTCGTCGAGGGACATGCCGACCTCACTCCGGCCAAGATCCTGGGCCACCACAGCCCGGTCCGCGTGCTCCAGGAGGGCTACACCCCGGAGGGCTTCATCTACGGCCCCCTACCCCTCGCTATGCGCGACGGCGGCATCTTCTACATCGAGGAGTTCAACCGGGTGCCGGAGGACACGCTCAACACGCTGCTGACTGCCATGGCCGAGCGCGAGTTGAGCATCCCCCGCCTGGGCGTCGTGCGCGCCGCGCCCGCGTTCCGCCTCGTCGCCGCCATGAACCCCTTCGACAACATCGGGACGAACCGCCTGTCGGGCGCGGTGGCCGACCGCCTCTGCCGGGTCCACCTTGACTACCAATCGGCCGAGGAGGAGCGGGAGATCGTCGCCCGCCGCACCGGCACACCCGGCGGCTGGCTGGTCGATGTCGCGGTCGAGGTCGTCCAGCGCACGCGCCGGCACCCCGATCTGCGCATGGGGGCGTCGGTCCGCGGCGCGATCGACTTCGTGCTGGTGGCGGGGCAGCTCGCCGGGCTCCGCGGCGTGCGGATCAGCCCCGCGCCGGACGATGTCACCTCCCGCCAGCTCCTCGTCGCCGCCGCGCGCACCGCGCTGGCGATCAAGGTCGCGGTGCGCGAGTCGTCCCGTCGGAGTGCCGACAGCATCGTCGAAGAGATCGTGCTTGCGGTCCTGGACGGCCAGCCGGAGGCGCCCCGATATCCCGACCCAGGCGGGCCCGGCCGCCGCCCCGCAGACCACGAGTCTTCCATCCGCCCGGGTGCCGGGCGCGGCAGCGGCACCGGCCGAGCCACCAGCCGGCCGCCGGACCACCCCGTCGCCCCGAGCCACGTCAACACCACCGGCAGCGGGCGCGTCTACCTCGGCGACGAGGCCCTGGACGCCGCAGCCCGGCGATCCGCCAGCCAGCGGGCCGTTCGCGCTTTCGCCGAGCGCCACCCGCACGTCACCCGCGCGCTCCGCCGCTTGCCCGGGGTGCGGACCGCGCTCGAGACCTCCCTCGCCGACGGCCCGCCGCTGCCGCGCGAGATCCTGGGCGAGGTCCACCACCTCGCCGGTCACGCCGACCACCGCGCACTGGTCGACCGCATCGCCCGCGACGTGCTCGTGCGCATGGCCCAGCGCGACCTGGACCAACACCCCGGCCCCGGACGCCTCACCAGCACTCCCTACCGGGGCGAGGCGGCCGAGCTGGATCTCGACCGCTCGCTGGAGCGGGTGCTCGAACAGCCGGAGGTGACCGACGAGGACCTGGTGGTGATCGAGCGCCGACCGCGAAAGCGTGCCTACGCACTGATGCTCGACGTCTCCGGCTCGATGCAAGGCGCCGCCATCTACGAGGCCGCGCTGGCGTTGGCCGCCGTCGCCGTTCGGGTCGATCCGGACCCCTTCGCCGTCATCGCCTTCTGGCGCGACGCGGCAGTACTCAAACGGCTGGACGAGCCGGTCGACCTCGACCACCTGATCGACCGGGTACTGTCCCTTCCCGGGCGTGGGCTTACCAACCTGGCGCTCGGCCTGCGCGTCGGCCTGGACGAACTGTCCCGCGCCAGCACACAGGAGCGCGTCGGCCTCCTCTTCAGCGACGGTCTCCGCACGGCCGGACCGCCGCCGGACGCCTACGCCGCCGCCTTCCCGACCCTCCACGTGATCTCAACCGGCCGCTCCGAGCAATCCGCCACCGCCTGCCGCGAGCTGGCCGCGCTCGGCGACGGCCGCTACGCCGCCATCACCGGCCTCGCCAGCATCCCCACCGCCATCAGCGCGTGTCTGTATGGATAGGTGCAGGCGTGATGTAATCGGGCGAATTGGTCCAGTCCACGCCGCTGGTTTCGGGCCAGGGCTCACGGAGTCGGATGGAGACGATGGGTCAACGGCGGTGGTGCGTGCCCGGGGGTTTACCCCTTCTCTCCCGGACAGTTTCAGTAGCGCCAGCGACAGGTCCACTGCTGGTGGTGGTACCGAAAGGGGAGGGGCGGCAGCCGCTGGTGGTCCAGCAGCCAGGTCATCCAGCGTCGGCCCAGGCGCACCAGGCTGCAATCCCGCCGGTCGGTGCGGTCGAGGCGCCGCCGCTCCCCCCGTCGCACTACCTGCTGCCCGCGCAGATGGCTCCACCACAGGGCCAGGAACAGCGCCAGCGGCAGGCGGTTGAGTCGGTTGCGCGCGGTCCGCGTGCTCGCCTCGAGATTCCAGCCGCGAGTCGTGCCGTCCTGGGAGACGGCCTCGACCTGCTGCCGACGCCGATACTCCCGCACGCGCGGGGCCCGTCGGGCGGTCAGACACCACCCACCCAGGCACGGACCACGCACTACCCGTCCGTGGCCGCGCTGTCGCCGGGTGAGGTGGCGAGGGTGACGGGCGCGGTGGGTTGGCGCGGGTCGCGCGTAGGGTGCGGGAGGCGGCCGGTGAAGACGGCGCCGCCGGCCTGACCGTTGCCGGCCGAGAGGTCCCCACCGTGTGCCAGCAGGATGCGGCGGGCGATGGTGAGGCCGAGCCCGGCGCCGCCGGTGCGCCGGTTGCGCGATGTCTCGCCGCGGTAGAGCGGGGCGAAGAGGTTCGGCAGGTCGTGAGCCGGGATGCCCGGCCCGGTGTCGGCGATGGTGAAGATCACCCCGCTCGGCTCGGTACGGCAGGCCACGCGCACCTGGCCGCCACTCGGGGTGTAGCGCAGCGCGTTGTCCAGCAGGTTGCTCAGGGCGCGGGTCAGGAGGTGGGTGTCGCCCTGGACCCAGCAGGGCTCGGGCGGGATGGTCAGCGTGAGCTGCACCCCCTTGGTGTCGGCCTGCGGTCGGAATCCTTCCACCAGCCGGTCCAGGAGCGCGCCGAGGTCGAGCGGCTCCGGGTTCGGGGTCTGTTCCAGGTATTCCAGCCGGGTGAAGTCGAAGAGATCCCCGATCAGGCGCTCGAGCGTGGCGGCCTTCTCCTGGGCGACGGCGATGTAGCGTGCGCGCTTCTCCGGCGTGTCGTCGAGCCCTTTTTCCAGCCCCTCCAGGTAGCCGCGGAGGGCGAAGAGGGGGGTTCGCAGGTCGTGTACGACTGCGCCGATGAAGAGTCGGCGCTCGTGCTCGAACTCCGCCTGCTGTCGGAGCGAGGCGCGCAACTCGGCGCTCATCGACTCAAAGGCGGCGTTGACCTCGGCCACTTCGCGGACGCGCGAGGACGGGAGCCGAACGTCGAGGTCACCGGCCGCGACCTGCCGGGCCGCCTGGCTGGTGGCGGCCAGCGGGCGGACGACGGTGCGCCCGAGGAACCAGCCGATCCCGGCAAGCGTCAGCAGCAGGCTGATCAACCCGACGATTGGCACGGCCAGGAAGCGGGCCTCGGGTGGTCCGCCGTCCTGGCCGTTCCAGCCCACCCCGGAGTCTGAGTAGATGTATGCCACCCGTCTGGGCGTGCCGGGGTAGGCCACGCGCTCCACCCAGCGCTCCCGGACCTGCCCGCCGTCTCCGGCAAGGGGGTCGGGAGTACTGCGGTAGACCTCGCGGCCGTCCTCGACCAGGACGAAGTCGATCCCCATAGCCGCCAGGTCCGACCGGGTCGCGTCCTGCCAGGCAGGGTCGTGCCAGCGCGTCGTGCCCCGGCCGATCTGCTCCGTCGCGGTCGACAGGGGTTCCAGCGGGCCGCCCAGCACGTGGTAGACGACGATGCCGGTGATCACGACCGGAACGAAGAAGGTGGTGGCGAGCGCCAGCGCCAGCCAGCGCCGGAGCGGCAGGATCGGGCGGCGTTTGGACGCGCTCATGGGCGGGCCTCCCCGTCGAAGCGATAGCCAACGCCCCAGACCGTCACGATGTAGCGCGGGTTGGCCGGGTCTTCCTCGATCTTCTCCCGCAGTCGCCCGATGTGCACGGTGACGGTATGCCGGTCGCCGAACTCGCCCCAGAGCCGCTGGAAGAGCTGCTCGCGGGTGAAGACCTGGCGTGGGTGCTCGGCGAAGAGCTGGAGCAACTCGAACTCGCGCGCTGTCAGTTGCACCGGCTTGCCATCGACGCGGACCTCGTGCGCCTGCACGTCGATCACGAGCCGGCCGAAGTCGAGGACGGCGCGGGGTGCTGGCTCGCCGCGCCGGTAGCGGCGGAGGACTGCCTTGATGCGGGCGACGACTTCGCCGGGTGTAGCGGACTTGACGATGAAATCGTCGGCGCCGAGTCCCAGACCGCGGATCTTGTCATGGTCCTCCTGTCGGGCGGTGAGGAAGAGGACCGGCACATCCCGGTTCTCGCGGATGCGCCGCAGCACGTCATAGCCGGACGGGCCCGGCATCATCACGTCGAGCAGGACACAGTCAACCGGCTCGTGCTCCAGCGTGCGAAGCGCGGTCGGGCCGTCGTAGGCCGCCAGGACCGCATAGCCCTCGGCCTCCAGGAAGTCGCGCATCAGGGCGACGATGTCCTCCTCGTCGTCCACGATCAGCACGGTTGTCGGTCGCTCCATCGACGAACCCCATCCAGCAACGCACACCGGATCACGGCTGCTCGGTGCTAAGTATCGCCAATCCGATCCGCATCACACCAGGGCAGCAGCCCGGTCTGGAGGATGTCGTAACCGACCGTTGAGCGTTTGTTGAGGGTTGCGTGAACGGGGTGTTGACCTCGCCACCCTAACATCGGGGATGGGCAGCGACGCACGCCCTGACGGCGCAAGAACCCGGCTTCGTGGGGAGCGACGTTGCCACGGCCCAATGGATAGGCGTGGCGGACGCCGGCGCGATCCGCGGCGCGGATGGACGACTTGGAGGGACGTAATGAACGAGATCGTACTCGCGGTGCCGGTGCTGGCTTCGGTGGGCGGCGGCTGGGGCCCGGGCGGGCCGTGGTGGATCTTTGGTCCGCTCATGCTGCTGTTCTGGGTTGCCCTGGCGGCGACGGTGGTCTGGCTGATCGTGCGTCGCACGCGGCCGGCGGAGCCGACGGCCAACGACCGGGCGCGTGGGATCCTGGCGGAGCGGTTCGCCCGCGGTGAACTGTCGGCCGAGGAGTACCGAGAGCGGTTGGAGCAGCTTCAGTAAGTCGTGGTGGCGGCGCTGACCGCTCTAGGAGAAGGGGGATCAACGATGCAGATGGCACTCGCGCGAGCGCACCAGATCGTCGCGTGGTTCACCGTGGTAGGCATCCTGCTCCAGATCTACCTCGCAGGCGGTGGGTCCTTCGGTGCAGTGAGCTACGACTTGCACCGCGCGTGGGGGAACCTCCTGGGCCTACCGATCCTGGTGCTGCCGATCCTCGCGCTCGCGGGTCGCATCGGCCGGCGTGGGATTGGCCTGACGATGCTCTTGCTTGGGCTCTACATCGTGCAGATGGCACTACCGAGCCTGCGCGTGGGCCTGCCCTACATCGCGGCCTTCCATGTGCTTAACGCTACTGCACTGGTCGGAGTCGCGGCTGCGACCGGACGCGCCTCCGGAGCCGCGATTGCGGCACGGCGGCGCACACCCGTGCTCACGACCACGTCGGCAGGGTCGGAGCACGGCGCCTGATGCCGAGCTAATCATCGACTCGGGCCCCTCGCCGTGATCGTCACGGCGGGGGCACGGAAGGAGAACTGGACGGCCATGACGATGGACTTTGCAATCGAGACCGATGGCCTGACCAAGCGCTACAGCGAGCACATCCTGGCAGTCGACGGGGTGACGCTGCGTGTGCGGCGCGGGGAGGTCTACGGCTTCGTCGGCCCGAACGGCGCCGGAAAGACGACCACGATGCGGATGCTGGTCGGCCTCATCCGGCCGAGCGCCGGGCAGGCTCGCGTGCTGGGCAAGCCCCCCGGCTCGCCTGACTCGCTGGCGCGCGTCGGCGCGATGATCGAGGCCCCGGGGTTCTATCCGTTTCTGAGCGGACGGGACAACCTGCGGGTCATGGCTCGCCACGCCGGGGTGCCGGAGAAGCGGCTCGATGCGGTTCTGGAGCAGGTGGGCCTGGCCGACCGTGCGGGCGATCCATTCGGCACCTACTCGATGGGGATGAAGCAGCGGCTCGGCCTGGCGGCCGCCCTGCTCAAGGACCCGGAGCTGCTGATCCTGGACGAGCCGACCAGCGGCCTCGACCCCGAAGGGATCGCCGAGATGCGCGACTTCGTGCGCCAGTTGACGCAGGGGGAGCGCACCGTGTTCCTGTCCAGCCACCTGATGACCGAGGTCGAGCAGATCTGTGACCGGATCGGGATCATCCGGCGCGGCCGGTTGGTGGCCGAGGGCACGCTCGACGAGCTGCGCGGTCAGCCGGAACTGCACCTGCGGGCGACGCCGATCGATCGGGCGCGCCGGATGGTGGAGTCGCTCCCCTACGTCGAGCGTCTGATCGCTGACGACGGGAAGCTGGTCCTGACGATGGACTTGCAGCGGGCTGGGGAGCTCAACCGCCAGCTCGTCAGCGCCGACGTGGAAGTCACCGAACTGACCCCGGCCCGCACCTCGCTGGAAGAGGTCTACTTTGACCTCGTCCAGGCGGAGCAAGCGGGCGATGTGGAGGGGGATACCTACCGTGGGTAGTCTATCGGCCGAACTGTTGCTGCTGCGGCGCCGCGCGGCGAACTGGATCTTGCTGGCGATCGCCGTGCTGCTGACGCTCTTCTTCGCCTACGTGCTGCCGTACTACGCCTACGTGAGTGACTCGGGCGCTCCAGGGTTCCGCACCGAACTCTCGGCGCTGCTCCCGGAGGGCTTCGTCGCGACGCTGGCCTCGGGCTTTCCGTTCTATATCGGCATCCTCGGGCTGATTCTGGGTGTGCTGGTGTTCGGCAGTGAGTACGGGTGGGCCACGCTGAAGACGACCCTGATGCAGCGGCCGGGGCGGATACGCTGGCTGCTGGCCAAGCTGGGTGCGCTGGCGATCGCCCTGGTCGTCGCCACCGTCGCTGTCTACGCGGCGGGCGCGCTCTTCAGCGTCGGGGTGGCCCTCTGGGAGGGCGCGGCGATTTCCTGGCCGTCGGCCGGGGAGATCCTGCGCGGCATGGGTGCCGGCTGGCTGATTCTGGCGCTCTGGACCCTGCTTGGCGTGCTGCTGGCCGTCCTGTCGCGCGGCACGGCGCTGGCTCTCGGGCTCGGCATCATGTACGGCCTGGTCGTGGAGGGGCTGGTCAGCGGCTTCGGCAACAGCATCGCGCTTCTGCACGATCTGTCGCTGGCGTTCCTGCGCACCAACGCCTATTCCCTGGTGGCGCCGCTCACCGGGCAGAGCTCCGATGCGGGCGGCCCAGGTGCGTTCAGCGGTCCGTTTGTCGATCCCTGGCAGGCACTGGTGGTCATTGCCGGATACATCGTGCTCTTCGGTGGTATCTCGGCGTTGCTCCTGTACCGCCGCGACGTGACATGACATAAGTCCCCGCGTCGCTGTACCGCGCCCCGGTCCAGATCGGACCGGGGCGCGGTGCTGTTCTGGCGTTATCATGGTGGCGTGTTGTTGCGGCAGTCGGACCGGGACATCCCTGGGGGAGGTGCGGCGATGGCGACGCAGGAGCGGCTCTGGATCGATCCGGCGGAGGTCGAGCGGTACGTGCTGGAGCTGGCCCAGCACGGTGGTGACGGGACCGGTGTGCGCCGACTGGTCTACTCGCCGGAGTGGGTGGCGGCACAGGACCTCGTCGCCCGCTGGTGCGAGGAGGCCGGGATGGAGGTGCGCCGCGACGCGGTCGGCAACGTCTGGGGGCGGTTGGAGGGGACCGAAGGCGGACCGTCGATCGCGACCGGCTCTCACATCGACTCGCAGAACCCCGGCGGGCGCTACGACGGCGCACTGGGTGTCATCGCCGGCATCCTGGCCGTGCGGGCGGTGCGCGAGCGCTACGGGCGCCCGCGGCGCACGATTGAGGTCGTCTCGCTCTGTGAGGAGGAGTCGAGCCGCTTCCCGTCGGCCGCGTTCTGGGGTTCGCGGGCCATCACCGGCCGGAGCACGCCTGAGGATGCGGAAAACATGCGCGGCTACGGCGGCGAGACGATGGCGGAGGCGATGCGCGCGGTGGGGCTCGACCCGGCCCGCATCCCTGAGGCGCGACGGAACGACATCGAGACCTGGATCGAGCTGCACGTCGAGCAGGGGCCGATCCTGGAGCAGGCGGGTCTGCCGGTGGCGATCGTGAACGGCCTGCCGAGCATCCGGCACTACGTGGTCCGGGTTGACGGCCGCTCCGACCATGCCGGGGCGATGCCGATGGACCTGCGGCGCGACCCGATGGCGGGGGCGGCCGAGATGATCTCGGGTGTCATCGGCACCGCGCTGCAGATGGGCCGGCCCGCCGTCACCACCGTCGGCCGTATGCTGGTCGAGCCGAACTTCCCGGCCATCGTGCCCGAGCGCGTCACCTTCACCATCGACGCGCGCCACGCCGACCCTGCGCAGCGTGATCGGCTCTACGCGGCCCACGAGGCACTGCTCCGCGAGGTGGCCGAGCGGCGGGGACTGAATGTGTCATGGGAGATCACGGCCGACCTGCCGCCCTGCCCGGCGGATCCTGACCTCGTGCGTCTGCTGGAGGAAGTGGCAGCGGAGCAGGGTATCCCGACGATGACGATGCCGAGCGGGGCGGTGCACGACACCCAGCGCATGGCCGAGATCGCCAAGGTGGCGATGATCTTCGTGCAGAGCAAGGATGGCCGCAGCCACACACCGGCCGAGTACACCGCACCTGAGCACGCCGCCGCGGGTATCCAGGTTCTCGCCGCGGCGCTCCACCGGTTGGCATACTGAAAGAGGGCGCGGCGCTGACGGAATTGAAATCCAGGAGAACCGCCGCCGCGCGCTGAGCCGCCCGTTGGTGGCGTCGCACGTGCAACGGTTGCCCGGCGCTCAGCGGGGAGGCCAGCCCGCCCCCCGCTTCGCCCCAGGTGGCACGGGGCAGCGAGTGACGTTCCGCGGGCGCACAGTGCTGACAACGGTATTGCCTCCGTAGGGAGTGAGTGGTCGGGATGTTCCTCCGCTGGGGATACTTTGTGGCGCGGCACCGTGTGGCGGTCATGCTCCTCTCGCTGGTTCTGCTCCTGTTGATGGTGCCGCTGATCCCCAGCGGCCTCGACCGTCTCTCGGCCGAGGGCTGGGAGGATCCCGCTGCGGAGTCATCGGTCGTCGCGCGGAACCTCGGAGACCACTTCGGTGAAGGGGGTTCCGTCTTCTGGATCATCTTCTCGTCGGACACCCTCCAGGCGACCGATCCGGCCTTCCAGGCCGAGGTGCAGCAGGCAATCGCGCCGCTGGCTGATCGCCCCGAGATCATCAGCATCGTCGGCTACGCCAATACCGGGTCAGAGCAGTTCATCTCCGCGGACGGTCGCAAGACCTACGTGCTGATCAACAGCAGCACGCGCCAGGGGAACGCGGGCGAGGACCTCGAGGAGTACCGCCGCCTGGTGCAGACCCCGACGCTCGATCACATCTGGGGCGGGTGGGACGCGGCTTATCAGTCGTTCACGACGCAGGCCCAGAATGATCTGCGGCGGCAGGAGATCGTCTCGCTGCCGATCACGCTGGTCGTGCTCGTGCTCGTCTTCGGCTCACTGGTCGCCGCCGGGCTGCCTCTGCTAGTAGGCATCTTGTCGATCCCGGCGGCGCTCGGCGCGATCTCCGTGATGGCGCACCTGACCGAAACGAGCGTCTACGTGCTCAACATCGCCACCATCCTCGGGCTGGCGGTCAGCATCGACTACTCGCTCTTCATCGTCAGCCGTTTCCGGGAGGAGTTGAGCCGTCGGGATACGCCGGATGCGTTGGCGATCACGCTTGCCTCGGCCGGGAAGGCGGTCTTCTTCTCGGGCATGATCGTCGCGGTCGGGCTCATCGCTCTCACGATCTTCCCCATGTACGCGCTGCGCTCCCTCGGCATCGGCGGCTCGTTGGTCGTCGCCCTCGCGGTCTTCTATGCGCTGACCTTCCTCCCGGCGTTGTTGAGCTTGCTCGGCCCGCGGATCGATCGGCTGGCGGTGCGGGGGATGGCGGCTGACCACGGGCAGGCTGAGGGCCTATGGGGCCGACTGGCCGGGATGGTGATGCGCCGGCCGTTCATGGTCCTGGTGCCGGTGCTCGCGGTGCTGATCCTGGCCGGGGTGCCCTTCCTCAACGTCAACTTCGGCACGCCCGGAATGGACACACTCCCGCCTGATGACGAGACGCGCGTGGCCTACGACACGCTCCGTACCGAGTTCGCTTTCCCGGAGGTGTCGCCGATCGAGGTGCTGCTCTACCCCGGTTCGGGGCAGATGACCGATCCGGAAAACATCGCGGCTCTGGCCCAGACGGTCGAGCGCGTGGCCGCGCTCCCCGGCGTGGAGTCGGTGGAGAGCATCTTCGATCTGACGCCCAATGGCACCGCGTCCGGTCCGGAGGAGTTGGCCGCCGTGCTCCAGTCGAGCGATCCGGCGGTCGCGGGGCGGGCGTATGGGCTCCTGAACCCCACGGGTGCCCGCCTGCGCGTCGACGCGGCGGCCGCACCCGAGAGCCAGGAGGCCAAGGATCTGGTGTACCGCCTGCGCGACTTCGGTGCGTCCGAGACCGGCGGCCTGGAGATGCTGGTCGGCGGGGCCAGTGCGGTCAATGCCGATATGGTGGACAGCATCGTCGAGCGCATCCCCTACGCGCTCGGGTTCATCGCGGTCGCTACCTATGTGGTGCTCTGCCTGCTGCTCGGCTCGCTCTTCCTGCCGTTCAAGGCGATCGTGATGGCCGCGCTCTCGATCACCGCTTCGTTCGGCGCGCTCGTCTGGGTCTTCCAGGACGGGCATCTCAGCGGCCTGCTCGGCTTCGAACCGACCGGCTACATCGTCCCGATGGTGCCGGTCATGATGTTCTGCATCCTGTTTGGGCTGTCGATGGACTACGAGGTTCTGATGCTGTCGCGGATGCAGGAAGAGTATGAGAAAGACCGCAACAACACGCGGGCTGTGGCCGTCGGGCTGGAGCGCACCGGCCGGGTGATCACCAGTGCGGCGATCGTCATGATCACCGTCTTCGGGGCGGCGGTGGTCGACCGGCTGCTGATCCTGCAGTCGCTGGGCGTGGGCATGGCGCTGGCCATCTTCATCGACGCGACGATCGTGCGAGCGCTGCTGGTCCCGGCCACGATGCGGGTCATGGGGTCGATCAACTGGTGGGCTCCGTCCTGGCTCCGGCGCCTGCAGGACCGCCTTGGGGTCGGCGAGGCGGCGCCCGAGCCGTTGGAGCAGGCAGCGCGCTAACGTGGTCTGGGACACCCACGCCACAATCCCCCGAGGTCTGATACATTTCCTGATCAGTGTGGCGCTGGCCCTGCCGGGCGCTGAGGGACACGTCCGGCGGGTGTTGTCCTGCGCCGGAAAGAGCCGCAGAGGGGAGTAACGTATCGTGAGCAAGGCAGTCATCGTTGGGGGTGGGGTGATCGGCCTGCTCAGCGCCTACGAGTTGGCGCGGCGCGGGGTTTCGGTCACCCTTCTGGACCAGGGTGACTTCGGAGCGGCGTGCTCGACCGGTAACGCGGGCTGGATCACGCCCTCGCTTTCTGGTCCGGTACCGGCGCCTGGCCTGGTCGGGACCTCACTCCGTTGGATGCTGAGCCGCGATAGCCCGCTGTATATCCGCCCCAGCGCTGTGCCGCGCCTGGCTCCCTGGCTGTTCGAGTTCTGGCGCCACTGCAACCCCCGCGACTACGAGGCGGGCCTGCACGCCACCGCCGAACTCGGCCGGCACACCTTCGAGCTCTTCGATAAGCTCTCGGAGCACATGGACTTCGAGATGCACAAGGCCGGCATGCTCTTCGTCTGCCTGAAGCAGGAGAGCGTCAAGCACATCGTGGACGATGTCGAGGCCATGCGCGACTACGGCTACGACTCGCCGACCATCCTCTCGCCCAAGGAGTTGCGCGAGTTCGAGCCCGGCATCTCCGGCCCGCTCGAGGCCGCCGTCTGGGTCAAGGAAGACCGGCACATCCGGCCGGAGTCGCTGATGCGCGGTGCCGTGGCCTGGCTCCAGGCGAACGGGGTGGAGCTGCGCCCCGGCGTTGAGGTGACCGGCTTCCGGCGGCGTGGGCGGCAGATCACCGCGGTCGAGACGCGCGTCGGCTCGTTTGAGGCGGATCAGGTCCTGATCGCGGCGGGCGCCTGGACCGGCCGGGTGGCGGCGAAGGCGGGGGTGCGCATCCCGATGACGGCCGGCAAGGGCTACAACGTGACGGTGCAGAACTCCAAGGTGAGTCTGCAGCACCCGCTCTACCTGGTCGATGTGCGAGTCGCGGTGAGTCCGTACAAAGGCGCGCTCCGCATCGCCGGGACGATGGAGCTGTCCGGCCTCAACACCATCCTCGACACGCCGCGCGTCGATGCGCTGCGGCGCGGCGCCAACCGCTACATCTCCGGCTGGGACCAGGGCACGGCGCAGACCTCGTGGGTCGGCATGCGCCCGATGATGCCGGACGGGTTGCTGGCGTTGGGGTCGGTGCCGCAGTACGACAACCTGTTCGTTGCCAGCGGCCACGCCATGATGGGCATCTCGCTCGGGCCGTCGACCGCGGTAACGATTGCGGAGTACATGACGACCGGCAAGTCGCCGGTGGACCTGACGCCGTTCAACCCGGTCCGGTTCGACCAGTCGTTCACCGGGCGGCTGGCCGGCCGCCTGTCGTAGGACGGGATAGCCTGCGGAGACACTGCCGGGCGGAGCCGCGCCCGGGGTGAGAGCCGCCGGGCTGATGAACAGCCACGAAAGGGGCTGGAGATACGTTCGCGTTCCAGTCCCTTTCGTGGATTTCCCGTATACAGCCTGCCGGCTATGGCCCCAGGTCCGGACCACGGCGTCGGTCTGGTAACACGCGTGAGGGAGGCGAGTGATGGCAGCGCAGCGGTACGACTCGATCGTCGTGGGGCTGGGCGGCATGGGCAGTGCCGCGCTCTATCACCTCGCCCGGCGCGGTGACCGGGTGCTGGGGTTGGAGCAGTTCGACATTCCCCACGCGATGGGCTCCTCCCACGGGGTCACCCGCATCATTCGCCTCGCCTACTTCGAGCACCCGTCCTACGTGCCACTCCTCCGGCGCGCCTATGAGCTGTGGCGTGAGCTGGAAACCCGCGCCGGGGAACCGCTGCTCATCATTACCGGCTCGATCGACGCCGGTCCCGAGGACGGCACGGTCGTGCCGGGGGCGCTCCGCTCCTGTGCCGAGCACGACCTGCCGCACGAGGTCCTCTCCGCTGCCGAACTCCACCGGCGCTTCCCCGGTTATTGCCTCCCGGACGACATCCAGGCCGTGTTCCAGCCGGAGGGCGGCTTCCTTCGCTCCGAGCAGTGCATCGTGGCGCACGTGATGGCCGCGGCGGCGCACGGCGCCGAGGTGCATGGCCGGGAACCGGTAACGGCGTGGGAGGCTCTGCCGGGCGGCGCGGTGCGGGTCCGCACCGCGCGCGGAACGTACGAGGCCGAACGGCTGGTGCTCACGGCCGGTGCCTGGGCCAGCCGGCTCGTCAAGGAGCTGCAGGGGCTGGCCGTGCCCGAGCGGCAGGTTCTGATCTGGATGCAGCCGCGCCGGCCGGAACTCTTCACCCCGGAGCGCTTCCCGGTCTTCAACATGGAGGTTCCGGAGGGGCACTTCTACGGCTTCCCCGTCTACGGCATCCCGGGGTTCAAATTCGGCCTCTATCACCACCTCGGAGAGGTGGTCGATCCCAACACCATGGACCGCGAGGCATTCACCCCGCGTGACGAGGAAGTGCTGCGCAGCGCCGCGGAGCGCTACTTCCCCGACGCCGCCGGGCCGACCACGGCCCTCAAGGCCTGCATGTTCACCAACAGCCCGGACGAGCACTTCATCATCGATCACCACCCCGACTACCCGCAGGTCACCGTCGCGGCCGGCTTCTCCGGCCACGGGTACAAGTTCTGCAGCGTTGTTGGGGAGATCCTGGCCGACCTGTCGCGCGAGGGGACGACGCGCCACGACATCGGCCTGTTCCGGCTCGACCGCTTCGCCAACGCCGAACGACCAGCCCCGTCGGCCTAGAACGGACACGCGATGACCGCGCACACGGCCTCCGTCTCGCTCGACGATGCAGCCCGCGTCGTGCGGCGTGTCAACGCCGAGCGAGTGCTGCTGCTCGGCTGGGGACGCGCGATCCTGATGCAGCTAGCTCATCCGTTGGTCGCTGCCGGGGTCGACGACCACAGTCGCTTCCACCGCGAGCGCTACGGTGGCTTGCACCGGCTGCGGCGGACGCTCGATGCCATGCTGGCCCTGACCTTTGAGACCCCGGACGCGCCGCGCGCGGCGCGCCGCATCAACGCGACCCACGATCGAGTCCAGGGCACGCTCCGCGAGGGTACCCCGGCTTTCCCGGCGGGGACGCCCTACTCGGCGCACGATCCCGAACTGCTCCGCTGGGTCCACGCCACCCTGCTCGACTCGTTCCTCCTGACCTACCGGCGCTTCGTCGCGCCGCTGACCCCGGAGGAAGAGGACATCTACTGCTTCGGGGCGCATGTGATGGAGTCGGTGCTCGGGGCGCCGGAGGGCTACTTCCCCCGCAGCCGCGCCGAGGTCGACGCTTACCTGCAGGAGATGCTCGCTAGCGGCACGATCTACGTAACGGACACCGCGCGCCGCCTCAGCAAGCAGATCCTTTGGCCCGACGCGCCGCTCCCACTGCGCCCGGGTGGAATGGTGACCCGGCTGGTGACCATCGGGACGTTGCCACCCGCGATCCGTGATGGATACGGGTTGCGCTGGACGGAGCGGGACGAGCGGGCGCTGCGCCTCCTGGGCTGGGGAACCCGTCACGCCCTGCCACTGGTCCCGGCCCAGCTTCGCCTCTGGACCGTCGCCCGGCAGGCGCGGCCTGTGGGAGCTTCTCGCCCGGTTACCGGCTGAGCGATCAGGGCTGGGGCTGTACGTCGGCCGCGGCCGGCTCGACCTTCACCAGGAGAACCTCCCGGAGCACGTAGCCCGCAGTGGCGGTTATGGTCAGCATCTCCCCGCCATCCTCCACCATGCCGACGATCTCGTTGACCGTGGGATGTGTGATCAGGATATGCACCATATCGACCACGCCGCCGAAGAAGGCGAACAGCACCAGGAACCCGACGAGGTGGCGGCTCATCCTTCGGAAGGCGGCATTGCCCCGGGCATAGGCGAGCGCGAGCAGTGGGAGCAGGACCGCCGCCGCCAGGGCGTAGACCGTCATCTCGCCGAAGTCGATGTCGCGTAGGCCGAACATTGCGGTGAAACCGCGCTCGTGGGCGATACGCTCCCCCAGCTTCTCGTGCACCATAATCAGGTCATCGAATGCGATGTACCCGAAGACGACCGCCCAGGAGAGGTATGACACCGAGAAGCGCGACCAGGCCAGCCAGATCATCAGCAGCGCGATCCAGTATTCCTTGGCAACCTGGAAGGGCTCGGCCGCGCCGCGGTCGTAGGCGATGTTGAAGTACATATCGGGCAGGAAACGAGTGAAGACGTGGAGGCTGTGCAGGCCGATGAACAGCAGGTCGGTCGCAAGGAGCAAGACCAGAAACGTTGTTCACGCACGCTGGCACTGGTCGCGCGTCACATCCTCTCCTTCTCCGGTCGCACGACAAACCTGACCGGCACGGCGGGCGCGCCGTGCGGCGGGGCCGACGTTCGCTCCAGCCGGGGTCCCAGCGTGCACGATAGCATACCGGGCGTGCGGAGCCACAAGATCCCGAAGCAAGACAGTTGTGCCTGTGATCGGCTATTGCGGTTACGGCGTGCATGGGAGCACGGCCCGAGGCGACCGGGCCGTGCTCCCAGTACACGATGGCAATGGACGCCGATTCAGGGAGATGCTCCGCTCCGGTTGCGCGCCTAGCGCGCGGCGCCGGAGGCGGCAGCGATGATGAGTTGCCAGCGCCGGATCAAGTCCACGCCGTCTTCGGCGATGTACTGGAGCGAGGTGTCGCCCACGCGTTCGGTGCCGGGGACAAGCAGCGCCAGGTCGACCGCCTCGGCGTTGTCAAGCGTGATCGTCACCGGCAGCGGATAGTTCGGCGTGTAGGGGCGGATGCGGTCCTTGCGGCGCAGTCCCTCGGCTGCGCCCTCGGCGATGGCCTGACAGGCGCGGGATGGGTGCATGTGCCGGGCCGACGTGGTCCCAACGCCGTACTTGACGATCACGCCGACCACCTCGTCGCCCAGGAGTTCCTGAGTCTGCCGGACCGCCATCTCGTCGCCCGCGACCATGACGACCGGCACACCGAAGTGCCCGGCCACCGCGGCGTTCAACCCGTACTCTCCGACCGGGGTGTCGCCGAAGCGCACGTCGCGCACCCAGAGTGTCCAGGTATGGGCCAGGACGCCGTTCGGGGTCCCGGCGCGTGCGTGGTAGCCGGTGAACATCACCGCGTCGATCCCCTGGTCGATGCCGCACATCATGCCGAACGGCTTGCGGTTGCCGGAGATGAGCCAGGCGTCGGGGCTGAGGTCGCCGGGCCGCAGGTTGCGCATGCCGTCGTGGGAGTCGTTGACGATCACCTCGGTTGCCCCGGCGGCGCGGGCACCCTGAATCGCGGCGTTCACCTCGTTGACCATGAGCGTGCGCGCCCACTCGTACTCGGCCGGCGCCGGACGGCGCGCCAGGTCGGGCGGCGTGACTTGTTCCCAGATCGCCACTCCGGCGGTCCCCTCCATATCGGCCGAGATCAGAACTCGCATTGGTCCTCCTTCGTCAAACGTCAGACGTCACTCGTCGTGCGTCAATCGTCCCCTCACCCGGCCCCTCTCGGACGGAGCTCACCAGGGGAGAAGGGAGAATGACGTATGACGCATGACGGGTGACGTATCACATCTCACGGCAGGATCTCAAGTACATCCACGTGGAAGGTCTCGCGCACCGGGGGGTTGATGAGGAGGCGGGAGAGGTGCGAGAGGCGGGCACGGAGGTCGCCGCTGATCTGGCCACCCTCGAGGTCGGCCTCGCTGTCCCAGAGTGTGAGGGAGATGGCGCGGGCAGCGGTGGGGTTGATCAGCAGCAGGCCGGTGCCGAAGCCGCGCTCGCGGCGCGCGGCGGGAAGAACTTCGTCGCGGAAGGTCCCCACGAAGTCGTCGAGGAGCAGCGGGTTGACCTGGTACGAGAGCAGGCGCGCCTGCATCGCGTTGGGATGCGCGGCCTCCAGGGCGCGGACTGCGAGCGCCTCTTGCGTCGGCGGCGCGGCCAGCGCCGATGCCATGCGGGCGAGCTGCTGTTCCAGGTAGTCGCTCGCCTCGCCCGCGCGCATCATCGCTTCCGTGGTCCAGAGGGTGATGGTGACCATCTTGGCTGTCGCGGGGTCGGTCAGCACGATCAGGCCCTTGAAGCCCGGCTGCTGGTGCGCCGCGGGGAGCACGCCGTCCCGGCTGATCGCGGCGGCGGTGTCGAGCATATCCGGCTTGATCAGTGCCTGCATCATGCGGGCGTACATCGGCGACCTCCGGGGACGTCATACGTCATCCGTCATGCGTCATCCGTCCCCCTCACCCCCGTCCCACTCTCCCACCAGGGGAGAGGAGAAGGACGCATCACGCATCACTCCTCCAGGCCCCGCCGGCGGCGGTGGGCCATGAGCTCGGCCCAGATTTCGTCGGGCGGGGTGCTGGCGGTGTCGATGCTGCGCCCCAGGAACTGCTCCAGCTCCGCCTTGTTCTTGTACCCAAGGCGGCGAACTTCCGTCCAGAAGCTCGTCCAGTTGCGGTCAGGTCGTCCCGGCTCCGGGGAAGGCTCGCGGGTGCGGGCGGGTTCCGAGGCCGGCTCCGGTTCGGGCGCGGGTGCTGGTGCCGGTGCGGGCGGCTCGGTCGTGCGCGTTGCCTCCGGCTGGGGTTGGACGGTCTCGGGTGGCGGCACGAGACGTGGCCGCGGGCGGCGCGACGGCTCGGTGGGCGTGGCCGGGGGTTGGTGCTCGACCGGGGCGTCGGCCAGCGGCTGCGGGCTACCGGTCGAGTCCTCCTCCAGGTCGAAGTCGAGGGCGAACTGGGTGCCGTAGCCCAGCGCGGCCAGCGCGCGGCCGATGGCCTTGGTTTCGGCCTTCTCGATGAAGTCCTCCCAGTCGTCGCGCGTCTCGCTGCCGTAGCCGGTGGCGGCGCCACCGCCCGGGATCTCGACCAGCGCGCGGAAGACCGCCAGCGAATCGCTCAGCGTGACATGCTCGGTGGTGATCCGGGCATCTGGATGCTCGGTGCGCAGCCATGCGAGCCGCCACTTCACGTCGAGATATTCCGCCTCCTGGCCGCGCACGCGGATGCGCCGCAGGTGCGGCCGCGGGTCGAATGAGCGGGACGGCGGTGTGGCTTGTCCGTCGCTGCCTCGCGGTCGGCTCATGTCACGTCCTCCCCACCGGGTCGGTCCACCGGGCTGATCGTCGCCGCCTGCTGATGGTACGGACAGTATACGCCACAGACGCCACCGGCCAGTGCCGACCCGGCTGAGCGTGACGGCGCGGTGGGCAGGCAGGGCAATCGTAGTGACCGGAGCGAACAGGCGCCTACGCCTGGGACTGCGCCTGCGCTTCGCGGCGCTTTCGGACGTAGCGGGCAAGGCCGGCGAGCGAGACAGCGTAGGCGGTGGCGATTTCGTACGGCTTCAGCAGGTCGGCCCCGCCGTCGAGTGCCATGATCTCGGCGTCGCCGCGCTCGCGCAGTTCAGCCAGGGCGGCCTCCTGGTCCGCGCCGTCCGTCAGGCGCGCCTCGGCCCAGCCGACCCACTCGCCGAGCCGGTAGAGCAGATCGTCGAGGTGCCAGTCGGGATCGTCGTAGGCCCCGAAGTGGGTTGGCAGCAGGCGGCGCGGGCGCAGGGCTCGCAGCCGGGCGATGCTGGCGCGCCAGGCGGCGGGGTCGAACTCCGGCGGCACCGTTGGGGGCCGGACGTAGGGCGCGCGGTCGAGCCGGACACCGCCGACGTCGCCGGTGAAGACGTCGCCATTGGCTGCGTCGTAGTAGGCGAAGTGGTGGTTGGCGTGGCCGGGCGTGTCGAGCGCCGTCAGCTCCCGCCCACCGGCGCGGAACGTCTCGCCGTCCTGCAGCACCCGCACGCGGTCGGCCGGGACCGGGATCACCTCGCCCCAGAGGCGGTCCATGTCGTCGCCGTAGAGGCGGGCGGCGCTGGCGAGCAGCCGCGAGGGGTCGATCATGTGCTGTGCCCCGTTGGGGTGCACCAGGAGTTGCGCGTGCGGGATCTGCCGCAGCAGCACGCCGGATGCTCCGGCGTGGTCCAGGTGGATGTGTGTGACGGCGATCTGGGTGATCTGGTCCGGGGTGAAGCCGGCGGCTCGGATACCGGCCAGCAGCGTCTCGAGGGTGCTCGTCGCGCCCGTCTCGATCAGCGTCAGGCCGTCGTCACCGGCCAGCAGGTAGGAAGCAATGACTCCCGGGACGCCGAGGAAGTGGTGGTCGATGACCCAGAGCCCGGGGCCAAGCTGCTGTACCGTCGCGTCGGACATCGATTCCTCCCGGTCACTGAACGCCACACCGGATCGCTGCGGCCTATGGTAGCAGACGGGTGTCGGGCGCTCATTCGTCCCCGGTTCGGACGGTCAGCCCGTCGTACGCCAGCTCGACGTGCGGCGGGAGGAGCGCGCTGGTGGCGGCGTGCGACACGTCGTGCGTCATGTGGACCAGGTAGGCGCGGCGCGGCGCCACCTCCTCGATGACCGCCAGTGCCTCGTCGATGCTCAGATGGGTCGGGTGTGGCCGATGGCGCAGCGCGTTGATGACCAGGATGTCGGCGCCGCGCATTATCTCGAGCGAGGCCGGGGGGATGGTCTTCGCGTCGGTGACGTAGACGAGCGGGCCGAAGCGGAAGCCGTGTACCAGCCAGCGGCCGTGCCAGACCGGAATCGGCTGGATACGATGCCCGAACAGGGAGAATCCTCCGGTAAACTCGTGGAGCGTCAGGTCGGGCTTCCCCCCGTAGAACGGGAACTGGTCGACGAAGGCATAGGCGAAGCGCTCGCGCAGGGTGGCGGCGGTGTCGACGTGCGCGTAGACCGGCAGGTGGCGCTGGGCGAGCTCATTGAAGCGGCGCAGGTCGTCGAAGCCGCCGACGTGGTCGGCGTGGGCGTGGGTGAAGAGGACCGCATCGACCCGCCGCAACCCGACGGCTAGGGCCTGCAGCCGTAGCTCCGTCGCCGTGTCGATCAGGACGTGATAGCCGTGGAAGCGCACGACGGCGGAAGTACGGCTGCGCCGATCGCGGGGGTCGTCCGACGTGCAGACCGGACAGGAGCAGCCGATGATCGGGATGCCGTTGGAGGTTCCCGTCCCGAGGAATGTCAACTCCACGGTTCCGAAGGACTGCTGCTCCCACTCGTCGTGCATGAATCCCGACTCCCGCTGTGCGATCGACCGGCGCGCTCCTGTACGAACATCACAGGCACCTGGATGAACGGCCGGAAAAGACGGTACTAATGGGCGTACTCCTCGCGAGCCATCGAAAGCGCCGTCCGCTATCATCCGAGGTGGGACATTACGCTCCTACCGTACAGGCGCCCCCGAGCGGTCACGGCGACAGGATGTCGTGACGCCGGCACCCCGGAGGGAGCAGACAGCTTACCATGAGTAAGGATAGCGTGCTGCGTTCCGGTTTCATCCCCAGCCTGGTACGACGGCTTCGCGGTGGCTCCACACCCGCGCGGTCGGCTGCTGACGACGCGCGGGTGACAACCTTCCTCGCGGCGCTGCAAGAGGTGTCGGCCAAGATGAAGGCCGACCTGCCACTGCCGGACCTGATGGCCGCGCTGGCCGAGCAGTCGGTGGTGGCACTGGAGGCCGATCTGGCGCTGGTGCGGTTGACCAACCTGGACGGGGAGGGGCTGGTCGTCTCCGGGGTCCACGGGGTCGCGCCCCACCGGGTGGCCGGGCTGCTGGGGTCGTTCTCGGTGGTTACCGAGCCCTTTCGCGCGCTCTGGCCTGGCTCGCTGGCCGCATTCGATCTCCGCGGTGGCAAGCCGCCGCTGATGACGTCGGCGGAGTTCAACGAGATGGCGGAGCTGCGCATCATCCACCTGCTGGTGCTGCCGCTCCACCACCGGGGCCGGCTGGTAGGCCGGCTCGACCTCGGGCGCGTCGAGGACGTACCGTTCAGCGTCGATGACCGCGCGGCCGGGACCGTGCTCGCGGGCCTGATCGCCAGCGCCGTTGCCGGCTCCCCGGCCGGGGAGGACCGCGAGCGGCTCGCCGTGCTGGAGGCCAGCTACGAGTTCCAGCAGTCCATCCAGTACCTCTCCACCGCGGCCGAGACGCTGCAGAGCATGGTGGAGTCGATCCGGGGGATCACCGGGTGCGACCGGTGCTACGGCCTGCTCTGGCAGGAGCCCAAGCGGGAGTTCACCCCGGTTGCGGTCAGCGGGCTGGAGTCGCATCTGATGGACGCGCTCAAGGCGGCGCTGTTCTCTGCAGCACGCCTCCCCAGCCTGACCGAGGCACTGGCAGGTCCGGACCCGGTGGTGATCGAGGATGCGCAGCGGAGCCCGGTGCTCCCGGCGGAGACGAGCCGGGCGCTCGGCATCCGCTCGGCGATTCTGGTGCCGCTGCGTGGGCGCGAAGACCGCGTGCTCGGCGCACTCATGCTCGACTACACCCGGCCCGACCACCGCGTGACCGAGCAGGAGCTGATCATCGTCCGCAACACCGCCGAGCAGGCGTCCGTGGTGCTGGAGAACGCGCTGCTCTACGAGGATGTCAAGCGGACCTCGGAGAGCCTGGCGCTGTTGAACGAGATCGGGCTCGATCTGGCCACACTCAGCGACCTCGACGGGCTGTTCCGCCAGCTCCACCACCACGTCAGCTCGGTCATCGACGCCCAGCGGTTCTGCCTCGGCTTGTTGCTGCCCGACGGTGCCTCGCTGGAGTACCGCTATGCGGTGGACCAGCAACTGGCGCCGGAGACGGTGACCGTGCCGCTCGGCCACGACCCGCTGAGCTGGGTCGTCAAGGAGCAGCGGCGGGTGGTGGTGAACGCTCGCCACCCGAAGGATCGGACCGTCTGGTTCCCGCCGCTGCCGGATGTGTCCACCGGCCAGTCGATGATCGCCGTGCCGCTCCGGGTGGGACAGCGAGCGATCGGCGTCCTCTCGGCCCAGAGCGACGCGCGGGGTGCCTATACGCACCACGATGTGAACCTGTTGGTGACGGTTGGGATGCAGACGGCGGTGGCCATCGAGAACGCGCGGCTCTATATGATGGTCCAGCAGCGTGGGGAGCTGCGCGGCTACCTGCTTGACCAAATGCTGAGTCGCCAGGAGCAGGAGCGCAAGATGCTCGTCGACGACATCCACAACGACACGCTCCAGGGCCTGGCGAGCTGTCTCTACCGCATCGATCTCACCAGTCGGCGCGTGACGGAGATGCCACCCGAGGAGACGCGCGAGGAGCTGCTGGGCGTGCGGGAGAACCTGGCGGAGAACATCGACCGGCTGCGCCGGCTGATCTTCCAGATTCGCCCGTCGACGCTTGACATCTTGGGGCTTGGTCCCGCCATCCAGGAGTACTTCTCGCAGATCGAGCAGGAGACCGGGATCCGCGCCACCCTGGACATCGAGATGGCCGACCGGCTGGAGAGCGAGCAGGAGACGATTGTCTACCGGATGGTCCAGGAGGCGCTGGAGCATGTGCGGCAGCGTCCCGGCGTGAGCCGGGTGGTGGTGCGCATCCGGGAGCGCGAGGGCAAGGTGGTCATCACCATCGCCGACGACGGGCAGGCGATGGAGCCGACGGACCTGGCCGAGCCGGTGCTGATCGGCGCGGCGGTCGGCAATCAGCAGCCGTCGGATGCGCGGGTGAACCTGCTCACGCTGCAGGAGCGCGCGGCGCTGGCTGGGGGGCAGGTCCGGCTCGCCAGCCGCAACGGTGGGGGCTCGACGATCCAGATCGTTCTACCGCAACGGAGTAGTGCGTGACTCTCAAGCAACCGGTTCATCCCACTAGCACCACTGCTCAGGCGCCGGCCGTGCGCGCCACCGTCGCACCGCTACGGCCGTCCGCCGGAGCCGGGCTGGTCTACCCGTTCGAGTTGCAGGCGCGGTTGCTCGAGGCTTCGACGATCCCCGAGCTGTTCGAGCAGGCATCCACGATGCTGGCGCGCGTCCCCGGCACCATCGCGGCCTGGATCTACCAGCGGGACGCGCGGGGCACACTCGTATTGGTGCGCCAGTGGCGGGCCAGCCAGGCCGAGGTGTCGCCGCTGTCGGGCGATGAGCTCGGGGCGCTCGTCCACCAGCGCTGGATCGCGGCCCATCGGCTGGGGCATTCGGCGGCCGAGTTCGCGCGGCCGTTCGTCCCGCCCGGCTTCAGTTCCTGCCTTGTCGTGCCGATGCTGATCGGCGAGGAGTTGATCGGGGCACTGGCGGTCGAGCGTCGGGACGGCGACATCTTCCCCTACGCCCCGGAGGATGTGGTAGTTCTCGCCGCGATCGCGGCAATTACGGCCCAGTGTATGCAGACCATCGTGCTCCGCCAGCGCGTGGCTGATCTGGACCAGGCGGCTGAGACCCAGGAGGCGGTCGAGCAGGAGCGCCGCCGGATCGGCCGCGAGCTGCACGATGGGATCGTTCAGGATCTCGCCTACCTCCGGCTCAAGCTGGAGATGATGGCGCGCATCATCCCCCAGGATCCGGCGCGGGCGCAGGACGAGGCGCTGCAGATCACCGAGCAGATCAACCGCTCGATTGCCGCGCTGCGCGAGACGATCGGCGACCTGCGCCGGCCGCGTCCGCCGGCCCGTGGCCTCACCGGCCAGCTCCGTGAACTGGCGTCGCGCATGGTGGCGACGGAGACGTCGCAGCCCGAAGTCGCGCTCGCTCTGGACGAGTTGAGCGGCGTGCGGCTGGCGCCGGAGGTCGAGCGCGCGGTGGTGGGGATCGTGCGTGAGGCGCTGCAGAACATCCGGAAGCATGCCAACGCGGCAAGCGTGCGCGTCGAGGTACAGCGGCAAGCGGACGACCTGCACGTGTTGGTGGCTGACGACGGTGTGGGCATGGAGCGCGGGCCGGAGCCGTCCGAGGGGCACTTCGGCTTAGAGCAGATGCGTGAGCTGGCGGAAGATATGGGCGGCTCCTTGGAGATTGTCTCGTCGTCCGGTCGGGGGACGCGAGTCCAAGCGGTCATCCCTCTGCGTCAGTGGGCAGAGCGCCAGGAGGAGGGTCTCAGTGAGCGGTGAGCGGGTTCGCGTCGTGGTGGCCGACGACCACGATCTCTTCCGTGAGGGGCTCCGCCAGTTACTCGAGACGGTGCCGTCCGTGGAGATCGTCGGGGAGGCGGCCGATGGGCAGCAGGCTATCGAGCTGGTCGCCAATCTCGATCCCGACGTGGTGTTGATGGATATCAACATGCCGCGGATGGATGGGATACGGGCGACTGAGTTCATCGTCAAGCACTATCCGCGGACGGCGGTCGTGGTCCTGACGATGTACCAGGACGACGAGTATGCCATCCACGCGATCCGGGCCGGTGCGAAGAGCTACCTGCTCAAGAACAGCCGGTCGGAGGAGGTCATCGAGGCGATCCACGTGGCCGCCAGCGGCGGATCGACCATCGACCCTGCCCTGGCCCCGGCGCTGATGCGGGAGTACCAGCGACTGCTCACCAAGACCCCGACGAACACTCGCCAGCAGCTCACGCAGCGGGAGTTGACGCTGCTTCGCCTGCTCGCCAACGGCTACAACAACCGGCAGATCGCCGAACAACTCCAGCTCGCCGAGAGCACGGTCAAGAACAACCTCTCGGCGCTCTTCCAGAAGATCGGCGTACGCGACCGGACGCAGGCGGTGCTGTTCGCCATTTCCCAGGGGCTGGTCCCCAAGCCGACGGAGAATTCCTGACCGCCGCTGCCCTGCCCGCAGGAGCGCGGGCGTCCTTGCCCGGCCCCGTCGTTCCCCGCACAACCAGAGAACACAAGCCGGCACGATCCCGGCGTTCCTCCGGTCGCGGGGGTCGGACTCGGACGCCCGTGCTCTTCGGGTTAATGAGAGGAGCTGCCCATGGAGCCACTGGCGATCGGGCGGCCGAATCCCCTGGCCGGGCGCGTGGCCCTTGTTACCGGCGTCAGCCGCAGGGCCGGGATCGGCTACGCCATCGCGATGCGCCTGGCCCAGCTCGGCGCCGACCTCTGTGTCCAGTCCTGGGTTCCGTACGACGCCGCGAGTCCCTGGGGTGCCGACCCCGGCGGGATTGATGCGGTCCTCAGCGACCTGCGCGGGACCGGGCGGCGCATCGAGCACGTCTCGGCGGACTTCACCGATCCCGCAGCTCCAGAGCGCGTCGTCGCGGCTGCGTTCGACGCCCTCGGCCACGTCGACATCCTGGTCGCCAACCATGCCTACAGCCGCATGGGCGGGCTGGAGGATCTGACCGCCGAGCAGATCGATCAGCACTTCCAGGTCAACGTGCGTGCGACGCTGTTGCTAGTGCAGGCATGGGCCGCCCGGCACGACGATTCCCGGCCGGGAGGCCGCGTCATCCTGATGACCTCCGGGCAGCACCTTGGCCCGATGCCCGGCGAGCTGGCCTACATCGCCTCGAAGGGTGCGCTCCATCAGCTCACCCAAAGCCTGGCGGCGCACCTCGCCCCGCGGGGCATCACCGTCAACACCGTGAATCCCGGCGCGACCGACACCGGTTACGCCGATCCGGAGACGTACGCCGCCGTGCTGGCCCGGGAGCCGATGGGACGCTGGGGTCAGCCGGACGACGCCGCCCGCCTGATCGCCTGGCTGGCGACCGACGATGCCCGCTGGGTTACCGGCCAGGTCCTCAACTCCACGGGCGGCGGGCCGTAGCCGCGCAACAGCCGGCATGATGCCGGCACCCCTGAGGTGTGGCAAACTGGAGACAGCACCCCCTGTCCCGACCCCACCCGTTTGGGCGGGGTGTTGATGCGGGCGGGATGCTATGATTCGCGCCGGTCTGCGGGCCAGCGCCGCCGGGCGGTGTCGGCCTGCTGGGAGGAGGGAGTCGGATACCCGGATGTCCAAGCGAGAAGGACGCACTGGCCAGGCAACGGGGACCGTGGCGCGTGCGGCGCGGCGTCAGGCGGCGGGACGCCGCGCGAACACGCAGGGGCAGCGCTGGCTCCGCTGGAGCGCGGTGGCAGCGGTTCTGCTCTTAGTGATCGCCGGAGCGGCGTGGTGGTTCGCTGGTCGCGGCGACAGTGTCGCGCTCTACCGGTTCGATACGCTCGACTTCCACTCTCTGGCGTTCGATCCGACCGACTCGCAAACCCTGTACTTCGGCCACCATCAGGGGATGAAGATGAGCCGGGATGGTGGCAAGACGTGGCAGGATACGGTGGTGCGCGATGTCGACGTGATGCAACTCGGTATCCCCGTGAGCGACCCACGGCATCGCTATCTGGCGGGCCACGGTCTGTTCGTCTTCAGCCGCGACGGAGGTGCCACCTGGGAGCAGCCGGCCACGAACCTGCTCGACTACGACCTGCACGGCTTCGCCGTCGCCCCGTCGGACCCGCTCCGGCTCTACACCTTCGCCGTCGGGGTGTTCGCGCTGTTCACCAGCGCGGATGGCGGGCTGACCTGGGAACAAATCCCGCTGCCGCCGGGCGACGTGGCGGGGATGTTGCCGCTGGCGGTCGCGCCGGACGACCCGCTGCATGTCTACGCGGCCGTCGACGACGTGGTCGCCGAGAGCCGCGACGGTGGCAAGACGTGGGAGATTGTCCCCGGCCCCGGCGCGATGATCATGTCGCTCGCGGCGAGCATCACCACTCCGGGCGTGCTCTATGCCGGCACCGACGATGGCGTCTGGGTCCGCTCGGCGGACGGAACCTGGGAACGGCTGCCGCTGACGCCCGAAGGGGTGGTGATGGCGGTTGCCGTCAGCGCCGACGGGCCGGAGCAGGTGGCCGTGGTCGATCAGGAGGGTTACTTCTACTGGAGCAGCGACGGCGGCCGGACGTGGGGCGAAGCTGGGGCGTAATCCCCGAATTTGTGGCATTGAGGCTGCAATTGGAGCGAGTTCAGGTTATAGTTATCCGGGCATAGGGCCCGGAACCCAACCTGGCGAGAGGTATGATTCTGGCCCGGTAGAGGTCGGGTCAGAGAAGGGAGGCTCTTGTGAAGGTATGGTCCCGCGGCATCGCTAGAGTGACGGTGCTGGTGGCAGCAGCGGCGCTGCTGATGCTCGCTCTGGCGGCATGTGGAGGTGGAGACGACAACGGGGGCAACGGCGGCGGCGACGGCGCGCCGGCCGGGGCGATCACGGTCAACATGACCGAGTTCAAGTTCGAGCCTGCTACCATCGAGGCCCAGACCGGTGAGATCACGTTCAACCTGGTCAACGACGGCACCGTCGACCACGACATGCACATCGAGATCCCGGGCAACCCGCAGACCTCGGAACTGGTCGGCCCGGGCGAGTCGGCCACGTTCACCGTGACGATCAACGAGCCGGGCGAGTACGAGATCTGGTGCACCGTCGCCGGCCACCGCGAGTCCGGCATGGAGGGCACGCTGAAGGTCACGGGCTAGTCCCGGATCGCAACGCGACCTCGATCAACCACCGGGTGGGCGCGTGCCCACCCGGTTTTCTGTGCCTGCGTGAGGCGTACTCGGTACGGGGACACCTGCAGCGTGGGGCGTCGTGAGCCGGGGCGCACGCAGGCGCTGATACCGAATGCGGGTGATCGCTTGTTTGCGTTGTATCCTGCGCGTGTTGTCGTGTCAGGCTGCGTTTTTTCGTGTCACCGCTGTGTTCGTTTTCGTGTCATCCTGAGCGCGCAGGATGGCTCAGGATGACATGCCAGCGTGTCGACCTGTATTCATGAGCGGGGCCGTGGTGGCTCGCCCGCGGGAGTTGCGGAGCTACTGAGGGGGGAGTCCGGATGAGCAGGAGCGCCGGCCCAAGGCCGGCGCTCCGCTGTGCTTGCTACGGGAGGTAGTGTTCCGGGTTCTCCCAGACGCCGTTCCGCTGGACGGCGAAGTGGAGGTGCGGGCCGGTCGAGGCGCCGGTGCTCCCGATCGGGCCGATGTGCTGGCCCTGCTCGACCCACTGCCCGACGCTGACCCACGGCTGCGACGCCATGTGGGCGTACAGGGTCGACAGCCCGTTGCCGTGGTCGATCTGCACCATGAAGCCGTAACCGGAGCCGTGCCAGCCGGCGAAGGTCACGGTGCCGCTGGCGGCGGCGGCGATGGGCGTGCCGGCAACGTTGGCGATGTCGAGTCCCTGGTGGAAGTGGGCATAGCCCTGGTAGGCCGGCTCCAGCCAGAGTCGGCTCGGGCCGAACCGCTGGGTGATGGTGCCACGAGCAGGCCAGATGAACCCGGTGCTCGACTGCTGCGCCGCGGGGGCCGGCTCCGGCTCGGCCTGCGCGGGTTGCGGCGCCGGGGCCTCCTGGGCCGGCGCGGCCTCCTGTGCGGGCTCCTGGGCTGGCGCGGCCTCGTGTGCGGGCTCCTCGGCCGGCGCGCTCGCGCCGGGGATGGTCAGCACGTCGCCCGGATAGATCAGGTGCGGATTGGCCAGCTTGTTCGCGGCGATGATGCTCTCCATCGACACGCCGTAGCGCTGGGCGAGGAGGAACACCGTGTCGCCGGGTTTCACCTCGACGGTCAGGCCACCGCCGACCCCGCCCTCGGCGTCCTCACCGGGGATGTTGACGTGCTGCCCCGGGTAGATGAGGTCGGGGTTGGGGAAGTCGTTGGCCGCGATGACCTCGTGGAGGGGCACGCCGTAGCGCTGGGCGATCTTGAAGAGCGTATCCCCCGGCTCCACGACATGCGTGAGCCCGGCACCCGGACCACCCACGCCGGTGAACTCGCCGGTGTGCTCACTGGTCGCGGCCTGGCTGACCGTGGCGGCGTTGATGATCGGGAACTGGTCGGTGTTTTCGGAGGTTGTACGAGCGGTGGCGGCTGACGCACCACCGACGACACCGGCGGTCGCCACCGCGGCGACCGCGGCGGCCACCAGTGCCGACTGCGCGCGGCGACCCCGACGGTAGGCTGCCAGATCAGCCATGCTCGGCGCCGGCGGTACCCAGTACTCGGGTTCGCGCAGCCACCGCTCAAGCGGGTCGTCGTCGAGCGGCGCTACCGCGACGCGAGTGTGCGGTGCGGTGTGCGTCGTGTGCGGTGTCGTGTGTGCCTGAGGCGTCTCCCAGTCGGGACGCCAACCGAAGCGCGGTTGTGGTTGCGGAGCAAGAGGTCTGCTTTGAACGGACTCGGACGCATGAGCGCCCGGCCTCTCATCGAGGCGGCGAGGCATGATCAATCCCTTCCCTTTCCCCGGTTTCCCCGTCGCCACGTTCTCGGCCGGGCGCTGTCCCCACGCATACCCCGGCCAGTGGCAACGAGTGTAATCCGTGGCCAGAGCATAACAATGCGTCGCCTCCGAGTCAACCTCCTCACGCGATCGGCTGCTGAACGTTCAGGAATGTGCCGAAGAGGTGGATTGCCGGAGAGCGACTGTGCCGGTCTCGCCGCTCTCCGGCCGGGGCATGGACTTAGAGGCAGAGATCAGTCGAGACCGGGGATAGGTCCGGCCAGGAGGCGCTCGGCCATTGCCTCGAATGCGGCAGCACGGGCTGCAGCGCGCTCCCGGCGGGCGGCGATCTGGCGGGCGCTCTCCTCCAGCCCGAGGTCGCCGGCCGTGCCCAGATGGGTGCGCTTCGCAAGCTGCTCATGGGGATCCATCGGCGGGACGGTCTCGAGGGCGGTGCCGACCCGGCGATAGGCGTCGCGGAAGGGGACACCCTCGGCCACGAGCTCGTAGGCGGCGTCAGTGGCGAACAGGTCGGGGGTGCAGGCAGCCAGCAGGGCCTGCTCGTTCGGCTCCAGGTTGCGCACGGTGAGCGCGGCGACGCGGGCGGCGCGGGCAGTGAGGTCGAGCGCGTCGATGAAGGGGCGCTTGGTTTCCTGATAGTCCATGTTGTAGCCGGAGGGGAGCCCGGCGAGCACGGTCATGATCTGCTGCTGGTAGGCGAGCATGACGCTCCCCTTAGCGCGCAGCATCTCCATCGCGCCCAGATTCTTCTTCTGCGGCATGATGCTGCTGCCGGTGGTGAACTCCGCGCCGATGGTAAAGAAGCCGAACTCGGCGGTGGTGAAGAGCAGGATGTCCTGTGCCAGTTTGGAGAGGTCGAGCATGACCTGGCTGAGCGCCTGCACGACCGCCGCTTCGAACTTGCCGCGTGCGTTCTGGGCGTAGAGTACGTTGCGCTGTGGGGCGCGGAAGCCGAGGAGGTCTGACACGTAGCGCCGGTCGATCGGGAACGGTACGCCGTAGCTCGCGGCCGAGCCGAGGGGGCACTGATCGTTCAGGTCGAGCGCCGCGTCGAGGAGCGTGAGGTCGTCGAGCAGCGCTTCAAGGTAGGCCCCGGCCCAGACCCCGACCGATGAGAGCATGGCGCGCTGCATGTGGGTGTACCCGGGCATGGGCGTCAGCCGGTGGCGCTCGGCCAGGGAAAGAAGCGCGTCGGCACAGTCGAGGATCGCCCGCTCGACGCGCGGGGCCTCCTGCTTCAGGAAGAGCCGGAGATCCACGATCACCTGATCGTTGCGAGAGCGGGCGGTGTGGATCTTCTTGCCCGGCTCTCCGGTGCGGGCGGTCAGCGCGTGCTCGATCTTGGTGTGGACATCCTCGTCACCCGGCTCGACCCGAAATGTCCCGGCGGCCGCTTCCTCTGCGATGGCGGCCAGCGCGGAGCGGAGCGCGGCGAACTCGTCGCGGGTCAGCAGGCCGACCTTCGTCAGCCCGGCCGCGTGAGCGATCGACCCGAGGACGTCGGCCAGGATCAGCCGGTTGTCGTAGACGACATCATCCCCGACCTCGAACGCCTCGATCTCGGGATTGAGGTCGTACCCCTTGTCCCAGAGCTTGGTGGCCATGCGGTGTCCTTTCGTGGTGCGGGTGAGAACCCCTCACCCCCTAACCCCCTCTCCCACAAAGGGGAGAGGGGGAACGGGTACGCGGTGCGTAGCTCTTGGTCTCCCCCTCGCCCCTTGTGGGAGAGGGGGCCGGGGGGTGAGGGGCCCTCGGCGTTTCTACCCCTCCGCCGCGAGCGTCTGCTGGCGCAGGGCCAGCACTTCGAACGGCAGGCCGCGGATCAGCGCGGCCGGACCGCAGAGTTGCTGGTTGAACCCGCTGCTGGCGATCGAGCGGATCTCCGGGCGGAACAGGGAGGCCGGGGTGTCCCGCTTGACGATCTCGATGGTGCCCTTGTAGAGCGAGACCGTCCAGGTGCCGCGCACGACGTGCTGCGTCTCGGCGATGAAGGCGTCCAACGCGCTGCGCAGCGGGTGGAACCACTCGCCGTGGTAGACCATCGAGGCCCAGGTCTGTTCGACTAGCTTCTTGAACTGGAGCTCCTGCTTGGTCAGCACGGCGCTCTCGATGTCGCGGTGGACGGCCAGGATGATCTTCGCACCCGGCGCTTCATAGATCTCGCGGGACTTCAGATCCATGATGCCGTCTTCGAAGATGTCGATCTTCCCAATGCCGTTGGCCCCGCCGATCTCGTTCAGCGCCGCGATGAGGTCCGGCAGCGGCATCGAGGTGCCGTCGAGCGCGACGGGCAGGCCGTTCTCGAAGGTGAGGGTGATCGTGGTCGGCGAGTTGGGCGCCTTGTGGGGCGGGACGTACCACATCCAGATGTCGTCCGGCAGCGTGGTATCGAGCCCGATCCCACCGCTGGCGATCGAGCGGCACCAGAGGGTCTTGTCGTCGCCCCCGGCGATGATCTCGGTGACCGGCACTCCGTAGTGCTCGCAGAGGGCCATCTCCTCGGTGCGTGTCAGGTCGAAGTCGCGCACCGGCACCAGGACGGTGAGCTGCGGGGCGAAGAGTTTGAAGACGTTGTGCATGCGGTACTGGTCGTTGCCGCGGCCGGTTGAGCCCTCCATGACCGCGTCGCACCCCAGCTCCAGGGCCTTCTCCGCGACTTTGGCGGCGATGAGCTGGCGGGTCATCGAGGTGGAGACGGGGTAGCCCTCGTAGTCGGAGTTGGCGCGGATGGCGCGGGTGAGCCACTCCTCAGCGAACTCGGCGCGGGCGTCGATCAGCAAGGGGGTAATGCCGAGCACGTCCGCTTTGGCGAAGCTCTCAGCGATCTCGCCCTCGCCCTGGCCGACATCGACGGTGATGGGCACCACCTCGGCGCCGTATTTCTCGCGGGCCAGGACGATGCAGAGGGTGGAATCGAGCCCGCCGGAGTAGGCGACAGCGATCTTTTTCACCGTGGGTACGGGAGTGCTCTCGATCTTGGCCAGTGCGGTTTCCAGCAAGGCGTTGGTCGTCGTCATCGTGGTGTTCCCTTCGTGCTAAACGCGTCTCGGCATTCGACATGGATGCGTGGTCGTGGCGAACGGCATGCACCTATGCCGGTCGCGCCGTGCACGCGACGCGGGGAAGCACCACGGCGAGGGATGCCGGGATGGAAGGGATATCGAGAGTGGGGAGAACAAGATGGCGATGCCACGCACCGTATAACGCTCCAGACCAGTATGCGCCCGAGCAGGCGCGACCGACGCTGACGAAACTCAGCGGGTCCTGGTCCTCCAGAGCGAACGGTGCTGTGCCATATCGATCGCCTCTCGCAGATCCCGGCGGCCAGAGTGCCACACGGGTATTATGCGGTAGGGCCGAGTCTAGCAGTCCGGTGGGGAGCCGTCAAGACGCGGCGGCGGGTGGGGTGGGACCCGGTGGCGCGCTGGCGTGATGCGCCGCTATCCAGCCACCGGATCCCATGGTTCCCCGAGCGGCCTTAGAACGACAGGTCGTCGAAGTCCGGGATGCGATCGACCACGATGTTCGCGTAGGTCCCATCATCCAACTGCTCGACGCGGCAGAGGAGGATGGTGGTGACCGGCCCCTGGGACTCCGGGTGGAAGCGGAAGTTCCCGGCCGGACCGGTGAACTCCACCGCCTTCAACGCCTCGAGCAGCGCTTCTTTGTTTTCGACCTCCCCGTCGATAGCCGTGAGGGCTTCGGCGATGACACGCCCACCGATGTAGCCGGCGTAGTCGACCAGCCCCGGGAGTATCCCTTCGTGTCTGGCCGTGAACGCCTCGACGAATTCCTGGCTCTCGGGCGTGTCGTTGTACGCCGTGTAGAGCGTCCCGCTCACCAACCCCAGCGCGGCATCGCCGATCTCGGGGAGGATTGACTGGTCCACGTCGGCACCGGAGGGGATGAGCGGGATGGAGTCCTTGAGCCCGAACTCCTGGTACTGCACGAGGAAGCGGATGGCGTCAGTGCTCGTACCGTGGAAGGCGAAGACGGCATCCGCCTCCGCCGCCGCCTGCTCGATCCGCTGCAGGTAGGGCCCGAAGTCTTGCGTCCCGATCGGGGCGACCACTTCGTCGACGATCTCGCCGCCGGCCTGTTCGAACCGGCTGCGGAAGGCCGCCATCTCCTCGTGCCCTGCGGCGTAGTCGGCCGCGTGCAGGACCATGCGCCGGTAGCCCAGCGTTTCATAGGCGTAATCGGCCGCTGGGGCGTCGTACTGACCATTGGCGAAGGAAACCCGGAAGAGGTAGGGGCTCCGCATCGCCGGGTCGCGGGTCAACGCTTGCAGTCCGGCGTTGGTGACGATGGTCGGCATTTCGGCCTGAACCAGGATGTCGCGAACGGCGGCAGCCTCGTTGCTCAGCGTGATCCCGGCGATAAGGTGCACCCGATCCCGCTCGATGAGTTGCCGGGTCTTGGTGATCGCCTGCTCCGGTTGCCCGGCCGAGTCCTCGATGATCAACTCGACGGGCCGCCCACCGAACTGCATGCCGGCCTGATCGAGAGCCAGGGTCAATCCCCGCAGGTTGCCCTCGCCGTTGACGCCCTGTGGGCCGGACAGCGTCAGCAGCACGCCGATGCGGATCGGCTCGCCGCTGGCGCTCGAGGCGGGGGTGGCCGCGCCGGCCGTTGTCGGGCTGGTGATCGGGCTGGCGGCACTCCCGTCGGAAGTGCCGCCGGATGCGGCGGGGGGCGGTGAGGGGCTCCCGCTGTCGGCCGGAGTTGGGGTCGAATCTTCTCCACCACATGCTGTGAGCAGCGCTGACAGGCCCAACGCACCGCCAGTGAGACGGAGGAAGTCCCTCCGGCGTATCAATCGCTCCATGCGTGGCTCCTTACTCGCGCCTGGCTCGCGGCGCGAACTCACCGACCCCTAGTGCCCACGCTCCGACCCGAGGTAGTCCCGGGCAAGGTCGGCGTAGGGAACCGGGGCGACCGTGGCGCGGATCTCAGTCTGGGTGTGCCGCTCGACCGTCGGCTTTTCGGAACCGCCACGCGGCTCACCCCAGAGGAGCGTCACCTGGGTGCCGGGCTGGCTGTACTCCGGATCGACAGCGGCGAGGGACAGGATCGCCGTCGCGTTGGAGATGTAGCCGCAGGTGGTGGACACACCGATGACGTCGCCCCGGTCGTTGCACACCGCGTCGTACTGCCAGAGGGCGTAGCGGGGGATGGGCCAGTCGATGAACTTTGCCCGCTCCCCGGCGGGTCGCTGGAACATCGTCCCGATCGCCCGCGTCACATCCTCACCGTTCCAGACCAGCGTCACCTTGACGCGGTGCTTGTCGTTGACGCGTGCCTCCAGCGCTTCGCGGCCGATGAAGTCGTGGTCGAAGGCGATCAGATGCCCGTAGCCGAGGTCCCACGGCGTGAAGTAGTAGTCTTCGATGTTCGAGGAGTAGAAGCTGCCGCCCAGTGACCCCGTCGCCTCTTCGGTCGTCGCTGGCAGCCACTCACGATAGGCGCGTAGCTCAGGACTCGTGTAGACGGCGGGCACCGGAGACGGGATCCAGCCCACCCCCTCGATGCCGCTGGTGATGTAGGCCTTCGATCCGACCTGACGGAGCCCGTGCCGCTGTCCAGCCTCGATGATGGCAGCCTTCACCGCCGGGCCATCCTCCCACGGCCCGAACAGCTCAGCTCCCGGGGTGCCTGCCATGCCGTGGCGGAGGAAGTACACGCGCCGACCGGCGATCGTCATCTCGCCGATCCGGAAGTACTTGACCGGCGGCAAGGGCCCGCCGTTCAGCTCTTCGAGCAGCGCGGGTGCATTGGGGCCTTGCACCTCGTAGCGGTAGACCGTCCGCGGTCGGGTGGGGTCGGCGACCGACCAGACATCGTTCTCGACCGTCACGTCGAAGCCGCCCGTCTCGGCATGGAAGTGCAGCCAGTTGTTGATCCCCGGCCGCGATACCAGTTTGACGCGCCCGTCCGTGAGGTAGAAGAGGATACCGTCACCAATGACATAGCCTTCGGGGCTGCACGCGACCAGTTGCTTGGCACGGCCCGCCGTGAAGTTCTTGACCGTGTTGACGCCTACGCGCTCGAGGAGCGGGATGATGTCCGGCCCGCTCAGGTAGAGGTTGGTCATGTGATAGGACTGGTCGAACAGGGCAACCGAGTGGCGCCACGAGTGCTGCTCGTCACGCCAGTTGGTGAATTCGGGCGGGAGGTCGGGGAAGGTCCCGAGCAGCGTCATCTTCTGGTTGTAGAGGTGGTCAACGATGTTGGGCACAGAGTCAATCAACTGCTGCAGGCTCGTTCGCGCCTGTTCGACCATTGTGATCACCTCCGTGAGTTGTGCGTTGCCGTCTAATGTGGGCTAGCAATGGCGGTTAGAGTCGTCAACGGTGCCTGTTTCTGATGCCGAAGGCGGCGGCGAATCGGATGAAGCGGTCGGCATGGGCCCCGGGAGTTACCGGCGTTTGACGAGTTAGTTGCGCGGGCACGTGCCACGACACCGGAACCATCACACCACCGGCCACGGGTGTGGATGACGGTGAGCGGGATCTTCTCACGGACCACTTCGGACCGCGCCACGCGGCAGTCCTGCGCGGGGTAGGATTGCCGGGTCGGCGGGGCAGGCTGAGCCCGGCCGCGCATGGATGGTTCTGGCCGGTGCGAAAGGAGTGCTCGGCACATGGAGCCTGTGAGCCGAACGGTGGACGCGCTCATCGAGATTCCGGCGGGCAGCCGGAATAAGTATGAGTTCGATGAGAAGGCCGGGCGAATCCGCCTGGACCGGGTGCTCTACACCTCGGTCCATTACCCGACCGACTACGGGTTCATCCCGGACACGCTCGCTCCCGACGGCGACCACCTGGATATTCTGGTCGTGACCTACGAGCCGACCTTCCCGGGGTGCCTGGTTGAGGCCCGGCCGATCGGCGGCCTCGACATGGAGGACGAGAAGGGGAGCGACTTCAAGGTGCTCGCCGTGCCGGCGGTCGACCCGCGATTCGCGAGCACGCGCACGCTGGAAGACCTGGATCCCCACTGGCTGCGCGAGATTGAGACCTTCTTCGCGACCTACAAGCTGCTGGAGCCGAAGCACACCGAGGTGCTGGGCTGGCATCCGGTGGAGGAGGCGTGGGGCGTGATCGAGGCGGCCCAGCGCACCTATCGATCCAGCATCCGGAGCTAGGCGCTCAGCACCACCTTGATGCAGCCGTCCTCCTTCTGCTGGAAGGTGCGGTAGGCCTCCGGCGCCTCCTCCAGCGACAGGCGATGGGTGACGATGAAGCTCGGGTCGATGTCGCCGTTCGCGATGCGCTCGAGGAGGGGGCGGAGGTACGCCTGGACGTGGGTCTGGCCGGCGCGCAGGGTCAGTCCCTTGCTGAAGATCGCTCCCATCGGGAACTTGTCGATGAACCCGCCGTAGACTCCGGGCACCGAGACGGTCCCGCCCTTCCGGCACGCTTGGATCACCTGGCGCAAGGCGGTCGGCCGGTCCGTCTCTAGGCGAACCGCCTGTTCGGCCCGGTCGAACCAGGCCGCCGGGCCGACGCCGTGCGCCTCCATGCCGACGGCGTCGATGCAGGCGTCGGGGCCGCGGCCGCCGGTCAACTCCTTTAGGGCCTCGACGACGTCGGTGTCTTCGTAGTTGAGTCTCCGTGCTCCCCCAGCTTCGGCCATGCGCAGGCGCTCCGGGATGCGGTCGATGGCGATGACCTCGTCGGCGCCGAGCAGGTAGGCGCTGCGAATGGCGAACTGCCCGACCGGGCCACAGCCCCAGATCGCGACCACGTCGCCCGGCTTGATCTCCGCCTGTTCGGCGGCCATGTACCCGGTGGGGAAGACGTCGGACAGGAAGAGGACCTGCTCGTCGCTCAGCCCGTCCGGCACGGTAATCGGGCCGGCGTCGGCGAACGGCACGCGGACGTACTCGGCCTGCCCGCCCGCGTAGCCGCCGAAGAGGTGCGAGTAGCCGTAGTACCCGCCGCCGGAAAAGCCGTAGAGTGCCTCAGCCATCCAGGCGTTTGGGTTCGAGTTGTCGCACAGCGACCAGAGGCCGCGCTGGCAGTAGTCGCACCGGCCGCAGGAGATGGTGAAGGGGACGACCACGCGGTCGCCGGGCTTGAGGGTCTTGACCTCGCGCCCGACCTCGACCACCTCGCCCATGAACTCGTGGCCGAGGATGTCGCCGGCCTCCATGTCCGGGATGTAGCCATCGTACAGGTGCAGGTCGGAGCCGCAGATCGCGGTGGCCGACACCCGGATGATGGCGTCCTGCGGGTTGAGGATCGCCGGGTCGGGCACCGTCTCCACGCGCACGTCGTGCGTGCCGTACCAGCAGACTGCTTTCATGGGCCGGTCCTTTCCGGAGCGCCGGCGCCGTGCCGGCTCCTGGTGTGAGGCGAGCGCGGCGGCCGGGGCGATGCCGGTGCTCCCGGGCGCGTGCTCAGGGCGTTGCCGTCGTCGTCTCGCCGGGTGAGCGGCGGTCACGTGCTCGTTCGACGGCTGCGGCGATGCGGCGCAGGATGCTGGCGATGCGTTCCACCTGCTGCGTGCCGCCACCGGGGCCGGTGGGCTGGCCCTCGGTGGTGGTGATATTGCCCGTCTCGATGAGCTGCTTAGCACGGCGCAGGTCTTCCTGCACCTGCTGGGCAGGCGGAGGTCCGCTGAGGAGCCCGAACGTGCCGGCCGACAGCGTCGCCAGGGTGAGGTGGACTTCCGTGCCGTTTCCCCCTGGCGCGTCGTGGAAGCGCACGGTGCCGCGGGACCAGACGGGTGCGCCTTCGACCGACTGCCAGGCGATGACCTCGCCCGGCCGATCCTCGGTCACCTCCACGTCCCAGGCGCGCTGGCTCCCGCGTGGCCCGCGCGCGACCCAGCGGCTCGTCCGCTCCCCGGTCACCTCCACCGACTCGAGGTCGTGCATGAAGCGGGGGAGGTTGGTGAAGTCGCGCCAGAAGGCGTAGACCTCCTGCCGTGGTCGCGCGATGGTGACCGACCGCGTGACGGTGAGCGGGGTTGGGCCACGCCCGAACCGGAGCCGGGTCACGAGCCCGCTCTGGTCGGCGACCCGGTAGGCGACGGCCGCGGCCGCCCCGGTCGCCAGGAGTCGCCGCAGCGTGCGCCGCCGCAGGATTCCGAGTGCGAGCACCCCGACGATGACCGGCGGCAGCCACGATGGGACGCCCATCTCGGACCCGGGTGTCTGGCGCCCATTGCCTGCCGGCTGTTGCTGTTCGGTCATGGTTCGCGCTCCCTCCCGCGGCGCTTCGCGTGCCGGCCCCGTCGGATGCCGTCGGCGGGGTGTGGGATGGGCATCAGCAGGTGACGTGCCGGGAGCGGAGCGGGCTTGCTCTTCCCTTTTTCCGCAAGAGGTGGTAGGATGTCTCCCGCTGACGTCTGTTCGTGGGAGACAGGCACGGTGGAGAGCGTTTGGGCCCGACAGAAGAAAGCGATCGCGGCGGACTGCGTGGCAGTGCGCCGGTTCGGCGCTTCCGTCGTTTTTGGCCCTGCCGGCATCCCCGCCCCTAGGTGCTGCCATGCTCCCGCGTGTCTCGGCGTCGGCGGAGGGTGCCAATAAGTCAGGCACACAATCCGGTGAAGCGCCAGCGGCGGTGAGCGGCAACGGTCACCGCCGTTTTTGTTGTTCCGAGCAGCGCGTCCGGTGCACCGGGCGCAGGCGGAGCCGGATCGGAGAGGGTGGGTGCGCTGGTGTCCCCGGCTGGCGCGCCCCACGGAGTGGACCGGGGAGAGCGTGATCGAGGGAGGATCGTCCGATGGGTGAGTGCCCGGAATGCGGTGCCGGATTGGGGCTGGAGAACGTGGAGCAGGGCGAGATCGTGCAGTGCCCTGACTGCGGCGTCGAGCTGGAGGTGCTGGAGACCTCGCCGCTGACGCTGGGGCTGGCTCCGGCCGAAGAAGAAGACTGGGGAGAGTAGCCGGTCGTGGCGCGGGTTGCCCTGCTTGCCGACCGGCTACGTGTTGAGGAACGCCTGCTGATCGAGGCGTTCGCGGCCCGGGGGCACGAGGCGGTGCTGGTGCAGCCCGCCAAGTTGGCCCTGTCTCCCGCTGCGCCGAGCGCGGGCGACTTTGTCGCGGCGCTCGACCGCGGCGAAGCCACGGCCGAACGGGCGGTGCTGGCGGCGCTGCTGGCGTCCGGCGGCACCCCGGTGGTGAACCGGGCAGCCACCGCCCGGCTCCTGGCCGACCGCATGGCGCTGCTGCGCCACCTGATCCTGGCGGACATCCCGGTGCCGGAGACTCGCGTCTGCTTCGGCGAGGAGGCGATCTTCGCCGCTATCGCGGAGATCGGCTATCCGGTCGTTCTCAAGTCGCTGACGGTGGATCCCGGTTTCCCGGTGGCGCTGGTCGAGGACCAGGATGCGGCCGAGGCGATCGTCGAGCACCGGATCATGCTCGGCGGCGAGCGCGCGGTGCTGGTGCAGCAGTTCATCCCGGCCCGGGCCGGGCAGTCGGTCCGGCTGGTCGTCGCCGGTCGGTCGCTCGCGGGGATCGAGCAGCGGACCCACGGCGGCTGGCGGCCCGGTCGTGACGCGACGTATGAGGCGTACACCGGGGATCCGGCCCCGCTGACGGCCCTGGCCGAACGGATCATCGAGCGGCTCGGCACCGGCACCTACGCGGTGGAGGTCGTCGAGACCGGCGACGGGCCGGTGGTGGTTGGCGTGGCCAACCTGGTCGATTTCCGCTCGCTGAGCGGGCGGGGCGTCGACGTGGCAGGAATGATCGCTGATTTCGTGTTGGGATAGGCCCTCACCCCCATCCCCTCTTCTACGTGTTAGGAGAGGAGGCGAGACGGGGCGGGCAAGGGAGGAGAGGGAGTTCCGGTGCTGGAGTCGATCAGCCCGATGAGTATGACAACCGCCGACCTGCTGCGCGGGCTGGTAAGCATCCCTAGTCCCTCCGGCGCCGAGGCTCCCGCGGTCGAGTGGCTGTGCCAGCAGATGGCAGCGCTCGGCTACCAGGCCGAACCGGACGGCGCCGGCAACGCGGTCGGCACCCGCGGAGAGGGACCGCGGGAGATCATGCTTCTGGGCCACATCGACACCGTGCCCGGCGAGGTGCCGGTGCAGGTCGTCGACGGCGTGCTCTACGGCCGGGGGGCGGTCGATGCCAAGGGGCCGTTGGCGACCTTCGTCGTCGCCGGGGCGCGGGCGAAGCTGCCGCCGGGGGTGCGGCTCACCGTCGTCGGCGCGGTCGAGGAGGAGGTCATGTCCTCCCGTGGGGCACGCCACCTGATCGCGACCCGCGAGGCGCCGGACGCGGTCGTCATCGGCGAGCCGAGTGGCTGGGACGGCGTCGTGCTGGGCTACCGGGGCTCGGTCGCGCTCGAGTACCGGGTTACCGTGCCGATGTCGCACTCGGCCGGGCCGGAGGCCACGGCAGCCGAACTGGCGGCGGACTTCTGGTACCGGCTGCGGACCTGGTGCGCCGAGTGGAGCGTCGGGATCGACCACGCGTTCCACCGGGTCGAACCCAAGCTCAACGCGCTGAACTCCTCCTCCGACGGGCTCTACGGGGAGGCCGTGGCGCGGATCGGCCTGCGGCTGCCTCCCGCCCTCTCGCCCGAGGAGGCGATCGCAGTCGCGACCTCGCTGGCCAGCGAGGGGGAGGTGACGGCTACTGTCAATGCGCCGGCTTTTCAGACCGACAAGCGCCAGCCGATCGTCGCGGCCTTCCTCGCCGCGGTGCGGGCGCACGGCGGCACCCCACGCCTCAAGTTGAAGACGGGCACGTCCGACATGAACCTGGTTGGCCCGGCCTGGGGCTGCCCGATCGTGGCATACGGTCCGGGCGATTCGCGGCTCGACCACACGCCAGAGGAGCATGTGCCGCTGGCGGATTTGGAGCGAGCGACGGCGATTCTGACGACGGCGATCGAGCGAGTGGCGGCGCAGATTCACAGCGGCCGCTGGGGAGGTGAGCGGTGAACCGGCCGCGGATTGGGATGCTGTTCTCCCACGTGCGGGAGGAAGAGAAACTGCTGCTAGCGGCATTCGCCAAACGTGGCATCGAGCCGGTCCGGTTGCACGACCGGAAGCTGGTGCTCGATCTGACCTCTCCCGGTAGCCCTTGCGGGGTGGAGCTCGACATCGTGCTCGACCGCGGCATGGCCCACGGCCGGGCGGCGGTCGCGATGCAGATTTTCGACGCCCTCGGTATCCCGACGGTCAACTCCAGCCGGGCCTCGAACTTGGCGGACGACAAAGTCGCGACGACGCTGGCGCTCGCGGCGGCCGGGGTGCCGACGCTACGCACCGTCGTCGCCTTCGACATCGACTCGGCACTGGCCGGGTTGGAGCAGATCGGCTACCCGGCTGTGATCAAGCCGGTGATCGGCTCCTGGGGGCGGCTGCTGGCGAAGGTGAACTCGCCGCAGGCAGCGCGGACGCTGCTGGAACACAAGCGGGTGCTCGGCCACTACCAGCACGGCGTCTTTTACATCCAGGAGTACGTCGAAAAGCCGGGACGGGACCTCCGGATCTTCGTCGTCGGCGATGAGATCGTGGCGGCGTCCTACCGCGCGGCCGAGCACTGGGTGACGAACGTGGCGCGCGGCGCCGTGTCGCTGCCCTGCCCGATCACGCCGGAGATCGCCGACATCTCCTTCCGCGCCGCGCGGGCGATCGGCACCGAGATCGCCGGGATTGATCTGGTGGAAACACCCACCGGGCTGCAGGTGATCGAGGTCAACACCGGTGCCGAGTTCAAGGGATTGATGCGGACGACGGAGAAGGACATCGCCGGGGCGATCGTCGACTATGTCATCGCCCGTGCCGAGCGAGCCGCCTACGAGGCGGCGTACGTGATGCCGGGGGCGTGAGAGTGTTGCGTCATGCGTCATGCGTCCCCCTCACCCCCCGGCCCCTCTCCCACCAGGGGAGAGGGGCCGGGGGGTGAGGGGGACGCATGACGCATGACGCATGACCCAGAAAGGACACCCATGACTCTCTCAGTCGCCATCCTTGGTGGGTCGGGTTACGCCGGTGGGGAGCTGCTCCGGCTGCTGCTGGGGCACCCGGAGGTGGAGGTGACGCAGGTCACCTCGCGCTCCCGGGCCGGGAAGTTCGTCCACACCGTGCACCCGAACCTGCGCAAGCGGACGCAACTGAAGTTCATCCCGCCGGAGAAGCTGGAGCGGGTCGACGTCCTCTTCTCCGCGCTGCCGCACGGGGCGACCGCACCCCAGGTGAAGGACCTGCTGGAGCGCGGCTCGATCGTAGTTGACCTGAGCGCCGACTTCCGGTTGCGCGATCCAGCCGCCTACGAGCGCTGGTACGGCTGGAGCCACCCGTTCCCGGAGATGATCCCTGACACGGTCTACGGCATGCCGGAGCTGCACCGGGAGGAGATCCGCACCGCCCGCTACATCGCCGGGCCGGGCTGCACCGCGACGGCGGCCATCCTGGGGCTGGCGCCGCTGTTCCGGGCCGGGGTGGTCGATCCGTCCATGCCGGTCGTGATCGAAGCCAAGACCGGGTCCTCCGGCGCGGGGGCCGAGGTGACCCTCTCCAGCCACCACCCGGAGCGCGCCGGGATCATCCGCTCCTTCAAGCCGACCGGGCACCGGCACAGCGCCGAGATCCTTCAGGAGCTGGCCGTCGACGGAGTGGCGCCGAACGTACACTTCACCGTGACCAGTGTCGAGGCGGTGCGCGGCATCCTGGCGACCTCCCACGTCTTCCTCAAGGAGCCGCTGGCGGACAAGGATCTGTGGAAGATCTACCGGGGCATGTACGGCCAGGAGCCGTTCATCCGCCTGGTGAAGGAAGCGAGCGGCATCCACCGCTACCCGGAGCCGAAGATCCTCTCCGGCACGAACTACTGCGACATCGGCTGGGAGCTGGATGCGGACGGCAAGCGGCTGGTCGTCATGGCTGCGATCGACAACCTGATGAAGGGCGCGGCCGGGCAGGCGGTGCAGGCGATGAACATCCGCTGCGGCTTCGACGAGACGGCCGGGCTGGAGTTCCCGGGGTTGCATCCGATCTAGGATGCGTGTCGCGTACTGCGTATTGCGTATTCGGCGCCCCTTCCCTCTCCCCTGGTGGGAGAGGGGAAGGGGTGAGGGGGAAGACCCCAGATGCGACGTTTCCTCACCATTATCGGTGCGATCGGGGCGGTGGCAGCCGCGGTGGTCTGGTGGCGGCGGCAGCGGGAGGCGCCCGCGCCATTCTCGGCACGGCTGTCGTGGGTGCTCAGCCTGCCGCAGTTTGAGCACGCGCGGGCCGATGTCATCCTCGACCGGCTTGACCTGCGACCGGGAATGCGCGTGCTCGACGCCGGTGCCGGCACGGGCCGCCTGACGATCCCGGCGGCGCGGCGGGTCGCACCCAACGGCGAGGTCGTGGCGCTCGACATCCAGCCCGAGATGCTCGCTAAGCTGGAGCAGCGGGCGGCCGCCGAGGGGGTGACCAACATCCGCACCGTGCAGGCCGCGCTGGGGGACGGCGCGCTGGAGCCGGAGAGCTTCGACCGGGCGCTCCTGGTCGCCGTGCTCGGCGAGACACCGGATCAACTCGCGGTGCTGCGCGACCTGCACGCCGCGCTGAAGCCCGGTGGCATCCTCTCGGTGAGCGAGGGCTTCCCCGATCCGCACTACCAGCGTGCCGATCACGTGCGGGCGTTGGCGGCGGTCGCCGGGTTCCGGCCCTGGCAGGAGTGGCGCACCCGGCTCGGCTACACGCTGCATCTGGTGAAGGAGGGGTGATGCGTCATACGTCATGCGTGATGCGTCCCCCTCACCCCCGGCCCTCTCCTACCAGGGAGAGGGGAGCATGACGCATAACGCGTGACGCATGACGTACGACAACGGAGGGACCGATGCTGATCGTCAAGCTGGGTGGGAGCGCGGGGATCGATCCCGGGCCGACGCTCGACGACCTGGCGGAACTTTCGAAGACCGAGCGAGTCGTGTTCGTCCACGGCGCGAACGCAACGATGGACGAGTGGACACGCGCCATGGGGCGTGAGCCGCGCCTCGTCTACTCCAAGACCGGGCAGGTCAGCCGTTTCACCGATGCCGAGACGATGGACCTGATGCTGGCGGTCTATGCCGGACTGGTCAACAAGCGGTTGGTGGAGGGGTTGCAGGCGCGCGGCGTCAACGCGGTCGGCCTGAGCGCGCTCGACGGGGGCATCGCCCGCGGCCCGCGCAAGGACACCCTGCGTGCCATCGAGGACGGCAAGCCGAAAGTGCTGCGCGGAGACTACGCCGGCAGCATCACCCGGATCGACACCCGGCTGATCGACCTGCTGCTCGACAACGGCTACCTCCCGGTGCTGACGCCGCCTGCGCTGTCCGATGCCGGGGAGGCGATCAACGTCGACGGAGACAAGCTGACCCTGCGGCTGGGCCTCGCGCTCGGTGCCGACGCACTGGTGATCCTCTCCAACACCGCCGGGCTGCTTCGCGACCTCAACGACCCGGACTCGCTGGTGCGGCAGATAGACGTGAGCGATCCGGCCAGCGTCGAGGCCGCCATGGAAGCGGCCGGGGGGCGCATGAAGAAGAAGGTGCAGGCGGGTGTGGACGCCGTTGCCGCCGGGATCGGACGGGTCATCTTCGCCGACGCGCGGGTTCCGCAGCCGGTGCGGCGCGCCCTGGCGGGCGAGGGGACCGTCGTGATGGCGAGCGCGCCGATTGGAGCCGAGGCATGAGTCAGGCGCTGAACATCGACATCGTCCGAAAAGACAAGGACCTCCAGCCGCCGCTGTACGCGAAGCGCGACATTGCGCTGGTGCGCGGCGAGGGGGTCTACCTCTGGGATGCCGACGGCACTCGGTACCTCGATCTGGTGAGCAACTACGGCGTCAACATCCTCGGCCATGCCCACCCGAAGGTCACCGAGGCGATCCAGCGGCAGGCCGCCACACTGGTCAGTTGCCACCAGTCGTTCTCCAATGACGTGCGCTCCGCGTTCCTCCAGAAGTTGCTCAGCATCGCCCCGGCCGGGCTGACCCACGCCTTCCTCTCCAACTCCGGCACCGAGGCGATCGAGGCGGCGCTGAAGTTCGCCTATGTCGCCACCGGCCGCACCAAGGTGGTTGCCGCCAAGCGTGGTTACCACGGTCGGACCCTCGGCGCGCTGGCGGCCACGGCCGACAAGAAGTACCGCGATCCCTTCGCCGGGGCGCTCGCCGAAGCGACTCACGTCACCTACGGCGACGCCGAGGCGCTGGCTGAGGCGGTTGACGAGACCACGGCCGCCGTGGTGCTGGAGCCGATCCAGGGTGAGGGCGGCATCCACCCGGCGCCGCCTGGTTATCTGGCCCGCGCCCGGGAGATCGCCCACGCGGCCGGCGCGCTTGTGATCTTCGACGAGATCCAGACCGGCTTCCGCACCGGCACCTGGTTCGCCTGCCAGCACGCTGGAGTGACGCCCGACCTGATGGCCCTCTCCAAGGGGCTCGCCAACGGCGTGCCGATCGGGGCCACGCTGATGACGGCTGAGGTTGCCGGGGCGCTGGAAGGCGGGGTGCACGGCACCACCTTCGGCGGTAACCCGCTGGCCGCCGCCGCGGGGCTGGCGACGCTCGAGGCGCTGGAGTCCGAGGGCTGGCTGGCGCACAGCGCCGAGGTCGGGGCCTACTTCATCGAGCAACTCCGGGCCCTGGCGCACCCCAAGGTCCGCGAGGTGCGCGGCCAGGGGTTGATGATCGGCGTGGAGCTGAAGGGCCGGGCGACGCCGGTCGTGCGCGCCATGCAGGAGCGCGGCGTGCTGGCCCTCATGGCCGGGAGCCTCACCGTTCGCTTCCTCCCGCCGCTGCTCCTGACCCGCGAGCAGGTGGACACGGCGGTAGCGGTGTTCGCCGAGGCGCTGGGGTAGATTCCCTCGACACGAAACCGCGCACCCGCTCTCATTGCGAGAGCGGGTGTTTGCTTTGGCTCGTCTCACCGCGTGGTCAGCCCAGGGAGACATCGATGACCCTTGATCATCGGTCATCAGAGTGAGTACATCTCCCGAATGTTCCTGGCCGAAAGAGCGCAATCATGGCGCGAAAAATGCGGAAAAGCGCCGAAATCGTATCCCCAAGTCCCGATCACGGCTCGCGCCAGGCATTCGCCGGGACGCGATGTCGTCGACCAGTGAGGACCGCGGCAAACTGTCGTGTCAACGGGAGGGCGAGCCATGGCGTACGAGCTTGAAGGCCGGCTGCTCGAAGTCTGTGACTGCAACGTCCTCTGCCCATGCTGGATCGGCGAGGACCCGGACAACGGGACCTGCGACTCGATGCAGGCCTACCACATCGACCGGGGCACGATCGAGGGCGTGGACGTCTCGGGGCTGACGGTGGCCGAGATTGATCACATCCCCGGTAACATCCTGGAGGGCAACATCCACGGCGTGTTCTTCATCGACGACGCCGCTACGCCGGAGCAGGCAGAGGTGCTCATGCGGGCGTGGTCGGGCGAGCTTGGCGGGCCGCTGGCGGATGTGGCCGGGCTCTATGGCGAGATCCTGTGGCAGCGGGCGCCGATCACCTTCACGGTGGAGGGCGGGAAAGGCACGCTGACCATCGGCTCGATGGCCGAAGCGACGATGGAGCCGTACCGCGGCCCCACCGGCGAGGTGACGACTCTGAACGAGAGCATCTTCTCCACGATCCCCGGTTCCCCCGCGTTCGTCGCCAAGGCCGAGCACTACCGACGCGAGTCGTCGCGCGATTACGGCCTGCCGGACGTGAATCTGCGGGGGCACAACGCCATCCAGGGCTACTTCCACTTCAAAGCGTAACCGCGCTGCCCGGGTTCCCGAACCCGGGCAGCAGTGTGTCCTGGAGCGGTGCGCTGGTCAGGCACAATCTCTTCAGATGCGGCTAGTCCCTGCCAGCTCGGGCAGGGGCTCGATCCTGAGTGCCGCACGGCTGGTCGATCGCCCTGGTCGCGGTGGGTCGGAGGCTCGCGTCGGCCGGTTCGGCCGTGGAGAAGCGTGACAGGCAGTCAGAGTAGAAAATGTGTTCTGATTTGGTGTTCGTATAGGTAGAGGCTGCTCGCGCTTCGACGGCCGATTCGGCCGCGCGGGTGTGCTCCTGGCTGGGATGGGACGGTGCGTCGCGTTTACGGGGTCGACTTCAGCGGGGCGAGGGACGCCGGGCAGCGGATCTGGATCGCGCGCGGCGCAATCGTGGACGGTACCCTTCGGATCGAGGCGTGCTACCGGGCGGCGGACCTGCCGGGCGGAGAGGCTGCGCGGGAACCGGCGCTGGCGGCGCTACGACGGCTCATCACGGCAGAACCCAACGCAGCCGTCGGGCTCGATTTTCCCTTCGGGCTACCGGCAGCGCTGGTCCCCGAGGGAGGCTGGGAGTCGTTCGCGCGCGGGTTCGCCCGGCGGTACCCCGACGCCGATACCTTCCGCCGCGCCTGTGTCGCCGCGGCCGGTGGGCGAGAGTTGCGCCGGTTGACCGACATCGAGGCGGCAACCCCGTTCTCTCCGTACAATCTCCGGATCTACCGGCAGACCTACACCGGCATCCGCGACCTGCTGGCCCCGCTGGTGGCCGCCGGGGTCGCCTGCGTCGTCCCGATGCAGCCTGCGTTGCCGGGGCGTGCCTGGCTGCTGGAGGTCTGTCCGGCGTCGACGCTCAAACGGGACGGCCGCTATGCTCCCTACAAAGGACGGGGTGAGGCGCGCCGCGCCGGCCGGGCCCGGATCCTGGAGGCGCTCGCGTGTGTGGAGCGGGTTGCCGTGCCAGACAAGGTCCGGCGCGCTGCGCTCGACGACGCTGGCGGTGACGCGCTCGACAGCCTGCTCGCCGCAGTCGCGGCCTTCCGGGCCATCACCGACCCGGCGTTTCCCGGGCCGCGCGATGGCCGGTACGTGCGCGAAGGCCGGGTGTATGTGTAAAGCGTGTTGCGTGCTTCGTGTTCCGTATTGGACTCTATATAATGATTCCAGCGTTGAGGGAAGCTGGCGGTACAGCCTGCGCTCTACGGAGCACGCAACACGGAACACGCAACACGAAGCACCTACCACAAGGAGCGGTATGACTGCGACGTCCTCGAAGCGAGAACAGCGACCGGTGCTCGACCTGCCGCGATCGTCGTTCGAGATCGTGGGGGAGTTGCTGGCCCTGATCGGCATCATCGTCACCGTTGCCATCCTGCTGTATGCCTGGCCCGACCTGCCCGACCGGGTTCCGACGCACTTTGGCGTGACCGGGGAGCCGGACTCCTGGGGGTCTAAGACGTCTGTCCTCTTCCCGCCGCTCGTGATGATGGCGCTCTATGCCGGGCTAACGATCCTGAATCGGTTCCCGCACATCTTCAACTATCCCCGGGTGATCACCGAGGAGAACGCGCCGCGGCAGTACCGATTGGCGCGCACGCTGATGACCTGGCTGAAGGCGGAGCTGGTCTGGCTCTTCGCATTCCTCGAGTGGAGCATCGTCCGGACGGCGCAGGGGGAGTCGACGGGCATCGGCGTCGTTTTTCTGCCGGTCATGCTCATCGTCTTGTTCGGCACGCTCGGTATCTACTTCTGGGTCTCGGCGCGGAAGGCGTAAGTCCGGCGGCTGAACGCTCGGCGCCGGCCCGGGGCGCGCGGGCACGCAGCAGCCCATCGCGCGGTCTTCGCCACAACAGTCCGCTGACGGCGGTTCGATAGGACGCACCCATGCGCATCTGGGATCTCCCGCCCGAGTGCCTCTGTCGCCAGCATCTCCTCGGCGAGCACCGTGAGTTGCACGCACTCTGGTCGGTCCTGACGGAGGGGAAGCCGGGATTCGCCAACCACCCGGAGACGCGCCGCTGGCGTGGCAAGCTCAAAGCCCTCTTCCTGCGGCACGACCAACTTGTTGCCGAGATGCAGCGTCGCGGCTACCAACACCGCAGCCCCCTCCCCGCCGCTCTCGCTACCGGCGCCGCTGTCCAGACCGAGTACGTCGACACTCCCGAGGAACAGCGCCGCCTCCTCCGCGAGAAGGGGTGCGGGTGTGGGGTGTAGCGGGTGCCAGCGAGGGGCTGTGAGGACAGGCTCCGCAACCTGTTATCGGCTATCGATACCAGTGGTGTATCCGATATTCTCAGTACGTGCCTGTGCTGCTAGACTGATGAAGCATAGATGATGACTTGGATGCGCAGCGTGACGAGCGGCTACGGCTGGCTCTGATCTTGCAACGATCCTGTGAGAAGCAAAGGCAGGACGCACTAGGATGAGGCAGACCAGCGTGGGACTTGACAATGAAATCCCCGTGCAACGCATTGGCCGCGCGTTTGCTGCCTTAATACAGGATGAGCCAGCGGTACAGCAGTTCTGGGTTCGCCAGCATTGCGGTTGGGTCGAACTATGGCTGCTGACGGAGCCGATCGACCGCTCGATCGAGCGACACCTCTACGGCACTGTGTCACACCTGTACGAGCAGTTCCCTGAGGCAGCCATCCGGCTTCACCTCATCAATCCGAGACTCTATGAGGCAATGGATTTGGAAACCATCATTCCGCAAGACGCGGAGTCAGTTCCTTTGCACTAGGTGCGGTGGCGGTGAAGAAGCGGACTGTTCAGCATCTCGCCACCGCCGACCGTAACCGCGATATTGCCTGGCAACTAGCTCAGATCACTAACATCCAGCCTTCGCCAACCGAGTGGTCGGTCGTAGTCGGTTTCTACGCTGCCGTTCACTACGTGAACGCATTCCTCTGGGAGCGGCTGGACTACGAGCCAAAGAGTCATCAGGATCGGTCCCGCTTGGTCAACCTGACGGCTGAACTGCGTCCTATCGCATCCTCATACACCCTGCTGCTTGACTACGCATATAAGGCGCGATACGAGCCTGGCTTTCGTCTCACACGTGATGATGTTATTGACGTCCTCCGCAACGATGTGGACGGGATTGCACAGCATATCCGCAGGGAGTTAGGGCTTATCCCCTAATCAGCTCTGGAGTGTGATGCGTTGATTGGGGCGACGGCGGTGATGCGTGCCCGGGGGTAAACCCCCGGACTAACAAGGGAAGCCGGCTGAAGCCGGCTTTGGAGTGCGGCGGCTCCGGCCGCCGCTTTGGTATGGCGCGGAATCATCCCGCGCCAGCGTTGGTTCCGCGCAATCGTCGGGACGCGGGATGGGTGGTGCGAGGATCCCGCGCCGTGGTCGGGGCCCGGGGCTAAAGCCGCCGGGCTAACAAGGAGAAGTCCACTAAAGGGACTAGGGACGAATATCGTTCCAGCCCCTTTAGTGGGCTTTTCTGTATCAGCCCGGTGGCTTTAGCCCCGGGCACGTGCCGAAGACGATGCGCTTCCTCACCACACCAATACTCTTCACCAACGTTCTCAGCCCGCTCTACCGGGCTCTTGGTCGTGCGCCCGGGGGTCTCCCGGGCACGGATCACCGCCGTAGCCTCATCGAGTTCGCCAAACGGCATCATTTCGGGGCCGTGCCGCCCACGTACCACCATGGCTGCGCCGGTATCACACCCCCTCAAACGCCTCCGGATAGACCACGAGCCCGTGAACGCCATCGAGCGCGCCGGGCGTGAGGGCGAGGGCCATGAAGGCGGGGTCGGAGACCGGGAAGGGGGCTTCCAGCCCTTGCGCCCGGGCTGAGGTGAAGCCGAAGCGGGGGTAGTAGTCGGGGTGGCCGACTACGACCACGATCCGGTGGCCGAGGGCGCGGGCACGGTCGAGCCCGGCGCGGATCAGTGTGGAGCCGATTCCCTGACCCTGGTACTCCGGTAGCACGGCGACCGGCGCGAGGGCCAGTGCCGGAACCTCCTGCCCCTTGTCGGTGCGGATCGCGATCCGGCTGAAGAGGATGTGGCCGACGACACGGCCGTCGCGCTCGGCGACGAGTGAGAGCCCCGGGATGAACCCCGGTGTGTCGCGGATCGCCTCGACCAGCCGCGCCTCGTTCTCGCGGCCGAACGCGAGCCGGTTGACCTCGGAGATCGCCTCGGCGTCGGCCGGTGTCTCGGCCCGGATCGTTGTCATCGCCCCCACCCTCTCTTCTCGACTGCTCGACTGTTGGAACGTCTTGATCGCCCTCTGGGAAGGATGCCATGGGACGTGAACATCGCTATGTGGAGTTGCACCTCCACACCGCGTACTCGTTCCTCGACGGCGCCTCGTTGCCGGAGGAGATCATTGCGCGTGCCTCGGAGCTTGGCTATCGGGCGCTGGCTATCACCGACCACGATGGCCTCCACGGCGCGATGGAGTTCGCCCAGTTGGCGCGTGCGGCGGACATCCAGCCGATCACCGGCGCCGAGCTGACCCTGGCCGACGGCTCGCACCTGACGCTGCTGGCGGAGTCGGTGACCGGTTACGGGAACCTCTGTCGCCTGATCACGGCCGCGCACCATGCAGGGGAGGACCGCGTGCCCCGGCTCGATCCCGACCTGCTGCCCCGGCACGCCGAGGGGTTGATCCTGCTCACCGGCTGCCGGCAGGGGGCGCTGGCGCGGCTGGTGGATGCCGGAGATCTGGCCGGGGCGGAGGGGCTGCTGCGGCGGTACGTGGAGTGGTTCGGGGCGGAGAATGTCGTCGTTGAGCTGCAGCAGAACCTGGTCTACGGCGATACCCGGCGTGTCCGGCTGCTGGTGGAGCTAGCGGAACGCCTGGGCCTGCGCTACGCCGCGACGGGGAATGTCCACTACCACCGGCCGGAGCGGCACCGCCTGCAGGATGTGCTGGTGGCGATCCGCGAGCGGACGACGCTCGACGGGGCGCACCGGGCGCGGCGGGCCAACGCGGAGTTCTACCTGCGTGCCGCCGAGGAGGTCGCCGTACTCTTCGACCGCTACCCGGCGGCGCTGGAGGCGACGCTGGAGATCGCCGAGCGCTGCGCCGGGTTCGATCTGACGCGGGATCTCGCCTATCGCTTCCCCGACTACCCGACGGCGCCGGGGGAGACGCCCGACGACCTGCTGGCGCGGATCTGCCGGGAGGCGCTGGCCGAGCGCTACCCGGAGCCGGAGCGGCGCGCGGCGGCTGAGGCACGGCTGGCGGAGGAGTTACGGCTGATCGCCCGGCACCGGCTGGCCGGCTTCTTCCTGCTCTACCGCGACCTGTTGCTGCTGGCGCAGGAGGTGGCGGCCGAGGTGCGTGGGACGGACACGCCGCGTGCGGGCGGGAACCTGCCGCCCGGGCGAGGGCGCGGTTCGTCGGTCAGCTCGATCGTCTGCTACCTGATCGGCCTGTCGCACGTCGACCCGCTGGCGCACGGGCTCTTCCTCGGTCGCTTCCTCAACGAGGATCTGCGCTCGGTGCCGGACATCGACCTCGACTTCCCGCGCGACATCCGCGAGCGGCTGATCGAGCGGGTCTACGAGGTGTACGGCCCGGAGCATGCCGCGCTCGTCTGCGCGTTCTCCACGTACAAGCTGCGCAGCGCGGTGCGCGACATCGGCAAGGCGCTCGGCCTTCCCCAGCCCGACATCGACAAGATCGCCAAGCTGAGCGAGGCGCGCTCGGCGAAGGATCTGGGGGAGGAGCTGGCGCGTATCCCGGAGTTCGCCGCGCGGCGGGACGCGCCACCGCTGCGCTATCTGGTGGAGCTGGCTGAGGAGCTGGCCGGCTTCCCCCGCCACGTCACCCAGCACGTCGGCGGGATGATCGTTTCCTCTTCGCCGCTGGTGGAGCTGGTGCCGATCCAGCCGGCCGCCATGCCGGGGCGCTACCTCTGCCAGTGGGACAAGGACTCCTGCGACGACGCCCGCTTCATCAAGATCGACTTCCTGGCGCTGGGGATGCTCTCGCTGGTCGAGGAGTGCCTGGAGTTGATCGTCCGCTCGGGCAAGCCGCCGGTGGATCTCTCGCGGATCGACTTCGCCGACCCGGCGGTCTACGACATGATCTGCGCCGGGGACACCATCGGCGTGTTCCAGATCGAGAGCCGGGCGCAGATCCAGATGCTGCCGCGCACCCAGCCGCGCTCGCTGGAGGACCTGATCGTCCAGGTGGCGATCGTCCGTCCCGGCCCGATCGTCGGCAAGGCGGTCAATCCCTACGTGCAGAACCGCCAGCGGCGGATGCGCAACCCCCGGGCACCGATCCGCTACGACCACCCGTCGCTGGAGCCGGTGCTGGAGGAGACGCTAGGGGTGATCCTCTACCAGGAGCAGGTGCTGGAGGTGGCGATGGTGCTGGCCGGGTTCACCGCCGGGCAGGCCGAGGCACTGCGCCGGGCCATGAGCCGCAAGCGCTCGCGCGAGGCGATGCTCCACTTCTGGCGCCAGTTCCGGGATGGGGCGCTGGCGCGGGGGGTGCGCCTGGAGGTCGCCAAGGAGGTGTTCCGCAAGTTGCTGGGCTTCGCCGAGTATGGTTTCCCCAAGAGCCACTCGGCGGCGTTCGCCGTGCTCGCCTACCAGTCGGCCTGGCTGCGGTGCTACTACCCGACCGAGTTCACCTGTGCGCTGTTCAATAACCAGCCGATGGGGTTCTACCCGCCCCACGTGATCGTCAACGACGCCAAGCGGCACGGCGTGCGTATCCTCCCGCCCGACGTGAACCAGAGCGGCGCGCGCTGCACCGTCGAGGGGAACGCCGTGCGCATCGGCTTCGGCTATGTCCAGGGGATCGGCGAGGATGCCGCGCTGCTGATCGAGCGGGAACGGGAGGCAAACGGCCCCTACCGCTCGCTGGCCGACTTCGTCCGCCGAGTGCCGCTGGCGCGGGAGGCGGTCGAGAATCTGATCGTGGTCGGCGCGTTCGATGGCTTCGGCTTGGGGCGCCGGGAGGCGCTCTGGCAACTCGGCCTGTTCATCCCGGCGCGAGGATTCGGGAAGAACGGGGCTGCCGGGAAGCAGCTCCCGCTGGCGCTGCCGGTGGAGCAGGACATGGTGGAACTGCGGCCGATGAGCGCCTGGGAGCAGATGGCGGCGGACTACGACACGCTGGGCCTCTCGCCCCGCTACCACCCGCTTGGACTCCTCCGCCCGCACCTGCCGGAGGCGATCGTCTCCACAGTCGATCTGGCGGAGATTCCCGACGGGACCGAGGTGCGGGTCGCGGGGTTGGTCGTCTGCCGCCAGCGCCCGGGGACGGCCAAGGGGATCACCTTCCTGTTGCTGGAGGACGAGCGAGGTCTGGTGAACGTCATCATCTACCCGGCGCTCTACGAGGAGCAGCGGCTGCTGGTGCGGGGCGAGCCGTTCCTGGTGGTCGAGGGGCGTCTGCAGCGGCGCGACGGGACGATCAACCTCGTCGCCCACCGCCTGCACACGCTCGACGCGGCGCGCCGGGCCTTCGCTCCGGCGCCGTCGCCATCTGTCCACGAGGCCGGCCCCATCTTCCCCGAGCGCAAGCCCGACCGCCGGCTCGCTCCCGTCTCGCACGACTTCCGGTAAGGGAGGTGAGAGTCTGCTACGATAACGATCACAGATTCCTCCATCTGCCTGTGGCCTCTAAATACTTCGCCCGAAGCACGCAGACTGTCTCCCGACATCCCATCGCGATATCTGGTAGCATGTCTTGTGATCGAGAATGCTCAACTAGCACGAACGGTCGCTGGGAGGACCCGCAAATGCGCCTTACGAGCTTCCGTGTTCAGTATTTCCGTAACATCATTGATTCCACTACTGTAGAAGTTCAGCCTGACATTACGTGCCTCGTCGGTAAGAATGAATCAGGCAAGAGTGCACTTCTTGAGGCATTGTACATGCTGAATCCCGCTTATCCGGCCGCGTTCGATCAAAGCGAGCACTACCCTCGCTGGATTTGGGCTGATGATCGCAAGCGAGGTGTCGTCGACGCGGTGGTGCCTATTACTGCTTCATTCGAACTAGAACAAGATGACTTGCGTGCTGTTGAAGACCGCTTCGGCCCTGAAGTCCTCTCTGGGTCTACCTTTGAGGTCTCCAAGACCTATAGCGGTGCAGTCGTGGCTAAGTGCCACGCAAATGAGCAGGCAATCGTAACAAACACGCTGAACCGGCTCAACGTTGGCAGTGCCACGCGCAAACGCTTGAGGAGTTGTCACGACTTCGACGCCTTGCTAACCAAGCTCGCGCAGCTGAGTAATGTGGACGACCTGTCTGAGGAGGAGAAATCCGATCTCCGTCGCATCAAGGAGGAGATCTCCAAGGTACCAGGATCCGGCCGAACAGTGCACGACGCAGTGGCAGACCTTCTGCGTCACCGGATGCCTTTGTTTTTCTACTTCAGCGAGTACAGTATTCTCGAAGGGCGCATCGATCTCGCCGACCTTGCCAAGTCCGACAATGGCCACCCAAACTCAAGCTCCAAGCAGACGGCGCGCGCACTGCTGAAGCTAGCGGGTACTGACTTGAACGCGCTTCGCGACGACAACTACGAGATTCGCAAGGCCGAGTTGGAGGCCGTTTCCAACCACCTAACTAGACAAGTCTTTCAGTACTGGAAACAAAATCGAGAGTTGAGTGTGAACCTGGATCTCGATAAGGTGGTAAGACACGGACCGAAAGGATCCCCTGTCGTTGCTCGCTACCTCGATGTTCGCGTTCACGATCGGCGTTACGGCTATACCAATAACTTCGGGCAACGTTCGTCTGGATTTCAGTGGTTCTTCTCCTTCTTTGCCGCGTTCAGTGAGTTTGAACATAGTGATGAGAAAGTGATCGTGCTCCTGGATGAACCAGCGCTCGGCCTCCACGGACGCGCTCAGCACGACTTCCTCCGCTTCATCGAGGAGCGCTTGGCGCCAAAGGTTCAAGTGCTCTATACCACGCACTCACCATTCATGGTCCAGATGGGGCGGCTTGAACGAGTTCGTATCGTGGAGGACAAGGGGGCGGATAGGGGCGCTGTTGTATCGGCGGATGTCTTAGGCTTAGACCGCGACAGTCTCTTCCCTCTTCAGGCAGCTATCGGTTACGACATCGCGCAGAGCCTATTCGTTGGGCCGGACAACCTTGTGGTAGAGGGAACGTCGGACTTCACGTACTTGACGCTTATTAGCGAGCATCTACGCTCACAGGGGCGTGCGGGGCTGGATGAGCGCTGGCGAATTCTTCCCGCTGGTGGTGCAACCAATATCCCAGCGTTTGTGGCTCTCGTCGGTCCACATCTCGATGTTACTGTCGTAGCCGATTCGGGTGCCCAAGGGATGCAACGCCTGCTCGAAATGGCCCAGCGGGGCCTTCTCGAGGACCAGCGACTCATCACCATTGGATCGGTGACCGGATCTAAGTACGCTGACATCGAGGATCTCTTTGATCCCGAAGACTACTTGGAACTCGTCAACGGTGCCTTTGCGACGACGATCACCCTTAAGGATCTTCCACCGGGTGACCGGATCGTGAAGCGTGTAGAGCAGGCCCTTGGCCGTGACTTTGATCATCGCCTTCCGGCGGACTATCTCTTGCGCAACCGTGACAAGTTGTGTTCCAAACTACGGCCCGCAACTCTGGATAGGTTCGAGCAACTCTTTCAGCGAATCAATGAGACGCTGATGTAAAGCAGAGACCAGCGGCGTGCCAACTACGGCGACGCCACAGCGCGGCGCGCCGGGCCTTCGCTCCGGCGCTGTCGCCATCTGTCCACGAGGCCGGCCCCATCTTCCCCGAGCGCAAGCCCGACCGCCGGCTCGCTCCCGTCTCGCACGACTTCCGGTAAGGGAGGTCTGGTGTTGGAGGGGGCCGGTACCGGCTGAGGGCGCCAGACACTCAACCGGTACCGGCAGGCGGTGCGCTCTCTTCGTCAGGGCTCAAACGCGGGCGAGGGTACTGCGCACCGCTTCGATGATGGTCTGCGTTGACGGAAGGATCGCCGCCTCGACCGCGCGGCTGTAGGGGATCGGAATATCCGGCGTGGCGATGCGGGTGACTGGTGCGTCGAGTTCGGTAAAGAGCTCCTCCTGGACCCGCGCCGCGATCTCCGCGCCCGGCCCGAAGCTCCGGTGCGCCTCGTGGACCACCACCAGCCGGTTGGTCTTGCGGACCGAGCGGTAGATCGTCTCCATGTCGAGCGGGACCAGGGTGCGCAGGTCGATGACCTCCGCCGCGATGCCGTCGTCGCGCAGCGCCTGAGCCGCCTCGACCGCCCGCAGCAGCGAGCGCGACCAGGACACGATGGTGATGTCGGACCCGGGTACAACGACCTCGGCCTGGCCGAAGGGAATCACATACTCCTCATCCGGAACCTCGCCGCGCGTGAAGTAGAGCATCTTGTGCTCCAGGAAGACGGTCGGGTCGTCCTGGCGCAGGGCGAACTTGAGCAGCCCCTTCGCGTCTCGCGGGGTAGCGGGGAGGACGACCTTCAGCCCGGGGATGTGGGCGAACAGCACCTCGAGCGATTGCGAGTGCTGGGCACCGTTGCCGCGTCCACCCCCCTGCTGCGTGCGGATCACGAGGGGGACCCGGGCTTGCCCGCCCGACATGTAGCGCAGCTTCGCTGCCTGGTTGAGGATCTGATCCATGGCGACCAGGGTGAAATCGACCCACATCACCTCGACGACCGGTCGCATCCCGGTCATCGCCATGCCGATCGCCGCGCCGATGAAGCCGGTCTCGGAGATAGGCGTGTCCCGCACCCGATCGGGGCCGAACGTGTCCAGGAGTCCGCGGGTCACCTTGAAGACCCCACCGTACTCACCGATATCCTCGCCGAGCAGGACGATCCGCGGATCCCGCTCCATCTCCTCCCGGAGCGCCTCGTTCAGCGCGTCTGCATAGGTGATCTCACGCATGATCTCCTGCCCGCCCCTTAGCTGCTCGGTGACACCCACACATCCTCGAACGCCGACTCAACCGTCGGCTCGGGGCTTGCCAGGGCGAACGCCACCGCCTCTTCGATCCAGCGCTCGACCTCGCGCTCGGCGCGATCCAGCGCGTCCTCAGCGACGCCCAGCTCGATGAGCTTCTGCCGACTCAGCCGGAGCGGGTCGCGCGCCATCCACTCCGTCACCTCCTCACGGGTCCGGTAGACCTCGGAGTCGCCGATCATGTGACCCTTGAAGCGATAGGTCTGGGCCTCGATCAGGGTTGGGCCGCCGCCGCTCCGGGCACGCGCGACGGCTACCACCGCCGCCGCATGGACCGCCTCGACGTCCATCCCATCGACGATCACCGCGGGGATGCCGTAGGCCGTTGCCCGATCCGCCAGACGCTCGATCCGCACCGTGCGCCGGATGGGGGTCATCTCGGCGTACTGGTTGTTCTCGAGCACCAGCACGACCGGTGCTTGCCAGACGGCGGCCAGGTTCATCGCCTCATGCCAGGCACCCTGGTTCGTCGCTCCCTCCCCGAAGAATGTGACCGCGACGCGATCGCTCCCCTGCATCTTGGCCGAGAGCGCGGCGCCGACAGCGATCGGCACGCCCGCGCCCACGATAGCGTTCGCGCCGAGGCACCCCAGCTCCACGGCGGTGACGTGCATCGGCCCCCCCTTGCCTCGGCAGTAGCCATCGCGCCGGCCCAGCAGCTCGGCCATCGTCCTGCCCGGGTCGGCACCCTTGGCCAGGAACTGGGGGCGCCCCCGGTAGGTGTTCGTCATGTAGTCGTCGGGACGGAGCGCGGCGCAGACTCCGACGGCCACCGCTTCCTGGCCAATGCCGACGTGCAGCGAGCCGCCCATCAGTCCCTGCTGATACAGCTCGATGGAGCGCTCCTCGAACCGCCGTAGCTGGAGCATGCGGCGGTAGAAGTCCAGCAGTCGCTCTGCTCGCGTCTCGCTTGACATCCCTGCTCTCCTACTCCTCCGACACGTCCGGCGGCCATCTCCCGGCAACCGGGGTGCGGCGGCCGCAGACGTGGCTCGGGAGCTGATCGTCAGTCGCCGGTGCGGGCGGTGGCAGCCATTGCCTCCGCGACCGCCTCAACCGCGTCGACGATGTTCTTGTAGCCGGTGCAGCGGCAGAGATTGCCGGACAGCGCCTCCCGAATCTCGTCGCGACTGGGCCGGGGATTGTCCTGCAAGAAGGCGTATGCGGAGATCACGAACCCGGGGGTGCAGAAGCCGCATTGCAGGCCGTGGTGCTCCCAGAACGCCTGCTGGATCGGGTGGAGCTCGCCCGGCCCCGGAGCCAGCCCCTCGATCGTGGTAATGGAGCAGCCGTCTGCCTGGACTGCCATGGTGATGCAGGAGCGCACGGCCTCGCCGTCCAGTAGAACGGTGCAGGCGCCGCAGACGCCCTGCTCGCAGCCGACGTGCGTACCCGTCAGGCCCAGGTCATATCGAAGGAAGTCGGCGAGCAGCCGCCGCACGTCGACATCGCGCTCGTGCGTGACGCCGTTGACCGTGACCGAGATCCGTTGCCGGGTCGTCACTTCCGCGCTCACCTAGATCTCTCCCTTCGCACGTGCCAGAGCCGTCTCCATGGCCCGCCGAGCCACGACGCCGGCCAGGTGCTTCTTGTAGCTCACGTCCACGGTGCCGTCTGGGTCTGGCTGGACGTTGGAGGCGATGCCGAGGGCAATGTCGGCCAGCAGGTCGGGCGTCGGGCTCTGGCCGGTCATGTCGATCGCGGCCAGGTACGGGATGCCTCCGCCGACGTTGCCGAGGGCCACCCGTGCGTCCTTGATCGTTCCATCCGGGTTGAGCTCCATGGTGGCCGCCGCGGAGATCATCGCGAAGTCCCCGTGGCGCCGCGCCAGCTTGACGAAGGCAGCGCCCTTCCCGTTGAGCCTGGGGATGCGAACCTCCGTGATCAGCTCATCGGGCGCGAGGGTCGTGGCCAGGTACCCAACGAAGAAGTCGCGGGCCGGGATCACCCGCTGGCCGCCTGGGCCGGTGGCGACGATCTCGGCCTCCAGCAGGCGGGCGACGACCACATACTCCGCGTTGGGGTCGTTGTGGGCGAGGCTCCCGCCGATGGTGCCCCGCGTCCTGATCTGGAAGTGTCCGATCTGCCGTGCGGCCTCCTGCAAGAGCGGGTTCGCGCGCTGCACCACCTCTGAGCGCTCGACCTGGCGGTGCCGCGTGAGTGCCCCGATGGCGAGCCCGTCCGGCGTCTCGCGGATATAGCGCAATTCAGCAACGCGGTTGATATCGACGAGATAGGCCGGGCGAGCCAGGCGCATGTTCATGGCTGGTATCAGGCTTTGCCCGCCCGCGAGCGGTCGCGCGTCCGGCCCATACTGCTGCAGCGTGTGGATCGCCTCGTCGACGCTCGAGGCAACCGCGTAGGCGAATGGAGCGGGCTTCATGGTGCTCTCCTCCTTACCGCTGGCACGTCGTCTCCAGGAGTTGCGCGAGCTGAGCCATCGCCTCGTCGAGATCGCAGATCTGGAGCGCCACGCGTTTGATGCCTCGAACCACCATCGTCACCTCCCTGCCCGGGCCGGCAGCCCATCTGCCCAGCGGTGGAAGATGTCGTAGTCGTGGGTGGGGAGCGGGAAGTCGGCGTCCGCGCGGATGCGGGCCATGGCACGCCGCGTCGCTTCGAGGTCGTAGTACAGCCCGGGCGGAATCCCCTGGTTGATGTTCAACTCCACATTGCGAGCGATATCGCCCAGGATGACCGCCGTCCCACCGGCGGTCTGGACGTAGACGGCCTGACTCCCCGGGGTGTGGGTATTCGCAAAGAGCACGCAGCGCACACCGGGCGCGACCTCGGCGTCTCCCTCCAGGAGGTCAACGCGCGGCCAGAACGTGTCGACCAGCAATGCGACATCCCGGCGGTCGTAGAAGACAGCCCCGCCTCCGAAGTCGAGCTGCCGGGAAACGATGGTGGCGGCCGCTGCCTGCAGTTCGCTCCGCTGCACGACGAAGCGCGCCTGTGGCAGTGCCACGCAGCCACCAGCGTGGTCGTAGTGCAGGTGGGTCAGGATGACCGTCTCGATGTCCGCCACAGTGAGGCCGTGGAGGGCCAGTTGGGCCTCCAGGGTCCACTCGGGCCGGCTGCGGTGCGGGCCAAGCCGCTGAATCGACATGGCCCGCTCGGCGTCGCTGAAGCCGGTATCGACCAGAATCGGTCGCGCCTCGCCGTCGGGGATGAGCAGCCAGGCGAGGATCGGCACGGTCACGACGTCCTTCTCCCGGCTCAGCGACCAGAAGGCGTCGAGGATCCGCGAGACGTCCGCCTCGCCGAGCAGCAAGGGGTAGATAGTCCAGTTAGTTGCCGCCATCGCGCGCCCGCGCTTCCTGGATCCACCCGTACACGCGCTCCGGTGTGAGCGGCAGGTCGCCCACGCGGACGCCGAACGGCGCCAGGGCGTCCTCCACCGCGTTCGCCACCGCCGCGGGCGACGGGATCGTGCCGCCCTCGCCCATGCCCTTCGTGCCGAGTGGCGTGAAGGGGGATGGGTTCTCGATGTGGGCTACTTCGATGTCCGGGATCTCCATCGCCGTGGGGCAGAGGTAGCTGCTGAAGTCGGTGTTGAGGAGTTGGCCGTTCGCGTCGTAGCGCAACTCCTCGAGCAGCGCGCCACCGATGCCCTGAGCCACGCCGCCGACGACCTGCCCCTCCGCGATCATGGGGTTGATGATGGTGCCGGCATCGTGCGCGACGACGAAGCGATCGACCTGGACGAAGCCGGTGTCTACATCCACGGAGACCACCGCGATGAAGACTCCGGTCGGATGGGTCGTGTACAGGTTGAACGTGCCGTGCTCGTCGGGCACCCAGCGCACCACGCTGCTCGTCCAGGTGTAAGTGCCCTCGAGGTTGGCATCGACTCCCTCGGGCAGGGTGCCGTAGGGGCCGGGCCAGAGGTGAACCCGGTTGCCAATGTCCTTGAGCGCGATGGCGCGGTCCGGGCTCCCCTTGACCTGGGCCCGACCGCCGACGAGCTCCACGTCTTCGGGGTCCACTTCGAGCAGGTGACCGGCGATCTTGCGTAGCTTGTCGCGGAGGACCCCCGCGGCCTCGTGCACGGCCGAGACGACGAACGTCGCACCCCGTGACGACCATGGGCCGAGCCCGTACGGGGTGGCGTCGGTATCCCCGAAGACCAGGCGAACATCATCGACCGAGACGCCGAGCACGTCGGCCGCGACCTGTGCCAGCGTCGTCTCGACGCCCTGGCCGATGTTCTGATGACTGGTAAGCACCTGGATGCCGCCTTCTGGCGTCATCCGCACCGTCGCCGGCTGGTAGCCGTTGAAGATGCCGTTGAAGACCGCCGCGCCTGAGGGCTCGAGCATGGCCGCGATGCCGATGCCCAGGTACTTCCCTTCGGCGCGCAACTCCGCCTGCCGCTGCCGCAGCGCCGGCGCGTCGATCATCTCCAGGGCCATGTCCATGAGCCGGTCGTAGTCGCCGCTGTCGTACAGGGGGCCGGAGATCTGCTGGTAGGGGAACTCTTCCTTACGGATGAAGTTGCGGCGGCGAAGCTCATCGGGCGCGATGCCAAGCCGCTGCGCCATGATCTGCATCATGCGCTCCATCGGGTAGTTGGCGACATCTTTGCCGTACCCTCGGTAGGCGCCGTAGGGAGCCTTGTTGGTGACTACCCCGATGGTCTGCACCCGGTACGCGGGCACCTTGTAGGGGCCGGGGAAGTAGGCACCGGCGACCAGCAGCGAGGGCGTGCCCGCGGCGTGGCACGTGCCGTCGACGCCGATGTTCCCGGTCAGGCTGACATCCAGACCCAGGATGCGGTAGTCGGCGTCCAGCGCGACCCTCATGGTGCAGGTGTAGTCGCGCGACTGCACCCCGGTCAGAAGGTTCTCGGTCCGGTCCTCGGTCCACTTCACCGGCCGGCCGAGCAAAAGGGAGACGGCGCAGGGGATGACCTCCACATCGGCCTGCAACTTCGTTCCGTATCCCCCGCCGACGTCGGGCGCGATGACCCGGATGTTCTGCTCCGGCATCTGGAGCGTCTGGGCCAGGAGCGTGCGCACCTGATGCGGCGCCTGGGTCGAGCAGGTGACGTGAAGCATCCCGGTCGCCGGGTTGTAGTCGGCCAGGCAACTCCGCGTCTCCATCGGGGTTCCGGTGTAGCGGCTGTGGGTGATGGTCTCCTCGAAGACGTGCGTCGCCTCGGCGAACGCGCGTTCCACGTTGCCGATGCTGTTGGACCAGTCCAACTGGATGTTGTTGTCCCAGTCCTCATACAGCAGCGCCGTTGGGGCGAGCGCGTCCTCGATCGTGACGACGGGCGGGAGTTCCTCGTATTCCACCTCGATCAGATCGACCGCGTCCTCGGCCACGTAGCGATCCACCGCCGCCACCACCGCTACCGGCTCACCCACGTAGCGCACCTTGTCGACGGCGACAGCGTAGAGCGTTGGGACCTTGGTCAGGATGTCGATGGTCCGCGCGAGCGGTCCCCACACCTGGCGTAGATCCTCCCCGGTGAAGACCGCGGCGACGCCGGGGAGGTCGCGCGCCGCGCGGGTGTCGATGCGCCGGATCCGTGCGTGGGCGTACGGACTCCGTGCCATGGCGAGGTGCAGTGTGCCGGCCGGCTCGAGATCGTCGGTGTAGCGGGCGTGGCCCGTCAGGAACTTCGGGTCCTCCTTCCGCTTGACGCTCGCACCGAGCCACTTGGTGGTGGTTACCATGCGTCCGCCTCCAATCGGTCGGTCAGCAACGTGACGACCTCGCACGCACGGTCATCACGGCGGGTCACGATCGACGATTGCGTCTCGGAACAGCCGCAGTCGCACTCCGTCGCCCGCTGCCCGCCCGCGATCCATCGCGCGGCGCCGAGGCTGTGTCCGCCTCGGCAGCGAACAACGGCGAGGGCGGCGGGTGCGACTCGGGGCATCCCAGGAGGCGTGATGCCTCACGGGCGGCACCGACCACCGCCCGCACGAGAGCCTTGCCCGACTCGGCATAACGCACCGCCGGGATCGCAACGGTGTACGAGCCGACGGGGAATGCGCTTCGGTCGAAGAACGGCGACGCGATGCAGACGACCCCTTCGGAGAACTCCTCGTGATCGACCGCCCAGCCGCGCCGGGCTGTCATGCGCAGGTGGTCAAGCAGGGTATCGAGCGTGGTGATGGTCGCCGCTGTTCGCCGGGGCAGCCCGCGCCAGGCGAAGTAGTCGCGCACCTGGCTCTCGGGTAGGAAGGCCAGGATCGCTTTCCCGGAGGCGCGCGCGTGAGCATAGCCCCGGTAGCCGATCTCCAGGCTCCGGACGTGGAGCGCGCGCGAGCCTTCCAGGTAGCGCTGGAGGACGATGTCGTCACCGTACCAGCCGGTGAGGTAGGTGGTCTCGTCCACCTCCTCCCGCAGTCGTGCCAGGATGTTCAACAGCTCGGGGGACGGCGCCAGCATGCTCCGCAGGCTGTCCTGCAGGAACGCCACGCGGCTCCCGAGACCGAACCGGCCACCCGGGAGCCGCACGATGTAGTTCTCCGACTCCATCGTCCGGAGCAGGTGGTAGCAGGTGCCCAGCTTGATCCCGAGGCGATAGCTGAGGGACTTGGCGGTCGCCTCACCGTTGCCCTCGGCGACGGCTTCCAACAGGCGCAGTCCCCGCTGGAGGGTAACGAGTATCCCATCCTGCCGCTGATTCGCAGGTACGCCGCTGACGTTCACGTTGTCCATGGCGCTGATCCTTTCGCGCTCCAGCGTAGTGAGGGGGAGAGAGTGAGTCAAGATAAACGACATGGATTTTCAAATATCCGGAAAAAGTCGTAGCGAGGTGCGCGAAAGCGTATACGGTGTCGGGCCTCAAGTCAAGCCGGTCGGAGTCGGGCTGCCGCGCGAGGTCAGGGAACACAACCGTGGGCAACCATCCGCTGCGGGCCCCACTGCCTTCCCTGTGGGCGCCTACGATGGTTCGAGACGAGTTCCTGCGCGCTGGACGGCATCATTGCCATTAGGCGATAATCGCTTATCTGTCGCTCTAGGGGCACGGAGGAGAGGAGGATGATGCGCTCAGTCACGCGGATCATCGTGCTCGTCCTGGCCGTCGCGCTGCTACCGGTGATGCCGGCGGCGGCCGAGCCGATCGGCCATGACGCCTTTCGGCGCACCTGGGAGCGCACCGACTTGCCGGTAGCGACGCTCCGGGTGAGCCGCACCTGGATGTGGGGGCCGGAGCCGTTCAGCCCGGTCTTGTACGAGGAATACGCCCAGGCGCCGGGCGGAAAGCGGCAGGTACAGTACTTCGACAAGTCGCGCATGGAGATCTACGACCCCGCGGCGGACCCAAGCGCGCTCTGGTACGTCACTAACGGGCTGCTGGCGCGGGAGCTGATCACCGGAGAGATGCAGGTCGGGGACCGGGAGTTCCGCACGCTCGTCCCGGCTGAGGTGAACGTCGCGGGTGACCCGGACGACCCGACTGGCCCGACCTATGCCACGTTCAACCCGCTGATGGCCGCCGCGCCGATGCCGGACGGGTGGCGGATCACCGCGACGGTGGATCGCGCGGGTAATGTCGGAGTCGACCCGGCACTGGCGCGGTTCAACGTCCGTGCGGTCGCCGTCGGGGCGCCGACCGGGCACACGGTTGCCTCTGTCTTCTGGGAGTTCATGCACAGCGCGGGGCTGGTCTACCGCGATGGTCAGTACGTGCATGACCAGCTGGCGGAGAACCCCTTCTACATCACGGGCTACCCGCTAACCGAGGCGTACTGGACGACGGTTCGCGTCGGCGGGGTGCCGAAGCTGGTGCTGGCGCAGGTATTCGAGCGGCGGGTCCTGACCTACACGCCGGAAAACCCTGAGGGCTGGAAGGTCGAGGCGGGCAACGTCGGGCAGCACTACTACCGCTGGCGCTACGGGCAGATCGGCGCGCCCGACCCGGACCCGGGCCCGCCGCCCGGCCACGAGCCGTCGGAGCAACCCGACCCCGGCCCGTTGAGTTTCCCGGATGGCACCTATCGGGTCGGCATCGACATCGCGCCCGGCACCTACCGCAACACCGACTCGTCTCAGTTCTGCTACTGGGAGCGCCTCAGCGGCTTCACCGGCGAGCTCAACGACATCATCGCCAACGGATTCTCCGATGCGCGTCAGATCGTCACGATCGCCCCGACGGATGCCGGCTTCGTCTCACGGCGCTGCGGCCGCTGGGTGCCGGACGATACGCCGCTCACGAGCAGCCCGACAGCGCCGTTCGGTGATGGGATGTACCGGGTTGGACGGGACATCGCGCCCGGCCTCTGGCGGAACAGCGACTCGACAGGGTTCTGCTACTGGGAGCGGCTGCGAGGCTTCAGTGGCGAGTTCGACGACATTATCGCCAACGAGTTCAGCAACGCTCCGCAGATCGTGCGAATCGCACCGACCGATGTCGGCTTCAGCGCCTCCCGCTGCGGGATATGGACGAGGATCGGGGACTAGAGATGCGTGTTGCGTGTTCCGTGTTCCGTCATGCGTGATGCGTCATGCGTCCCCCTCATCCCCGATCCCTCTCGGACGGAGCCCACCAGGGGAGAGGGGAGCACTACTCATTTCATTATGGGTTTATGGGTGACGTATGACGCATGACGTATGACGTTCTCTGCACTAGCCAAGGACCTCGTCCTCGTCCTCGTCATCACCGCGAGCTGCGAAGAGCCACCAGAGGACGACGGCGCCGAGGATGCCAGCGATGACCCAGATGACCCAGCCGGCCCGCTGGAAGATGCTCTCTCCCGCGACGTCCGCCTCGAAGCTGGCCTGCCCCTGCCCGTCGGGCCCGTCGACGAGCACGGTGAAGCGCCAGGTGCCCTCGCTGGGGATCTCGAACTCGGCGGCGTAGTAGTTCGGTTCGGTCGCCTGATCTTGCGTCGCCGGTTGTTCGATGGTTTCGCCGCCGTCGAGCGGTTCCGCCGTGACCAGGAGGCGCGCATCGAGCACGAACTCGTCGGTCTCCGGCCGCTGGAGGAGCACGCTGATGTCCACCAGCCCGACCCGCAGTGGCGATGGGCTCGAGGTCACGGTCAGGTCATAGGGGCCGACCCGTTGCCGGTCGATGCGGACCTGGCCCCCGTTCGCCAGCGTGGACATCGGGAGGAGCGCTGCAAGGCACGCCAGCAGCGCCAGTGCCACCAGTCGCCGGTTGATCATGCAGGAGATCCCTTCCTCGCCGCTCGTCTCGCCGCTATCAGCCGGCCAGCATGGTACCGCGCATCTCCATCGGGAGCGACATCAGCCACAGCCCGAGCGCGGAGAGGAGGAAGCAGAGGACCACCCACGGGAGTGCGGCTGCGCGGGTCTGGCGGCGGCCGCGGTAGTGGTCGCCGGCCACGCGGCGCACGGCCCAAAGGGAACCGAGCAGTCCACCGATGAGGAAGGCCGCCTCGATCGGGTCGGTCCACTCGACGGGCACCAGCGCCGCCAGGTCCCAGCGGGGCGTGCCGAGGATCGGCAGGCCCATGTCAGCCATGAAGCTCTGCGTCACCGGGACAATCGTCAGCGCGCCGACGAGGAAGTGGAAGCCGTAGTGGGCCAGCCACATGCCGAAGCCGAGCGGGACCAGCGCGTAGCTGAAGCGCACGGCCGTCCCGACGAGCGAGCCGCGATCCCCGGTGAGCCGGCGCGTCGCGAGCGCTGCTCCGGCCAGGAGGAGCAGCGGCACGATGCCGAGGAAGAGCCCGAACATCAGGGCGAGGAGTGCCGGGCGGGACGTGAGCCCGAACAGGCCCGCCATCCACGCCTCGAGGCGGTAGACCGGCTCGACCATGCCGAAGGCGTTGAGGAAGGCGCCGAAGACCAGCACCAGCACCAGCGCGGCGAGGTCGGTCCGCTGCGCGGGTCGGCCGACGCCGGAGCGCTGCACGTCGAGCCGGAACTCGCGGCTCGGGTGGCGGCGGAGGACGCCGACGTTGTCGTATGGGCAGGCCTGCACGCAGTCGAGGCAGAAGGTGCAGTCGATGTTCCCGACCTTGCGCTGCTGGAACAGCCAGAGCTCACAGCCATTCTGCGTGATCCGCCCATCCGGTCCGGTGCGACCGCTGATGCAGTCCTTGGTGGTGCAGGTGGCGCAGGTATTCGGGTCACGGACGCTCACCTCGAGCGGTGAGGCCATGGCGTTGACGAAGTGGAACTGCCCGATCGGGCAGACGTGCTTGCAGAAGGCGGCGCCTTTGAAGAACCCGTCGATCACGAAGGCGGCGACGAAGTAGGTCAGCGCGACCCAGGCGGTCAGGAGCGGGCTGCTCCAGAGCGAGAACGCCTCATAGGCCCAGAAGAAGACGACGAGGACGCCGACCGCGAGCCACTTGCCGGGCAACCAGCTCGGCCAGGCGCGGCTCGCGGGGAGCAGCCGCTTCGCCAGCCGGCGCGGGAGCATGAAGGGGCAGGCAAAGCAGAAGAGGTTGCCCGCGACCAGCAGGGCGAGGACGACGAATCCCCGCCAGTGGACCCAGGGCAGGACCCCCGCCAGGTTCTTCGGCGCCAGCGTGGGGCCGAAAAAGCCGTCGTACAGGATCGCCAGGCTGAGCAGGAGCATCGGCACCTGCACGGCCGTTCGAGCGTGCCGCCAGCGCAGGAAGCGCCCCAGCACCGGCACCCGGAGCAGATCGAAGCGGGGTCGTGCTGCGGTTCGTGTCAGCGTAGCCATCGGAGATCCTTAGGCGTCATGCGTGTTGCGTGATACGTGTTCCCTGTTCCGTAGTTCTCCCCTCTCCCTTGGTGGGCTCCGTTCGAGCGGGGCCGGGGGTGAGGGGGACGCGTGACGCATGACGCATGACTCAATGCCCCGCGTCCTCGTGGTCGTCGTGGTCGCCGTGGTCCCCGTTGTGCTTGTCATCCCCGTGGACGCCGGGGAGATCCTCGCTGTGCTCGAAGGAGGTGCCGTCGGCGAGCGTCACGCGGGCGGTGAGGATCCAATCGCCGCCCATGGTGAACTCGAACCCCTCGGTCACGTACTGGCCGTCACCCTGGTGGTGCGCGTCGGCGAAGACGGGCTTCATTCCGGCGTGGCTCATGTTCCCCTCGACCTCCACCGTGGCGCCCGTCACCGGCGCGTTGTCCTGATCACGGATCGTCACGGTCACGGTCGCCGGGCCCACGGCGGCGGGTGACGGTTCGACTGCGAGCGTTACCTGGTAGTTCGAGGGCGCCTCTGACGAGGCGCTGCGCCCGCAGGCCACGCCGACCGTCAGGACCGCCACAACCGCGAGCAGGACCAGCCCGCGGCTGAACTGCCTCATGGCTCTCGTACCTCCACCTCGATCGTCATCTCTCCGGCGCGTTCGAACTGCAGCGTGGCCGAGAAACGATCCCCCACCTCCAGGTCACGTGTGAGACCGATCAGCATGATGTGCTCCGCGCCGGGCTTCAGCTCCGCTTTGCCGCCCGCGGGGATGGTCACCCCGTCGATCGGCCCCATCCGCATGACGCCGCTCGCGTCGATAGTGCTGCGGTGGATCTCCACCACCTCGGCTACGTCGGTGGTCGCCGCCACCAGGCGGTCGTCCTCGTTGCCGGGGTTGCTGATCGTCAGGAAGATCGCGCTGGTGCCGCCGCCATGACCCCCGTGGGCGCTGTTGTCGTCGGTAGCCTCGTCCGTCTCATCGTGGGACATCGTTGACTGGCCAGGAGATGCCAGGCCGGGCCGCGCCCAGGGCTCGTCCAGCCGGAGCCCGCCGGCCTCGGCCTCTTCGGACCCTCCGCAGGCTGTCAACGCCACCAGGGCCAGTACGATCAGCAAGACCAGGCCGGGAGCCCGTCGCGCTCGTGGCCACCAGCCCTTCCCGTGCGTCACCATCCACTCCTTCTCAGTCGTCACCTGGCTCAACATCATTGCTTCAGCGCCCAACGCAAATCGTTCGCAATTTGCTCCCCGGTCAAGCCGTACGGGAGCATCAGGCGGAGGTCGCCGTTGCGGTCGAGGACGAGCACCGTGGCGGTGTGGTCCACCAGATAGCCGCCCGCGCTGCCGCGCTCCTGCTTCTCGAAGTAGACGCCCATGCCGGTCGCCACCTCGCGGATGCGCTCGACGTCCCCGCCGAGCCCGACGAAGGATGGGTCGAAGCGGCTGACGTACTCCTGGGTGATCTCCGGCGTGTCGCGGTCGGGATCGACCGTGATCATCACGACCTGCACGTCCTCGGCGCGCTTGCCGAGTTCCTTCAGAGCGCGGGCCACGTTGGCGAGCGTGGTCGGGCAGACATCGGGGCAGTAGGTGTAGCCGAAGTAGAGGACCACGACCTTGCCGCGGAAGTCGGCGAGCCGCACCTCGCTCCCATCGGCGCCGATCAGGGGCGCGTCGACGATCGGCAGCGGCGGGTCGATCGCCGATCCGTGCAGGCTGCCCCCACCGAAGGGGAGCCAGCCGGCCGCGAACGCGCCGGCCGTGGCACCTCCCACCAGCACCAGCGCGGCAACGGTCAGGATGATCCAGCGTCTCACGGCATCACCTCGTCCGGCAGACGAATAGATGGGTCGCCTCGTAGGCCAGGCGGGCCGGGCCGCGACTCTTGCGGGCCTCGTTGGCGACGATGCGAATATCGTTCACGATGTGCTCTGCGCGCGGCGGGCCGACCCGGTACTCGGCGCGCACCACGCCCCAGCCGTCGACAAGCACCAGCGTCGGGTCGAAGCGGAAGGAGCCATCGGGTTTCTGCTCGTAGAACACATTGAACCCGCGCCCGACGATCAACTTCATCAGGTCCGGGTCGCCCGTGGCGAAGGTCCAGCGAGTCGGATCGGCACCCGCAGCTTCAGCGGCTGCCTTGAGCGCCTCGACCGAATCGCGCTCCGGGTCGAAGGAGATGGTCACGAGGCGGACCGGTGGGTCATCCTCCGGTTCGGCAGCGAGCTGTTCCTGGACCTCGCGCATGGTGGCGGTGGTGCGGTTGCACGGCTCCTGGCACGACAGGTAGGTGAAGTCGAAGAGGACGATCGACCCGCGCAGGTCATCGCTGGTGAGCCGGTTGCCGTCCTGATCGGTCAGGGCGAAACCCGGCGCCGGCGCGATACGCGGGAGCACGCGGATCGGGCGCAACGACGCCAGGGCGACGATCACCACCGTCACCGCCAGGATAGATCCGTAGAGAATGGTCGTCCGCTTCATCAACCTACCGCGACCCCGCGCGAGCCACTGCGTCCCCGCGCGCAGGGCCACTCGCCCGCCGGCCCGCTACCCATAACTGTACGGCGCGCGCAGCGGGGAACCGATAGCCCCTTGCGGGCCAGAAGGGTCAAAAGAGGGTCATACGGGTGCTGCACGAGTCGAATCCTACTCATCTCTGGCCTTCGGCGGGGGGATCAGACCGTGTGCCACAGCGTAGGCCGCTGCCTGGCGACGGCTGGAGAGCTGCAGCTTGGCGAGGATGTTCTTCAGGTGGTTCTTGACCGTGTGCTCGCTGATCGAGAGGCGCGCGGCGATCTCCTTGTTCGACAGCCGCAGCGCGACCAGCTCCAGCACCTCGACCTCGCGCGGGGAGAGCCCGCCGTCCGGCTCGAGGATCTCCGCCTGGCGCTCCAGGCGGGCGAACTCCTCCAGGATGCGCGCGGCCATGCGGCGGCTGATCGCCGCTTCCCCGCGCGCCAGCCCGCGGAGCTGATCCAGGAGCTCAGCGGAGCGGATGTTCTTGATCAGGTACCCCTGGGCCCCGGCCTTGATCGACTGGAAGAGCCGTTCGTGGTCGTCGTAGACGGTGAGCATCACAACGCGCACCTCGGGCAACTGGCGCTTGATCCGGCGCGTTGCCTCGATGCCGTCGATGCCGGGGAGGTCGATATCCATCAGCACGACGTCGGGCACCAGTTCCCGCGCGCGCTCGACGGCCTCCTCGCCGCTCGCCGCCTCGCCGACGACGGTGAAGTCCGGCTGGTACGAAAGCAAGCTGGCCAGCCCCTCACGGAAAAGGGCATGGTCGTCAACCAGCAGCAGCGAGATCTGCGACACGATGAGACACCCCTGTCGTCGGGAGCGGCGCGCGGAGTGTGATCCGCGTCCCGCTCCCGGGCTGGCTTTCGATCTGGAGCGTGCCACCCAGGCTCTCCGCACGCTCCCGCATGGTGAGCAGGCCGAAGTGGTGGCCCTGACGGTTGGCCGATGACGGATCGAAGCCCCGCCCGTCGTCGGCCACGGTGAGGATCAGGTCTCCCTCCTCGACGGTGCAGCGAACGCGGACGCTGCGCGCGTCGGCGTGCTTGCGCACGTTGCTCAGCGCCTCCTGCGCGATACGAATGACCTGCAACTCGGAGGCGCGAGGCAGCGCCCCGGGCGGCAGGTCGTCGATCTCGAGCGTGACATCCAGGTCGGTCTGCTCGGCGAAGTCGTCGAGGTACGTGCGCAGCCAGGCCGCCAGGCCGGGCGCGCCGTCGGTTACCAGCCGCAGCCCCAGGATCTGCTCCCGCACATCGGTGTAGGCGCTCTCGGCCGCCTGGCGCATCGTCTCGATCTCCGCGCGGGCGGTGTCCGCCGCACCCGCGGCGAGCAGGCCATCGACCGTGCCCAGCTTGACCAGGACGTAGGCGAGCATCTGCGCCACGCCGTCGTGCATCTCCCGCGCGATCCGGCCGCGCTCCTCGACGACTGCCGCCTCGTGCACCTGCTGGTGGAGGCGCGCGTTCTCGATCGCCATCCCCAGCGTGTCGCCGATGGCCCGCAGCAGGCGCTGATCTGCCCTGGAGAACTCGCCCCGGGAGCGCGTCAGCCGCAGCGTCCCGTGGCGGTGGCCGCGGGCCTGGAGCGGCACGCGCATCTCCCCCGCTGCCAGGCTCGTCCCGTCATCCGGCACATCCCCAGTGCCGGCGACGACCGGCTCCGTCAGGTCGATGCGGACGGAATCTGCCGGGAAGAGCCGCTGGAGAGTCTCCTCCGCCTGGGCGACGATGTCCCCGACCCGGAGCGACGCCCCGGCGGACGCAGCCACGGCGTTGAGCGCCGCCAGCTCCGCGTTGCGGCGCAGCAGCCGGCGTTGCATGTGCTCGATCACCCCGAAGACGAGGTGGCTGAAGCCGAACGCGAGCCCGAAGGCCAGCAATCCGACAATCAGGTTTCCGATGTCGAGCGGGATTGCCGGCAACCGTCCGGTCGCGCCGTGCTCCCGCAGGAACGGCTCGACCACCTGGTGCCGCGTGCTTTCCAAGACGAAGATGAAGACGCCAGGGACGACGACGGTGATCCACTTCAGCAGCCGCAGCCTGCGGGCGAACGGCGGTGTGGGCTCCAGCGGCACCGGCCCGTCGCCGCGGGCTGTTGCCGCTCCGCCCTGTCGCTCACCCGTGTTGCTGCGTGCCATGTCGCTTCCCTGCTCCGTCGCTCGCTGCCACCGCTCTTCATTATAGGAAATGTCCTCCAACGCCGTCGGCGGGCGGCATGTTGGCCAGCTCTTGCCGCGTAGGATGTCAGCGTTCACCCTTTCGTGCAGAGGCGGGCGTACACCGCATCCAGTTCGGCCGCGATGGCGCGCCACTGGTAGCGCTCGCGCACGAGGGCGTAGGCACGGTCGGCCAGGGCCTGCCGGAGGGTCGCGTCGGCCGCGAGGCGGGTGATGGCGGCGGCGATGGCGTCCGGTGTGTCGGCCAGCAGGAGGTGCTCGCCGTCCTTGGCGTCGATCCCGGCGGCGCCGAGGCGGGTGGAGACGACCGGGCGGCCCATGGCGAAGGCTTCCAGGATCTTCAGCCGGGTCCCGCCCCCGGCCCGCAGCGGGACGACGACCGTCCCGGCGCGTTCGACCCAGGGACGGACGTCGGGAACCGTGCCGGTGACGTAGACGCCGGGCACAGTGCCGAGCGCCAGGACGTCGGGCGGCGGGTCGGCGCCGACGATGGTGAAGGTCGCGGTCGGCAGCGCAGCGCGGACGCGCGGGAAGACGTGCTCGACGAACCAGCGGGCTGCGTCGGCGTTCGGCCGGTAGCGCATTGCGCCGACGAAGACGAGCGCGGTCGGGTCGGCCTGGTCGAGCGGGAAGCGAGGGAAGCGGTCGAGGTCGACACCGTTGGGGACGACTGCCACCTCACGGCCGGTGGCGGCCCGCACCACGGCGGCATCGGCGGCCGACGTGGCGACGCAGGCCGTGGCGCGTTGCCAGGCAGCGACCTCTTCGCGGCGGAACTTGCGGTACTCGATCTGATTGAAGATCCGGCGTGGCAGGGATCCCTGCACGGCGGCCTGCCGCAGCACGTCGTACTCCACGTTATGGACGTCGAGCACGACCGGCACACCAGGCGGCACCCGGTAGCCGCCCATCTGCGAGAACTCGATCTGGATCAGGTCGAACCGCTCATCGCGCGTCAGCCGATCGAGGGTGCGCTGCATCGCCGGATGATGGTAGAGGGCGTGCTGGAACGAGCGGCGGGAGAGGAGCGAGCGGACCTGCCCCAGGCGTTTGCGCCCGCCCGGCGGCTGGCGAGCGGTCAGCGGCACCGGCACCGGCACGATCCGCGCCGGGAGACAACCGGGCGGCGTCTCGCCGGGGCCGGCGAGGCTGAGGACCACCACCTCGTGGCGCGCGGCTACCTCCTGGATCAGGTGGAACATCCGCGCCGCGCCGCCGAAGTCGGGCGGGTCGGGCAGGTATGGTGTCAGGAAGAGGATGCGCATGCTCGGCACGCTCCGAGGTTCGTTGCCGCCCGGCCCTAGCCCCGGGCGCGACCCGGCAGGGATGATAGCAGGTCACATCCGCCGCCCGGTCGGGCTCCACGGGGATCGATGTCGCGCCGTGGGTGTATCCTCGGTGGCAGCCGCGCGAGCGGCGGAGAGGAGGCGCACGTGTCGGAGCAGGTCGTGGCCGCAGTGGTGGAGGCGGTGCGGCGTCGGCATCCGGACGCGGTGCAGGTCGAGGCGCGCGCCGTTGAGCCGCAGGCCGAGGGTGGGTCCGGGTCGCTGCTGGCGGTCGAAGTGACCTGGCTGGCGGGCGGGGAACAGCAGGCAGCGTGGTTCGCCGCCAAGCCGGACGAGGCCGGGGCAGAGCGACGGATCCTCGCAGCGCTGGCCGAGACGAACGTGTCCGTGCCGCGTCTGGTCGAGGGTGATCCCGACTCACCGGTCCTCATCATGGAGCACCTGCCAGGCCGCCCGGCTGACGAGGTGCTGCGGGCCGCGGGGATGCGTTGGGAGGTGAGTGCGCTCGCCTTCACCGTGGCGCGGGCGCTGGCGGAGATCCATGCCCTGCAGTGGACGCAGGTAGCCCCGTGGCTGGCCGCCCCCGAGGCGTTGCCGGAGGACGTGGTGGACGACCAGGTCCAGGCTCGCTGGGAGCGATGGGAGGAGCGCATCGCGGCCCTCCCTGCTGGTGCGCGCTCGCCGTTCTCAGCGGCGCTCGCGTGGCTTGACCTCCGCCGCCCGGTGGAAGTATCAGTGTGCCTGTGCCATGGCGATTTCCGGCTGGCGAATGTGCTGCTCGTCGATGACGAGGTCAGCGGCATTGTCGGATGGAGCGCGGCGCGGGTGGCCGACGCGTCCGAAGACGTCGCTACGCTGGCGGTCGACCTTGGCGGGCTGGGTCTGCCGGTGGACACGGCTGAGTTGTTCATGCAGGCGCTGCTCGGGTTCTACCTCCAGGAGTCGCCGCGCTATCTGATGAATCTGCCGTTCTCGACGGTCGCCCTGCTCCTGGACCGTGCCCTGGACGCGGTCGAAGCGGGGGATCCATCCGCGCCGGACGCTCTGGCAGCGATGCAGCGGGCGATGGCTGGTGGTGGCCAGGTACCGTGGCGAACGTGAGTGGTGGCATGACGAGCGAAGGATCGAGCCCCGACCGCAAAGAGCGCTCCCCAATTCCGCCCATCTGGTTCTCCATCGGAGACCCGCCACGCCGCGAGCCGCCGGTGGTGCCGGGCTACCGGCTGGCGGTGTGGGAACAAGTACCGCTGGTCCGCGCGAACGTGCTCGGCTGCCTTTCACTGCCGGTGTGGTTCATCTTCTTCTCGTGGATCGCCGCAATGGTCAGCAGGCGATCCGAGTACACGATCGTCTTCACCCTCCCGTCCTTCGTGGTGGGACTGCTCCTGGTGGTAGTAGGAGTGCCGTTGGTGCACGAAGCCGTGCACGGCATCGTGGCGCTCCTCCTTGGTGCACGCCCGAGCTTCGGGGTCGGTGCCGGGTTCGCCTACACGACCTTTCGCGAATCGGTCGGGCGTTCGGGCTATGCCGCGGTCGCTTTGGCTCCGCTCATCGTCATCTCGTTCGCGGGGATCGCCGCCGTAGCCGTGTGGCCGGAGCATACCGAGTTGATTCTGTTCGTCGTGGTCGTGAACGCCGCGGGGGCGATCGGGGACCTCTGGATGACCTGGCGCCTGCGCGACGTCCCGCCCAATGCGCGCCTCTACGACCTCGCGGACGGGTTTGCCGCACTGGTGCCCGAGGAAGCGCCGTCTCAGGTCGGCGCTGAAGCCTGAGCCGCGGTCCAGCCCAGCGCCGGCTATATCTGGCATCCCAAAGCCAAGAAGTCCAGCCAAAACCTCGGACTACGCACCCGGGGCCCCGGGCATCTTTGGAGCCGGCCCGCTCGACGGTCCCGGAAACGTTCGAGCGCCGTGGGGGCGGCGCTCGAACGGGACACGAGGAGGAGTAGACCTGGTAGGCGTGGTCAGGCAGTGACGGCCAGCTCCGGCGTGAGGGCCGAGTGGATGGCCCGGGCCCGGGCGGCGATGGAGGCCAGTGTGTCGGGCGTGATCGACTGCGGACCGTCACACAGGGCGTCGTCAGGATCGGGTACGGCTTCGATGATCAGGCCATGGGCTCCCGCGGCGATGCCAGCCAGGGCCATCGAGGCCACCAGGTCACGGCGCCCGGTGCCGTGGCTGGGGTCGACGATGATCGGCAGGTGGCTGAGCTGGCGGATGAGCGGGACCGCGTTCAGGTCAAGGGTGAAGCGGGTGGAGGGGTCGAAGCTGCGGATACCGCGTTCGCAGAGGATGACGCGGTCGTTGCCGCCGGCCAGGATGTACTCGGCCGAGAGCAGCCACTCCTCGATGGTGGCGGCGAAGCCGCGCTTGAGGAGGACGGGGCGATTGACGCGGGCGACGCGCTTGAGGAGCGGAAAGTTCGCCATGTTGCGGCTGCCGATCTGGAGGACATCGGCGTACTCGGCGACGAGCTCGACCTGATCCGGCTCCATCACCTCGCTGACGACCGGCATGCCGGTGGCGGCACCGGCCTCAGCGAGCAGGCGCAGGCCCTCCTCGCCGAGCCCCTGGAAGCTGTAGGGGGACGTGCGGGGCTTGAACGCGCCGCCGCGGAGCATCACCGCACCCGCTGCCCGAACCGCCTCCGCGGCCCGCAGCATCTGCTCGCGGCTCTCGACGGTACACGGCCCGGCGATGATGACCGGCTCCGGCCCGCCGATGCGGACGTTCCCGACCTGCACGACGGTCCCGGACGGGCGCGCCTCGCGCGCCGCCAGCCGGTAGGGGCGGGGCGAATCGAGAACATCCGCGACGCCCGGCAGGCTGCAGAGGGTCGGGCCGAGGTCTTCCGGGATCTGCCGGCCGTTGACACCGATGACCGGCGCGCCGCTCGAGGCGATCAGGTGGACCTCGAAGCCCCTCGACCGCAAGTGTTCTGCAACCGATCTGGCCGCTTCCGTATCAGCGCCCTGCTGCATCCGTACGATCATCGCCCGCGTTCCCTTCCGCCCGAGCTCACCGCCATCCGCGCCCGGATTCCGACAAACAAAAAAGCAGAGGTGATTACCTCTGCTCCCCTCCGACGTTGCTTGGTGGTTACGCGGCTACCGGATCAACACCGATTGCCCCACCAGCAACGCCGGAGGGGTAAAGTAAAAGTAGTACCAGTCCTGGTACTCGTATCGGTGTTGGTCGCAGTCAGTCCGCGTATCCATAGTGTGGCCATCGTAGCCTATCTCTCTGCCTCTGTCAAGCATTGGTGTAGAAATTCACATGCTCCTGGCCGAACGGCCAGTAGCAGGTCGGAGAGCCATGGCGTAGGATGGTTGCAGAGACGCAAAGTATTGGCTCGGAAGGTTGGTGAGCCATGGGTCACGATCTCCGATCGAATCAGCCGGAGGAGACGGGCCAGGCAGCCCGCAACGAGACAGGTCGGGCCGGATATCCGCAGCCCCTGGTGTGGCTGTTTGTGGCCACGGCACTCTGCGCCGCGTCCGCGTCCCTTGTGCTCAGTGGCGTGATGGGGGACGGCGCGCCGGAAACCGCGCTTGGGAAGGCTGCTCTCGTCCTCGTCGCTATCGCGGTTGGTCTCGTCGCCGGCGGGGCCATCGGATTCGCTGTGCGCCGCACCCAGGCGGAGTGAGGGGCGGCCCGGGAAGAGCCACCCCCGTGACTCCTAGCGCGGCTGCATCGTCAGCACCTGACGGCCAAGCAGTCCGCCCATGACCCGCCAGGAGGGCGGGGCTTCAGGATGGTACTCGAAGCGTTGTCGCTCGAAGTATTGGACGGTGACCCCGTTCTCCACGAACTCCTCGCTGATCGGGTAGCCGAAGATCGCTAGGCCACCGTTGACCCTCCAGTAGTCGCGGAATCCGAAGCAGAGGCGGTGACCGGTCTGGGGATAGAAGGTGCAGTTGGCGTCGTCCCCGCCCTGGACCGGCTGGAACGGGGCTTCTCCTGCGCGTCCGGCTGCCACCTCGCGGCCGAGGTGCCCGAGCAGCACATCGTAGCGCTCCGGCGCGGCGCCGGGATGCCACTCAAAGCGGGCCCGCTCGAAGTACTGGACGGTCACGCCGTTCTCGACGAACTCCTCGCTGATCGGGTAGCCGAAGATCCTTAGCCCACCGAATCGCTGCCAGTAGGAGAGGAACCCGTGGCCGACCCAGTGGCCGGTCTCGGGGAAGTAGCGGACGGTCGGGCCGATGCGCCCGGTGACGAACTCCTCGATGGTGGCGAAGCGGTAGCCCCGCGCACGGAGCTGGTCGATGATCCCGCCCAGCGCCAGGCCGTCCAGTGAGGTGGCGCCGACGTGCATCAGCACGATCGCCCCAGGAGCGGCACCGGCGAGGGTTTCATGGGTGATCGCCTCGATCGAGCGGCCCTGCCAGCCGCGGGTATCGACCGACCACATGATGTTGTAGGTGTAGCCGTTGGCTGCCAGATCCGCGAGCACGCTGTCGTTCATGGAACCGTAGGGCGGGCGGAAGTAGGGCCGCATCTCGTAGCCGGTCAGGGATCGCACCACATCCTCAGTCCGCCGGAGCTGATCGGCGCGCTGGGCTGAACCGATGACGGTGAATTCGGGGTGGTCCCAGGAGTGGTTGATGAGCTGGTGGCCCTCGTCAACCATGCGCCGGACCAGATCCGGGTTGGCCTGTGCCCAGGCGCCGGTCATCCCGAACGTGAGGCGCACGTCCTTCTCCTTGGCGGTGTCGAGGATCTGCACCGTGTAGCCGATATCGGAGCCACAATCGAAGGTGAGAGCGATCACTGGCTCATCAGTTGGGAACCGATAGATCGTCTGCACGTCGCTGGGGGCGGCAAGTGCCTGCTGTGCCGGGAGTCCCATGGCCACGAGCGCCAGGATCAGCGCCGTGACCAGGCTGGCGCAACTGACTCGCCGGGGTACCGCCCTGTGCAGACTCATTTCCTCACCCCAATCATGCTTCCCGCGTATCATCCTCTTGGCGAATAATTAAGCTAGTCCTATGCCACTGGGTTTGTCTTTCCCTCTGTGGCGCACACTTACGAAGTGGACAGCGGCCGCCACCGCGATGTGGGCGGCGACCGCTGCCGGTGCTCTTCCCCCGGATGTGAATGAGGGGGTGCCGGTCATCCCGGCGAGCATGCTACGACTCCGGGGTGAACGTCGCGACGATCATGCTGTAGTACGACGGTGCTTCATAGGAGAGGACCTCGCCGCGCATCGGGGTATGGGCCATGGCACCGGCCAGCATCAGCGTCTGCCACAGGCCGTCAATGGCGGCGTTCTGTACCTCTTCCTCGGTCAGCGAGATCAACCGGCCGGGGTCGTTGTCCTTCAGCGCGGCGACCACCTTGGCGTCAACCTCGGCCGCGTCCGGGTGGAAGCCGTACGGCCCGCTCTCCTTGTGGGTGTGGGCCCAGTCACACGACGCGACGAACGCCACCCGTCGGCCGCTCTGCGCGGCGGCTTCGGCGATGGCTACGCCGAAATCGATCATCGTCTCCCGCGGCAGCAGGCGCGACGGCGTGGCGATCACGGCCGGGGGGCCGATGTCCTCCGGCGCGGGCGCCAGGACGTCGCCGTGTCCGACCATGTTGCGACCGTGGCCCAGGAACCAGAGTGGAGTGATGGTGCCCCAGTCGAGGGGGATGCAGCTCTGGTACCGGCGGTTGCCGGCGAAGCCCGCCATCGCGATCGGGATGTCACGCGCACGGGCGCGCTCGGCGATGAGGTCGGTCATCGGGCCGTCGACCGGGATGTTCATCTCGATCTGCCGCCCCTCCCAGCGTAGCGTCCCGGCGCCACGGGCGACCGACGCCAGGCAGATCGCGCCGTCCACCCTTGTGCCGTGGGGAGTGGCGACCACGATGACATCGGGTTGTGCAGCGGCGCAGCGGCGCCCCGCCTCCTCCATCGCCGCGCGCGTGGCGAGCGCGCCCTCGGCGTCGTCGCTCAGATCGGGGATGATCGGGAACCCGTGCGGCAGCACCGCAGCGAAGACCAACCCGGCCATAGACGTGCCCTCCTTCAAGTAGTCGTGTGCTGTGGCTCCAGCTATCGCAGCACCGCCAGTATTGGTGTGTCACCCGCAGGCGTCAACGGCCTTTCCAGGAGCGGCCCTCGCCCCCGGCCCCTTTCCCAACGTTGGGAGAGGGGACCTATTACGCGAGCACCGGGGGTGAGGGCCGTCCCCCAGGTTATCTGAGGTAATTCTCCAGAAGCTCGGCTACGACCTGGCGGCTGCGAATCAGGCGGCTGAGATCCCCCTCGCAGTTCCCTTCGAGGATCAGCGGCCCGGTGTAGCCGATGGCGCGGAGCCGGGCGAACAGGGCCTGCCAGTCGATAGTCCCTTCCCCGACCGGCAGGTGTCGGCGCCCGCCGGGTGCGTGGTCGCTCAGGTGGACGTTGACCAGCGCGCCGCGCATGGCGTCGATCAGCTCTCCTCCATCGACCCCCGCCTCGGCGGCCTGGAACGGGTCGAAGGTGAACCCGACCGGCACTCCCCAGCCGCGCACCACCCGGACGCTCGAAGCGTCCCGCACCAGGCACCAGCTCACGTTCTCCAGCGACAGCGTGACACCGGTCCCGGCGGCCTCCTCGCCCAGGTCCGCGAGGACCGCGCGCAGCCGCTCGGACGTGATGCCCTCGGGGAGTTCGCGGCGGGTGGGGCCATGCCAGATGAGGACGCGTGCGCCGAGCGTGACGGCCGCGTCGATGGCGCGCAGGAGCGCGCGGCGTCCCTCCTCGCGCCGTCGCGGGTAGGGATCGAACAGTGGGTGCAGGGCGGTGAAAGTATGCACCGAGGCAACGGCCGTCCCACCCGCTCGGACCCGAGCCGCCAGATCACGGACGAACCCGGGCTCGTACTCGCCCGCGGTCTGCAGCACCACCTCGATGGTGGGAAACCCCAGGCGCGCCAGCGTCTCGACGGCTTCCTCGGTGTGCTGGTGTGGGTAGAGCGTCCCGGTGGACGCGCCGATCAGCATGCCCGTCCCTCACAGTTGTCCCGCCCCGCGCAGTTGCCGGGTGTCCGGACAGATGGTAGCATTCGGCCCCGTGCCTCGCGGCTTCGACGGTGGCCGACGACTCGGCCGCGCGGCACCGGAACCCCGGCTCCATCCACGACATACCGACGCGACGACGGGACAGGCATGCCGACGCGGCTGAAGCGCCTCGAACTGCATGGCTTCAAGAGCTTTGCCACGCCGACGACGTTCGTCTTCGATCCGGGCATCACGGCGATCATCGGCCCCAACGGCTCCGGCAAGTCGAACATCGCTGAGGCGGTGCGCTGGGCGCTGGGCGAGCAGAGCTATGCCAGCCTGCGGGGACGCCGCACCGAGGATGTTATCTTCGCCGGGAGCGCGGCCCGGGCGCCGCTCGGCATGGCCGAGGTCAGCCTCACCCTCGACAACGAGTCGGGGGATCTCCCCCTCCCGTTCAGCGAGATCACCATCACCCGCCGCGCCTACCGGAGCGGTGAGAACCAGTACTTCATCAACGGCGCGCGCGTCCGTCTGAAGGACGTGCTCCAGGTGACCGCCTCGCTCGGGCAGGCGTACACCGTCATCGGCCAGGGGCTGGTCGACGCCGTTCTGAGCCAGCGGCCGGAGGAGCGGCGCGGGTTGTTCGAGCACGCGGCCGGCATCACCGGGCTGCGGTTGAAGCAGGCCGAGGCTCAGCGCCATCTCGCCGAGACGGAGGCCAACAGCACCCGGCTGGAGGATCTGCTGGCCGAGATCGAGCCGCGTCTGCGCAGCCTGGAGCGCGCCGCGCGGCAGGCGCGGGAGTCGGGTGAGGTGCGCGAACGGCTCAAGGCCGCGCTGCTGCGGCTCTACGCCCACCAGTGGCAGGGCGCGCGACAGCGTCTCCAGGCCGCCGAAGCGGCGGAGGCTGCCGCCGCCCAGGCGGTCGAGGCCGCCGTGGCGGCCCACGCAGCGGCGCAGACTGCCCTGGCTGACATTGAGCAGCGGGGGGCGGCACAGCGCGCTGAGGTCGAGCGTCTGGCTGCCGAGACCGCCCGCCTGCGTGCCGAGGAGCGGGAGATCGAGCACCGCCGCGCGCTCGCCGCCGAGCGCCGCGCCGCGCAGGTACGGCGACGCGATGACCTGGAGCAGGAGGCGGCGCGCCTCCGCGGTGAAGCCGAAGCCGCCGCGCAGGAGGCCCAGGAGGCGAGCGACGCGCTCCAGGAAATCGACGCAGAGATCGCCGAGCGGGAAGCCGCCATCGCCCGGCTCGCCGAGGCGGACGCGGCCGCGCGCGCCGAGCGCGAGCGGCTAGCCGCCGCGCTGCGGCAGGCAGAGCAGGCCATTACCGAAGCCGAGCGGGCCGCTCTCGCGGCTGCGTCGCGCCGGGATCTGCTCGATCAGCAGGAGCGCGACCTGCTCGCCACAAGGGAGCGGCTCGAGCGCGAGCAGCGCGCCCGCGCGGCGCGCCTCGCCGAGTTGGAGGCGCAGGCCGCGGCAGCCACCAAGGCTCGCGACGAGGCCCGGGAGCGATTGGCGGAGCTGGCTGCCGAGCGCGAGCGCCTGGAGGCAGCCCTGAGTGCGGCCGCCGCCGCGCGCGACGAGGCGGAGCGTGCCATGAAAGCCGTCGAGCGGCGCCTGGTCGAGCGCACCACCCGGCTCGAGGCGCTCACCCGGCTGCGGGACAGCGGGGCGGGCCTCTACGCCGGGACGCGCGCCGTGCTCGACGCCGCTCGCGCCGGGCACCTCCAGGGCATCATCGGCACCCTGGCCTCCCTCCTCATCGTCCCGCCGGAACTGGAAGCGGCTATGGAAGCCGCACTTGGCGGCCACCTGCAGGATATCGTAGTGGAGCGCTGGCGCGACGCGGAGCGGGCCATCGAGCATCTCAAGCGCACCCAGGCCGGGCGCGCCACCTTCCAGCCGCTGGACACCGTCCGCGGCAGCTCGGTTCGCGCGCCGCAGCTCGACCACCCCGGCGTCCGCGGCCTCGCCGTCGACCTGATCGACTACGACCCGCGCGTCGAGCAGGTCGTGACCGGGCTGCTCGGCCGGGTCGTGGTCACCGACGACCTGACCGCAACCCGCGCCATCCTCCGCGCGCTGCCGCCGGGCTGGAGCGTGGTGACCCTCGGCGGGGAGATCACCCGCAGCAGCGGCGCGGTGACCGGCGGCGCACGGGTCAAGGAGAGCGGCACCCTTGCCCGCGAGCGGGAGCTGCGCGACCTCCCGGTGGAGTGCCGCAAGCTGGAGCGCGAGCTGGACGCCGCTCGAGCGGAGGTGGAGGCGCGTGCCGCCGAGGTGGACCGGCTCCGCGCCGAGCGCGACGCGCTGGACCACGACATCGCCGCCGCCCGCGAGGCCGGCCGCGCGGCGGAGGCGGCTCTCGCGCGCCAGCAGCGACTCCGGGACGACGAAGCGCGCGCCGCGACCGAAGAGGAGCAGCGCCATGCCGGCGTCGCCGAGCGGCTGGCGCGGCTGGATGCGGACCGGCAGGAGGCCGAGCGCGCCGGGCAGGAGGCCGCGGCGCGCCGGCAGGCGGCGGCCGCGGAGCGGGAGCGGCTCCTGGCCGCCCTGCGTGAGGCGGAGACGGCAGGCCCCGATGCCCGGTTGCAAGACGAACGCTCGGCCCTGGCCGGCCTGGTGGAGCGCCGCCGCGGGCTGATCGCGCAGCAGCAGCGGCTGGAGTCCGAGCAGCAGCGGGTGGCCGCTGCCATCGCCGAGGCCGAGCGCCGCGCCGGCGAGATCGCGACCGCGATCGCCGCGCTCGACGCCGAGGTCGAATCCCTCACTGCCGAGCGGGAGCGGATCGCGGCGCTCCTGGCCGCAGCCGAGGAGCAGCTCGGCCCCGCGCGCGCCGCGCGGGAGGACGCTGCCGCGGCCGAGCGTGCCGCCCGCGAGGCGGTCGCCGGCGCCGAGCAGCGGGTACGCGACGCCGAGCGAGAGCGGGACCGCGCGACACTGGAGTTGGAGCGCCGTCGGGACGAGGTCAATCTCCTCCGCGAGCGCGCCGCCCATGACCTGGGCGAGGAGGTGGACATCGACGCCGCCCTCGACGCCGTCGACCTCGACGACACCGACCCGGACACCCTCCAGCGAGAGGTGGACCGGCTGCGGGAGCGCCTGCGCCGCATCGGGCTGGTCGGCGAGGATGCGATCGAGCAGTACGAGCGCGAGGCGGAGCGCTACACCTTCCTCCGCGGCCAGCTCGATGACGTGCACGCCGCGGGTGAGGCCTTGCGGGCGCTCCTGGCCGAGCTTTCCCGCTCGATGGCCGAGGAGTTCAACCGCACCTTCGGCGAGGTGGCGGCGGCCTTCGAGGCGACCTTCACCACCCTCTTCGGCGGCGGCAAGGCCAAACTGCTGCAGGTGCAGGATGACGATGGCGCGACCGGGGTCGACATTCTGGCCCAGCCCCCCGGCAAGCGCCTGCAGAGCCTGGCGCTCCTCTCCGGCGGGGAACGCGCGCTGACTGCCGTGGCTCTCCTCTTTGCGATCCTGAAGGTGAACCCCAGCCCCTTCTGCGTCCTCGACGAGGTCGATGCCGCGCTCGACGAGGCCAACGTGGTCCGTGTGCGGGACGAGCTGAAAGCCCTCGCCGACCGCACCCAGTTCGTCGTGGTGACCCACAACCGCGCCACCATCGAGGGGGCCGATACCCTCTACGGCATCACCATGGGCGACGACGGCGTCTCCCGCGTCCTCTCCCTGCGCCTCCCGGCCGAAGCCTCGGCGTAGCGGGGCACCGGCGACCGTCGGCCGCTGCCCGGCTATAATCGGGGGCACGACAGCGACACCAGAAAGGAGCAGCCCCCATGCGCGTGGCAGTCCTTCAGACCAACTCGCGGGACGACAAGGCGGAGAATATCCGCGTCGCGTTGGAACTCGTCGAGCGGGCCGCCGCGGCGGGTGCCGATGTGGCGGTCCTGCCGGAATGCGTCGATTACATGGGGCCGAAGGAGGGCGGGCTGGCCGCCGCCGAGCCGATTCCCGGCCCGACCAGCGAGGCGTTCGCGGCAAAGGCCCGCGAGCTGGGTATCTGGCTCCTCGCCGGCTCGATCCGGGAGGTCAGCGAGGATCCGGGTCACACCTACAACACCAGCCTGCTCTTCAACCGCCAGGGCGAGTTGGTCGCCAAGTACCGGAAGATTCACCTCTTCGACGTGGAGATCACCGGGAATGTCAGCGCCCAGGAGTCGGCCACTGTCTCGCCGGGCAATGAGATCGTCACCGCGGAGATTGAGGGCCACACCGTCGGTCTGGCGATCTGCTATGACCTCCGCTTCCCTGAGCTGTTCCGCGCGCTGACGCTGCGCGGGGCTGAGATCCTCTTCCTCCCGGCCGCGTTCACCCTCTTCACCGGGAAGGATCACTGGGAGATCCTGATCCGTGCCCGCGCGATCGAGAACCAGTGCTTCTTCGTCGCGGCGAACCAGACCGGGAAGTACGAGCCCGACGGCGCCAACTACGGGCGCAGCATGATCGTCGACCCGTGGGGCACCGTCCTGGCGACGGCACCGGATGGGATCGGCATGGCGATCGCGGATCTCGACTTCGAGCAGCTCAAGCGCATCCGCCAGCAGCTCCCGTCGGTGGCGAACCGCCGCCCGGAGGTCTACGCGCGCGAAGCGCAGGCTGCTGTGGCCGACTAGCGCGGTTTCTGACTCCGTTCACAGCACCGACGAGCGGGCCGCGGCCCGCTCGTCGTTCTCTTCCCCCACTTGTCCCGCGCTGCTTATTCCCCGTCGCTAGCGGCGGGGCCAGCTGGGGCGGGTGAAGGGTGGGTCGGGGTAGTCGTAGAAGCCGCGGCCGGTCTTGATGCCGAGCCGCCCGGCGCGCACCATCTCGTCGAGGAAGGCCGGCGGCTCGTCCTCGGGCCGCCCGGACTCCGCCGCGTAGTTCCGCTCGATGTCGGCGACCACGTCCAGCCCCACCCGGTCCATCAGACCGAAGGGGCCAACCGGGGCGCCGAGCGCCAGGCAGAAGAGCCGGTCCACCTCCTCCGGCGTGGCCAGCCCCTCGGCCACCACGCGCAGGCTCTCCCGCTTGATCGCCCGCCAGATCCGGTTGTAGATGAAGCCGGTGCTCTCCCCCCGCACCACGACCGGCAGGAAGCCGGTCGCCCGGAGGAAGGCCGCCACCCGCTCGATCACAGCCGGGTCGGTCTGGCCGCAGGTCATCAGCTCCACCCCGTTCCGCTGCCAGGGGTGGTGGTAGAAGTGGGTGTTGAGCAGGCGCGCCGGGTGCCGCGTCACGTCGGCCAGCAGGCGGCTCCGGAAGGAGGAGCTGTTGGTCGCCAGGATCACGTCCGGCGGCGCCAGCGCCGACAGCTCGGCGAAGAGCGCGCGCTTCAGGTCGAGACGCTCCGGGGCCGCCTCGATGACCAGCCACGCGCCGTGCACGGCGTCGGCCAGCGTGCTGACCGCCTCCACCCGCGCGCTGATGGCGGCCGCCGGCCCGGCGAGCACGCCCTCGTCGACCAGCCGCGCCGCCTCGGCCGCGACGCGGTCGCGCGCGGCGGTGAGCGCCTCAGGTGCGGGGTCGTAGAGGCGGACCGGGACGCCGCGCCCGGCCAGCGTCAGGGCGATCTGCCCGCCCATCGTCCCGGCGCCGATGATGGCGACCGTTTCCCACTGTGCCACGGATCACCTCCTTCCTCCTCCGCCAGTGTCGCACGCGGGCGAGATACCCCGCCAGACCCGGATCAGCGGGCAGTCGCGTGGAGGCGGCTGTATACCGGCACCGCTCCGACCGGTCCGTGGCATATCGGTTGCAGCCGAGACGCTGGAGGTGTAAAGTTTTGCCCACGCACCAGGGCAAGCGGTCCAACCGCCGGGGGTTGCGACACCGGCGATTGGTCTCGCTGCCTCTCATTTTGTGGACGTCAAGGCATGTAAGCACGCGAACAACGTGGGAAGCGAGCGAACGGGCTTATGCAGCGGGAGCGAATCCCCATCACCAAAGAAGGCCTCAAGGCGCTTCAGGACGAGCTGGATGACCTTGTGAACCGGCGGCGTGTGGAGATCGCGCAGGCGCTCCAGGCGGCGCGCGAGGAGGGCGACCTCCGCGAGAACGCCGGGTACGACGCGGCCAAGCACGACCAGGCGTTCATCGAGGGGCGGATCCGCGAGATCGAGGATATCCTGCGTCGCGCCGAAGTGATCGACGAGGCACCCAACGGTGACGCGCGCGTCGTGCGGCTCGGTTCGACGGTGACGATTGAGATCGACGGCGCGCAGGAGACCTACACCATCGTCGGCGCCGTCGAGGCGAAGCCGGCAGCCGGCCGTATCTCCAACGAGTCCCCCTTCGGTCGCGCCCTCCTCGGGCACCGTGAGGGCGAGGAGGTCGAGATCCAGACACCTGCGGCAGTGCTCCATGCGCGGATCGTCAACGTGGAGGGCTGACGGGGCGGCGCAGCCGTCCAACCCCGGCGGGGAGCCGGAGGCGGGTCCAGACCGTCTGGCGCGCTACCTCGCCGAGCAAGACATCGACGCGGAAATCCTGTTCCCGGACCAGCCGACACCCACCGTGCCACTGGCGGCGGAGGCGCTCGGCGTTCCCCCGGATCAGATCGTCAAGTCGCTCCTCTTCCAGGGCAAGGACGGGAACTGCGTGCTGGCGATCGTGCGCGGGACGGCGCGGGTCAGCCGTGCGCGTCTGGCCGCCGCGAGCGGTCTGCGCCAGCCGAAGCTGGCGCCACCGCAGGTGGTGCGTGACCTCACCGGGTACGAGCCGGGCGGCACCCCGCCGGTGGGGCACCTCACGCCGGTGCCGGTGGTGGTCGACCGCGCCGTGCTCGACGAGTCGGTCGTGTTCGGCGGGGGCGGCAGCGATCGCACTATGCTGCGTATCCGGCCACACGACATCGTGCGGCTCACCCGTGCCGTGGTGGCTGACCTCTGTGACGAAATGTAAGTCTACGCTCGGTGTGCCGAGACGCTCACCTATCGACGATAATGGGAAGCACCGTTACAATAGCCCCGCACCCGAATCGGTAGCCGAGGGCGCAGACGCGGGCGAGCGCTGTCCTAGGGTAGGGAAGGAGCGGGTATGGCGAGCTTGGTCATCAGCGAATATGTCGGCGCGCGGGTCCGGCGCAAAGAGGATCCGCGGCTCATTACAGGGAGGGCTACCTACGTCGACGACCTCCGCCTCCCGGGCATGTTGCACGTGGCGATCGTCCGCAGCGTGTACGCCCATGCTCGGATCACCGGGATCGACACCTCGCAGGCCGCGGCGATGCCGGGCGTGTTCGGCGTCTACACGGCGGCCGATCTCCAGAAGGGCGCCGTGGAGGGGGCATTCACCTCCCTGGCCACGGATCGGGTTCGCTATCTCGGGGAGCCGGTTGCTGTCGTCGTCGCCGAGTCGGCCTACGCCGCGCGCGACGCGCGGGATGCGGTCGTGGTGGACTACGAGCCGCTGCCGGTCGTGGCGAGCATTGAGGCGGCCATGGCGGAGGGCGCGCCGCAGCTCTACGACGACAAGCCTGGCAACATCGCGGTGGATGTGACCCACACCCAGGGCGACGTCGCCGGGGCATTCGAGCGGGCGCCCGTGGTGGTCAAGCAGCGCATCGTCAGCCAGCGGCTGTCGGGTGTGCCGATGGAGCCGCGCGCTGTGGCGGCGGCACCTGACCCGACTACCGGCGGTGTCACCGTCTGGTCCTCGACCCAGGCGCCGCACTGGAACCGGAAGGCGATCGCCGGGGTGCTGGGTCTGGGCCTGAGCCAGGTACGGATCATCGCGCCCGAGGTCGGCGGCGGCTTCGGCGTCAAGATCGGGGCGTACCCGGAGGACTTCATCCTCGCCGTCCTGACCCGGTTGATCAACCGGCCCGTCAAGTGGATCGAGACCCGCAGCGAGAACTTCCAGGTAACCAACCACGGCCGGGCGCAGATCGCGGATATTGAGGTCGCGGCCGAGAAGAACGGGAAGATCCTCGCCTACCGGATGACGGTCATGCAGGACCAGGGGGCCGACGCGCGCGGCGCCTACCTGGCGCCCACGACCACCTCGATGGCCGTCGGCTGCTACGACATCCCGGCCATCGAAACGCGCGCGATGGGGATCCTGACCAACACCATGCCGGTCAGCGCCTATCGCGGCGCCGGACGACCGGAGGCGGCCTACTACATCGAACGGGCCATTGACCTGGTGGCCGACGCCACCGGGCTGGACCCGGCCGAGGTGCGGCGGGTCAACTTCATCCCACCGGACAAGTTCCCGGTGACGACTGTGACGGGCGAGCGCTACGACTCCGGCGAGTACGCCAAGGCGCTCGACAAGGCACTGGAGGTGTCGGGCTACCAGCAGCTCCGGCAGATGCAGGCGGAAGCCCGCCAGCAGGGGCGGTACGTCGGGATCGGCCTCGCCTCGTACGTCGAGATCTGCGGCTTCGGCCCCTTCGAGAGCTCGCACGTCCGTGTCGAGCCGACCGGCTCGGTGTCGGTCTACACCGGTATCTCGCCCCACGGGCAGGGGCAGGAGACGACCTTCGCCCAGATCGTCGCCGATAACCTCGGTGCGGACTTCGATCAGGTGGTCGTCCACCACGGCGACACCAGCAACACGCCGGAGGGCAACGGCACGATGGGTAGCCGCGGACTGGCCGTCGGCGGTGGCGCGCTGATGCTCTCCGTCGAGCAGATCCGCGAGAAGGCGTTCAAGATCGCGGCGCACCTGCTGGAGGCCTCGGTCGACGACATCGAGCTGGTGGACGGCAAGTACCGGGTCAAGGGGGCGCCGGACCGCGGCGTGACCCTGGCCGAGATCGCCGAGGCGGCCTACGGCGGCAAGATCCCGGAGGACATGGAGCCGGGTCTGGAGGCCACCAACTTCTTCAAGCCCGCAGACGAGACCTTCCCCTTCGGCACGCACGTCGCCGTGGTCGAAGTCTTCCCCGACACCGGCGAGGTCAAGCTGCTTGACTACTACTCGGTCGACGACTGCGGCGTGCGCATCAGCCCGATGCTAGTTGAGGGTCAGGTCCACGGCGGGCTGGCGCAGGGTATCGGCCAGGCGCTCTGGGAGGAAATCCGCTACGACGAGAACGGCCAGCTCCTGACCGGCACCCTGATGGACTACGCCGTCCCGAAGGCCAGCTACTTCCCGGTCTTCAAGACCGACGCGACCGTCACCCCGACGCCGATCAACCCGCTCGGCGCCAAGGGGATCGGCGAGGCGGCGACGATCGGCTCGACCCCGGCGGTGGCCAACGCGGTCATCGACGCGCTCGAGCCCTTCGGCATCACCCACCTCGATATCCCCTTCACCGCCGAGAAGGTCTGGGCAGCGATCCGTCAGAGCGGCAAGTAACCCTGCCACTCGGGAACGGTCTTCGACGGGGAGGGCGAATGCCCTCCCCGTCGCGCTTTTCCGGCCCGCATCATCGCTGGCATGCCTCCTGCTGACCACCTGGTCTCAACGCATCCCAATCGAACCAGGAAGAGACGGACGACACCGAAAAGGGGGCCGCGCATGGTGCTCAGCAGGCTTGTCGGCGCGCGCGTGCGCCGGAAGGAAGACCCACGCCTCATCACGGGGCGTGCCACCTACGTTGACGACGTGCGCATCCCGGGGATGCTCTACCTCGCGTTCGTGCGCAGTCCCCACCCCCATGCGCGCATCCGGAGCATCAACGTTGAGCAGGCGCTCGCGATGCCCGGCGTCGTCGCCGTCGTCACCGGCCAGGACCTTCGCGGCATCCTCAAGATGACCGATGAGATCGGCGGCGAGGGTGAGGACGCGGGAACAGTGCAGGAGGGGGCCACTTCCCCGCGCATGTTCCCGATGGCGGTCGACCGGGTGCGCCACGTCGGCCAGGCGGTCGTCGCGGTCGTGGCCGAGAGCGACTACCAAGCGCGGGACGCCGTCGATGCCGTGCAGGTTGACTACGAAACCCTTCCGGCCGTGGTCGATCCTGAAGCGGCCATGCAGGACGGTGCGCCACAGCTCTGGGACGAGCTGCCTAACAACATCGCCATGAGCTATGACCGCACGCGTGGCGACGTAGACGCTGCCTTCCAGAACGCGGACGTGGTCGTCAAGCAGCGCATGATCAATCAGCGGCTGGCCGGGGTGCCGATGGAGCCGCGAGGTGTCGTGGCGGCACCGGACCCCGCCACCGGCGGCGTCACCGTCTGGTCCTCGACCCAGGCGCCGCACTGGAACCGCAACGATATCGCCAAGAACCTGGGGCTCGGCCAGAACCAGGTGCGGGTCATCGCGCCGCAGGTGGGCGGCGGCTTCGGCGTCAAGATCGGCGCCTACGCGGAGGACTTCATCCTCTCCGGCATCGCCTACCACCTCCAGCGGCCGGTGAAGTGGATCGAGACGCGCAGCGAGAACCTGATGGCGACCCACCAGGGCCGCGCACAGATCGCCGATGTCGAGGTCGCGGCCGATGGGCGAGGCAAAATCCTCGCGTACCGCCTGAACCTGATCCAGGATCAGGGTGCTTACCCGAAGGACACCTCCCTCGGTGTCCTGACCTCGCTGGTGGTGGTCGGCTGCTACGATATCCCGGCGATCGACCTCCACATCCGCGGTGTCTGCACCAACACCATGGACGTCGGCGCGTACCGGGGCGCCGGCCGGCCCGAGGCGGCGTATTACATAGAGCGGGCGATCGACCTGATAGCCGACCGGACGGGGCTGGACCCGGCCGAGGTGCGGCGGGTCAACTTCATCCCGCCCGAGAAGTTCCCCTACACCACGATCGTGGGCGAGATCTACGACAGCGGCGACTACGCGAAGGCGCTGGACAAGGCGCTGGAACTCTCGGGGTACCAGCAGCTCCGCCAGGAGCAGGCGGCGGCTCGCCAGCAGGGCCGCTACCTCGGAATCGGCCTCTCGTCCTACGTCGAGATCTGCGGCTTCGGCCCCTGGGAGAGCGCCACCCTGCGGATCGAGCCGAGCGGCGCCGTGACGGTCTACAGCGGCATCTGCCCCCAGGGCCAGGGCCAGGAGACCGTCTTCGCGCAGATGGTCGCCGACCACCTGGGCGCCGACTTCGATCAGATCACCGTGCAGTTCGGCGACACCGCAACAGCTCCGCAGGGCAACGGCACCATGGGTAGCCGCGGGCTGGCCGTCGGTGGCGGGGCGGTTATGCTCAGCATCGAGAAGATCCGCGAGAAGCTCAAGCAGATCGCAGCCGCCATGCTGGAGGCGTCGGTCGACGACATCGAGCTGGCAGACGGCCGGTGGCGGGTCAAGGGCGCGCCGGACAAGTCGGTGACGCTGGCGCAGATCGCGGCGGAAGCCTACGGCGGCACCCTGCCGGCCGACATCGCCCCCGGCCTTGAGACGACCGACTTCTTCCGGCCAGAGGACGAGACCTTCCCCTTCGGCACGCACGTCGCCGTGGTTGAGCTCATGCCCGACACCGGCGAGGTGAAGCTCTTGCGCTACGTCTCAGTTGACGACTGTGGCGTTATCATGAACCCGATGCTGGTCGAGGGCCAGGTCCACGGCGGGCTAGCGCAAGGGATCGCTCAGGCGCTGCTGGAGGAGGTGCGCTACGACGACAACGGCCAGCTCCTGACGGGCACACTGATGGACTACGCCGTCCCCAAGGCGACGCACCTCCCGGTGTTCGAGACAGACCACACCGAGACACCCACGCACCTGAACCCCATGGGCGCCAAGGGGATCGGCGAGGCGGCGACGATCGGCTCCACCCCGGCGGTGGCGAATGCCGTCATCGACGCGCTCGAGCCGCTCGGCATCACCCACCTCGACATGCCCTTCACCCCGGAGAAGATCCGCACCGTGATGCAGGAGGCGAGGCCGTAGCCGTCCGCGTCGACGAATGGCTATTCGGATCGTCTGAAGCGATGCGGCCGAGCCGGATCCGGCTCGGCCGCTGGCTTCGGTCAACTCAGCACGCGCTGTCCTAGCCGCGTCTCATGCGGGGATCCAGCACATCGCGTAGCCCATCCCCGAGCAGGTTGAATCCCATGACGACGAAGAAGATGGCGAGCCCGGGGAAGGTTGCGATGTGGGGAGCATCGCGGAGCCAACCGCGACCCGCGTTGACCATCTGACCCCACTCAGGATCCGGCGGCTGAATCCCAAGCCCCAGGAAGGAGAGGATCGAGGCAGACAGGATCGCTGTACCGAGCTGGAGCGTCGAGTAGACGACGATCGGGTTCAAGCAGTTCGGGAGAATGTGCCGGAACAGGATGCGGGAGTCTCCACTACCCAGCGCGCGCGTCGCCTCAACGAACTCCTTCTCTTTGATCGAGAGCGTCGTCGACCGCACCAGCCGCGCATACGTCGGGATCGAGTTGATCCCGACCGCGATCATGACGTTGAACAGGCTCGGCCCCAGAACGGCGATGACGGCGATGGCCAGAACGACGCTGGGAAATGCGAGCAGGATATCCATGATCCGCATGAGCAGGTTGTCAAGCCGTCGGTAGAAGCCCGCTGCCAGGCCGATGCACGTGCCACAGGTGGCGCCGATGCTCGTGGCAAGGACTCCCACGAGGAGTGACACCCTGCTGCCCACGATGATGCGAGACAGGATGTCTCGCCCGAAGTCATCTGTCCCGAGCCAGTGGGCTGCCGAAGGCGGTTGGAGCTGTGCTGGAAGATCCTGCGCGATCGGGTCGTACGGCGCGAGCCACGGGGCGAATATGGCCATGATGAGGAAGATGGCGATGATGACGAGGCCGACCATCGCCAGTCGATTCCGGCTGAACCGGCGCACAAAGCGTGCGAGCCGGGCCCCTGCGAGGGGCGAAACGCCCGGAGCGCCAATGTCGCTGCGAGCGAGCGCTTGATCACGCATAGGAAATCCTCGGATCCAGCCATGCGTACAGCACGTCGACGATCAAGTTGATCATCGTGAAGATCACGGCGACCATCAGGACAACCCCCTGGATCACGGGGTAGTCGCGCTGGTTGATGGCCTGGATGGCGAGGCGGCCGACACCCGGCAGGGCAAAGATGGTCTCCGTCACCACCGCACCGCCCAGGAGGAAGCCGTACTGCAGACCCACGAACGTCACAACGGGCAAGAGCGCGTTTCGCAGCGCATGGCGGATGATCACCCTGCGCTCCTCGAGCCCCTTGGCGCGAGCGACCGTGACGTACTCCCGGTCAAGCACCTCGAGCATGGACGATCGGGTGAGGCGCGCGATCAGCGCGATCGATGTGAGCGCCAGCGTGATGCAGGGCAGCACGTACGCTTTCATGCCCTCGAACGTCCAGATGGGGCCGTGGAGCCCGCCGACAGGCAGCCACTGCAGCCTGATGGAGAAGAGCAGGATCGCCATGATGGCGAACCAGAAGAGTGGCATGGATACGCCACCGATCGCGAACAACGTGGCGAGCGTGTCCACGGCGGAGTATTTCCGCGCCGCAGAGATAACTCCCAGCGGGATGCCGATCACCACCGCGATGATGACCGAGATCGTGGCGATCTTCAGCGTGACCGGCAGCCGGTCCTGAAGCTCCTTGACGACCGGTTGCCGGGTCAGCAGTGAGCGTCCGAGATCCCCCCGAACGGCTCCGGTGAGGAACTTCCAGTACTGAACGAGAATCGGCTGATCCAGGCCCAACTGCCGGCGTACCTCATCAACCCGCTGCTGGGGCGCATCGGGCCCAACGATCTGCCGGACCGGATCGCCTGGTGTCAGCCGGGTGATCGAGAACACCAGCAGTGAGACGCCGAGCAGCGTGGGGATGAGCGTCAGCAGACGGCGGATAATGTAGGCAGTCATCGAACCTCGTTCGGACGGAGTGGTGCGGCGGAGCGCCGTCCGCCGCACCTGCTCCGACGTGGGCGCGGCGAACCCGGCAGACCGGGCTCACCGCGCCTGGGCAACGGCAGATTCCCTACTAGCCCTCGAAGGGCCGGAACGTCTGCGGCGACAGCTCGTCGGCTGAGCGGCCGGCCCAGTCGCCCGGTCCCATCTCGGCCCACATGCGCTCACCTGCGAACTGCAGCGCCTGGCAGGCCTTCCGCTCGTCACACGTGAGGACCTTGCCGTCGCGCTGCACCCACTGGCCGTCGATCATCACGTGGCGCAGGTCCTCGGGCGTCGCGCTATAGACCAGGTTCTTGATCGGATCCCGCACCGGGACCATGAACAGCGTGTCGAGGCTCCAGAAGAGCAGGTCGGCCTTCGCCCCGGGGGCGATCCGCCCCAGGTCGTCTCGCTGGAGCATCTTGGCGGCGTTCAAGGTGGCCGCATTGAACACGTCAGCGGCGGTGGCCTTCTGGGTGTCCCGCGCCATGATCTTGCCGATCACCGCCGTCCACCGCAGCGCCTCGATCATCGACTGCGGCGCGGTGTCCGTGCCCAGGCACATGTTGACCCCGGCCTCGAGGTAGCGGGGGAACGACTCCATCGCGATGCCCCGGCGGGCGAAGACCCACACGCAGTGCGCGACCGACGCGCCATGCCGGGCCAGGATCGAGAGGTCGTCCCCGGCGAACTGAACCCAACTGTTCCCTGCGATCAGGATGACGTGGCCGAGGATGCAGCGCTCGCTCAGGAAACCGATCTGCTCCAGCCACTCGACCGGCGTGAGCCCATGCCGCTGCACCATCTCGTCGAACTCAAACACCGACTGGCTCACGTGCAGCGCCAGCGGCACGCCCATGCGGTCGGACGCCTCGCGGCTCAGACGCAGCAGTTCCTCGGTGCAGGTGTCGACCTGGGCCGGGGAAAGGAAGCCCTTGATGCGACCGTTCGCTCGACCGTCGATGCGCTCGATGAAGTCGACCGCGCGCCGGAAGCCCTCCAGCCCGGCCTCTTCGTTCCACTCGTACTCGACACGCTTGCCGTCCCGCGTCAACCAGCGCCCGGAGCGATAGGCGTTGGCGATGTAGGCGCGGAGGCCCGCCCGCTCTGCCGCGTCGGCGACGTAGTCGCCGATCCCGCCGATCTCCATGACCGTCGTCGTGCCGGTCCGGATCAGCTCGACCATCGAGTAGTCAACCGAGGCCTCGCGCCCCTCCGGGTCGATGGCAGCCCCGCGGACCGGGAGCATCTCGACCAACCCCGACATGGCGAACTGCCGGCGCCCGCGGTCCTCGATGAAGGACTTGTCCAGGGGTGACTCGGACAGGTGGGTGTGGGTGTTGATGAACCCGGGAGTCACGAGCTGGCCGCGTGCGTCGACCACCTGATCCACGGTGCCGTCGAACCGGCGGCCGACGTGGACGATCTCATTCCCCTCGATGACGATGCAGCCGTCTCGGAGTATGCGATGCTCGCCGTCCTGATAGGCGACGATGATTCCGCCGTCGATCCGAATTCGATCCGCCATTCCCCCTCCCTCACGCTCGGTTGCGGCCCGCGGGCGGAAGCCGCCGCGCGGGCCGCCGGTTTATTGCTACTGCTCGACCCAGGTATCCATCAGCTTGTAGATGCCGTGGATGTTGTGGAAGGTCGTGCCCTTGGTCTTCTCATCCCAGGCGAAGATCCACTTGAGATGCTGGATCGGGATGACGACGGCCTGCTCCAGGAGATAGAGCTCCATTTCCTGGAAGGTCTTGATGCGCTCCTCTTCGTCGGTCGTCGTCTGACTCTTCTCGAACAGCTCGTCGAACTTCGGATCGCTCCAGAAGGTCGTGTTCGGGGATGGGATCGAATCGGTGATGAAGAAGTACAGGTGGTCCGCGCTGGAGTAGATCATCGGGATGAACCGCGCGTCGTGCTCGCCGGCCTTGGTGGCGTCGTCGTAGCCCGCCGCCTCCAGCCGCCGGACCTGCATATCGACGCCGATCTCCCGGAGTTGCGCCTGCACCGCCTGGTTGATCTGCTCGTGCAGCTCCGTGGTCAGGTACAGCGTGAAGGAGAGCGGCTTCCCGTCCTTCACCCGGATGCCGTCGGGGCCGAGGGTCCAGCCCGACTCCTCGAGCAGTTGGACCGCCTTCTCAGGGTTGTATTCAACGAGGGGCCGGGTCTGCTCGCGCGGCGCCGCGCCGACGACCTCTGGGTGGAGATAGCCTTCTGCCGGGTCGGCCTGCCCGTGCATCACGAACTGAGTGATCTCCTCGCGGTTGATCCCGTGCATGATCGCCTTCCGGACGTTGATGTCCTGGAAGAGCTCTCGCTGCATGTTGAATCCGATGTGGTTGGACGAGAGGCGCGGGAAGGAAGCCACGGTCACCCCCGGAATATCCGACAGGCGCTGGACATCCCGGGCCGCGACCTCGATGTTCATGTTGGCCTCGCCCGTCTCGATCAACGCCGAGCGGGAGGCTTCCTCGGGCACCACCTTGAAGATGATGCGCTCAGGGTAGGCCGGACCCGTGTTCGAGTAGATCGGGGATCCCCAAGTGTAGTCCTCATTCCGAACCAGGGTGATGTGGTCGTCCTTGACCCACTCTTCAAGCTTGAAGGGGCCGGTACCGTCCACCCCGACGACACCGTAGTCGTCGCCCAACTCCTCGACCTTCTTCATGTTCGGGATCGAGGCGTAGGCCCACTCGGTCTGGCTGATGTTGTTCAAGAACACCAGCGTGGGAGACTTCAGCGTGAACACCACGGTGTAGTCGTCCGGGGCCTCGACCGAATCCAGGAGGGCGATCTTGGTGCTGGTGGGCATTTCCTTCCAGCGCTGGAAATGATCGACGACATGTGCGCTGGTGAAGGGCTCCCCGGAGTGGAAACGCACGTCTTGCCGCAGATGGAACGTCCAGACGGTCCCGTCGTCAGACGATTCCCACGACTCGGCGAGCGCGGGATAGATCTTGCCGTCGAAGCCATGGATGACCAGCGCGTCGTAGATCAGGAAGTTGGTCGCGATGTCCGCCAGCCCACTGTTCATGCCCGGATGCAGGTTGAGCGGATCCGTCGCGCGCACGATCGTGAGCGTGCCTCCTGGCGTCGCCTCACCGCCGGGCTCGGCGGTGACGGCCGCGGCGCCTGGGGTGCCGGCTGCCGGGGTTTCGCCATCCCCGGATGCGGCGCTGGTCGCTGTGCCCTGCGGAGAGTCAGATCCTCCGTCGCCCACCGCAGGCGAAGGTCACACCGGCGGCTGACAGCATCGTCGCCATCAGGCCGAGCTTGCCGCCGTAACTCAAGAGGTCTCGGCGGGTGACGGGGATCACCCACGTCCGGTCAGACTCCTTCGGGGGCTGCTGCCGAAGGTCCGCGCTCATGAAACCCTCTCCTTCGCAATCACTCATCTCCACCCTCACTGCCGCGCTGGACGGATCACGTGAACAGTTCGTGGTCTCTCCCCTCCTGAATCAGTCGTTCCCCCGCGGTTACGATGTGCTCCCGGACGGCTGAGCGTGCCTCTGTTGGATCCCCGCTCAGGAGCGCGTCGAGCAGCAGTTGGTGCCGCGCTACGATGTCCTCACTCAGTGGGTACATCACCTGAAAGAGCGTGACGTACTGGACGTGAAGTAGATTCTGGACCTGCCGCCAGAAGTGCAGGAGCAGCGTGTGATGCGAGGCCTGCACCAGGGCGCGGTGGAAGCCGACGTCTGCCTCGAAGACCGCGGCCTTGTCTCGCTCCTCCGCAGCCTCGGCCATCACTCGGAGCCGTTCACGCAGCCGCTCGATATCCGCCTCGGTTGCCTCGTTGATCGCCAGCTCCATAGCGAATTCTTCGAGGACCGAACGCAGGGTGTAGAACTCCGACAGCTCTGCCTTGGTGAGCCGGGCAACGAAGACGCCCTTGTTCGGGATGCGGGTGACCAACCCCTCCTGCTGCAGAGCCATTAGTGCCTCGCGGACAGGGGCGCGGGAGACGTCCATCTGCTCCGCGATCTTCCCCTCATAGATGCGCTCTCCTGCCGGCAGCGCTCCTCGGAGGATCGCAGCGCGCAGATCGCGGAGTACGCGCTCACGCAGTGATGTCCGCTTGTGCGGAGTGAAGACCATCCCAGCTCTAGGCCCTTTCGTCCGTATGCTGTAGGATGTATAAAGTCGACACAACACTAGCAAAGCCGTAAGTCCCTGTCAATGGGCGGGCGAGTGCAGCGAGGGGGTATGCATGGCCGAACGATACCGCGAAAAGGCCCATGCGATAGAGTGGGTCGATGCCAACGCGGGAAGGCTGTCCGAGTTCCACCTCGAGATCTGGAACTACGCGGAACCAGCCTGGCGGGAGTACAAGTCCGCGCGGGCGTATTGCGAGTTCCTGCGCAGTGAGGGCTTCGAGGTGGAGGAAGGCTCCGGCGACATGCCGACCGCCTTCGTCGCCCGGTTCGGCGACGGTGGTCCGGTGCTCGGCGCCTATGCGGAGTACGACGCGGTTCCGGGCAACTCGCAGCAGCCGGTGCCGTACCGGGCGCCGCGCGAAGGGTTGCACCCGTGGGCCGCGGGTCACACCGACCCGCACTCGATGCTCGGTGTGGCCGGGTTGACCGGGGTGCTGGCAGCCAAGGCGGCGATGGAGAAGTACGGGATCAAAGGCACGCTCGTCTTCTTCGGCGAGCCCGCCGAGAAGGTCTGCGGCTCAAAGCCGATCCACGCCGCCAAGGGCTACTACGATGGATTTGACGCCTTCATCGCCTACCACCCGTGGCCGCAGAACACGGTCGAGTGGGATACCCACTTCGGCGCCTACTGGAGCTGCGTGTTCACCTTCGAGTGTGTGGCGCCGGAAGAGTGGGCGGATCGGTCGCTCCTGCCGGCGGAGGCCGGCCCGCGGGCTGTGCCGCGCTGCCCGGGCGCGATCGACGCGCTCTGCTTGATGTACACCACCACCAAGTACACCAAGGAGGCCATGTTCCCGCACACCGGTAGCTGGACCATCAATGAGTTCATCCTGGCTGCCGGCGATGCGACGGCTGACAACCTTCCCCCGCGATTCAGCCAGATTCAGTACGCGTGGCGCTCCCCCTCGCTCGGCCTGCAGGAGCAGATCTACCGCATCCTGGAAAACAACGCCCGCCATGCCGCCGCCGCGACCGGGTGCGAGGTGTCGGTGCAGTGGGTCTCCAAGACCCGGGTGGGCCTACCGAACCATGCCATGGCCGACCTGACCTACCGGAACCTGGAGCTCGTGGGGCCACCGAAGCTGAGCGAGGCCGCTCGGGAGTTCGGCCGCGCCATCCAGGCCAATCTCGGACTGGAGCCCATGGCCAACCCGTTCCCCGATGAGGTCGAGCAGTTGCTCCCACCGCAGGAGTATGAGGAGCGGGTGCGACACGGCCTCCCGGCGTGGCAACACCACATCGGTGCCGACGACTACGTGGAGTACATGTGGCACGCCCCCACGGTGCGGCTGCTAACGGGGCGCCCGCGCCTGCGGCCGCCGCATCCGCAGTACCAGTACCCGAACTGGACCTATCTGGCGTTGGGTGGACGGTCGGAGGTCGTCGATCCGGGCATGTTCGTCGCGGGCAAGACCATCGCGGCGACGCTGCTCGATCTGCTGACCCGGCCCGACGAGCTGGCCCGCGCCAAGGCAGAGTTCGTCGAGCGCACCGGCGGCGGTGTCGGCGGTTCCAAGTGGGTACCGCCGCTGCTGCCGCGGGACATCATCCCACCGATCGATCTCCGCTGGCCCGAGTACATCCGCACCGAGCGCGGTGAGGAGTGGACTCTGCCGACCCCGATTCCGAACGCGGCTCAGAAGCTCACCTGAGAGTGAGACACGGATTCAGGCCACCGCTCGCAGCATGAGCGGTGGCCTGAATCCACGGCACACAGGCTCGGTCAGGCGCGCCCTACGCCCAACTCCCGAGCGATGCGCTCGATGGCGGCGATATGGTCGCGGGGTGAGGAGAGGCCCATGCCGAGCGTGTTGATGAGCAGGTGCGTGGCACCGGCCTTCCGCCAGCGTTCCACCTGCCAGTGCCACTCATCGGGCGTGGATTGGCCGATGGTGATGCGGGGTTCCAGTCCGAGCGTGGCGGGGTCCCGGCCGGCCTCCCGGGCGTACTGCCGCACCCGCTCGACGATCTCCAGCCCCTCGTCGGTGGGCGGGAACTGTGGCTGCCAGCCGTCGGCCAGCCGGCCGATGCGCCGATAGGCTGGCTCCGACCGACCACCCATCCAGATCGGAATCGGCCGCTGAACCGGTAGCGGGTTGATGCCGACGCCGGGCAGGTTGTGCCAGCGCCCCTCGTAGGTGACCACGCGCTGGGTCCAGAGCAGGCGCATGACCTCGATCTGCTCCTCGATCCGCCGGCCGCGGTTGTGGAAGTTCTCGTTCAGCGCGATGTATTCGGCCTCGTTCCAGCCCACGCCGACGCCGAGGCGGAAGCGCCCGCCGGTGAGGAGATCGACCTCGGCGGCCTGCTTGGCCACCAGGACCGTCTGCCGCTGTGGGAGCACCACCACCGTGGTCACCAGCTCGAGTTTGGTGAACGCCGCGAGATAGCCGTAGAGCACCATCGGCTCGTGGAACAGGCTGTCGACCGTGTACGGACCGGTCCACCCGGGGCGCGTGCTGGTGTCGACACCAACGACGTGCTCGTAGCAGGCGATATGCGTATAGCCGAGCCCCTCGGCCGTCTGCACATACTCCCGGATTACGGCCGGGTCGGTGCCGATCTCGGTCTGCGGCAGGATCACCCCGATACGCATCGCTCACCTCACTTCGTGCTGGTCATACCCAATATGGGCAAACGATTGAGCCCATGTCACCCTGAGCGGAGCAAAGGATCTGGCGGGTCTGACGCGAGATCCTTCACTCCGCTCACGATGACACAGAAACCCGGACGACACGGAGACGCGGGATCACCCCCACTTGCTGTCACCCATCCGGGTGAGTGCCCCTCTCAGGGAGCATAACACCGCGACGGCGGCGAAACGTCCCGCCGCGGCCGGAATTGGCCGTTCGCGCGAGGAACATGCGACAATGGAGGTAGCGCGTGAGGGGTCGGCGCGCCGAACCGGGAGGAGACCAACGATGCTGCGGAACTTGATGGGCCTGATGCCCTACGTGATCCTGTTCTTCGCCATCGGCACGGTGGTATCGCTGTTGGCGATCATTATCCTCATCGCCAGGGCCGTCCCCTAAGGTCGACGACCGGCTGCACCCGCATCGCATCCGCTAACCAGCCTGAACGGCACCGGCCAGGGATGGCTCTGCGCCCGTTAGGGGGTACCGCGCCGCACAAAGAAAACCGGCGCGACCGGGAATGGCCACGCCGGGGTATGGTGGGCAGGCCCTTACCCCTGGCTTGCCAGACCGGCCGCGAGAGATACGCGGTCGTCTGCTGCCCGCCAGGGGTCAGGGCGTTGCTTCGGAGAAGCCTAAGACGACCGCGCTACGCGTAGCGCCTGCGCCGCGGCGGGTTCAGATTCGGCTCGGTCACGCGAACGTGCTCGGCCCGCGGCCCTTTGGGGCTGCTTGTGACATCGAACTCGACGCGGTCACCCTCGTTTAGTTCACTACCCGAGATGGCGCTGCGGTGAACGAAGAGGTCGCTATCCCCGTCGTCTCGCGCGATGAACCCGTACCCCTTCTCCGGGTCGTACCATTTGACCGTACCGGTGGTCATGCGGTGCTCCTATACGTTTGCGCTCCCCTGGTATCGCTCCCCGGGGACGCTCCCTTGGGATAGACAACCCTGCTGCAGCAAGGCGAATGCCACGGTAGCCTATCCATCTGCCTGATCATAACTATCGCAGAATCTGGGCCGGGCGTTCCTGCAGGAGCCGCTCGGCCTCAGCTGCGACCCACCGCACGATCTCCCCGGCCGGTTCGACGGTGTGGATCAGTCCGGCCACGTTCCCGGCCCGCACGGCCGCCACCTCGGCGTCCCCATCGCTTTGCGCCGCCTCGATCTGCTTGCGCAGCGCCGCGGCGTGGGTCGGGATCTCGTCCTCCCGCGGCTGCCAGGCGTCGACGAAGGGGTTGCGGATGACCCGGTCGGCGGTCCACTCCGGGAAGGGTGCGCTGGCGATGAGGTCGTAGACGCGCGTCTGGACGGCATCGTCGGTTGAAGCCGCGACGACGCGAGCCTTGGCCCACTCCCCGCCGGCCCACTCGTTGCTCGCGACAAAGCGCGTGCCCATCCAGACGCCGGCGGCGCCCAGCATGAGCGCCGCGGCCAGCCCGCGTCCGTCGGCGATGCCCCCGGCCGCGAGCACGGGGATCGTGCCCACCGCATCGACCACGGCCGGGACGAGCGGGAGCGTGGCACTCGTGGTCCCCGCGTGGCCACCGGCCTCAACGCCCTGGGCGGCGATGGCGTCCGCGCCCGCGCGTGCCGCCGTCACGGCCTGGGCGACCGTCTGCACCTGGACCAGTACCTTGACCCCGGCTCGGTGGGCGGGTTCGATCCACGGCGTCGGGTCGGCGAACGAGTGACTGACGGCCGCGACCCGCTCCTCCAGGGCGACCGCCATCAGGTCGGCAGTGCCGGGGGCGGAGGAGATGAAGCCGACACCGAAGGGGCGATCGGTCAGTTCTCGGACGGCACGGATCTGCTCGCGCAGCCACTCCGGCCCGCCGAGGCTGGTGCCGCCCAGGAGCCCGAAGCCCCCTGCTGCCGAGACCGCCGCGACCAGGTCCGCCGTGGCGGTCCCTGCCATCGGCGCGCTGACGATCGGATGCTCGATTCCCAGGAGGTCACAGAGCGGGGTGTGGAGCATGACGGACCCTCCTTCGGGTGGAGCGTGAATGAAGGGGCAGCGATGGGTCCACCATAGCGCGGGGAGGGCCGCACCGCCAGAGGGCGGTCGCCACGACGGGACAGATCAGGGGGTGTCGGACGGCTCATGGCCGTCAGGCGGGGGCTCCTTGGGACGGAGTTCGGAGAGTTCCGGCTCGGACAGGGCGCGCCAGAGGCGCCGGGCGATCCGAGGGAGCGCCGTGCCGACCAGGGTGCCGAGCGCGGTGGCGCCGAACAGGTAGACCTCGGCGTTGAACGCGGCGGCGACGAGCTGCTGCACGTTCCGGATCAGGCCGTCGGTGATCCCCGCCAGGACGACGGCGAAGATCACGGTAGCGGGGAGCAGCACGACGGACCAGAAGGAGCGGACCAGCAGGGCCAGCAGGAAGCCGAGGGCGAACAGTTGGACCTGCAGGTCGAACCGGCTGATGGTGAAGCCGTCCGGAAATCCGAGCACGAAGTACCCGAAGACGAACGCGGCGATGTACCCCGCCGCACCGAGGATCTGGCCGAGCCGGGCCGCCACAGATCTGCTCCTCTCCTCCACGCACCGCGCCCCTGCGCCACCGTGCGCAGTGCCCGGCCAAGTGTTGCACAGGTCGCGCGGGCGTGGTGGGTGGCCAGGCAACCCGGCTCCGCCGCAGCAGATGTCTACGCCGTCGCCGGCTCCCAGCGCCAGCCCTCACCGTGCGGCGTGACACGGCCGAGGCCGGGGAAGGGGAAGTGGTAGACGAACAGCAGCGCGTCGTCAGCGGCTGCCTCCGCGAAGAAGCGTCGCCGTGTCGCCTCTGCCAGCGCCCGGTCCTGGTCGAGGGCGGCCCCCCACGACGGGCGCTCCAGGTGGAGCGGGTTGAGCGCGACATCCATCGGCAGCAGCACGCGCTCGTTGCCGGAGGAGATCGCCAGGGCCATGTGGTGGAGAGTATGCCCCGGTGCCGGGATCGCCTCGACGCCGGGGGCAATTTCTCCCGGCCGGTTGATGAGGTCGAGCTGGCCCGCGATCGGCTGGAGGTGTCGCCGCGCGAAGTCGGCCATCACCGCTTCGAGCTGACCGAGGCCGTAGATCGACCCGGCCGCGAGGCGGTTGAGGACCGTCTCATCGGTCCAGAAGCGCCACTCATCCTCCCACATGACATACCGTGCCGCCGGGAAGGCAGGCCGGCCCTCGGCGTCGACGTTGCCGCCGATGTGGTCGGGGTGGGCGTGGGTGATGATCACGGTGTCGATGTCGCGCGGCTCGTACCCCGCGGCACGCAGGCTCTCCTGCAGCTTCCCGGTCGTCGGCGCGAAGGGGCCCATGCCGGTGTCCACCAGGATGCGCTGCCCGCCGGTCTCAATCAGCAGGCAGTTCATGTTCGACGGGACATCCGCGGGGATACCGCGCTCTGCAAGCTCGCGCTCCCGCTCCTCCTCCGGCGCCCCGGCGAAGACCGACGCCGCCGGGAAGGCCGCGCCGCCGTCGCTGATTAGGGTGCAGGTAATCGATCCGACCGAAAAGCGGTGGATGGCCGCGGACATGGCACGCCTCCTCTCACGCATCCCCGGCACCACTCCGCGCAAGAGGGTACACGACCCCGCGCCCGCCCGCAAGGCGCTGCGGCGGGGTATGATGCCGCGCGGGGCGGCGAGGCTGCCCGAGAGGTGGAGGAGGTTCAGATCCTGTGAGGAAGCGATACGCCATCAGCGTGGACGTTGGGGGGACGTTCACGGACTTCGTGCTGTTCGATCAGGAGGCGGGCACGCCTGCCGCGTTTCATAAGGTGCTGACCGATGCGGAGCGTCCGGCCCGTGCGGTCGTGACCGGCTGGCGGGAGATCCTGGAGATGGTCGGGGCGACCTCGGCCGATGTCGACCACGCGGTGCATAGCACGACCATCGTGACCAACGCCATCGTCGAGCGCCGTGGCGCCAGGACCGCGCTCATCACCACCCGCGGCTTCCGCGACGTGCTGGAGATCGGCATCGAGCAGCTCTACGACATCTACGACCTCTTCGCACCCTACCCGCAGCCGCTCGTGCCGCGCGAGCTGCGCTGTGAGGTCGATGAACGGATCACCCGCGACGGCGAGGTGCTGCGCCCGCTGGACGAGGAGGCGGCCCGCGCGCTGGTGGACGAGTTGGCGGCCGCGGGGGTGGAGTCGATCGCGGTGGCGCTGATCCACGCCTACCGTAACCCCGTGCACGAGCGGAGACTGGCGGAGATCATCGCTGAGACCCACCCGGAGATCACCGTCTCGCTTTCGTCGCGCGTTGCCCCGCTGATCGGGGAATATGAGCGGACCTCCACTGTGGCGGCGGATGCCTACGTCAAGCCGTTGCTGCGACGCTACCTGACCGACCTGATGGAGCAGCTCCGGGCGCTGGGGTACGAGCGGGATCTCTCGATGATGCTCTCCTCCGGCGGGATCACGACGGTCGAGGCGGCGATGGAGTTCCCGATCCGGTTGCTGGAGTCGGGTCCGGCTGCGGGCGCCTTCGCGGCCGGGTTCTACGGCCGGCTGGCCGGGCACGAGCATGTCCTCTCGCTCGACATGGGCGGGACCACCGCCAAGGCGTGCCTGATCGAAAACGGCGCGCCGACCGTGGCCGGGATGCTGGAGGCGGACCGCATGCACCGCTTCAAGCCCGGCAGCGGGCTGCCGATCATGGCGCCGACGGTCGACCTGATCGAAATCGGCGCCGGAGGCGGGAGCATCGCCCACGTCAACAACCTCGGGCTCATGCAGGTGGGACCCCAGAGCGCCGAGTCGAACCCGGGTCCGGCCTGCTACGCGCTCGGCGGTGAAGAGCCGACGGTGACCGACGCCAACGTGCTGCTCGGCTACCTCGACCCCAACTACTTCCTGGGCGGCCGGATGGCGCTCGAGCCGGAGCGGGCGCGCACCGCCGTGGTCGAACGATTGGCGAAGCCGCTGGGGCTCGACCCGATCGACGCGGCCTGGGGCATCCACGCCATCGTCAATGAGAACATGGCTCAGGCAGCGCGGACGCACCTGATCGAGCGCAACCGCGACCCGCGGAGCGTTGCGGTGGTGGCCTTCGGCGGCGCGGGCCCGGCCCACGCGGCGGAGGTGGCCCGCATCCTGGGCATCCGGCAGGTGATCGTGCCGATGGGCGCCGGGGTCGGCTCGGCGATCGGCGCGTTGACCGCCCCGATGGCCCTCCCCTTTGTCCGCTCGCACATGACGCTGCTCGACGACTGCGACTGGGCGCTGGTGCACGCGCTCTACGACGAGATGCGGGAGGAGGCACGGCGCGCGTTCGCCGCGACGGGGAACGTCGAGGCCGCGCGCTACCGCCTGGCGGCGGACATGCGCTTCGCCGGGCAGTACCACGAGCTGCGGGTGGACCTGCCGGAGGACGCGCTCGGCCCGGCAGGCGCCCGCGCGATCGAAGCGGCCTTCCGGGAGGGCTATGCCGCCACCTACGGGCGGGCGCCGAGCGGGCTGGGCATCGAGGTGCTCAACTGGCACCTGATCGCCGAGCTGCCGCGCCCCGCTTTCACGCTGGCGGCCGAGGCGTGCCACGAGCGTGACCCGCGCACGGCCCTGAAGGGCGGGCGCCCGGTCTACTTCCCGAGGCCGGAAGCCGGGTACCGCCCCTGCCCTGTGTACGACCGCTACCGGCTGGAGCCGGGCGCGGCCTTCGACGGGCCGGGCATCATCGAGGAGCGCGAGGCGACCATCGTGGTGCCGCCCGAGTGGCGCGTCACCATCGACGGCTATCGGAACGTGATCCTGGAGCGCACGGAAGGCGAGGGGGCGCGATGACGCGGGCACGGACGTTCGACCCGGTCAGCCTGGAGATCATGTGGAGCCGGCTGATCGGCATTGCGGACGACATGTGGACCACGGTCCTGCGGACTGCCGTCTCCACCATCATCGGCGCCGCCCAGGACTTCGGCTGCGAGATCCTCGACGCCGAGGGCCACTCGGTGGCGCACTCCAACCGGAGCATGCCGGTGTTCAACATCGTCATGCCGACGGTGACACGTGCGGTGATCGAGCGCTACCCGGTCGAGACCATGCGGCCAGGGGACGTGTTCGTCACCAACGACCCGTGGCTCTGCGCCGGGCACCTGGATGACATCGCCACCATCACCCCGGTCTTCCACGGGGGGCGCGTCGTCGCCTTCGCCGTAACCGTCGCCCACACCTCCAGCATCGGCGGCGCGCTGGCGCGGCGCACCGTGCGCGACATTTACGAGGAGGGCCTGCGCATCCCCCTGTTGAAGCTCTATGACGCAGGCGAACTCAACGAGACGGCCTGGGCATTCATCCGCGAGAACGTCCGCACGGCCGATATGGTGCTCACCGACATCGAGGCGACCCTCACCGCGAACGACCTCGGTGCCCGCCGCATCGTCGCTTTCCTGGAGGAGTACGGCCTGCCCGACCTGGTGGACGTCGCTCGGGCGATCCAGGAGCACTCGGAGCGGGCCATGCGGGAGGCGATCCGGGCGCTCCCCGACGGCGACTATGAGCATGAAGTGTGGGCCGACGGGCTGGACGAGCCGGTGCACCTGCGCTGCCGGGTCACGGTGCGCGGCGACGAGATCACGGTCGACTACGCCGGGAGCGACCCCGAGCGCCCGCGCGGCGGGATCAACTGCACACTGACCTATACCAAGGCGCACACGGTCTACCCCCTGAAGTGCCTGCTCTCGCCGACCGTTCCGGCCAACGAGGGTACCTTCCGGCCGTTCACCATCACAGCGCCGGAGGGCTCGATCCTCAACTGCCGGGTGCCGGCCTCGGTCGGCTCGCGTGTGCGCACCGGCTGGCACATCCACTCGCTCCTCTTCGGGGCGCTGGAGCGTGCGCTGCCCGACCGGGTGCAGGCCGGCAACGGCCTGATGAACTCGGTCCATGTCTACGGCCAGGAGCCGAATGGCCGCTTCTACAACGCGCACTTCTTCATCGCCGGGGGGCGCGGCGCCAGCCGCGGGCGGGACGGTATCGGACGGAACTGCTTCCCGAGCAGCGCCCGCAACGTCCCGGTCGAGGTTTTCGAAGCCCGCACCCCGGTGCTGATCCACACCCGAGAACTGCGGGAGGACTCGGCCGGCCGGGGGCAGTGGCGGGGTGCCTTCGGCCACCGGCTTGAGATGGGTGTGCTCCCCGGCTACCCAGCCCCGGTCTCCTTCTTCATCGACCCGGATCGACTGCGCTTCCCGCCGCGTGGCCTGAGCGGCGGCGAGGACGGCCCGCTGACTGAGGTTCTGGTCAACGGCCGGCGCCTGACGCCCGAGGAGATCGGTGCGGGGCAGATCACCCTGTCCGGCCCGGACGAGCGCCTGGTGCTCCACATCCCCGGTGGCGGCGGCTATGGCCCACCCGACCAGCGTGACCCTGCCCTGATCGAGGCGGACATCCGCTCCGGGCTGGTGACGCCGACTGGTGCCGCGGTCGGCTCCTAGCCGCATCGTCGCCAGCCGGGGCGCCTGTGGGAGCGCCGGCCTCCCGGCCGGCCCCTGTCCCGTGCCCTTCCCTCCCAGCGGCGGCGAGGAGTAGCGGGGGAGGGGAGAGCCGTGTGCCGCGCGGAGCCGCCCGTCACGTGGCCTGTCCGGTAGGGGAGGGCCTGGTGCCCTCCCGCGTTCCCCTCGACGATGACGGCGGGCGGTACTCCGTTCGATAAGCCCCGCCCCGAGCGGCGATGTGTCATCCTGGGAGGAGCGAAGGATCTCTTCGCGAACCCTGGATGCCCACGTCACCATGTCGGACGACGGCGGCCGTACCCGGGCTGACTCCACCCGTTGACGGCCCTCCGGGCACGCGGAATACTGGCCGCACGATCGCATACGAGAACCGTGCCGAGAAGGAGGACAAGCGCATGGCCGGGTTGGTCTTCGCCTGCGTGGTGCCGCATGGGTTCCCGATCATCCCCGATCTGAGCGACGACGCCGAAGGCGCGCTCGCGACCCGGGCGGCGATGGAGGAGGTTGGACGCCGCTGCGCCGCAGCCCGCCCCGACGTGCTGGTCGTCGCGACGCCGCACGGGACCCGCGTCGACAACACGATCTGCCTGGCGTCCGTCGCCCGCGGCGCCGGGACTCTCCGCTGGGAGGGCCGCCAGGTCGAGATGAACGTCCCGGTCGACGGCCCGATGACCGACCTGATCGCCGAGCGGGCGGCCGCGCGCGGCATCCCCATCGCGCGGGCCAGCTTCGCGGGCAACCGGCGCGACCAGAGCGTGATCCCGCTCGACTGGGGCACGATCACCCCGCTCTGGTTCCTGGGCCATGGGCGCAACCTGGTCGGGCACGGCGACGTGCTGGCGCCGGAGCCGGAGGAGGACGCCGGCCCGCCGGTGGTCATCGCCGCGCCGTCGCGCCTGCTGCCGCGCGAGACGATGGTCGAGTTCGGCACGGCCGTCGCCGAGGCCGCGGCGCAGAGCGGGCGTCGGGTGGCGTTCGTCGCATCCTGTGACTGGGCACACACGCACAAGGAGAGCGGCCCCTACGGCTACCACCCGGCGGCGGCCAAGGTCGATGCCGCGGTCGTGGCCGCGCTCCGGGACAACGACCCGGGCCGGCTGATCACGCTGCCCGAGGACGAGGTGCAGCACGCCGCCATCGACGGGCTGTGGCAGACGCTCATGCTCGCCGGTGCCATGGCCCACACGCCGATGCGGGGCGAGCTCCTGAGCTACGAGGCGCCCTCCTACTACAGCATGATCGTCGCGACGTTCGAGCCGGTGGGGTGAGGGAGCACTGAGCGTAGGCCGAGCAGCAGCCGGGGACGAAAGCCACAGGGCTACCAGGCCGAGGATCCCCTGAAGGGCCGGGGTGCCGCTCCTGGCACCCCGGCCTCTAAGTCGGAGCCGAGGAGAGCGCCTTTCGAGCGCCCGCGTCCGAGGGCGTTGGGCACGTTGCGCGGAATGTTATGCGCGCCGGAATGCCTCGCCGAGATGGGTCTGCTGCACGGCCGCGACCTGCGGTGCTCGGCGCTGCGCCTCAGTCGGGGTTGGCAGCTCCTCGGCGAGGAACAGCTCCCCGGCAACGATCTCATCGAGCAGAGCCTCCTGCTCCGGTTCCAGCGCCAACACCCCTTCCAGCACCCAAAGCAGCTCGAGCAGCTCCTTGGTCATCTCCCACGTCCAGCGCTCGGGACGAATGTCGTCCAGCGGCGAGGACTTGCGCCCGGCCCGCTCCCGCATGCGGTATCCGAGCCACGACCGCACTACGTTCAGTCCCGAGACCTCATAGTCCCAGATGCGGGGATCAACCCGCTCGATTACACCTTCGCCGACATGGAGCTCTTGCGCGCTGGCATCGTAGCGGACGTCCTGTTGGAGGCTGACGGGGTATTTCTCGGGGTCGCTCGGGATCGCGACCTTGACCCGAGCGCGCCCAGGCGGTACCCGACCGCGTTGCGTGCCTATCGACTCAGGGAAGCGCTCTGCGTAGGTCTGCCAGGCGATGACCTGCTTACCCAGCTCGGCCGCTCGCCGGAAGAGGGTGACGTTCTTGGTCAGCGGCACCCGAGGGCCCGGCTCTTCCAGTTCGTCGTGGAAGCGTGCGGTGTAGCCCGGATGCCCCAAGACTCCGGCGATGTATCCGATCAGGTCCTCGGGCGTGACGGCGGAACCGTAGGTTTGTTCCAGCAGCTCGAGAAGCCCGTGCGTGATGTTTGGCTCCCGCGCCGGAGCGTCCCGATAAAGGGGCATGACATCCTTGCCGCCGCGATTACAAAAAAAATCAATGTCTGGCACGTTGGAAGCGGCAATGACAGCACTCCCGAAACCAAGAGGTTTGCTGAGCTGACTGATAAGAAAAATCTGTCTATCAGAATAAGAGCGCCACACGGTTGGGCGACAGAAGTCGCCCAACCGTGAATCCCGAAAGACGTACTGACGATCGAACGAGCGGTACCCATACCGAACGATTTCGGGAGGTTCCGCGTCTGGGGATAATGAGTTGATGGCGGGTAGGGTGCCATTATCACCAAGTTGATCCTCATACGACTGAGAAACCTGCCGATCTCGTGTCTCGCGGAAATATTTGGCCCGATCAGGAGCTGCGAGTAATGCCGACCAACGCCGTTCGAGCACATCGCGACTGACACCAATCGGCCACAAACGTTTCAGTTGTACCCCCGAATGTTGCCATGGCATCACTTCAAGAATCGAGGGCCACGCAAAGTAGTCACCAGCAGAGGTAGGTATGAGCGGCTGCCCCCATCCAGTTTGGCCCGGTTGCCATGAAATGACAGCGAAACCCGTCAGTTCTGAGAGGACGGCGAACTTCTCAGCCCGCGTGCCGCGAACCCGCGCGTAGTGCACCGTGGCTGGCTGGTCACGATTCGGATTGCCGTACCGGACTCCAACTGCGATCGCGACGGGGGTCTGGATATCGAAGACATTCTCGGTCTTCCTGGTACCCCGGCTGTCGCCCTCCAGGTCGAGGATCCAGAGCTCGTCGAAGGTGCGCCGCATCTCCTCGCGCATCCCAACGAAGCCGGGGCCGCGGAGGTACGATGACGCGGTGATGAACGAGACGATGCCGGGACCGTCCTGCGCTTCGAAGACCTTCCACAAAGCCCAGCGCCAGAAGTAGACATAGAGGTTGTAAAGGTTCTTGACGTGGAGAGCCTTGCCGGCTTTGAGCGCCGGGTCCAAGAAGGACCTGAGCGGTGCCTTCTTGGTGACCTGATCACCGAAGCGGATCCAGCGCCCCCCGGTCTTGCCGTCATCCGAGTCGCTCTCTTCCCGCTCGTAGGGTGGGTTGCCGATGCAGACGAGGATGGGGGTCGTTCGCTTCACCTCCCGCGCCCGGCGATGCTCCTCGGCAAGCGGCTTCTCGTAGAAGCTGTGCGGCAGAGTCGTGATCTCGTTCGGCGACTCCAGCGTGTCAGTCAGATAGATGTGGACACCGTCGTCCGGTTCACGGCCTCCGAACTCGTGGATCGCCTGGGCCAGCCGCAGGTGTGCCACCGCATACGGCCCAACCAGCAGCTCGAACCCGTAGAGGTTCCGGGCCATCTGGCTGGCGATGTCCCCAGCGGCGCCCGGCCCGTAGATCGCGGTCGCGCGTTCGATCCCGTGTTGTAGCACGCGCAGCAGGTAGGTGCCGGTGCCGGTGGCTGGGTCCAGCACGGTCACGTCCGGGTCGGCGAAGCCCAGCGGGCGGTTGAGCTTCGTCCGCAGCAGCTCATCGACCAGCGTCACCTGCGCCTTCACGACCTGAGCCGGAGTGTAGTAGACGCCGCGCTCGTCGCGCAGCTTCGGATCGTAGACAGCCAGAAAGTCCTCGTAGAAATAGAGCCAGGGATCCGTGTCGCTCTTGCCGCGAATCGCCGCCGGGTCGACCGCCTCGATGGTCCGCTCCAGCAGATCGATCCCCGGCCCAAGTTCCTCACGGGTGCCCTGCTGGGTCAGGATCTCGAGCGTTCGGGCCAGCAGCGAGGAGTGCTTTTGGATCGCGCGGGCCGCGCTCGGGGTATCCAGCGTCGTGGCTCCGCTCAACTTGGCAAGAAGGAGGCCGTAGGTCAGCGTCTGCGCATATGCGTCAGCAAACTGGTCCGGGGTCGCTTCGGGGAAGAGCGTGCGCCTCCAGTCGTTGTAGATGCTGGTGAGTGCTGGTTTCTGCTCCCGGATTGCCTCGGCGACGTCTCCGCGAATCATGCGAGTCAAGGGGGCCAACTGCTCCGCGAGGGCGCGGGCGCTGGTTGGGACGATCGGCTGCCAGCGGAGGAACTCCCGCAGTAGCCCCAGCAGTTGGTTCGCGTCTCGCTCGGTGAGTTCGGCAGGACCACGCTCATCGATCTCGCCGAGCCTCACGTCGTGGGCGCTCTGGCGCTTCCCATCTCGGTAGAACGTCCAGTCTCGTGCGTCGGTATAGACCAGGTTTGGCAGGGCGAGGAACTTGTTCAACTGTGCCCTGTCGCGCCCCCGGAGCTCCCGGCTGGTCGTCCCGACTCCGGGCGCCTTGAGCTCGATGTACCCGACCAGCAATCCATCGACTGCGATGGCGAGATCCGGCCGCCCGACCTCATCTACCGGAGATTCGGAGAAGATTGAGACGTTGAGCCCGAGCGCCCGGCCAACTCGCTCGACGAGCCGCGGCACGCTCCTCTTGAGTTGATCTTCAGCCTGAAATGGGATCTGGTCGGCACGATCGGCGGTCGCTTTCACTTCTTCAGCGAACGACCGCAGGGCAGACTGGACCGCCTCGAGCGGGGAAACGGACATGCGCTACCCCCTGTGAGCGTCATGGAACATCTGTCCGCATTCTCAGTGGCTAGTATAACAAGCTTTGCTCGTATCATGTGGTTGTTACCCGTCACTGGGTGAGATGGCCCGGGCGGTCAATCCGCGAAGCCGGTGTCGGCGTCGACGCGGCGCCAGCGGGGCAGGCTGGGGCGTGGCAGGAGCGCGGCGACCCGGGGCACGAGGGCGTAGGCGCCGACGGTGAGCAGCGATCCGGCGACGGCGTCGACGATGTAGTGGTTGCCGGTGGCGACCACGACCAGCACGACCAGCAGCCAGTAGCCCAGTGCCAGCCAGCGCAGGCGGCCGCGGCTGAGCCGGCGTAAGTGCAGCCGGGCCGGGGATCACTCCCCGGCCCGGTCCTTGTTTGGGTCGTGTGATGAACGTGTGCGGCCCACCGTGGCGCAGCCATCCGGGGTCATGCTTGGCAGTGTTGTCATCCTGAGCGGAGCCGTGCCCGGCTGGACGCCGGCCACGGCGGAGTCGAAGGATCTCACGTCGGAGCAACGCGCTATGGCGAGATCCTTCGCTCCGCCGCCCGCCGCTCCGCGGCGACCGGCTCTGCTCAGAATGACCTTTCCCATGGCTGGCCGGACGGGTTGATCGGCTCACTGCGAGGACCAGGAGCACGGTCTGGGAGCACTGGCGTGACGCGCGTCTCTTGGGACGTGTGGAACAACGAAACAGCCGGCGCGGAAGCGCCGGCTGTTTGGGTTTCGTTGGGCAATCACCGAGGTGGTGCCTGCTAGCCGGCAACCTCCGCGGTGATGCCCGTAGTACCGTTACTACTCATATCGTGGCATCACCTCCTTTACCCTGCGCGGTCTGGAACTTTGCGAATACGTGCACGAACTCTAACACGCCATGGGGTGGGTGTCAAATGCCTCAGGGGGATCGTTGCTCCCTGAGGGAGCACTAGGGCTCATCACGCCCCGGCACGATCAGCACCTGGCCTGCCTGAAGCCAGCTCGGATCGGTGATCCCGTTGGCCTCCGCCAGGGCCTGCGGGTCGACGTTGAGTTGCACCGCGATGCCGTAGAGTGTGTCGCCGGGTTGGACCACGTAGGTGTTGCTCGTCGCTTGTTCGTCCGGCGCATCCTCCGCGCCCTGATCCGCCGGGGTCGGCGTGACGGGCGGCGGGCCGGGGGTCGGTGTCACAATCTTCAGCATCGGGATCGACGTGGGCGATGCGATCACCGTGGGCGTCTCCGTCGTGTCCGTGCCGCGTGGGAGACAACCGGTCAACAGCGCCGCGGCGATGGCGACGAGCGGCACGAGAGCACGCAAGCGGCGGGCCGCCCCTGGCCCGGGCGGTTTCAGTGCGAGTCCCATCGGTGTCGTTCACTCCTCCGGTCCGAACAGGCGGCGCTGCAGGTCCCGCACCTCGTTGCGCCGCTCCCGCTCGGTGCGTCGATCCAGCCGGAAGCGGGCCCGCAGGACCGAGCCGTCCCGGGTCCCATCAGGTAGACGTTCGAGCGGCACCACCAGTTTCTGCCCGTCGTCGAAGACGAGCACCGCGAGCCGTTCGCCGGATGCTCCCTCTTCGATCTCGTCCACGGTCGCGATCAGGTCGTCCTGGCGGTCGGGGCTCACGGCGTCCCCTCCTGACCTTCGAGCTGAATCTGCGTCCCGTCCGAGACAAAGACGACTGTGCCGTCGACATCGGTACGGTAGACGGTCATCCCTGCCTCGCGCAGGCGCTGCATCGTCTCGCGGTGCGGGTGGCCGTAGGAGTTGTCCGCGCCGGCTGAGATGACGGCGGTTCGGGCGCCGACAGCATCGAGGAACGGCATGGTGGACGACGAGTTGCTGCCGTGGTGGGCCACCTGGAGGAGGTCGGCGCGCAGTGCCGACGGGTCGAGCGCGAGCAGCTCCTCTTCCGCCTCCTCCTCGATGTCGCCCGTCAGCAGGATGCGCACGTCGCCGTCGATCACCCGCAGGACGACGCTGTTGTTGTTGTCGTGCACCTCGCCGTCGGAGTCGGTGATGAACGGTGGTTCAGGCCACAGAACCTCGACGCGTGTGCGTTCGCCCAGCTCGAACGCGTCGCCGCGGCGGGCCCGCTGTGCCGGGATGCCCTTCTCCTCGACGACCTGCAGCCCGCGTAGGTAGGCGCGGTTGGTGTTCTCGATGGCCGGGTCGAGATATGTGCCGACCGGGATGCGTCTCAGCACGGTTGCCAGCTCACCGATGTGGTCCTGATCGGGGTGGCTGGACACGACATAATCCAGTCGCTCGATCCCGTGCTCGCGGAAGAAAGACAGGATCACGCTGTCGACGGCGTCCTCTCGGTCTCCCATGTCGTAGAGCAGGCTTCGGCCGTCGGCGGTGATGATCCCCACGCTGAGCCCCTGGCCCACGTCGAAGAAGGCAATGCGAGTCAGCTCGCCCGGCTCCCTCCCGCCGCTCTCGTCGCCGATGAGCGAGGGGAGCGCGAGTGCGAGGATGACGAGAAGCAGGACGAGCGCCAGCGCGAGGATAACCCAGCGCAGGCGTCGAGAAGCACGACGGTTCATGATGCCGGATGGTTCGGGCGCGGCTCGTCACCGCGCGTGGCCTGCCAGACGTGGAGGATGCGTTGCAGCGTCGTCACGTTGGTCAGGATGGCCAGGATCCAGAGCGCCCAGACGGGCCGGTTGACGATGAGGAAGACGGCGAGCAGGATGACGCGCTCTGGGCGAGCGAAGAGCCCTACCTCGGCCTTGATCCCGACCGCCTCGGCGCGCGCGCGGGTGTAGCTGACCATGAGCGAGCCGACCATGGTGGCGTAGACCAGCAGGATGGGAACCGTGTCGGTGCCGGAGCGCAGCAGATAGAGCAGCACGCCGCCGTAGACGAGCGCCTCCGAATAGCGGTCCAGGGTGGAGTCGAAGAAGCCACCGAAGCGCGTGACCCGGTTGGTGACCCGCGCCACGGCACCGTCGAGCATGTCGAAGGCTCCGGCCGCCAGCGCCAGGATGCCACCGGCCACCAGGTTGCCGCTGGCAATCACGGCGGCCACGACCAGGTTCAGCAACAGGCCCAGTAGCGTGAAGCCGTTCGGGGAAAGGCGCGTGCGGGCCACCAGCAGCCCGACTCGCTGGAGTCGCAGCCGCACCCAATCTCCGACGAGCGAACTGATCATCGTCGTCCCCTACCCGGCTACTCGCGCGTCATAGAGAGCGACCGCGCCTCCGTAGGCCGCTGGCGGCCGTAGCGGCTCAGCGCCCGCTCGTAGACATCCAGCACCCGGCGCGCGATCACCGGCCACGAGTGCTCCTCGGCCCGGCGGCGGCCCGCCTCGCCCAGTCGCGCGGCCAACTCGCGGTCGGCCAGCACGTGCACCAGTGCCAGGGCGAGTGCTTCCGGGTTCTTCGGCTCGACGAGGAGCCCCTCCACCCCGTGCCGTACCACCGCCGTGTAGCCGTCGATGTTGGTAGCCACCACCGGCCTCCCCGACGCCATGGCTTCCAGCAGCACGATGCCGAAGCTCTCCCGGCCGGTCGAGGGTGCGCAGAAGACGTCGGCCGAGGCGTAGTACGAGGGGAGATCCTGCTTCGACACGGCGCCGACAAAGGTCACGTTGTCGAGCTCGTAGCGCTCCAGCAGGCGGTCGTAGCGCCACGCCTGACCAGGCCCGACGACCAGCAGGTGGACGCCCGGGAACTCCTGGCGGACCAGCGCGATGGCCCGGAGCAGATACTTCAAGCCCTTCCGCGACTCATTGTAGCGCCCGACGAAGAGTACGGTCGGCCCGGAGATATGGGCGTGCTGGATCTTTGGCACGTGCGGTCCGAACTGCTCGATGTCGATGCCGTTGGGGATGATCTCGTAGACCGCCGGGAAGTACTGGCTCACGAACTCCTCAGCCGACGGCGAGACGGCGATGCGCGCGTGCAGCTTGCCGTGGAAGAAGGAGAGCAGCGGCTTGCCGTAGAGGTAGGCCAGGTTGGACGAGCGCGCCGCGTGGAAGGTGCCGATGTTGACCGTCTTGGAGTGAAGGAGCACCATGAGCGGGAGCGTCGGCGCAAGCGGTTCGTGCAGGTGGATGATGTCGAAGTCCTCGTCGTGCAGGAACTCCTTGACCTTGCCCGAGATGAGGGGCGAGAGCGTGATGCGCGCGGTCGACCCGTTCGACGGTACCGGGACCGCCAGACCGAGCCGGTAGATGTGGCCGTCGTCTTCCTCGCCCTCTTCGTCGGAGCGCGGGGCGAGGATGCGCGTCTGGTGGCCGAGCGCCCGGAACTCCCGGTCGAGGTGCATGATGTGCTCGTTGACCCCGCCGGGGTAACCAAAGTCGAATGGCGACACGAGGAGGATCTTCATGGAACCCTTTCGCGCGGCCGCCCGCTGCGGACGTGAGGCGTTGTCGCTACCGCCATTGTACACGCCACCGGGCGCATCATCGGCCGGCGCACGGGCGGGCGACGATGCCATCCAGCCTGCGCCGGCGAACAGCCGGGCTGAATCGCCGCCGCGGCAGCGCGCGGCAGTATAGCGGTGCCGCGCTGGGCTGTCCATGCCCCACGGGAGAGGAGACGCGCCGATGAACTGGCCCGCCGGTCTGTTCGCAGCCGGACTCTGGGTGTTGCTCAGCGCCGTTTGGGCCACGCTGCAGCCCTCACTCTACCCAGTCTCAACCGCCCGCCTCGCGGGACGCGTCTTTCGGGATCTCGCACCCGCGCTGCTGCTCGGCTTGCTGGTAGCCCGGCTCGCCTGACCGGCTAGCCCTGCGACTCCTCCGGACCCGGAGTTGCCTCCGGCTGCCCGCCCTCGGCCGGGGGATGGGCAATCTGCGCCGGAATGACCACGGCGTCGCGGCCGATACTGATCACGGTGTCGATCGGCACGGAGACGTTCGGCCGGAACGGCCCGGTGAACCCGGCGCGGACAATCTCCAGGCCGGTGATGACCCCGCTCTGCTCGTCGACGAGCACGGTCGCCACCGAGCCGACGCGACTGCCATCCTCGCTCACGACCTTCAGTGAGCCGATCTCGCTCAGTGACGGGTACTGCCGGTAGCGGTGCTCCGTCTCGTCCCCCTGGAGCACGGCACGGCTCTGTACCATGACCGCGTCCGGCCCGATCGACTGCACGTCGCGTCGCTCCACCACGTTCGTGGTGCCTCCGATGAGGCCGCCGCTGTGGACGGAGAACGCCTGGATGGCGCGGTCGTCGATCGAGAAGAGGATGTCGCGCACGGTTCCCAACTGCTCGCCACCCTCGATCGCTACCACAGGCATCCCTTTGAGTCGCTTTGCATCCATGGCGCAGCCTCCCTCTGTGGTCCGGCGGCTCCCCCGAAAATCGCCGTGCGTCCCGGTGCCCCTCCGGAAGCAAAGGATGTGCCACTGCGGCGCGGGTGCGAGGGAGCGTCCGATGGCGCCACTCGACGATCGCCTCTTGACAAGGGGGTTCTTGGGTGATAGGGTTCATCACTAGAGTAATGAACCACAGAGGCAGGTGGCAGGACGGTGTTTGACGACCGAAGCCCGATCTACCGACAGATCGCGGAGCAGATCAAGCAAGCGATCCTGACCGGAGACCTCCAGGAGGAGGAACAGGTCATGTCGACCAACCAGTACGCCGCCTTCTACCGGATCAACCCGGCGACGGCGGCCAAGGCCTTCCAGGAACTGGTGGACGAAGGGCTCCTCTACAAGCGGCGCGGCATCGGGATGTTCGTCAGCCCCGGCGCGCGGGAGCGACTGCGCTCCCAGCGCCGCGAGCGCTTCTTCGCGGACGTGGTCGAGCCGATGGTGGCCGAGGCCCGGGCGATCGGCATCCCTCTGCGCGAGGTCATCCAGTGGCTGGAGCAACGGGAAGACGAGGAGGAGCGATGATCGAGCGCATCGACATCGACCGCCTGACGCTGCGGTACGGGGACGTGACTGCCCTCGACGGGCTGAGCCTGTCGCTGGAGGGCGGCAAGATCTACGGGTTGCTGGGGCGCAACGGCTCCGGCAAGACGAGCCTGCTGTCGGTCCTCGCCGCCTTCCGTAAGCCGACATCGGGGGATGTCCGAATCAATGGACATCCGGTGTTCGAGAATCAGGCCATCACCAGTCAGATCGCCTTCATCCGTGAGAGCGGCGACACGGTGGAGGACACCGAGAAGGTCGAGTCGGCGATGCGGTACGCCGCGTACCTGCGGCCGAACTGGGACGCCGAGTACGCCGCCCGGCTGCTGGAGCGTTTTGAGGTGCCGACGAAGGCCAGGATCGGGAGTCTCTCCCGGGGCAAGCGCTCCGCGCTCGGTATCGTGCTGGGTTTGGCTGCACGCGCGCCGCTGACGATCTTCGACGAGACGTACCTCGGGATGGACGCGCCGTCGCGCTACGCCTTCTACGACGAGCTCCTGAACGATTACATGGCGCACCCGCGCACGTTCATCATCTCGACCCACCTGATCGAAGAGGTGAGCCGGCTCTTCGAGAACGTCGTCATCATCGACCGCGGTCGGTTGGTCGTGCATGACGACGTCGAGACGCTGCTCAACCGCGGCACCGCGGTCACCGGCCCGGCCGACGTCGTCGATCGGTTCGTCAACGGGTACACGGTCATCGGCACGCGGCAACTCGGCCGGACGAAGTCGGCGTTGGTCTACGGGCATCTCGATCCTGAGCAGCGCGCCGAGGCCCGGGCTGCCGGACTCGATCTGGAGCCGCTGGCGCTCCAGGACTTGTTCGTCCACCTGACCGAACCGAGAGGAGACCAGTCATGAGCCAGGCAGCGATGACGCAGCGGACGCAGCGGAGCTGGCGCTTCCCCGCCCCGCTGGTGACCGATTACGGGGGCTTCCTCACTGCGGTGTGGGCCGGCGTGCTCGTGTTGACCTTCGCCGGGAGCCTGGTGTCTGCCACGTTCTTCGACCTCATTCCAGCCTCGGCGTGGGAGCTCATCACCCCTCCGGCGCGGGTGTATATGGCGGTCATCTCCGCGTTCGTGGTGTACAGCTTCCTGCCGCTGTACGTCAGCCATGGCCAGACGCGGCGTGGCTTCGCCATCGAGGGGCTCATCGCCCTGGTGGTGCATGCCGCTCTCGCCACGGTGCTGATAACCCTCGGCTTTGTGATCGAAGCGGGGTGGTACCGGGTGATGGGGTGGACGCGCGGGGTGCCCGACGGGCACCTCTTCACCTCTTACGGGAACCTGCCGCTGATCGTCGCTGAGTACGGGCTGGCGTTCCTGGTCTGGTCGGCGGCCGGGGCCTTCGCCGGGGCAGCGTTCTACCGGTCCAGCCATGGTGGGTGGCTCGCGCTGCCCCCTGCGCTGGCGATGGTGGGGATCACCGGCTCTGCCCTCGGCGAATCGCTGGGTCCCATCACCCGCTTCTTCCAGGGTCTGACGGGCACCGATGCCGCATCGCTGCCGCTCGCGACGGTCGTCTCGTTCGCCTGCGTGCTGATCGCGGTAGCAGGAACGTGGTTGCTGATCCGGGACGTCCCGATCCGTAAGCGCTAAGGCTTCCGCAACGCGCTGGACCACGCCGCAGCACCACCGAACAGTCATCCACATGTTGTCTCGTCGTTGCGCACGAGAGGGGGCGCGCATGATCTCTGCACGCGGACTGACCAAGCGATACGGCGACAAGATCGCCGTGGAGTCCCTCACATTCGATGTCAAGCCCGGGGTGGTGACCGGGTTCCTCGGACCCAACGGCGCGGGCAAATCCACGACGATGCGCCTCATCCTGGGCCTCGACGCGCCCACTGCCGGTTCGGTGACCGTCAACGGCCGGGCCTACCGCGACCTCCCGGCGCCGATCCAGGAAGTGGGGGCGCTACTCGACGCGGGTGCGGTCCAGCGTGGGCGCTCGGCACGACAGCACCTGCGTTGGGTCGCGCAGGCGAGCGGGATTCCGGTCCGGCGCGTCGATGAGGTGCTCGACCTCGTCGGCCTGAGCGACGTCGCCGAGAAGCGTATCGGGACGTTCTCGCTCGGCATGTTGCAGCGGCTGGGCATTGCCACGGCGCTGCTCGGTGACCCGCCGGTCCTCATGTTCGACGAGCCGGTCAACGGCCTCGACCCCGAGGGCATCGCCTGGTTCCGCAACCTGGTGAAGCGACTGGCTGCCGAGGGGCGGACGATCCTGATCTCCAGCCACCTGATGAGCGAGATGCAGGAGATCGCCGACCGTGTCCTGGTCATCGGCCGCGGCCGGATCATCGCCGACGCCTCGATCGACGATCTGGTGCGGCAGACCGGTGGCGACGCGGTGCGGGTGGTATCGCCGCGCGCGGCGGACTTCGTGCCGATCCTTGAAGCGGCCGGGGCCAGCGTCATGCCCGAGCAGGACGGGAGCCTCCTCGTAACCGGTATAGAGATCGCCGACATCGGCGCCCTTGCCGCCCGGCACGGGATCACGCTGCACGAGCTATCCCCGCGTCGTGCCAGCCTCGAGGAGGCATTCATGGCGATCACCCGGAGCAGTGTGGAGTATCAGGCGAAGCGGTCCCGGTCGACCGCCGTCGCAATCGCCGGACGGGAGGAGCGCATCGATGGCTAGCACGATCGTCGACATCCGGCAGAAGTCGACTCGTCTGCGACCCGCGATCCCACTCACCGCCACGCTGAGGGCAGAGTGGACCAAGCTCATGACGGTCCGGTCCACCTACGTCTTGCTTGCCCTGAGCCTGCTGCTCTCGGTGGCGGTGACCGCGCTCGTCTCCTGGGCGGCCGGCTGGTCCTGGAGCGAATGGGCCGAAGCCGACCGCGCCGCCTTCGACCCGGTCATCAACTCGTTCGTCGGGCTCCTGCTGGCGACGGTCTTGCTGGTCGCGCTCAGCGTGGGGTTCGTCACCTCGGAGTACACGAGCGGCATGGTGCGGCTGACGCTGACGACCACGCCGCGACGTGGCCGCGTGCTCCTCGCGAAGGCGGGCGTCATCGCGGCGGTGACGATGGTCGCGGGCGTCATCATCACCGTCGCAACGTTCCTCACGGGGCAGGCGGTGTTTGCGGCCTACGACGTTCCGACGGCGTCGCTGGGTGATCGGGATGCCGCGCTGGCGGTGCTCGCGACCGGGCTGACGACGGCGGTCTACCCGGTCATCGGCGTGGCGATCGGGTACCTGCTCCGCCGCACGGCCGTCGCCATCACCGTCACGCTCTTGCTGATGTTCGCGCCGGCCTTCTTCGGGCCGCTGCTGCCGCTGCGCTGGCAAGAGCGCGTGCTGGCCTACCTGCCTGGTCCGGCGACGGACAGCCTCGCATTTGGCCACCTCGCGACGGATGCCCCGATGTACCTGGAGCGTGGTATTGCCGCGGTGGTGGTCGCCGCGTGGTTGGTCGCGCTCCTCGGCGCCGCGTACCTGGTGCTGAACCGGCGGGATGTGTGACGCCGGGCCGGGCCTAGAGCGTGCCGCGGTAAAGCCCGCCGTCGACCAGGATCGTCTGACCGGTCACGTAGCTCGCGGCGGGCGACGACAGGAAGACCACGACCCGGGCGAATTCGTCCGGCTCGCCCAGGCGCCCCAGCGGGATGCCCTGGGCGTTGTCACGCAGCGCGTCGTCGAGGGCGATCCCCTCGCGCTCAGCCCGAGAGCGTGCCAGGTCGAGGATGCGGTCGGTGCGCGTCGGGCCGGGGCCGACGTTGTTGACGCGGATGTTGTAGCGGCCCAGCTCGTTGGCCATCGACTTGACCAGCCCGACCACCCCCGAGCGGGCGGTGTTCGAGAGGATCAGGCCGTCGAGCGGCTGCTTGACCGAGATCGAGGTGATGGTGACGATGCTGCCGCCGCGGTCTTTCAGGTGCGGGACCGCGGCCCGGCACATCCGCAGGGTGCTGAGCAGGTTCAGCTCGATCGCGTCGATGAAATCTTGCTCGCTCAGCGTCTCGAACGTGCCGGCCGGTGGGCCGCCTGCGTTGGTCACGACCGCATCGAGCTGGCCGAAGTGCCGGACCGTCTCATCGAAGACGCGGGTGATGTCCTCGGCGCGGCGCGCGTCGGCGGTCAGCGCCAGCACCTCGGCGCCCGCCTCCTCGCGGATCTCCTGCGCGGCCTGCTCGATCCGCTGCTGGTCGCGGGAGAAGATGGCGACCCGTGCGCCCTCCCGGGCGAACTCGAGGGCGACGGCCTTGCCCAATCCCTTGCTTGCCGCGGCGACGAGTGCCACTCGGCCGGTGAGTCCGAGATCCATGCTGCCCCTCCCCCACACGGCGCGGCGCCGTGCCGCGCCGGGCCTCACGTTCCACGCATGATGCGCGCACAGTGTAGCATGATGATAGCGGCGGGCTATTCGCCCCGCCGTGGTATTATCCCTGCGTGGTTACGCTCGCAGCCAAGAGTTGTAGCCGGTGCAGCGGGGCTGGGATTGGGTTGTGAGTCGAGGTAGCTTCTATCGTTCCAGCATGAATCGCCCGCGCGGGCGCCGCCGGTTGCGCCAGTACGGGCCGCGGGGACCGCGCCCGCACCGGATGCCGCCGCTGTTGCTACGCAGCCGCCGGCGGCGACGGGTATCGCCGTGGGGTATCGGGCGCTTCGCGGCCGCAACGTTTCTCGTCCTGCTGGTCCTGGTCCTTGGCGCTGCCGGTGTGGCCGCGGGGGGCGGCATCGCCTTCTGGAGCTATGTGACGGAGGGGCTCCCCAATATCGAGCAGGTCGAGGCCCGGCAGTTCGCCACGACCAAGATCTACGACCGCAACTGGAAGCTCCTCCACGAAGTCTCCGACCCACAGACCGGTTGGCGGACGCCGGTCGGCTATCAGGAGATCCTGGACCACATTACCCGGCAGCAGAGCGACCCCAACAAGCCGCATCGGGCCTGGATCTTCGACGCCACCGTGGCCGCCGAGGACGCCACCTTCTGGAGCAACCAGGGGGTAGACCCGATCGCGATTGCGCGCGGGGTTCTCATCAACCTCAGTGGGATCGGTTCCTCCGGCGCCTCGACCATCACGCAGCAGACCGTTCGCCTCCTCTACCCGGAGACGATCGGTATGGAGCGCAGCTACATGCGCAAGATCCGGGAGGCGATCACGGCCTACCGGTTCACTCAGCGCTACACCAAAGAGCAGATCCTGGAGATGTATCTCAACAACGTCTACTACGGCAATCGCGCCTACGGCATCGACGCCGCGGCGCAGGCCTACTTCAACAAGCATCCCTGGGATCTGACGCTGGCCGAGGCGGCGATGCTCGCTGGACTGCCGCAGGCGCCGAGCCTCTACGACCCGGTGCAGAACTACGAGCTGGCCAAGGCCCGCCAGCGCTATGTTCTGGACCAGATGGTCAAGGAGGGAATGATCACCGAGGAGGAGGCGGAGGAGGCCTACGCTCAGCCGCTCCATCCCCAGACGCGTGAGGGCCGCTACAACCTGGCGCCGCACTTCGTCAACTTCGTCAAGTACTACCTGGAGCAGCGCTTCGGGGCCGCCATGCTCTACCAGGGCGGGCTGACGGTGCGGACGACGCTCGACTTCGGCATGCAAGAGCGCGCCCAGCAGATCGTGGCCGAGCACATCGAGCGTCTGGCGCCCTGGGACGTCAACAACGGGGCTTTGGTCGCCATGCTCCCCTGGAGCGGGGAGATCGTGGCCATGGTCGGCAGTGCCGACTACTACAACGACGCCATCGACGGGCAGGTCAACGTGGCGGTGCGCGAGCGCCAGCCCGGCTCCTCGATCAAGCCGATCGCCTACCTGGCGGCTTTCGAGAAGGGCTGGCACCCGGGCACGATCATTCTTGACTACGACACCCGCTGGCCCACGCCCGGTGCACCGGAGCCGTTCTACCGCCCGCAGAACTACACTGGGCTGTACTACGGAGCGGTGAGCGTCCGCGAGGCGCTTGGCAACTCGCTCAACATCCCGGCGGTGAAGGCGCTCGACTTCGCCGGGATCGACAGCATGATCGATCTGGCCCACCGGATGGGGATTCGGACCGGGTTCCGGCGCGGCCCAGGGCACTACGGGTTGTCGATCGCGCTCGGCGGCGGCGAGGTGACGCTGCTTGAGCACACCAACGCCTTCGCCACCCTGGCCAACAACGGGCGCTACGTGCCCTATACCCCGATCCTCGAGGTGCGCGACATCTCCGGGAACACGCTCTTCTCGCTCGACCGGTCGCAGACGCTGGCGCAGGCCGAGCAGGTGGTCAAAGCCGAGCACGCCTATCAGATCACCCACATCCTCTCCGACAACAACGCGCGGGCGATGATCTTCGGCACGTGGACGCCGCTCACCCTGCCCGAGCTGGGCAACCGGCCGGTGGCCGCCAAGACCGGCACGACCAACGACTGGAAAGACGGCTGGACCATGGGATACACCACGGATCTGGTCGTCGGCGTCTGGACGGGGAACACGGACAGCCACCCCACCCGGCAGTTGGATGGTATCCAGGGGGCCGCGCCCATCTGGCACGACTTCATGGTCGCGGCGCACACCGACCCCGCGTTCGCCGAAACCCTCCTCGGGCCGGACGGCCAGCCGATACCGGAGGAGTTCCCGCGGCCGCCTGGCATCTACGAGGGACCGATCTGTGCGGCGACCGGGAAGCTGCCCGTCCCCGGTTTTCGGACGGTGACGGAGGTGCTGGTCCAGGGCGAGGGCCCGACGCAGCGCTGCAACCAGCTCACCGACTGGGAGCGCCGCGAGCTGACGGCGGCACTGCAGGACGTCGCGCGCAACGGTCGCTTTACCAGCCGGGGGATCCAGACCCTCTACGCCTACGCGGCCGCGGTCGGTATCGCACCGCCGTCGCCGACGCCGACCCCGACGCCGGAGGCGATCGAGACGCCGGTCGCCGAGCCGACGCCCGAGCCGAATCCGACCCCGCCGGCTGCCGATCCCGAGCCTGAGCCGCAGCCTAATCCCGAGCAGCCGCCCGACTCCGGCGAGGAGGGCGACGACTGAGCCGAGGCGTGCCCGTTACCCGTGTTACGGCGGGGGGCGTGTGATATAGTACACAAGCGCGGGGACGAGCCCCGGACGCCCGGAGAGGGAGCGAGGATGCTGCAAGGGTACGCGGTCATCGGGCTGATGCTCATCACAGCAATCCTGATGGGCTCGGTCCTCCTATTGCTCGGCCGGTTGATCCGACCGTACCGGCCCACCCCGGCGAAACTCCAGCCCTACGAGAGCGGTATCCCCGACGTGGATCCGCCCAAGACTCGCTACACTCCCCGCTTCTACATCGTGGCCATGCTCTTCGTCATCTTCGACATCGAGGCGATCTTCCTCTATCCCTGGGCGGTCTCGTTCGTGCCGCTGGGCGCGTATGGCTACGTCACGGCGGTCGTCTTCCTGACCATCTTGCTCGCCGGCCTGCTCTACGAATGGAAGAAGGGGGCGCTCGAATGGGTGTAATTGAGGACCGGTTCGAGCGAAACATCCTGACGACCACCGTCGATACCGTCTTCAACTGGGCGCGGCGCTCCAGTCTCTGGTGGCTTCAGTTCGGACTGGCCTGCTGTGCCATTGAGATGATCAGCGCGGCGATGCCGCGCTTTGATCTGGCCGAGCGCTTCGGCATGCTCTACCGTGCCTCGCCGCGCCAGGCCGACCTGATGATCGTGGCCGGCACGGTGACGAAGAAGATGGCGCCCGTCGTCCGGCAGCTCTACGACCAGATGGCCGATCCGAAGTGGGTCATCAGCATGGGGAGTTGCGCGAACGTCGGGGGGCCGTTCGACACCTACGCGGTGGTCCAGGGGGTGGATCAGGTGATCCCGGTCGATGTCTACGTGCCGGGCTGCCCGCCCCTGCCTGAGGCGCTGTACTACGGCGTGCTCGAGTTGCAGAACCGCGTGATCAAGTACGACACGATCGCGAAGAAGCAGGGCGTCGAGGCGGCCGAGGCGGACCGCATCCGCGCGCGCGAAGAGGCACAGGCCGCGCTGGGTGTTCGGCGCTAGGCTCGGCGGCGCGCGGCGGGAGAGGTGACGACGTGTCTGAAGAACGGCAGATCGCCGCGGTACCCCGGTCAGAACCCTGGAGCGACACAGGGTACTGGGGTCCGACCAACCCCGATGAACACCCAGCGGTCCGCGCCGTACGCGAACAGTTCCCCGACGCCTACATCTCCGCCTACTCGTTCCGCGACGAGATGACGATCCGCGTCGAGCGCCCGCGCTTTCGGGACGTGATCCAGTTCCTGCGCGATCACCCCGACCTGCAGTACACGATGCTGTCCGACGAGACGGCCGTCGACATGCTGCGGCTGCGGCCCGATCCGCGCTTCGACGTGTTGGCGCAGCTCTACTCGATCCGCCGTCGCTGGCGGCTGCGGGTCAAGTGCGGGGTCAACGACGGGGAGGTCGTCCCCTCGCTGGTGCCGGTCTTCGCCGCGGCGGGCTGGCTGGAGCGCGAGGTCTACGACATGTTCGGCATCGTCTTCGAGGGACATCCGGATCTGCGCCGCATCCTGCTCCCCGAGGACTGGGACGAGGGGCACCCGCTGCGCAAGGACTACCCGCTGCGCGGCTACCGCGAGTATGTGCAGCCCGGGTTCGAGGCGCCCGCGCCGCGTGTCCGCTCGAGACTTCGGAGGCCGTAGCACCATGTCGCTAGAGATCACCGAGCCGACGCCGGTCATCATCAGCGAAGAGCGCCAGATCAGCGACACGCGGCGGGAGATGGTCCTGAATATGGGACCGCAGCACCCGAGCACCCACGGCGTGCTCCGCGTCCGCCTGACGCTCGAGGGTGAGACGATCACCGCCTGCGACCCGGTGATCGGCTACCTGCACCGTGGCGTCGAGAAGATCGGGGAGTCGAAGCGCTACGCGCAGTTCACCCCCTGGACCGACCGCACCGACTACGTCGCGGCGCCCTCCAACAACCTGGGCTACGTGCTGGCGGTCGAGAAGCTCCTGGGGATCGAGGCGCCGGAGCGAGCGCAGTACTGGCGCATGATCATGGGCGAGCTGGCGCGCATTGCCTCGCATCTGGTCTGGCTGGGCACCCACGCGCTCGACATCGGGGCGCTGTCGATGTCGCTCTACTGCTTCCGCGAGCGTGAGCTGATCCTCGACATCTTCGAGAAGTTCTGCGGCGCCCGGCTGACGACCAACATGATGGAGATCGGCGGGTTCTCCCGCCCCATCCCGGCCGGCCTGCCGGAGATGATCCGCGACTTCCTGAAGGTCTTCCCGCAGCGACAGCGCGAATATGAGGACCTCCTCTCGGCCAACCCGATCTGGCTGGCGCGTACACGAGGGGTCGGCGTCATCGAGCCGGATGTGGCGATCAACTATGGGTTGACCGGGGCCTGCCTGCGCGGCTCGGGCGTGAACTACGACGTGCGCAAGGCGCAGCCGTATCTCCTCTACGATCGGATCGACTTCGAAGTGCCGCTCGGCACCCAGGGCGACGTCTACGATCGCTACCTGGTGCGCATGGAGGAGATGCGGCAGTCGCTGAAGATCATTGAGCAGTGCCTGGATCAAGTGCCGACTGACGGCCCGCTGAAGCTGGCGGAGTCCAACTACGTCATCCCGCCGCATGAGACGGTGCTGACGACCGCCGAGGACATGCAGCGGCACTTCATCTGGGTGATCAAGGGCTTCTCGCCGCCGAAGGGCGAGGTCTACATGTCGATCGAGCACTCCAAGGGAGAGCTCGGCTATTACATCGTGAGTGATGGGTCGCCGGTCCCGTACCGGCTGCGGATCCGGACACCGGATTTCGTTAATCTCCAGTCGCTGCCGTACCTGGCCGAAGGGGCCATGCTGGCCGACGTGGTGGCGTTGATCGGCACAATCGACATCGTGCTGGGGTCGGTCGACCGTTAAGATAGCCCAGCCCGACGCGGTCCGGCGCGAGGCGCCGCGCGGGCCGGGACCTTCACCATGCGCTGGGGGCAGGGGGAGCGCCCGGGGCGGGGGTGTAGGGGAGCAACGGGGAGCTTGAGGCAGAGGCGCGCATGAACTGGTCTGCGTTCATCAGCAGCTACATCTTCGCGTTCATCGTGCTCAACGTCATGCTGGGCTTGATGGCCTACATGACGTACATCGAGCGCAAGGTGATGGCCGCGATGCAGGACCGGGTCGGGCCGAACCGCACCGGTCCCTTCGGCCTGCTCCAGCCCATCGCCGACGGGGTCAAGCTCCTGGCCAAAGAGGACATCGTCCCCAAGAACGCGGACCGGCTGGTCTTCCTGATCGCCCCGTTGATCTCCTTCGTGCTGGCTCCCCTGTCCGCCGCGGTCATCCCCTTCGGCGGCACGATCACCGTCTTCGGCTACGACGTCAATCTCTACGTGGCGGACATCAACGTCGCCGTCCTCTACGTGCTGGCGTTGGGCGGCATGGGGGTCTACGGCATCATCCTGGGCGGCTACGCCTCCGGCAGCCGCTACTCGCTGCTGGGGGCGCTGCGCTCTGCGGCCCAGGTGGTGAGCTACGAACTCGTGCTCGGCCTGTCGCTGGTGGGGATCTTCATCCTGTCGGGCTCGCTCAGCCTCGTGGAAATCCTCAACGCCCAGCAGCAGCCGCTGACCCTGTTCGGGGGCGCGATCCAGATTCCCAACTGGTACATCCTGAGCCAGCCGCTCGGCTTCGTGCTCTTCCTGATCGCGGCCGTGGCCGAAACCAACCGCGCGCCGTTTGACCTGCCCGAGGCCGAGACCGAGTTGATCGGCGGCTTCCATACCGAGTACTCGGGCTTCCGCTTCTCCTTCTTCTTCCTGGCCGAGTACATCAACATGATCGTCGTGTCGTTCATGGCGGCGACGCTCTTCCTCGGCGGTATCGATGGACCGATCGCGGACGGCGTCTGGTGGCTGGCGGCCAAGGCCGCGCTGTTCCTCCTGTTCTACATCTGGCTGCGCACCACCCTGCCGCGCTTCCGGTACGACCAGTTGATGGGCCTGGCGTGGAAAGTTCTGCTGCCGCTGGCCGTGATCAACGTCGCGCTGACCGGGTTGATTCGACTTTGGGGGTTAGGTCTACTCTAGGCGGCGCGGGCTCGGATCGCCCGTGGTGCGTGATGAAGCGACGAGGAGACGATCCGCGTCATGTCTGCTGAGGTCCTGGTATTCGACATTCTGGGGGCGGTGGCCGTGCTGGCAGCGGCCGGCGTCGTGCTGGCGCGCAAGCCGGTCCACAGCGCGCTGTCGCTCGTCGTCAGCTTCGTCAACGTCGCCGCGATCTACGTCATCCTGCGAGCCGAGTTCCTGGCGGCGGCGCAGATCATCGTCTACACGGGCGCCATCCTGGTGCTCGTCCTGTTCGTGATCATGCTCGTTCATCCCGAGGACCTGCCCGAATTCCACGGCGGGCGCCCGATCCAGCGCGTGCTGGCGCTCATCCTCGGCCTGGTCCTGCTGGGTGAGGTGCTGGCCGCAATCCTGACCCGCACCGTCGTCGGGCAGCCGGGCCCCTGGTCGGAGCAGGCGGTCCAGGCTGTCGGCGGGAATACCCAGGCGCTGGGCCAGGTGCTCTACTCCGGCTATGTCTTGCCGATTCAGGCCACCGCGCTGCTGTTGCTGGTGGCCACCATCGGCGCGCTCGTGTTGGCCCGACCCGAAACGCCTCGTGTGCGGCGCGTTGCCCGCGACACGCTGACCATCTCGCTGGGCCACCCGCGCGGCGCCGACGGCGCGAACGGCGTGGAGCTGCCGGCTCTGCCTGCGGTGGCGGGCGACCGGATCAAGCCGGAGACGGGCGAGCGCGAGCTGGTTATGGCCAAGTCTGGTGATGATTTCCTCGATCAACCGGTTTGGGGGGAGCGGCGCCGGTCATGAGTGAGTTGACCTCCAGCCATTTTCTTGTGCTCAGCGCGGCCCTCTTCATCATCGGGATGATGGGCGTGCTGACGCGCCGCAACGTGCTCGTCATCTTCATGTGCGTCGAGCTGATGTTCAACGCCGTGAACGTCAGCTTCATCGGCTTCGCCTGGGAGCAGAACTCGCTGGTGGGTCAGACCTTCGCCCTGTTCATCATCGCGGTCGCCGCGGCTGAGGCGGTGGTCGGCCTGGGCATCATCATGGCGCTGTCCCGGCGCCTCGACACGGTGGACATCGACAAGGTCCGCGAGCTGCGGGAGTAGACAGGCGCGGGGGTCTGGTGTGGCACGACTGCGCATCGCTGAGGAGGCTGCCGGCGAGCACGGCCGGTGGAGTAGGGCGCAGGTAGGGGAGTAGCCGTCGCGATGGCCAACTGGTTGTTTCTCATTCCACTGGCGCCGCTCGCCGCCGCGGTCATCAACTTTCTCTTCGGCCGCTGGTACATCCGGGACCGGGCCCACTGGCTCGCGATCCTCGGGGTAGCGACCGCATTCGCGGTCAGCGTCGCCGTCTTTGCCCAGGTAGCGGGCGATGGCGAGGCGGTCAGCCAGCATCTCTTCACCTGGATCCCGGCGGGCGACTTCCAGATCCCGGTCACGCTGACCGTTGACCAGTTGACCGCCGTGATGCTGCTGGTCGTCACCGGCGTCGGCCTACTTGTGCACATCTACTCCGTCGGGTACATGCACGGCGACCCCGGCTTCTACCGCTTCTTCGCCTACCTCCCGCTCTTCGTCTTCTCAATGCTGATGCTGGTCCTCGCCAACAACTACCTCCTGCTCTTCTTCTTCTGGGAGGCGGTGGGGCTCTGTTCCTTCCTGCTGATCGGCTTTTGGTACCGGCGGCGCTCGGCGGCGCAAGCGGCGAAGAAGGCGTTCGTCGTCAACCGGATCGGCGACTTCGGCTTCGGCCTGGGTGTCATGCTGATCTTCGTCAACCTGGGCACCCTGGAGTACGCCGGGGTGTTCGAGCGCGTGGCCAGCCTGCCCCAGGGTACGGTGACCATCATCGCGCTGCTGCTGTTCACCGGCGCCATCGGGAAGTCGGCGCAGATTCCGCTCTTCGTCTGGTTGCCGGACGCCATGGAGGGCCCGACGCCGGTCTCGGCGCTGATCCACGCCGCGACGATGGTGACGGCCGGTATCTTCATGGTCGCCCGCTCCTGGCCGATCTTCGCCGCCTCGCCGGATGCGATGCTGGTGGTGGCGATTATCGGCGCGGCGACCGCCTTCGTGGCCGCGACGATCGGGCTGACGCAGTACGACATCAAGAAGGTGATCGCCTACTCGACGGTCAGCCAGCTCGGCTACATGGCCTTCGCGCTGGGCGTCGGGGCCTGGGCCGCGGCCATCTTCCACCTGATGACCCACGCCTTCTTCAAGGGCCTGCTCTTCCTCGGCGCCGGGAGCGTGATCCACGCCATGCACGACGAGCAGGACATGCGCCACATGGGCGGCCTGAAGAAGTACATGCCGGTCACCTATTGGACCTTCCTGATCGGATCGGCGGCCAATGCCGGCATCCTCCCCTTCGCCGGGTTCTGGAGCAAGGATGAAATCATCGTCGGCGCCTGGGTCGGCGGCCGGCCGATCATCGCCATCGTAGGGCTGATCGCGGCGCTCTTCACCTCGCTCTACATGTTCCGGGTCGTGTTCCTCACCTTCCACGGGGAGGAGCGCTTCGACCGGCGCCATGTCAAGCCGCATGAATCGCCGGCCGTGATGACGATCCCGCTGCTGATCCTGGCGGTGGGCGCGATGCTGGCCGGGTTCGTGGGCTTCCCGCCCGAGAACGGCGCCTTCCATCACTTCCTTGAGCCGGTCTTCAGCGGCCACGGCGCCGAGGCGCACCACGTCTCGACGGCGACCACCCTGACGTTCGGCGCCATCTCGACGGCGATCGCCCTGGCAGGGCTCGGCCTGGCCTACGCGGCGTACATCCGCGGCTCGCTCAACCCGGCGACGATCGCGGAGCGGTTCGGCCCGCTCTATCAACTCGCGTATCGCCGGTGGTACTTCGACGAGATCTACGAGACCCTGATCGTGCACCCGCTCTACCGGTTGTCGGTCTGGCTGTGGCGGGTGGTGGACGTGCAGATCATCGACGGCACGGTCAATGGCGTGGCCGCGCTGGTGAGCTTCACCGCGCAGCGCTGGCGGCGGGTCCAGACCGGTCTGGTGGCGAACTACGCGCTCGCCATCGCGCTCGGGACCGTGATCATCGTCGGGGTCTACCTGATCGTCGGTAGCAACCTGTTCCAGTAGGCGGTAGAGGAGCGCAGGTGGACGGTTTCCCGATTCTGAGTGCGTTGACCTACGTGCCGCTGGTCGGCGCCGCGATCATCTTCTTTTGGCCGAAGGCGTCGCCGCAGGCGGCCCGCTGGGTCGCGCTGGGGGCGTCGCTGGTGTCGCTCGCCCTGTCGCTCGTGATGCTGGCCGGCTTCGACACCAGTGCGAGCGGCATGCAGTTCGTCGAGCGGTTCGAATGGTTGCCGGCGCTGGGTGTCTCCTACCACTTTGGGGTGGACGGCATCAGCGTCCTGCTGATCGTCCTGAGCACGCTCCTGACGACTATCGGCATCGTGGCCTCCTGGTCCTCGATCCAGCACCGCGTGCGTGAGTACATGATCACCATGCTGATGCTGGAGACGGGGATGCTCGGCGTCTTCGTCAGCCTCGACCTCTTCCTCTTCTACATCTTCTGGGAGGTCATGCTGATCCCGATGGCGCTGTTGATCGGCGTGTGGGGCAGCGCCAACCGGGTCTACGCGGCCGTCAAGTTCTTCCTCTACACCCTGGCCGGCAGCCTCTTGATGCTGGTCGGCATCATCGCGCTCTACCAGTCCTACTTCGAGCAGACGGGCATCCGCACGCTGGACGTGCTGCAGTTGCAGCAGGGCAACTACGGCTACACGTTCCAGATGTGGGTCTTCGCCGCCTTCTTCATCGCCTTCGCGATCAAGGTGCCGATGTGGCCGTTCCACACCTGGCTTCCCGACGCCCACGTTGAGGCGCCGACGGCCGGGTCGGTGCTGCTGGCGGGCGTGCTGCTGAAGATGGGCGGCTATGGTCTGCTCCGCTTCAACCTGCCCCTCTTCCCCGACGCGGCGCGGGACTGGGCGCCGGTGATCATCGTGCTCTCGGTGATCGGCATCATCTACGGCGCACTGGTGGCCCTGGTGCAGCCCGATCTGAAGAAGCTGGTGGCCTACTCCTCGGTCAGCCACATGGGGTTTGTGACCCTGGGCATCTTCGCCTTCAACGCGCAGGGCCTCTACGGCGCGATGATCGTGATGCTCAGCCACGGGCTGGTGACCAGCGCGCTCTTCCTGTGCGTCGGCGTGATCTACGACCGGGGCCATACGCGACTCATCAGCCGCTTCGGCGGCCTGGCGACCAACATGCCGGTCTATGCCTCGTTCCTCGGGCTCTTCACCTTCGCCTCACTCGGGCTGCCCGGGCTGTCCGGCTTCGTTGGCGAGTTCCTCTCGATTCTGGGAGCCTTCCGCGCCGAGCGCGCGGCGGGCGTCATCGCCTTCCTGGTCGTGATCTTCTCCGCCTGGTACATGCTGTGGATGTACCAGCGGGTCGCCTGGCAGCGCGCTCCGGGTGAGCCGCCGGACGCGAACGACCCGGAGGCGAAGCTGGCCGGGGACGAGCCGCGGCCGGTGATGGGCGGTGCCGAGCACGGCGGCGACGTGGTCGACCCGCGCACGTTCCGCGACGTGACGTGGCGCGAGGCCATGACCCTGGCGCCGCTGGCGGTGCTTACGATCTGGATGGGCGTCTACCCGCAGTGGTTTATGAACTTCCTGCGGACGGCGCTCGAGTTGGTGGCGAAGCCGTTCGGCGGGATCGGCTTCTAGCGACCGGCGCGTTCACACGGTAGCGCGGTGCGGCGGGGCTTCCCCGCCGCCCGCCTTGCGAAGGAGACACGAGGGTGCCAGTCGTCGAACTCGTACGGCCGGAGTGGGGTCTGATCGTCCCCGAGCTGATCCTGCTGGGCACGATCGTGGTCGTGCTCGCCGGGGACCTCATCCTGCCGCGCCGGCAGCATAGCGCGTTGACCTGGGTGGCGCTGGCCGGCCTCGCGCTCTCGCTCCTGTCGAACCTCACGATCGACTGGGACGCCGGGCAGTCCACCTTCAACGGCATGTTCAAGGCCGACTACTTCAGCCTCTTCATCAACATCGTCGTCGGCCTCGCCGGTATTCTCTCGGTCATGATCTCATCGTCCTACGTGGAGGGGGCAGAGGAGCCGGGCGGCCTGCCGCTGCCGGAGTACCTGGCGCTGCTCCTCTTCTCGATCCTGGGCACGATGCTGGTCGGCGCGGCCGGTGACCTGCTCATGATCTTCCTCGGCATCGAGATGGGGTCGCTCGCCGTCTACGCGCTGACCGGGTTCGCCCGGCGGCGCACCACCTCGCTTGAGGGCGCCCTGAAGTACTTCCTGCTCGGCGCCTTCGCCACGGCGATCCTGATCTACGGCATGGCCTGGACCTACGGCGCCACCGGCACCACGGCGCTGGACGAGATCGCGGCCCGGCTGCGGCCGGTCATCACCGGCGAGGGCGGCATCGAGGCGTCGCTGCTGCTGGCGCTGCTGCTGCTGGCGATCGGCCTCGGGTTCAAGATCGCCGCGGTCCCCTTCCACATGTGGACGCCGGACGCCTATCAGGGCGCGCCGACGCCGGTCAGCGGCTACATGTCGGTCGTGCCGAAGGTGGCGGGCTTCGCCGCCATGGCGCGGGTGCTGGTGCAGGCGCTGGGTCCGCTCAGCGACTCCTGGCTCACCCTGATCGCGATCCTGGCGCTGGCCACCATGGTCTACGGCAATGTGGTGGCGATCGCCCAGCGCGACGTCAAGCGTATGCTCGGCTACTCCTCGATCGGCCACACCGGCTACATCCTCGTCGGGCTGGCGGCGTACAGCGGCATGAGCGCGGACGACCGCAGCGTCAGCAGCGTACTCTTCTACCTGTTCAGCTACGCCTTTATGAACATCGGCGCCTTCGGCGTCGTGACGTGGTTGCAGGCGCGTGGCCTCGGGGTGACCCTCGATGACTTCCGCGGCCTGGCGGCGCGCAGCCCGCTGGCGGCGCTCGCCATGACGGTCTTCATGCTGTCGCTGATGGGTCTGCCGCCGCTGCTCGGCTTCTACGCTAAGTACTACGTGATTCTCGCCGCGGTGCAGGTGGGCCTGATCTGGCTGGCCGTGGCGGTTGTGGTCATGAGCGCCGTCTCGGCCTTCTTCTACCTGCGCGTCGTGGCGGTCATGTACTTCAACGAGCCGGTCGGTGACTGGAAGACGCAGCGGACGCCGCTCCTCGGCACCGGGCTGGCACTGATGGCGATCGGCACACTCGTCTTTGGTCTCCTGTCCAGCCCGCTCCTCGACCTCGCCCAGAAGTGGGTGCAGGCGTTCGGCGTGGCGTAGTGGGCCGGACACCCCTCACCCCCTAACCTCCTCTCGCCTTGTGGGAGAGGGGGAATGGGTTTCTCATGCGTTAAACGTCATACGTCATGCGTCATCAGTATTGCGTACTGCGTATTGCGTGCTGCGTAGTGGGGCGTACTCCAGTCTCCCAGAGTTGGGAGAGGGGTCGGGGGGAGGGCCGTGTTCCCCGTTCGATCGCGCCTCATTTCGGGTCGGAGGCGGCACGCCCTTTGCGTCCTGGCAGATCGGTTTGTCCCACGCTCGCATCGAGATAGGGAGTACCGGGCATGCGAGATGCCTTCGACCGCCTCTCAAGCCGCATCGCCAGGATGGTTGGCTCGTACCTGGCGTTCCTGGTGGCCTGTGCTGTCATCATCATCTGGGCCGCCTCCGGCACCTGGTTCGGTTTCAGCGACACCTGGCAACTCGTCATCAATACCGGCACGACCATCGTGACTTTCCTCATGGTCTTCCTCATTCAGGCCACGCAGAACCGGGACGCCCGCGCCACACAACTAAAGCTGGACGAGTTGATCCGCGCGGTGACCGATGCGCGGGCGACGTTCATCGACATCGAAGAGGGTACTGAGCGAGATCTTGACACCGCGGAGGCGGAGTTCCGCCAGAGCCGCAGCCACGACGACGCGTCAGGGAGGGCCACAGCGCGATCGCGCCGGAAGCGCGCCGGTGGGGACTAGCCGCGGGCCGGTTGCCCACCGGCTCGATCGAGGCCGTTGAAGGAGTGGGCCGGATGGAATCCTGGATCCCATGGGCGGCTGTCATTGGAGTCGTGGTCTTCCTCGCGCTCCTGTTCTTCGCCTGCTGACCAGGGAGACCGACAGCCGGGTTCCGACCCCCGCCGGCGCTTTGGAGGGATGCCTATCCTGTCACGAGCACATGGGCCAGGATGGCTGCTCAAACGTCGTGTGCTTCCCCGCTACGCCAGGAGTCCGCAATGCGCCCCTCAAGGCCGGGGACCGAACCGCACGCCGCGATCTGCGCATCACAGCACGCTCAGGGGGTCGACATCGATGGCCCAGCCGGGGTCGAGGTCGACGGCGCTGGCGACCGCGTGGCTGTCGGCGCCGCGCAGCAGGATCTGCCACTGGTAGCGGCCGCGAACCTTGGCGGTGAAGGCCGGGGTGGGACCGAGCAGGTCGACATCGCGCGCGCCGAGCCGGTCGGCGGTGGCGGCCAGCAGGTCGGCGACCTCGGCCGCCGTGGTCTGGCAGGTCACCTCGTCCGGGTGGCGGTAGACGAAGCGGATCAGGCGGCGGAAGGGCGGGTAGCCGTGCTTCCGCCGGAAGGCGATCTCCTCCCGGTAGAAGGCCGCATAGTCGTGGCGGCTGGCGGCGTCGATCGCGTAATGGTCGGGTGTGTACGACTGAACGATGACCCGCGCGCCCGGCGTTCGCCGCCCCGCGCGGCCGGCCACCTGTGTCAGGAGCTGGAAGGTGCGCTCGGCCGAGCGGATGTCGGGCAGGTGGAGCAGGGTGTCGGCGTTGATGATGCCGACGGTGGATACCAGCGGGAAGTCGAGCCCCTTGGCGACCATCTGGGTGCCGACAATGACGTCCACCTCGTGGCGCAGCACTCGCTGCATCAGGTGGCGATGCTCCACGCCCCGGCGGAGCGCGTCCTGATCCCAGCGGAGCACACGAGCGCCCGGGATCAGGCGCCGCACCTCCGCCTCCACCCGTTGGGTCCCGGTGCCGTAGTAGCCGACGGCGCTGCTGCCGCAGGCCGGGCAGCGGCTGGGCGGCGGCTGGCGCTGATTGCAGCGATGGCAGAGGAGCAGCCGCTGGTCCGCGTGGTAGACGAGCGGCACATCGCAGAAGGGGCACTGCTCGACGTGGCCGCAGGCGCGACACTGGATCAGCGTGGCGGCCCCTCGGCGGTTGAGGAAGAGGATCGCCTGTTCCCCTGACTCCACAGCCCTGCGCAGCGCGGCCTGCAACGGGCGGCTGAAGATGTGGGTGTGCCCCTGGGACAGTTCCAGGCGCATATCGACGACCTGGACCTCGGGGAGGTCCAGGGTCCGGTGCTCCGGCCGGCCACGCTTCCCGAGTACGCGCGGGCCGACGCGGGTGGGGAGTTCGAGCAGCCGGATGGCGCCCGTCTCGGCGGCGTAATAGGTCGTGACGTCGGGGGTGGCACTGCCGAGCAGGAGGACGGCGTTGTGCTGGCGGATCAGCCGCCGCGCCACCTCCCGCGCGTGGTAGCGGGGTGGATTGTCCTGCTTGTAGGCACCCTCGTGCTCCTCGTCGAGGATCACCAGGCCCACCCGCTCCAGCGGGGCGAACAGCGCTGAACGGGGGCCGACGACAATTGGGATGCGGCCCTCGGCGACGGCGCGCCAGGTGTGGTAGCGGGTGGCGGGCGGGAGTGTGCTGTGGAGTACCGCGACCTGGCCGGGGAAGCGCTCGTTGAAACGCGCCACGGTCTGCGCCGCCAACGCGATCTCCGGCACCAGCATGATGACCTGCTTGCCGCGTCCGACGCACCACGCGGCGGCCCGCAGGTAGATCTCGGTCTTGCCGCTCCCGGTGATGCCGTGTAGCAGGAACTCCTCCGGCTCGCCCGCCCGCAGCGCTGCCAGCAGCGTGCGCCAGGCGGCCGCCTGCTCGGGGGTCAGGTAGGTGCTGCCCGCCCCTGGGCGCGGCTGCGCCGGCGGAGCACTCGGCGACGGGAGTTCCAGGATCTCGATCACACCGCGCTCTGCCAGTGCCTGGAGCGCGGCAGCGGTGACGCCCGGCCGGCGCACCAGATCGTGCCAGGGGATCGGCTCATCCCCGGCCAGCGCCACGCGGCGGCGGATAACTTCCAGGGCCCGCCGCTGGGCCGGGGCGCGATGCAGGTCGACTCCGTCCGGAGTGATCAACCGGACATAGCGGGCGGTGGGCGTCCGCGGTGCGCCGGAGACAACGCGCGCGGTCCGCTCGATGACTCCTGCCGCTTCGAGCTTGGCGACGACCGAGGTCAGCGAGCGGCCGAGCGCCTTACGTGCCGCCTCCAGGCTTGTCTCCCCTCGCTCCGCGAGGAGATCCACCAGTGCCTGCTGGGTCCGGGTGAGTTGGTGATCGCCTGCACCGTCCGGCGACCGCAGCCGCAAGTGCTCGACGCTGCGCTGACCCACCCCGGGCGGGAGGCACGGGCTCGCGGCCTCAAACAGGGAGCAGAGCGTGGTCTCCGCGATCCACTGGATCAGCTCCCACTGGCGCTCGGAAAGGCAGAAGGCAGGCTCGACCGGGGCGTAAACAGGCCGCACCGGGAAGGCGGGCGCCTCGTCGTGGACCCGCACCACGATCGCCAGCCGCAGCTCCTTGCGCAGCGGGACCCAGATCAGGTGGCGCGGTGCGACGCGCCCGGCCAGGTGCTCCGGCAGGGCATAGGTCAGCAACCGCCGCCGATCGCTGACGGGCGTATCCACGGCGGCATCGACATAAAGCTGTTTCCGCGTGGAGGCCGAGGTTTCCATGTGGGAAGTGTAGCAGCCTGGCCGATTCGCTGTCGGTGACAAGTGGTCACGGTGGTGGCGGGGTCGAGTCGGCCCGTGCAGAGGGCAACCGGAGCCCTATCCAGTGGTTATGCCTCACCGAGTGGCGAGAACTCGGTCTTGAAGCGTTCGTAGCTTTCACGAAGGATCGAATCCCAGTTAGGGCTCAGGGGCCGAACGCCAAGATCTACGATGCAGAAGCGCAGGACCTCCTCGATCGTGACCCAGCCAGTCGGCAGGTGCCAGTCGTTGAGCGAGGGATGTCGATCCGGGGCGTCGGCCAGGGGAACCGCGATCGGTCCCTGGATGTGGTGACGGCAGTATTGGGCATTGGCGCCAGGAAAGCGGACGTACTCCCAACGGAGAATCGGTTCGTCGATCCCGTCCCTATATAGGGCGTAGCGGTAGCTAATCGTTCGCAGGATGTACGTGTCATCCGCGTCGCGTGGCGCCTCGCAAACTTGACCGATATAGAGGCCCATCCGGCCGAAGCGCGTGGCCAGTACCGCAGTCGTGGAGTTGCCGTGCGCGCGGAAGCGGATGTTGGCGCGGTTTTGAGACGGGACAACCTCGAAGCTTAACGGCGTCTGAGTCACAGTAGAGTGGAGGACGGTGTTGAGGTAATCGACGAAGATCCGTACAGCATGCGCGAGCGACCGACCCCGGATCGGCATCGGACGCTAGGCATCCAACATGAGAATGTGGAACTGCAAGTCGAAGCCTTGAGGAGTTCGCGGGAGTCGGTCCTGGCGGGCACGCTCGACCGCCTCGTCGAAGGTCATACCCAGGCGGTTCGCTTCAAGCTCGATGAGGCGTCGCAGTTGATCGGTCGTCAGCTCTCCGGCTTCGAGCGCCGCGAGCAGGTCGTCTGGAATAGCGAGCGCGGCCGTAACCATCCTCTAGCCTCCTCCTGGCAATTGCCAGGATTGCACGCAGGTGTAATTCTGTCAAGGCTTGCCTGGCCGCGCCGGCGCGAGCACGGTGTGTTAATGCCAAGAACCGATGCTCTGGTCGCGATCCCGCTCCGCCGGTTTACACCGGCAGTCATGATGGGGATAATCCGGGGTCGGGTGTGGGCTGCACCTGAAAGGACATAAGGTCAGGCTGAGGAAGGAACGGCTGCGATGGCCAGCCAGATGAGGAAAACGATCGAGCAGGAGTACATTGAGCGGCACCCCGGCTCGCGGGAGCGCTACGAGCGCGCGGTGCGGGCCTTCCCCAGCGGCGTCACGCACGATGTGCGCTACCTGCGTCCCTTCCCGATCTACGCCGAGCGGGCGCAGGGGTCGAAGAAGTGGGATGTCGACGGCCATGAACTGATCGACTATTCCATGGGCCACGGGGCGCTGATCCTGGGGCATAGCCATCCGGAGATCGCCGAGGCGGTGGCTGATCAGGTGCGCCGCGGCACGCACTTCGGGGCTGGGCACGACCTGGAGATCGAGTGGGGCCAGCGGGTCTGCAACCTGGTGCCGTCGGTCGAGCGGGTCAAGTTCACCTCGTCCGGTACCGAGGCGACGCTGATGGCCATGCGGCTGGCACGAGCCTTTACCGGGCGGGACAAGATCATGAAGTTCGCCGGCCACTTCCATGGCTGGCAGGACTACGCCATCAAAGGGGAGCAGCCGCCGTTCGATGGCCCGCCGCCGCCGGGTGTCCCGCAGGCCGTGGCCGACACGGTGGTGGTGGCGCCGGTCAACGATCTGGACTTCGTGGAGCAGCGCCTGGCCGCCGGCGATATCGCGGGGGTGATCCTGGAGCCGAGTGGTGCGTCATACGCGACGATCCCGCTGCCGGAAGGATTCCTCCAGCGCCTGCGTGAGGTCACCAAGAAGCACGACACGCTGCTGATCTTTGACGAGGTCATCACCGGTTTCCGCTGGGCGCCGGGTGGGGCGCAGGAGCGCTTCAACGTCACACCGGATCTGACCACCATGGCGAAGATTGTGGCTGGTGGTCTGCCGGGCGGAGCGGTCGGCGGCCGAGACGACGTGATGGCGCTGCTGGAGTTCCGCGACGATCCGGGGTGGCGCAAGGTCGGGCATCCGGGAACCTTCAACGCCAACCCGCTCTCAGCCGTGGCCGGGGCGACCTGTCTGCAGATGGTGGCCGACCCGCGGGTGCAACGCCACGCCGACGAGATGGCGGCGAAGATCCGCGCCGGCTTCAATGAGGTGCTGGTGCGCCGCGGGGTTCCGGGCTTCTGCTATGGCGAGTCCTCGGTCTTCCACGTCATGCTTGGGGTGGAGTGCTCCAACATGACGAGCGGAGACCTGCGCATGCCGGAGGGTGTCGACCCGGTGGTGCTCAAGCGGGGCCCGGCGCCGAAGCTCTCGCTGGCGCTGCACCAGGGCATGATCAACGAGGGGGTCGATCTCTTCCACGGCGGCGGCTTGCTGAGCGCGGCCCACTCGGAGGAGGACATCGCCAAGACCATCGAGGCGTTCGACCGCACCGTCGCTCGGATGGCCGACGAGGGGCTCTTCTCGGGCGCCTAGGGCACGTCGCCGCAAGGGAAGGGGAACACGGATGCCCAGCGACAATCCGGCATGGCCGTTCGACCATCTCCCGGCGCCGGAGCAGGGGCCGAAGGAGGTGGCCGTCGGTGAGCGGGCGATGGTTTCGACCTCGCACCCGATGGTCACCGAGGCCGCGGTGCAGGTGCTGCGCGAGGGGGGCAACGCGATCGACGCGCTGCTGACCGCCATGCCGCTGCAGCACGTGGTCGAGCCGCACATGTCGACGCTGGCCGGCGGCTTCGGCCTGGTCTACTGGGAGGCGGCCTCCGGGCGGGCCTACTACCTGAATGCGGAGTTGGACCGCCCGTCGGGTGGGCCGATCCCGCCCAGGGACGCGCCGGAGGAGTCGGGTCAGCGCATCGCTGTGCCGGGCACCGTGCGCGGGATGCAGGCCCTGGCCGAACGCTTCGGCACCCGGCCGTGGGCTTCCTACTTCGAGCCGGCCATCAAGGTGGCGGACGACGGCTTCCCGATGTACTCCTTCCTCTACGGCGAGATGGCCGCATCCTACGACCGGCTGACCCACTACCCGTCGGGGCGGGCGTTCTACACCCCTGCCGGCTACCTGACGCCGGTCGGCCACCTGCACCGCCAGCCCGCGCTCGCGGCGGCGCTGCGCCGGCTGGCCCAGCCGGACGGCGTCGAGTGGTTCCAGCGGGGCGAGTGGGCGCAGCGCTTCGTCGAGGCGGTGCAGCAGACCGGCGGCTCGGTAACGCTGGAGGATATGGCGGGTTATGAGCCGCGCTGGGCTGAGCCGCTCCGCTTCCGCGCCTTCGGCTATGACCTGCTCGGCGGCGACGCGCCGGAGTACGGCGCGGCGTTCGTGGGTGTCGCGCTGGGGATCCTGGAGCGCGTGGGCATCGACCCGGCCGAGCCATGGCACGGGTCGGCCCGCGCCACGGCGCTGGTGGCGCGGGCGCTCGGTGTGGCGGCGCACTATACCGCCCGCTACTGCCAGGACCCCACCGCGTTCGGGGTGCCGTTCGACATCTTGCTGTCGGACGAGTTCCTGAGCCTGCAAGCTCGCCTGCTGACGGAGAGCTTCCCCACGGTGGATTTGCCTCTGCCTGATGACAACCTCGTCGCGGCGCCGCCGCAGCCTGGTCCGGGGTCGACCGACAGCAACCACATCGTCATCGTCGACGCTGCGGGCAACTGGCTGACGATGCTGCACACGGTCTACGGCACGCCGTTCGGCACGGGGCTGGTGGTCGACGGGATCAGCGTCAACAGCGGGAATCCGAGCTACTTCGGAGGCGTCTCGGTGGGACCCGGCCGGCGGATCACGACGCCGCTGGCACCGGTCCTCGTGCTGCGTGACGGCCAGCCGTGGATCGGAATCGGCTCGCCCGGTGCTGCCTGCCAGGCCGTGGCGCTGGTCCTCCTGAACCTGCTTCACCACCGCATGGACCTCGAGGCGGCGATCGATGCGCCGCGCCTGCAGTTGCGGGCCGAGGGCGGCCGGGGGATGGGCTGGGAGATCGGCACGATCGCGGTCGAGACCCGCTTCCCGGAAGCGACGCTGCGGGGTCTGGTGCGGCTCGGCATCGACGTGGCGTCGCTGGGTGACTACAACTGGCACATGGGCTCGGTGCAGACGGTGATGCGCGACGAGTCCGGTCGCCTTCATGGCGCGGCCGATCCCCGCCGTGGCGGCCACGCCGCCGGGTTCTGAAGGGGCAGGCGGCCGCATCCCCGACGACACCGAGGGCTATCGACGCATCCGGAACGGAACCGCCCGCGGCACACGCCGCGGGCGGTTATCGTTCGTGTCCTCCAGGTTGGCGCCGGCGAGATGCCGTCTCCCTGGGAGTGGCTTAGTCGCCGGTCGGGGCGAGCTTGGCGAGGCCGACCGGGGTGCGCCACTCGGCGTAGCGCGGGTCGATGCCGCGCAGGACGTCGTGGTAGAGCTGCTCCAGCCGGCGGGTGATCGGGCCGGGCGTGCCGTCGCCCACCTGATAGCGGTCGACCGAGACGATCGGCGTGATCTCGGCCGCCGTGCCGCAGAAGAAGACTTCGTCGGCGACGTAGAGTTCGGTCCGGTCGACCGGCCGCTCCTCCACCTCCAGCCCCAGGTCCTGCCGGGCCATGGTGATCAGCGCGTCACGCGTGATGCTCTCCAGGATGCTGCTGGTGACATCCGGGGTGATCAGCTTGCCGTTGCGGACCAGCATCAGGCAGGCGCCGGGGCCCTCAGCGACTTTCCCCTGTGCGTTGAGCAGGATGGCGGTGTCATAGCCGTTGGCCGCTGCCTCCATGTTGGCCAGTTGCCCGTTGCGGTAGTTGGAGAGGTTCTTGACCCGCGGCGGCATCACGTTGTCCGAGATGCGCGTCCAGGAGCTGATGCCGGCGTGCTGCGTCTTGCCGGTCAGGAGGTGCGACGGCATCGGTCGCGTGTTGATCAGGATCGACGCCTCGCTGCCGAACCCGCTGAAGGACTTGCCGTCGCCGCTGCGGTAGGCCAGCGGACGGATGTACACGTCCTCCCGATGCTCGTTGTCACGCACCAGCTGGACGATGGCATCGATGAGCTGGTCGGTGGAGTAGTCCTGGTCCAGGCGGACAAGCTTCATCGACTGGCTGAAGCGCTCCATGTGCTCGCGCAGCCGGAAGATGTACGCCTCCCCATGGTCGGGGTTCCAATACGCCCGGATGCCCTCGAAGATTGCGCCGACCGTGGACCAGCCGATCTCGGTCACGTGGATGGTCGCATCTTCCCATGGCATCTGACGGCCGTTCCACCAGAGATATTTCGGGTGTGCTTCTGACATCGGCGTCTCCCGCTCTCATCACCCCCGGCCGCGTGGCGGGGCGTCTTCCAATGGACGATTCGCCGTGCAGGATAGCACACGCGTGCGTTGAGTCCTACAACCAATGCGTCCCAGCCAGGACGACCTATGCCTCGGGGCGGTTCTCGATGCGCAGATGGGCCTTCATGCGGGTGAAGAGTTCGCCGCGGGGGAGCCAGTCGCCTCGGCTGTTGGTGGGGATGCCGCTCACCCACGGCTTGAAGAGATACCAGGTGACCGGGTAGGCGACCGGGATGTAGATTGCCGCGCTCTGCAGTGTCTGCTCGCACTGACGGTATAGATCGAGGCGCGCCGCAGGATCAGACTCCTCGCGGGCGCGGCGTACCAGGTCGGTGTAGGCGGGATCCTCCCAGGCGAGCCGCCGCGGCAGCGGATCCTCGGGCGCGAAGAGGTCGCCGTAGCCGTTGTGCGGGTCCGGGTAGTGGAACCACCAGCGGAGCCAGATCAGCGCGGGCTCGTGCGCCCGGACCGCGGCGTCAAAGTCCTCGCGTTCGAGGATGTCGAGTGAGAGGCTGAGGCCGAGGTTCTCGCGGAGCTGGCTGATCACGTCGTTGGCGATCAGCTCCGCATCCGAATCGGACTGGCGCATGGTGAGGGTTAGCGGTGGCCAGTTCTGCCCCCCGGCGAAGGGCGTGTCCTCCAGGAGCGCCAGCGCGGCGTCGACGTCGAACTGCTGGATCTGGACGATCTCAGCATCGTTGAAGTGCCCGGGCATGCCGACCGGCATGAGGCTCGTGGCGCCCAGGGCACGTCCCTCGGTGATCTGGACGATGCGCTCCCGGTCGATGGCGCGGCTGATCGCCTGCCGCACGCGGAGGTCGTCGAAGGGCGGCATGGTGACCTGCGGGATGAGGCACCACACGGCCGCCTCGACGGCGCGGCCGAGCTGGCGCGACAGATTCGGGCTGTTGCGCACCACCGGCAGGTCCGGCCGCGGGACGGCGATGTAGTCCACCTGACGGTCGTCGTAGGGAGCCAGACCCTGGTCGAGCGGGAGGATCGGCGTGATACAGCGGTCGAGCGCGACCCGCGCGGCGTCCCAGTAGTTGGGGTTGCGGGCGATTTCGAACGCCACGCCGCGCTCCCACCGCGTCAGGATGAACGGGCCGTTGGAGACACAGTTGCCGGCCTCGGTCCAGCGGTCGCCGTGGCGCTCAACCGAGGGGCGGTGGGCCGGGAACCCGGCGACGGAGGCGATGATGACGAGGAAGCGTGGGCTGGGGCCGGTGAGGTCGACGTCGAGCGTCCAGTCGTCGGCAGCGCGGGCGCCCAGGGCTTCCGGAGGCGCGCCCGCCGTGTGGATCTCCCGGGCACCCACGATGTCGTACAGGAGCGGCGCGTCGGGCGCGGCCGTCTCGGGATTGAGTTTCCGCTGCCAGGACCAGACGAAGTCGTGAGCGGTGACGGGGTCGCCGTTGGACCAGCCGCGGTTGTTAGGCCGCAGCCGGAAGGTCCAGGTGAGCCCGTCCGGGCTGGTGCTCCAGGCCTCGGCCCAGTCCGCGACCGGCTCGAAGTCGGGGGTGAGCGTCAGCAGCCCGGCCCACAACTCCGGCTCCCCGCCGCAGTAGCGGTTGGCGTTGAAGTCGTGACTGATCGGGTCGGCCGCGAAGCCCCATTGGTAGAAGACCTGGGGGCCGCTCGCCGGCGGCGTGCTGAGGGCCGTGGCTGGCGATGTCGGCTGGGGGGACGCCGCACCGGCGGGCGACGGTCGAGCGGCGGGAGATTGGCTGCCCCGGCTGACGGGTGTGGAGTCAGTTGCGGAGCCGGCGCTGCCGCCGCGACAGGCCGCGAGCAGCGCGAGCGCTCCGGCGGCCAGCAACGCGCGGCGGCTCAGCCGGGCGGCGGCGGCCGGGCTGGGCCTCGAAGAGGGCTGCGGATGGCGGTCCTGTCTGGGCATCGTGCTCGCTCTCACCGAGCGGCCGTGGCGCGTCAGGCGCTGGGGGCGCCGAGGTTCCCGCTCTCAGTGTAGAAGACGCGCGCGGCCGCGCCGACGATCCCGGTGTGGGCACGGAGTGCCGACCGTTCGATCCGCACGTCGGGGTAGATCTGTGCCATCGCGTAGCGGGGCAGGGTCTCGCGCAGCGCGTCGAGCAGCAGGTCGGCCGACTCGGCCACGCCGCCCCCGAGGACGATCATCTCGGGGTTGAAGAGATTGACGAAGCCGGCGAGCCCGACGCCGAGGGCGCGACCAGCCCGCTCGTAGACGGCGCGCGCGGCGGGGTCCCCTGCGCGGGCGGCCTCGGCCACGACCGCAGCGGTGATCGGCCCACCCGCGGCGATCTCGGCGATGGTGCGGGATCGCTCGGAGTGGACGAGCAACTCGCCATCGCGCGCGATGGCCCAGCCGGCGGCGTAGGCTTCGACACAGCCGATGCCGCCGCAGTGGCAGCGCGGCCCGGACGGGTCGATCGAGACGTGACCCACCTCGCCGCCGAGCCCGCGGGTGCCCTCGATCAACTGTCCGTGGGAGATGATGCCGCCGCCGACACCGGTTCCCAGGGCAATGTAGATCATGTGCTGCACGCCTCGGGCCACACCGAACATCGCTTCGCCGAGCGCCGCGTTGTTGCCGTCGTTGCCGATCATAACCGCGCGTTGCGTGCGTTGCTGCAGGATGTCGCGGATGGGGATGTCGTCCCAGCCGGGCATGTTGGTGGCGAAGTAGACCACACCGGCGATCGGGTTGAGCGGACCCGGCGCCGACAAGCCGACGGGGATGCTGGTGTCCGCTCCCTCGCGGTCCGCCACCTCTGTGATCAGGGCGACGATCCGGTCGATGACGGCCTCCGGGCCCTCCTGTGCCAGGGTCGGGCGGCGGATCAGGTGCCGGATCGCGCCGTCGCGCGTCACGAGAGCGGCGCGGATGTTCGTCCCACCCAGATCGACGGCGATGGCCGCGTCACTCATCGGTCTCCCTCTCTCCGTCACCCTGCATCCGGCAGCTAGTCGAACAGGCGGTAGCGCAGCAGGGTCGCCAGGACGGTGAGCCCGTCCTTCCAGGTGATCTTCTTCCCCTCCCAGAACTCCCGCCCATTGTACGCGACGGGCACCTCGTAGATCCGGTGTCCCTGCTTGAGGATCTTGGCGGTGATCTCGGGGTCGAAGCCCCAGCGGTTGGAGCGGAGCTTGATCGAGCGGGCCACGTCTGCGGTAAAGACCTTGTAGCAGGTCTCCATGTCGGTGAGGGTCGTGTTGAACAGGATGTTGGTCGTCAGGGTGAGGAAGCGGTTGCCGACCGCGTACCAGAAGTACATTGCCTTGTGCTCGCCCAGGAAGCGCGACCCGTAGACGACCTTCGAGCGACCCTCCTGGATCGGTCGCAGCAGCCGAGTGTAGTCGCGCGGGTCGTACTCCAGATCGGCGTCCTGGATGACGACGACGTCGCCGGTGATGGCCCCCAGCGCGGTACGCACGGCCGCGCCTTTCCCCAGGTTGCGATCGTGCGTCAGGACGATCAGGTCGCTGCTGCGCGCCGCCTCTGCCAGCAGGTACTCGCGGCTGCCGTCGGTCGAGCAGTCGTCAACGGCGATGATCTCGCGGTCGCAGGGCAACTCGACGGCGCGGATTTGCTGGAGGATCTCCCCGAGCGTGTCTGCCTCGTTGTAGACCGGCAAGATGACCGAGAGCTTCTGGAGCCGCACCCGAATCCGCTGCTGGTCCAGCGTTCCCCTCCCTCCCCTGTTTCCCCTCCCCGCCCGGCCGCGGCGCATGGCGCTGCGCGGCCGGGGCACAGGCTCAGAGGATGAACTTGCTCAGGTCGTCGTCGGCCGCGATGTCTTCCACGCGCTGGAGTACATAGTCGCGGTCGATGACCACCCGCTCACCCCTACGGTCGGGGGCCTCGAAGGAGATGTCCTCCAGCACGCGCTCGACGATGGTGTGCAGGCGCCGGGCACCGATGTCCTCGGTGCGGGCGTTCACCTCCGCGGCGATGCGTGCAATCTCCCGCAGGCCATCCTCCGTGAAGACGAGCTCGACGTCCTCGGCGGCGAGCAGGGCCTGGTACTGGCGCGTGAGCGCGTTGTCGGGCTGGGTCAGGATCGCGAACAGGTCGTCCTCGCTCAGGTGGTCCAGCTCGACCCGGATCGGGAACCGCCCTTGCAGCTCCGGGATCAGGTCGGACGGGCGCACGGTCTGGAACGAACCCGCCGCGATGAAGAGGATGTGGTCGGTCTTGATCGGCCCGTAGCGGGTGTTGACCACCGACCCCTCGACGATGGGGAGCAGGTCACGCTGGACGCCTTCCCCCGAGACGTCCGGCCCGTAGTCGCCGTTGGGATTGATCAGCTTGTCGATCTCGTCAATGAAGATGATGCCGTGCTCCTCGGCGCGGCGGACCGCCTCCTCGACCACCGAGTCGAAGTCCACCAGCCGGTTTGCCTCCTGCTGGGTCAGGATCTGGCGCGCCTCCCGAACCGAGACCTTGCGCGAGCGACGGCGCGGCGCGAAGCCCTCCAGCAACTCGCTGAAGGTCTCGTGGAGTTCCTCGGGGCTCATGCCCGCGGCGAACTCCAGCGGGATGATCGCGTCGAACTCCTGATCGGTCTCCAGTTCGACCGTCTCATCCTCGAGCGCTTCCTTCTGGAGCAGGTCGAGCATCCGGGCGCGCTGCCGCGCCAGCCGGCGGCGGACGTTCGCCTCGTGCCGCCGTCGCTGCTCGGGGTCCTGGATCGCCTCGGCCTCGCGCGGCGTTTCCTTGCGTCGTCCGCGCCGGTTAGCGGCGCGCTGCTCGATCAGCAAGTCGGCCAGACGCTGGATGGCGGCAGAGCTGGCCTCCTCCCGCACGGCTTCGAGCCGCTGCCCGTGGAGCATGCCGATGCTGACCTCGACGAGATCGCGCACGATCGTCTCGACGTCGCGGCCGACGTAGCCAACCTCGGTGAACTTCGTTGCTTCCACCTTGAGGAAGGGCGCGTCGGCGATGGTTGCGACGCGGCGGGCGATCTCCGTCTTCCCGACCCCGGTCGGTCCGATCATCAAGATGTTCTTGGGCATGACCTCCTGCCGCAGCCCCTCGGGGAGATGCTGGCGGCGCCAGCGGTTACGGAGCGCGATCGCCACTGCCCGCTTGGCCTGATCCTGGCCGACGATGTAGCGGTTGAGCGCCTCCACGATCTGGCGCGGCGTCATGGCGCCGATCGGGTCTCTGGTGGCTGCGTCGTGGGTCATCTGGTCAGTCGTTCTGGGCTTCATCCTGCCGCCTGGTTGTCTCGATCACGATGTGGTCGTTGGTGTAGATGCACAGGTCCGCGGTCACACGCATGGCCGCCTCGGCGATCTCGCGGGCGGGCATGTCGGTATGCTGCAGCAGCGCCCGTGCCGCGGCGGTGGCGTAGGGCGCGCCAGTGCCGATCGCGGCCACCCCGTCGTCCGGCTCGATCACATCACCCTCGCCGGAGATCACCAGCAGCGAGTCGCCGTCGGCCACGATCAACTGCGCTTCGAGGCGGCGCAGGTAGCGATCAGTGCGCCACTCCTTGGCGAGCTCCACTGCCGCACGGCGCAGGTTACCGTCCCAGTCGCGCAGGTGGGTTTCGAACTTCTCGAACAGCGTGAGGGCATCGGCGACGGCGCCTGCGAAGCCGGCCACGACCTGGCCGTCGAGGAGCGTGCGGATCTTCCGCGCTCCGTGCTTCATCACCACGTCGCCGTAGGTGACCTGCCCGTCCCCGGCGAGCGCGACATCCCCATCCCGCTGGACGCCGAGGATGGTCGTGGCGTGCCACCGTGTGGACTGGTTCTGCATGTCCGCTCCGTCGTAGAGGCCGCCGGCTCAGTGAGCCAGCCGCCCTTCAAAGTTAGATTCTACCATTTTCGCCCCGCCGCACCCTCGGGGTGCGCTGCTTCGCATTGGTACGTATGCCCCGTTGCTCCCGTGGCGTCCCCCGGCCCGTGCCAGGCTCGCCGCTCTCGAGGTGCGCGCGGGGCGACGCACTCAGCCTGGCAGGCGCTGGGGCGCGTTCAGGGCGGGGGCCCAGAGATCGCCGAGCTGCTGGATCCGTTCGGGCATGGTGCGCAGGGTGAACTGGTCTGGCCGTATCGTGCCGGCGGCTACCTCGTCCCAGGTGACCGGCGCGGAGACCGGGGCCCCTGGATGCCCGCGCGCGGTATAGGGCGCCGCCGTGTTGCGCGCGACGCTGTTCTGTGCGTGGTCGACGGTCACGCGCTGCCCCTCGTGTGTCCCGCGGGCGGCGACCGCGATCTGGTCCGGGTGCTCCTCGGCCAACTGGGCGGCGATGCCCCGCACCCAGTCGCGCACCGCCGCGAAGTCGTGGACGGGTTCGAGCGGGACGAAGACGTGCAGTCCCCGCCCGCCGCTGGTCTTTGGGTAGCCGTCGATGCCTTGCGCCGCCAGCGTGTCGCGGACCAGCAGCGCAGCGTCCAGCACCGCGGGGAAGTCCACCTCGTCGCCCGGGTCGAGGTCGAACACGGCCCAGTCCGGCTGTTCCAGGCGGTCTGCGGTCGCAAGCCAAATATGAAACTCGATCGCGCCGCGCTCCGCGTACCAGAGCAGAGCCGCCGCGTCCGGGATTAGCGGCGGGTGCAGCTCCCCGGCGCGTGACGCCGGGCTGTAGGTCGCACTCGGCAGCCAATCAGGTGCGTCCTTCGGCAGGTCGCGGCGGTAGTGGCCCGGTCGATCGATCCCGCCGGGGAAGACGCGCAGGGTCACCGGATGATCGCGGAGGTAGGGCAGCATGGCCGGGGCCACGGCCTGGTAGTAGTCGAGCAGGTCGGTCTTGGTCAGCCCGTCCTGCGGCCACAGGACCTTGTCCGGGCTGGTGACGACGATCTCGCGCCCGTCGACCTGGAGCACCTGGATGTCTGCCTGCTCGCCGCTCATGGTCCGGCCCGCCTTCCCCCGGCCAGAGCGCCGTGGAATACCTGGCCGAGTCGTTCGATCCCTAGCGTCAGGTCCTCCGGCGGCAACGTCGAGAAGCCGATGCGGAGCGACGCACTGGGCCGCATGTCGGGGTAGAAGAGGCTGCCAGGCAGGTAGACGACACCGGCCGCGGCACACTCCGGCAGCAGCGCGCTGGTATCGATCCCGTCGGGCAGCGTTACCCAGAAGAAGTAGCCGCCCTCAGGCTCCGTCCAGCGGACACCGGGCGGCATGGCGCGCTCCAGCGCGGCGCGGACGGCCTCCCAGCGGGCGCGGTAGACGGCGCGTGCTTGGTCGAGGTGCGCGTCGAGCCAGCCATCGGCGCAGACCTGGACGACGGTCCGCTGCATCATTCGGTCGCTCTGGATGTCGACCGCCTCCTTGGCGTCGATCAAGAGGCGCATCAGCTCCTGCGGGGCGGCTACCCAGCCCATGCGCAGCGCCGGGGCGAGGGTCTTGGAGAAGGTGCCGATGTAAATCACGTCCGGGTCGAGCGCGCGGAGTGGGCCGGGGTCGCGCTCGAACCAGAGCTCGCCGTACGGGTCGTCCTCCACCACCGGCACGCCGAACTCGCGAGCCAGGGCCAGGATCTCCCGGCGCCGAGCCGGGCTGCCGGTGACGCCGGTCGGGTTCTGGAAGGTCGCCACCGTGTAGATGAACTTGGGGCGCGGCGAGGTGTCGAGCGCGCGTGCTAACGCCTCCGGGACGATCCCCTCGTCATCGACGGGGACGGTGAGGTACTGCGCCTCGTAGTGGTCGAACACCTGGAAGCCACCAAAGTAGCCCGGCTCCTCGATGACGACCCGGTCGCCGGGATTGAGCAGCAACCGGGCGACGAGGTCGATCCCCTGCTGCGCGCCGGCCGTGATCAGAATGTTGTCAGGGTCGACCTCGGCGCCGCGCCGCCGCATGCGCGCGGCGATCAGCTCGCGAAGGGGACGATGGCCGGGTGTCTCGTCGTAATAGAGCGTGGCCGGGTCGAGCTCCGCCCAGACCTGGCGCGCGGCCTCCGCCAGGCGGTCGATCGGCAGGCACTCGACAGGTGGCGTCCCCCCGCCGAGGTAGATCGTTCCGGGGTCGGTGAGCAGCGGGTCGAGGTCGAGGCGGAGGCTCGGCTGGATCCGTGCGGCGCGGTGGGCCAGGTGGGTGCCCCAGTCAGTGCTCACTCCCCGCGCTCCTCGTCTACGGCGTCGTCGACCAGCGCGATCTCCAGCCGCTTGTTGATGCGGCCTTTGCTGCGGGTGCCGATGACCTTCAGGCCGCCGATTTCGCGGGTGTTGCGCACGTGGGTGCCACCGTCGGCCTGCAGATCGAGCCCTTCGATCTCGACCACCCGCACCTCCTGGATGTGGGCGGGCAAGAGGTTGATCTTGGTGCGGATCAGGTCGGGGATCTGGAATGCCTCCTCGCGCGGCAGGGTGCGCCAGGAGATCGGCAGTCCCGCGGCGATCCGCTCGTTGGCGGTCCGCTCGATGTGGGCCACGCGCTCCGGATTGAGGTCTTCCAGTTCAAAGTCCATGCGTGCTTTGTCGGGGCCCATGTTGCCGCCGGTGACCAGCGCGCCGTACTCGCGGAAGACGACGCCGCAGAGGACGTGGAGCGCGGAGTGCATGCGCATGAGACGGTACCGTCGATCCCAGTCGATCTCACCCCGGAGCGCGGTGCCGGGCGGGGGCGGAGCACCACCTTCCAACACGTGCACGATCTGACCGTCCTCGCGGGCGATGCGCACGACCTGCCAGGAGTGTGTGCCGTCGGTTAGCGTGCCGAGGTCGTGGGGCTGGCCGCCGCCGCCGGGGTAGAACGCGGTGCGGTCGAGAACCACGCCGGTCTCCCCGACCACCGCGGTCACGGTCGCATCGAACGTTCGCAGGTAGCTGTCGTCCAGATAGAGCAGGGCAGTCACCGATCTCACTCCTCGACCAAACCCGCAGTCATATGGTAGGGGGCGATCATAGGAACGGGTAGGGCGAATGTCAACTGCCAGCACCGGCACCACGCTTGCGGTTTCCCGGAGGCAGTGCGCCAGTGGGCAACGTATTCGCGTGCCCGCGGCGCGAGTGCGATAGAGCAGTCGATTGGGAGACAGAGCGATGGATGAGACACGCGCCCGGGACCTCGCCACCCGGGCGATCGAGCGATTGGGTGGTATGGAGGCGGTCGAGCACCTCTTCGTCGAGCCGCATGTACCCAACCCGGAGCACGAGTTCGTCATTGAGGACCAGCGGGTCATGGTCCGCCTGCGGGACGCGCAGCGGCCGGCGACCGTCTACGTCGGTCCGTATACGTTCGAACTTCGGGACCGGCGACTCGTCAGGGCCGCGGGAGCATGAGATGATTAGGCCGACTGCCCGCGGATGGCGCGGGATGCGGAACGAACATTACAGGGAGACAGCGAGCGCATGGCGCGGCCACGGGTAAGAGTCATCCCGCTCGGCGGGGTTGGGGAGGTCGGAAAGAACCTCACGGTCTACGAGTATCGCGGGGATCTGGTGATGATCGACGCCGGGGCGAAGTTCCCGGAGGAGGAGATGCGCGGCGTCGATCTGATCGTGCCCGACATCACCTACGTCAAGGAGCGGGTGGACCGGCTACGCGGCATCCTGATCACCCACGGGCACGAGGACCACATCGGTGGCCTGCCGTACCTGCTGCCGCAGTTGAAGTCGCGAGCGCCGATCCCGCTCTACGGCTCGGCGCTGGCGATGGCGTATGCTGAGGCGAAGCTGGACGAGGCGGGTGTGCTCGATCTGGCCGAGTTCCACGTCGTCGAGCCGGGCCAGCACTACCAGTTGGGGCGGTACCTGACGGCCGAGTTCGTGCCGGTCACCCACAGTATCCCGGGCAGCTTCGCGGTTGCCCTCCGCACCCCGCTCGGCTGGGCAGTGCACACGGGCGACTTCAAGTTCGACCCGACCCCACCGCTCGGCCCGCCCACCGACGAGGCCCGGCTCCGCGAGCTGGGGAACGAGGGGGTACTGCTGCTCCTGTCCGACGCCGTGCGCGTCGAGCGGCCAGGGCACACGCCCTCGGAGGCGGTCGTGAGCGAGACGCTCTACCGCGTGATCGGGGAGGCGAAGGGGCGTGTGGTGCTGACGACCTTCGCCTCGAACATCACCCGCATCGACCAGGCGATCCGCGCGGCCTACCGCCACGGCCGTAAGGTGGCCATCTCCGGGCGCAGCATGGAGCAGAGCACCCGGATCGCGCAGGATCTCGGGTACATGAAGCCGCCGCCGGACACGATTATCCCGCTGGATGTGGCGGTCAAGCTGCCTCGTGAGCAGGTGCTCTTCCTGACGACCGGCAGCCAGGGGGAGGCGTCGGCGGCGCTGGCGCGCATCGCCAGTGGCGAGCACCCGGCGATCAAACTGCAGCGCGGCGATACGGTGATCTTCTCCGCTACCCCGGTTCCGGGAAACGAGGACACCGTCTCGCAGACGATCGACCAGTTGTTCCGCCGCGGCGTCAGCGTCGTCTACTCGGCTATCGAGCCGACGATCCATGTCTCGGGTCATGCCAGCCGCGATGAACTGCGCTTCATGCTCCGGTTGCTGCGGCCCCGGTTCGTGGTGCCGATCCACGGCGAGTACCGGCACCTGGCGCTCTATCGTGAGCTGGCGCTGGAGATGGGCTACAACGATGCGCAGGTGCTGCTGCCCGAGATCGGCAACGTGTTGAGCTTCGGCCGCGACTCCGGTCGCCGGGAGCAGACGGTGGAATCGGGCGCAGTGCTGGTGGATATCATCGGCAACCGGAACGTGATCCTGCGGCAGCGGGATGAGATCGCAGCCAGCGGGGTGATCATCGCGACGATGATCGTGGATCGGGACAGCCGCCAGTTGATCGCGGGCCCCGACGTCTCCGCCCAGGGACTGGACGGGCAGATCGACGCCAAGGTACTGAAGCGCGCCGAGGACGAGCTGCGGCGCTTCCTGGAGAAGCGGCAGAAGGGCGGCTTCAGCTACGGCTACCTCGTGAGCCGGACGAAGAACGTGCTCAGCCGGCAGATCTACCGCGACGCCAAGATCCGCCCCATGATTCTCCCGGTCATCAGCGAGTTGTAGCCAGGAGCGCGAGCGTCGGACGGAGCCTCGCCCGTCCTCAGTCCGCGAGAACGGCCCTCACCCCCGTCCCCTCTCCCAACGTTGGGAGAGGGGAGTTGCGTGTGGGGGGCGGGCGAGAAGCCGGCGCACCGGGCTCAGTTTCAGCGCGTCATGGCGATGATGACGGCGACCAGCGCGCAGAGACCGGCGGCAGCGGACGATACGGCGATGGCGGGATTGCGGCCGATGCGCTGGCGCAGCGGGACGACCAGCATGATGGCCGGGATGGTCAGCAGCCCGAAGAGGACATGCGTCCATGGGACGAGGTTGGGGTTCCGGACGAAGAGAATGATCCCCATGATGATTTGGACGCCGAGCAGGGCGTGGGCGGTGCCGGTCAGCCAGGGAGGGAGACCCTGACGCCGCGCCAGGATCCACGACGCGATCGCGATCCCGAGATAGACAATCACCAGCAACTCACCGAGTCCGCCGTGTGCCTGATTCATCGCCACCTCCTTGGCAGCCGGTCCGGGTGGGCCGTCGTTGGGCCGCGAGTTGGCCCGCGGTCATTATACCCGATAGTTCAGAGATTGGGCGCGCATCACGGCAATGCGAGCCGCAGGAGCCGGGTCCCGAGGCGGCGGCGGGTGGCGCTGCGGCTGAAGATCGCCATTAGTCCCAGGAGAGGAATGACAACGCGGGGCGGGAGCGACACCACGTGACGGGGGTGCAGCACCGGCACCCCGCCGGTGTAGAGGTCGCGCAGCAGGTGGGAGCCGAGGCCGAGGAGCGCGGCCAGCCCCAGGTGCCGCTCCGGCGCCAATCGCTCAGCCAGGATGGCGAGGAGCACCGGGGTCAGCAGCGAGTGGGACAACGGCCGGGTGGCCATGGTCATGCAGCGGTCGAGCCGCAGAGAGCGGGCGGCGGCGATGTGGTCGAGGTCGATCAGGAGCGCACTGGCGAGGGCCACGCGCAGGAACGTCCCCTGCTCCCGCACGTAGGGGAGGACGGGCAGCGCCACGGTCAGCGCGGTCCCCGCGTGGCACAGACCGTCGAGCACCCCGCGCTCGGGGGTGCCGTTGGCGGCACGCTCCCAGCGGTGATGCCAGGTGGCGGTCGCCAGCGCGGCCAGCATCGCCGCGGCCAGGGAGAGCATCGCGGCCCAGGGGGGCGGCCCGGTCTCGGAATCCCCCCGCGCCGGACGTGTACGGGCCGGTCCTTGTGATGCACGCGTATTCACCGGTACCATCCCCTACGGTCGTCGACGGCATCACGATACCCAGGGATCGGAGTATTACGCAAGATGCAGGCACAGGCGAATGAACGTCCGGGCGCGGTGGTCCTGCTCTCCGGCGGCGTGGATAGTACGACGGTTGCCTACCTTGCGCGGGCCAGCGGCTACGCCATCTATGCCCTGTCGTTCGACTACGGCCAGCGCCACCGGCGGGAGCTGGACGCCGCCGCGGCGGTGGCCCGGGCGGTCGAGGCGGTCGAGCACCGCGTGGTCCGCATCGATCTGGCCGGCATCGGTGGCTCCTCCCTGACCGGCCATGGGGAGATCCCGACCGGTGGAGTGACCGACGGCATCCCGAGCACCTGGGTGCCCGCGCGCAACCACATCTTCCTGGCCGTGGCCTCCGGCTACGCCGAGGTGGTCGGGGCCAGGGCAATCTACATCGGGGTCAGTCAGGTTGACTACTCGGGCTACCCCGACTGCCGGGCAGAGTTCCTGGAGGCGTACCAGCGGGCGGCTGATCTCGCGAGCAAGCAGTTCGTCGAGGAAGGCCGGTCGATCCCGGTCGTCGCGCCGCTGCTGCACCTTTCGAAGGCCGGGACGGTGCGGCTGGGCCTGGCGCTCGGCGTGGACTACGGGCTGACGTGGTCGTGCTACCAGGGCGGCGAGTCGCCCTGCGGTGTGTGCGATTCGTGTCGCCTGCGGGCCGAGGCCTTCGCGGCGGCCGGTGCGGTCGACCCGCTGGTCGGGCGGCCAAGGTAACAGGGGCGGGCTGCCGGGCGAGGACCGGCGTGGTACAACCTACGCGGCCCGGCCGTGGGGGAGTGCCGGGGTACCGAGGAGGCAGGCGGAGGCGGTATGGCGCTGCAGTTGGTCATCATCGGGCTCCCACAGAGTGGCAAGACGACCGTGTTCAACGCGCTGACGCGGTCTGAGGCGCCCACCGGCGTCTTCTCCACCGGTGAGGAGGAGCCGAACCTGGCGACGGTCAAGGTGCCCGACGAGCGGCTGGACGTGCTGACCCGGATGTTCAATCCCCGGCGTACCGTGCCGGCCGACGTCCAGTACTACGACATCGCCGGGCTGGCGAAGGGCATCCACGAGCAGGGCATGAGCGGGCGGCTGCTTGGCTACCTGAGTCAGGGCGCGGCGCTGGTCCACGTGGTTCGGGCCTTCGAGGACCCGTCGGTGCCCCATCCCGAGAGTTCGGTGGATCCCCCGCGTGACATCGAGACGCTCAACCTGGAGTTGTCCTTCTCCGACCTGGCGCTGATCGAGAAGCGGCTGGGGCGCCTGGAGGCGAACATCCCCAAGTTGCGCGGAGCCGAGCGCGAGGCGAACGAGCGAGAGGCCGAGGTTCTCCGGCGCCTCAAGACGGCGTTGGAGGAGGGGACGCCGATCCGTGAGGTGGAGCTTCAGCCGGAGGAGGAGCGGCTGCTGCGCGGCTTCGGCTTCCTGACCGCCAAGCCGCTGCTGATCCTCCTCAACGTGGGCGAGGAACAATTGGGTGCGCCGGCGCAGGCGCTGGTCGAGGAGGCGCGGGCGCGCTTCGGGCGACCCGGGGTGGAGGTAGATGCCCTGGCGGGCAAGATCGAGGCGGAGATCGCGGTGCTCGACGAGGAAGATGCCACCCTCTTCATGGCCGACCTCGGCATCACCGAGTCGAGCCGGGATCGGGTCATCCGCCTCTCGTACGCGCTGCTGGGCCTGATCTCGTTCTTCACCGTCGGACCGGACGAGGTGCGCGCCTGGACGATCCGCCGGGGGACGCCGGCCGTCGAGGCAGCCGGGGAGATCCACACCGACATCCAACGCGGCTTCATCCGGGCGGAGGTGGTGAGCTACGACGACCTGATCGCCGCCGGGGGATTGCCCGAAGCGCGCAAGGCGGGCAAGCTCCGCCTGGAGGGGAAGCAGTACATCGTCCAGGACGGGGACATCGTCCACTTCCTGTTCAACGTGTGATCCAGAGGGATGGGCGAAATCCGCCCAACCTGTCGTCCCGGCGAGGACGGGGTCGTGCTTCTTCTGGTGTCCTTCCCACCGGCTCAGTTCGCGTGGGGGAACCGACCCCGCGGCGGTGGATGAGAGTCGAGACGCGAGACGAGCGAGTGCGGGCGCCGGATGCGGCCTCGTCCGAGCCGGACGTTGCACGGAACACGCAACACGCAACACGCAACATCTCCCCGTCCCAGGCTCGTGCGGCGCGGGGCAGCGTGGCAGAGTGCCCCATCGGGGCCGCACTCCCGATGACGCTTCCATTCCCGTGCGGGCGTGCCTAAGATACCGTTGACGTTTGGACCATGGAGTGCGCATGTGCCGATGGTCGATCTCGCCCCGCGGACGGCCGGGTTGATCCCCCTGTGGCTGGTGCCCGCCGGAGCGTTGCTCTGGCTGGGGCTCGTCTGGCTGGCGCGGGGGCCGCTGCGGTCACGGTGGCCCGGGCTGCTGGGCGATGTTGTGGCACTCGGCGCCCTCGGGTTAGCGCACCTCCTCTTCTTCTGGCGCCCGTTGCTCACCCCCACCCAGGTCCCGCGCGGGGGCGGTGATCTGGTCTCGTTCGTCTTCCCGCTCCACGCCTTCAGCGCGGCCCAGATCCGGGAGGGGATCATTCCGCTGTGGAACCCGCACCTCCACGGCGGGATGCCGCACCTGGCGAACTTCCAGGCGGCGGTGCTCTATCCGCTGAATCTGTTGACGTACCTCCTGGCGCGCCCGTTCAGCTACGGCGCGCTGGAGTTGCTGGCGATTGCCCACTTCGGGATCGCCAGTATCGGCGCCTACCTGCTGGCGCGGACGCTGGGGATGCGCCCGCTGGCGGCGGTCGTGCCCGGGATCGTCTTCCCCTACAGCGGCTTCCTGGTGGCGCACCTGGGGCACTACGGGATGCTGGCGGCGGCCTCCTGGGTGCCGCTCCTGTTGCTTGCGTTGCGGCTGATGGTCGTCCGTGCCTCCTGGGGCTGGGCAGCGGCCGCGGCAGTCGTGACCTTCCTGATCACCAGCGCCGGACACCAACAGACGCTCGTCTACGCCCTCACAGTGGGAGGGGCCTGGTGGCTCTTCTGGGTCGCGCACCGGCATCGCCTTTTACCGGGGATGCTGCGGCCGATCACCGGCGGGGCCGAGGGCACCGCGACGGTCCAACCGGATACCGGCGTGATCCCGGGCGAGTTACGCCGATGGCCCTGGTGGTCGCTCGTCGGCGATGCCCTCCGGGCAGGGCTCGCGGTCGGCAGCGGCGTGGCGCTGGCTGCGCCGATGGTGCTGCCGTCACTGGAGATGGCGCGGCTCTCCGTCCGCACCGGTCTGAGTTACGAGCAGGCGAGCGAGTTCAGCATCCAGCCGGTGGCGCTGCTGCACCTCCTGGTCCCCAAGGCGTTCGGCAGCAATCCGACCGACTACTGGGGTCCGTTCTCCAACGGCGAGATCTGGGCCTACGCGGGCATCGCAACCCTGGTTCTGGCCGGGATCGCGCTGGTCGCGCGTCCCGAACCGGTCCGGCTCCTCCTCGGCGGCCTGGGGCTGGCTGCCCTCCTCTTCGCGCTCGGCCCGTACACGCCCTTGCACGGCTGGTTCTACCGCTTCGTGCCGCTGTACGACCTGATCCGCGCCCCGGCCCGCGCGGTGCTCTACCTAGACCTCGCGCTGGCGCTCCTCGCCGGGTTCGGCGTGAGCGAGCTGGCGGCGCATGCGGATAGGCTGGCCTCGCGCGTAGCAGGTGCCGTTCGTCTCGCCCTGCGAGTGGTCCTGGCCGGGACGGCGGCGCTGGCGCTCTTCGTCATCCCCGTCTTCTACTCGATCATCCTCAGCGCCAACGACCTGTCGAATCGCCCGGTGATCGCCGTCGATGGGCTGAACCTGTTGTTCCTCTATCTGGCACTGACCGCCGTCCTCCTCTGGGCGGTGCTCGGAGGTCGATTGCAGGGTCCGGCGGTAGCTGTGGCCGCCACAGTGCTGATCGTGGTCGACCTGTTCGGGGCAACGGCGACGTTCAACCCGTCGCCGGACGACATCACGGGCGGGTTCCGACACGCAGAGGCGGTCGACTACCTCCGGACCGAGGCAGAGCGGTCCGGCCCCTTCCGCATCGAGGCGGCGACAGCACGCTGGCAGCCGGACCTGGCCGCGGTGGTCGGGCTCGACGACGTGGGTGGCCTGTACGACCCGATGCAGCCGCGGGACTACGACGCTGCCCGCCGCGCGGCGGTGGACAACCGGGACCAGGGACTCTACGACCTGCTCGGCGCGCGGTTTCTGATCACTGACGCGGATGCGGAGCCGCCGGGAGCCTCGTTCCGCCGCGTCCACGAGACCGACGATGGGCTCGTCATCTGGGAGAACCAGGACGCGATGCCCCGGGTCTGGCTGGCCTACACAGCGGAGCAGGTGGATTCCGAGACGGCGCTGGCGGCGATCCGGCAAGCCGACTTCGATCCACGCGAGACGCTCTACCTCACCGGCGAACTCCCGCCTGCAGAACCGGGCGGCCAGGGGGAGGTCACGATCGAGCGCCTGGAGGCCAACCGCGTCCACGTGCGGGTCCAGACCGACCGCCCTGCGTACGTGGTGCTGGCAGACCCGGACTATCCGGGCTGGGTCGCGACGGTGGATGGCGAGCCGGCGGAGTCAGCCACCGCCTACGGGCTGTTCCGCGCGGTGACGGTGCCGGCGGGTGAGCACGAGGTCGTCTGGCGCTTCCAGCCACCCCTCGCGCGCGCCGGCGCTGCGGTGTCACTCCTGGCCCTGCTGGGAGTAGGCGCAATGGCGCTCTTCGGCTGGCGGCAGCAGCGGAGCGTGCCCGGGGCGCCTCAAGGTTGACCCTGTCATCGCATGTGCACGGTCGACACGTGCCCCGGTAGTGCGAGGGGATCCGACCACAGCGCGAAGATCCTCCCGCCACCTAACCCTGGCTCGTGCCGACCGCCTACACCCGATCGACTTGTTACACCCCACGGACGCGGCACGGTATCCTCCACGCCGCGTCGCCGTGTTGGCAGTGCCGCACGAGTCCGCCGGGTGGTGCGTGCTGCTGTGTGTCGAGGAGGGCATCGCTCCTCAGCATTCTAGAGGTGCGTGGCATGGCCCGTGCCTCTCGGTCCCCATGTCGAACGGACCCTCTTGGTTGACAGCCATCGTTTAATTGGGGGGGTGGAGAGGGACATATGCACGAAATGACATCGACGCGAGCGACGCTGACCGAGCAGCAGCGCGAGACCCTGGAGGCTCTCGCCGGGGAGATCCGCGTGCGCCGCCCGGTGGTGGCGTTCACCGGCGCGGGCATCTCCACGGAGTCGGGGATCCCCGATTACCGGGGGCCGAACGGCCTCTGGAAGCGGGTCAGGCCGACGACGTTCCGCGAATTCCTGAACGACCCGGAGGTCCGGGCTGCCTATTGGCGGCGACGGCGGGAGCGCTATCCTCAGATGGTCCAGGTGGAACCGAACGCGGGACACCTGGCGCTCGTGCGGCTACAGGAAGCCGGTCTGCTGTCAACGATCATCACGCAGAATATCGACGGGCTGCACCAGCGGGCCGGGGCCGATCCGGAGTCGGTGATCGAGCTCCACGGCACGGTCCACGAGATCCGCTGCCTGGAGTGCGAGCGGCGGTTCCCGGCCGCGGAGTTCCCGCTGCCGGAGGGGGATGAGGAGCCGGTCTGCCCGGTCTGCGGCGGGATCGTCAAGGAGGCGACCATCTCCTTCGGGGAGTCGCTCGTGGCAGACGACCTGCGCCGCGCGCTAGAGATCGCGCGGGACTGTGAGCTGATGCTGGTTGTCGGGTCGTCGCTCCAGGTCAACCCGGCGGCCAAGGTGCCGCTGATCGCTGCCCAGCAGGGCGCAGTCCTGGCGATCATCAACCGTGAGCCGACTCCGCTGGATCCTCTGGCCGACTTTGTCGTGCAGGCATCGGCCGGGGCGGCGCTCTCCTATGTGGCGGATCTGCTGACCGGTTAGGCGTCTGCTGCGTACCTCATGGTCACGAACATGCTGAAGGTCGCGCACTGTGGGATCGGTGAAAGCCGTTCAAGGCAGGGGCGACCGAGTACCCCTTGAACGCTTGGAGTGGAGCGGATCGATGTCCCGAGACGACCGAGCACGATTGCTGCGCCGCCGTGTTCCTGACCCGGACTTGAGCGTGTCGGATGTGCCGCGGGGCGACATGCCGGAGCTGGACGAACAGGTGGAGCCGTACGGCGGCGCGCTGCGACACGACAGCGACACTCTGGCGCGGATCAATGCACTGAATGAGGAACGCCGCCGCCTGCTGAACGCGCAGGTGTACGGGCTTGCCGCAACAAAGCGGGCCGAGCGGCTGCGTCAGATCCAGGAGGAATTGGACCAGCTCTGGCTGAAGCGCCGGCTGGAGTTGAGCCAGCAACCGGGCGACGCCCCCGACTGGCTGGAGGGCGACTACGGGGCGAACTGAGCACGGCTACCGGCATCACCGCGGATACCGGTTTCCAAGGCCCGGCAATGCCGGGCCTTGGGTGCCAGTGTGAGTTCCTACCGCGCGTAGAACGCGATGATCAGTTCGATGTCGACCGGGATGTCCAGCTCCTCGGGATTGGGTTCCGAAATCACCCGGCCGACCGGCTGTGTGCCCTCGCGGGAGAGCCACGACGGGATCTGATGTCCGGCGTCCTGGAGTGCCTCCTGGACGTCCGGGATCTCCGCCGCCTTCTCGGTCAGCGCGATCGTATCGCCCGGGGACACCCGGTAGGAGGGGATGTCGACCCGGCGGCCGTTGACCAGCACATGCCCGTGATTCACGAGCTGGCGGGCCATGGGGCGGGTCGGGGTGAAGCCCAGCCGGTAGACGACGTTGTCCAGCCGCGACTCAAGCAGCTTGACCAGCGCGGTTCCGGTCGGCTCCTTCGACCGGCGGGCGTCCTGGAACGTCCGGCGGAACTGCTTCTCAAGCATGCCGAAATGCCGCTTCAACTTCTGCTTCTCGCGAAGCTGGCGGCCGTACTCGGTCATGCGGCGCGGGCGGGCATGGGCATGGGCGCCGGGCGGGGTCTTGAGCCGCCGCTCCAGCGAGCGCGACCGGGTACCGGTCAGGTTGATGCCCTCCCGCCTGGAGATCTTGTGCTTGGGTCCAGTGTAACGCGCCATGCTCCTCCTTGTAGGCTCGGTGCCGTTCGGCACCGTCTTGAATCGTCCTGCCTCATTGCGAGGTCATCGCTTTAGAATACCAAACGGTTGACCTTCGCGTCGCACCCGTTTGTTCGCCCGGCAGGGAGAGGGGGCCGCGATGGAGAGGATTGTCGTTCGCGGGGCCGAGCCGGAGGACGTACCGGCCATCACCGAGATTCTGAACTGCCCCGGCGTGGTCTATGGCACGCTCCAGCTCCCCTATCGCTCGGTCGCGGAGCGGCGACAACGGGGTACGGACCACGACCCTGACGTCCACCGGCTGGTGGCCGAGGTGGACGGCCGCGTGGTGGGAACCCTCGGGCTCCATGTCGAGCGCCATGCGCGGCGCCGGCACGTCGGCTCGATCGGGATGGCGGTGCACGATGAGTTTCAGGGGCGGGGCGTCGGGACCGCCCTGATGGCAGCGATGATCGACCTGGCCGACAACTGGCTCGGTCTGCACCGGGTCGAGTTGACCGTCTACGCCGACAATGCCGCGGCGATCCACCTCTACGAGAAGTTCGGCTTCGTGGTGGAAGGTCGGTTCGTCGACTACGCGTTCCGGGCCGGACAATATGTCGACGCCCTGGCCATGGCGCGGCTGCGCCCGGCGAGCCACGGTGAGGACACGGGAGCCGGGCAGGCGCCGTCCGCTTGACACCTCATGGGGAGTCAGCGGCACCGTCTCGACACGTCCCAGTTCGGGCGACGGCCCGCTGCGCGAGCAGGAGCAGTACCAGGTGAGCCGGCTGGCTCTGGTCGAGCTGAGCGTTGCTTGACGCTGTCGCCTGTTCAGGAATAGGCTTGGCTCGTCGGTCGTACGGCTGGAGGAAAATGATAGATGGCCACGAGCGGTTTCCGTCCTAAACTGGTCCTTTTCGACCTCGACGACACGCTGTGCGACCATAATGCGTCGCTGCGGCTGCGCCTTCGGATGGCGTTCGCGGAAGCTTGCCGTGGCCTGGATGATGTTGACCTGGATGCGCTGGTCGAGGCGTCGGTCGCGCGCTCCGTCTTTGGTACCGACCACTTCGCCGACATCCTGGCGCAGGTCGGAGCCGGGACACCGGAGCGGGTCGAGCGCGCGGTCGCATCCTACGTGAGCGATCGCTACCGCGGCCTGAAACTCTTCGACGAGGCGCTGGAGGTGGTCGACGCCGTGCGGCAGCACGCGCGGGTGGGGATGATCACCAACGGTCCGAGCGTGATCCAGCGCGACAAGATCGCACGCCTGCGGATCGCGGATGCCTTCCCGTTCATCCTCGTCTCGGAGGAGGTCGGAGTCTGGAAGCCGGACCCGGCAATCTTCCAGCGCGCGCTGGAGCTCGGTGAGGCGGCGCCGCACGAGGCGGTGTACGTGGGGGACAACCCGGAGCACGACGTGGCCGGCGCCCGGGCTGCGGGCCTTGCCAGCGTGTGGGTGAATCGCAACGGCCGGGAGTGGCCCGGTGGCCCGCCGCCCGATTACACGATTGCGAACCTGCGCGAGCTGCTGCCGCTCTTCGGGTTCGACGGCACCCGGTAGGCTCCGCGCGTCACCCGGCTCCTCCCCGCCAGAGGGTGGTAACGCCGGGGTGAGCCGCTGATCCGACCGGGTGCGGTGCTGCAGGGAAAGGGATAGGGATGCGCTGGCGGCAGATGTCGCGGGTGATGACGCTGTTGCTTGTAACGATCTCGCTTGCGTGCGGGGGAGCCGCCTCGGAACCGACAGCGACACCGTCGCCGACCCCGACCGAACCGCCAACCCCGACCGCGACCCCGACGCCGGAGCCGACACCCACGCTGACCCCGGAGGAACTGGCGACCTACCAGCCGAACGAGATGGGCCAGGTCATGGTCCTGATGTACCACGGCATCACCGAGGACGGCGGCGAGTACGACCGCACCCCCGACGGTTTCCGGCAGGACCTCCAGTGGCTCTACGACAACGGCTACTACGTCATCCCGATCCGCGACTACCTGACCAACCGCATCAGCGCACCGCCCGGCAAGCGCCCGGTGGTCCTGACCTTCGACGACGGCGTGGTCAGCCAGTTCCGCTACCTGGTCGACGAGAATGGCCAGAAGACGATTGACCCAAACTGCGCCGTAGGCATCCTGGAAGACTTCTTCACGCGCCACCCGGACTTCGGGCGCGGTGGGCTCTTTTCGATCCTGCCGCGGGCGCCGTTCGCCTGGCCCGACGAGCCGGAGCAACTGGAATACGCCGAGGAGAAGCTGCGCTGGCTCGTGGAGCACGGGTACGAGATTGGCAACCATACCCTGAGTCACGCCAACCTGCGCGAGTTGTCGGACGAGGAGATCAAGGCGGAGCTGGCCGGTGCGGTCGATATGATCCGCGAGTACGTGCCGGACGCTGAGGTCGAGGTGATCGCGCTGCCGTTCGGGATGTACCCGCCGGGTGGGGACGATACGCTGCTGCGCGGCTTCACCTACGAGGGCCGGGAGTACCGCTTCACCGGCGCGCTGATGGTGGGCGCCAACCCGGCACCGTCGCCGGTGGACGCGGAATTCGACCCCTTCTGGACGCCGCGGATCCAGGCCACCGAGGAGGTGCTGGCCGAGTGGTTCGCATACGCGGCAGACAACCCAGCTATAATGTATGCCAGTGATGGGAACCCGGACACGGTGACCATCCCCGACACTCTACCCGAGTGGCTGGCCGAGCGCTTCATGGAGGACCGGGCCAGCGACAAGACGGTCATCCGCTACCCCGACGTAGCCGACCGGAGAGGTGGTTAGAAAGCGCGATGACGCGACGCATAGTGATGGCGGAGGAGCTGGGGTATTGTTGGGGTGTCCGCCGCGCCCTGGAGATCATCACCGAGGCGGGCGACCCGAACAACCCGGTCGCGACCATCGGCGACGTGATCCATAACCCCCAGGTCGTGCAGCGTCTCAAGGCGCGAGGCGTGGACACCGCTGAGTCGGTCGAAGAGGCCGCGCAGCGCGGCTTCCGGCGGGTAGCGATCACGGCGCATGGCGCCGGTCCGGAGCGTGCGCGGCTGGCTGCCGAGCACGGGCTGGAGCTGATCGACACGACCTGCCCCCTGGTGACCAAGGTCCAGCGTCTCGGGCAGAAGTTGGTGCGGCAGGGGTACTTCCTGGTGGTTTATGGCGATTCCTTCCACCCCGAGGTGCGCGGGGTTCTCGCCTGGGCCGAAACCTCACGTGCCGTCGCCGCCAAGCATATCGAGGACCTGCCCTGGAACGCGCCGCGCGGGTCGACCGACCCGGACGCCAAGGTACCCCCGCGCAAGGTGGCGGTCGTCTCGCAGACGACCAAAAACGTCGACGAATTCATGGAGTTCGTCACCCAGTTGACGTCGATGGTCGCCCGCGACGGCGGTGAGATCCGGGTGTGCAACACGATCTGCGAGCCGACCTCGGAGCGGCAGAACGCGCTGCGGCGGCTGGCCGGCGAGGTCGACCTGATCCTGGCCATCGGGGGTAAGAAGAGCTCGAACACGGCTCGGCTGGCCGAGGTCGGCCGGAGCTACGGCGTGCCCAGCTACCACATCGAGAGCGAGGCAGAGATCGAGCCGGCCTGGCTCGACGGCGTCGAGGTCGTGGGCGTGACGGCCGGGGCCTCCACCCCGGACGACGTGATCGAGGGCGTGGTCGACTGGCTGGTGGGGCAGGGCTTCGCCCCGCCCGAGGATGGCATTCGCTACCGCGACCTGGACGACGTCCCGGCCTACTAGCCCCGGGCATCGCTCGGTGGAAGCGCAGCGTAGCATCCGAACGGCGGCTCGCAGGGGCCGCCGTATCGCGTAGGGACCGCGCCGGCTGCGGGCGGCGCGCTGGAGCGAGAGGAGCGGCGATGGCGGACTTGATCGAGCACGCCTCCGACGTGGCGGATGAGGCGGCTCGCCGGGCGCACCGCGCGGTCGTTCCAGGCCGGGTGCAGCGTCGCCGGGGACGGTTCTTCCTGCTCGCGTCGGCAATCGCACTGGTCGGCTACCTCTCACTCATGGTGGTGGTCCGCGCCAATAAGTCGCTCCAGGCGGATGTGGCCGCCACCATGCGCATCCAGCGGACACAGCACCCGATGCTCGTGCGGGCGATGTCCGCCGTGAGCTGGTTCGGATTCCGCCCGCAGAGCCTGATCCTGCCGGCCACGGCCATCGCAGGGGCGTGGCTGCTGCGGTTCCGCACCGAGGCCCTCTTCCTCATCGCTGCCTGGGGCGCCAGCTTCCTCAGCTTCACCACCAAGCTCTTCGTGCAGCGCCCTCGACCGGACGGCGAGCTGTTCCGCGTGGTCGAGGCGAACATCCGCGACTCGAGCTTCCCGAGCGGGCACACGCTGCACTACGTCGCGTTCTGGGGATTCTTCTCGTACCTCATCTTCACCAAGGTGCGGAACGGCGTCGTGCGCTGGGTCACGACTGGCTTCATCGCGACGATGGCGGCGCTGGTCGGGCCGTCGCGCGTCTACCTGGGCCACCACTGGCTGACCGACGTGCTCGCCTCCTACCTGCTCGGCCTGGCCTACCTGCTGGGGCTGGTGACGGTGTACCGGTGGGTCCGGTCGTGGCTCCACGCGGACAACGGACAGGACGGATAGGATGGCCGGTCCGGAGCGCCGCGCGGCTGACGGGCCGGGGAGCGGCCGGCCGATCCTGATCGCCCACCGCGGCGGCGCCCGGGGCAACGAGGAAAACACCGCCCCCGTCTTCGCCCGCACGGAGCAGATGCCTGTCGACATGGTGGAGTTCGACGTCCGCCGCACGGTCGACGGCGCACTGATCCTTGTCCACGACGCCACGGTCCACGTGGGCGGTCGCCGGTTCCACGTGGCGGAGACGCCGGTCGCTGACCTGCGCGCAGCCGTGCCGGGACTGCTGACGCTGGACGAGTTCCTCGAGCAATTCGGGAAGGTGCGCCCGTTCAACCTCGACATGAAGGCCCGCGGCTACGAAGCGGAGATCGCGGCCGCGCTCCGGCGCCACGACGTGGTGGCTCAGGCCCTGGTGTCAAGCGTCCACATCTGGAGCCTGCGGCGGCTCGGCCGGATGGTGCCTGAGCTGGCGCTGGGGCTGTCCCGCGGGCACCTCGCCTCCAGCGCACCCCCGCCGCTGCAGCCGTTGGCAGCCCGCTGGCTGCGGCTCACCCTCCTCCTGATGCTGCTGCCCGGCCTGTGGATCTCCCGGGCGCGGTCGGTGATGCTCCAGCACCGGGTGGTCACCCCGTGGCTGGTGCGTTTCCTCCGCCGGCGCGGCTACCGGGTCTTCACCTGGACCGTGGACGACCCCGGCGAAGCCGCCCGCGTTGCCCGGGCCGGGGTCGACGGCATCGCCAGCAACACGCCGCTAGATATCCGCGACGCCATCGCGAGCCGGTAGGAGCAGGATCACGCGCGTCGGACGGAGTCGCGCCTTGCCCGTAGAGAGGGCCCTCACCCCCGTCCCCTCTCCCAACGTTGGGAGAGGGGAGCCGGGCGCGAGGGACCGGCGAGGCTTTATGGGACGCTGGCGCTGGAAGCGCTACTGCGGGTGGTCCTCGGCAGGGGATTCGGAGCCGGGGAAGGCTTCCGGGTGGGCCTGGTAGCGGTAGCTGGCGATGTCCCGGGCGTCGGATGCATTGAGGAGCCGCTCCGCGGTTGTGACCTGCTCGCCTTCCTTGGCCAGGACCATCACCAGGAAGTTGCCCTGCTCGACGAGCTGCTTGTAGTGCGCGGCGAGATCCTTGGGCACGCCGAGCCCGGCCACGGAAGCGATCCAGCCGCCGGCGCCTGCGCCCACGGCCGCGCCGCCCAGCGCCGAGGCCAGCCAGCCCGCGGCCAGGAGCGGCCCCGCCCCCGGTATCGCCAGGAGCCCGGCGCCGACCAGCCCGCCCAGTACGCCGCCCACGACACCACCGCCGAGCGCGCCCGCCAGGGACGAGCTGGAGGCCTGGTCGGACGCCGCCTGTGACGGGATCTCTGCTGCGGCGTCGGTGCCGCGTGTGACGAGCGAGAGCATGTCGCGGTCGAACCCGGCACTGTGCAGGCGCTCCAGGCCGGAGCGGGCATCGTCTACCGAGGGGAAGACGCCGATCACGGTCCGGTAGCCTCCCGCCAGCGCTGCCTGGAGCTTGTCACGGTTCCATCCGCCTGTGTCACCCGGTACGGTCATGCTTTCTCCCCTTGGGGCGACGACCGGCCGGGTTTGCCCGGCACTCGTCGCACGTTGAACCACTTTGATCCGGGGGGAGGGTGCAAGGGGCGTGCCAGCCAGGGGGCTAGGCTCGATCCCCCTTCAGGATGGTGCTGGCCAGCCGGTCGGCCAGTTCCTCCAGGATCTCCTGGTCGGCCGCGCCGAAGGCGTTGAGCTGGTTCGAGTCGACGTCGATCTCGCCGAGCACCCGATCGCCCGCCAGGATCGGGACGACGATCTCGGCGCGCGTCTCGGCGAAGCACTGGAGGTAGCGCGGGTCCTTGGAGACGTCCGGTACGATGATCGACTCTCCGTGCGCGGCGGCATAGCCGCAGATCCCCTCGCCGATTGGGATGCGCACATGCTCGGTCGCAGCCGGGCCACGCCAGGCGGCCAGGACGAGATCGTTGCCCTCGACCAGGTAGATCCCGGCCCAGGTGTGGTGGGGGAGGGTTTCCGTGAGGATCGCGCAGACGCCGTCGAAGATGGCCTGCACGCTCTCGGTGCTGCGGAAGAGGTCGTTGACGCGCTCGCGGACAGTGGCGTAGTGGTCGACGCCCTTGTAGCTGGTCATGGTGCCTCCTGGGAGCGAGGCCGGGTGGACCCGGCCGCGGGCATCGTGCCGCAATTGTAGCGGTCGCCCGGCTCCCAGGGCAGGCGGCTATCGGGTGTGGAGAGCGCCGCTAGGGAGATGGCGGGGGCGAGCCGTAGCGCCACTGGTAGTAGTGGCGCCCGACGTTGCCCATCTCCACCTGCCATTCGTCCGCGTTGGCGGGCGTGTAGGTCAGCAGGCGCCGCTCGAAGGCCTGGACCAGCACCCACTGGTCGACGCCCTGCACCCGCGCGCGAACCCAGTACGGCTCGGTGATCGGGCGCCCGACCACGTAGATCGGATTCCAGGGCTGCTGCGTCAGCCAGTTATGGAACACCGCGGCGACGTTGTGTCCGGTGACCTCGTCGTAGGCTGCGAGCGTCGTGTACCCGGCCAGCGTCGGCTCCACACCGACCGCGCCGGCCTTGTTCAGGGTCTCCTGCACGGCGGCGCCGATGCGGTTGGGCGCCCGGTGGTCGTTGGCGACGGTCGCGACACCTCGCAGCGAGGCGTAGGTGGGCGCGTCGGGGTTCTGGGGAGCAGGGTCCCCCGCGACCGGGACAGCGGCCGGGCCGACCGACTGGAACGCGTTGTCCCCGATCTGGATCTCGCCGCGGATCATGTCGCGCACCAGCAGGCCATTGGTGACGAACCAGGGGCTGGTGCGGTCGCCGCCCGGGTTGGTGATCTCCATGCGGCTCTTGTCGAAGTAATAGACCTGGCGGCTGCCGCCGGGCGACTCGGCGTATGCCTCCTTCAGTGCGGCGAAGGTATCGGGTCCCCACAGCCAACTGCGCGCGTCGGCGCCCTGCGCGATGTAGCCGTCGGTCGTGCGCCAGAGGTCCTGCACCGCGCGGTCCGCGGCGGCGACGCCCGGCGGGAGCGCGGCCAGCGGCGGGGCGACGGGCACCGGGCCGGGGCGGCCTAGGCGCTCACCGTCCCCGTTGGCGGTGCGGAACGACCAGGTGCGGGAGAAGGGCGCGCCGTCGACGTGGCCCTCGACGGTGATCGTATACGTGGTGCCCGGCTCAAGCGGGCTGGTGGCGGCAATCATGTAGGTCCGTCGCGTGAGCCAGCCGTTGCCCGTCTGCGCGATCACGGGGACGGTGCGACCGTTGGCCATCAGGGTGGCGCGCTCGAAGGTCACGTTCCCCGGACCGTGGTATTTGAGCGTGATCGGGTAGCCGACGGGGTAGCTGGCGCCGGGGAAGGGGTTGGGGGCCTCACCCCAGAACCGGAGGCCGACGCCGGTGGTCCCGTCCGGCGGCCAGGCGACCCACTCCGGGGTGGCCGTGTCGCTCCAGGACGGCGCGCCGACGTCGATCACTTCGATGCGCACGTTGCCGTCGTTGACGGCGCCGAACCCGATTTCGGTGTAGCGCGGGTCGATAAGGGTCAGCCGATGGTTGATCGTTGCGATGAACCAGTCGACGCTGGCGGCCATCGAGCCGCTGATGCCGATGTTCTCGTTGACCCAGCCGGTGTAGCCAGCGGCGCGGGCGCGGTCCTGCATCGTGGCGCCGGTGAAGCCCGGCCTACCCGGCTGCTGAGCGTGCAGCCCCATTCCGGCGAGGTTGGGATCGCCGAAGTTGAGCTGGTAGTAGCGGGCGTGGCCTTGGGCCGCAGCGTCGAGGGCTGGGTGTCGCTTCATCGGCTGGAGGCCGAGCCAGGCACGGTAGGTGTTGATCGTGGCGAGCACCTCATCGAAGGGGTCGGCTGCTTTCACGGGGGCTTGGGCGGAGAGTACGGGCAGCGCGGTGAGGAGGAGTGCCAGCGGTAGGTAGAGCCAGGTGCGGAGGCGCGATCTGCCCCGCGGGGGCGTCCGGTGCTGTGTCATGGTGGTCCCGTCCCTTCCCCGTACGCGACGAGCAGGCGACGTGTGCGGCGGCCCGGGGTCCATCCGGATCGGGCCGCACACGTCGCCTGTGTCCCCTTAAACGGTACAACGTCTCAGCGCGCCAATGGTATCGGATGGCATAGGAGAATGGTTCTGAACACGCACCGGATCCTCATGCACGAGTCCGTGCACCACACGCGGTGGGTACCGGTTTTGGTATACCTTGGAGGGACGGAGCACACCCCTGACGGGGCTCGTGGTGAAGCGAGGAGGCGACAGAGGTGGGTGTCGCGATCGGCCTCATTGCAGCGTTGATTGTCCTCCTGATCCTGATCAAGATCACCTTCACGCTGGTCGGGCTGGTCTTCACGCTGCTTGTGGCGGCGGTGATCGGTTTCCTGGCAGGCTACATCGTTCCTGGACGGCTCCCCTACGGCGTGCTTGGCGCGATCGTGGCCGGGCTTGCCGGGAGTTGGCTCGGCACGCTCCTGATCGGCAGCATCCCGCCGCACATCGGCGGCATCGCTGTTATCCCGGCGATCGTCGGCGCGGTGATTCTGGCCTTCGGCCTGCGCCTCATCGGCAGCGTGACCGGGCGGCTGTAGACGCGTGGGCGGGCCGAACCGGCACCTGCGTTGACCCGGTGTCGTGAAACTGGTAACATTTCAACGATAATGCAACGGCTGCGACGGAAACGAGTACGCGGCGCGATCGGCCCAGCGAGTCCGGGGTTGGTGTGAGCCGGATGCGTCGGATCCCCGCGGAAAATCCTTCCCGAGCCGCCACCCGAACGGCGACGCCGTCGCCTAGTAGACGTGGCCGGAGTCGTCACCCGTTATCGTGACGGAGATGTAGAGCCGCATGCCCGGAGGGGCGGCGGACAGCATCTCGCTGAGTGGGCCCGCAGCGCGGGTCAACTGAGGTGGTACCGCGGGTGAACCCCGTCCTCAATTTGAGGACGGGGTTTGGTGTTTTGGCACCGTTGGATATTGCGAGTGACGCCGCGCCGGATGCGACCGACGGCGCGGAGAGAAAGCAGGAGGGTCGGCCGTGTTCAAGCCCGTTTCAACCAAGGTTGACTTTCCAGCCATGGAGCGGGAGACGCTGCGCTGGTGGTATGAGAGCGGCGTCGTTGAGAAGTACCTGAAGCGCAACGAAAAGTCCAAGAAGCGTTGGTCGTTCATCGACGGCCCCATCACCGCGAACAACCCGATGGGGGTGCACCACGCCTGGGGTCGAACTTATAAGGACTTGTACCAGCGCTTCCACACCATGCTAGGTGAGCGCCAGCGCTACCAGAACGGGTTCGACTGCCAGGGGCTGTGGGTCGAGGTCGAGGTCGAGAAGGAACTCGGGTTCACCTCCAAGCAGGACATCGAGGCTTACGGCATCGCGCGCTTCGTCGAGAAGTGCAAGGAGCGGGTCTGGAAGTACGCCGCGGTGCAGACCGAGCAGTCCAAGCGCCTCGGCTACTTCATGGACTGGGACAACTCCTACTACACGATGTCCGACGAGAACAACTACATGATCTGGCACTTCCTGAAGGTGTGCCACGAGCGCGGCTGGATCTACCGCGGCGCCGACGTGATGCCGTGGTGCCCCCGCTGCGCGACCGGCCTGTCCGAGATGGAGGTGAGCGAGGGTTACCAGGAGCGGACCCACACGAGCCTCTACGCCCGCTTCCCGCTGGAGGGTCGGGATCGAGAGTACCTGCTCGTCTGGACCACGACGCCCTGGACGCTCGCGGCGAACGTGGCCGCGGCTGTTCACCCGGACCTGACCTACCAGAAGGTCAAGCAGGGCGACGACATCTACTACGTGGCGCGCGAGGCGGTCCCGAACGCGATCCGGGGTGAGTACGAGGTCGTGGGCGAGGTCAAGGGAAGCGACATGCTCGGCTGGCGCTACCGTGGCCCGTTCGACGAGCTGCCCGCCGAGCAGGGGGTCGAGCACCGCGTCATCCCGTGGGACGCCGTTGACGCGGCTGAGGGTACCGGCATCGTCCACATCGCCCCCGGAGCCGGGCGTGAGGACTACCAGCTCGGCAAGGAGCACAACCTGGCGGTCGTCGCGCCGCTGGACGAGAACGGCGTCTACCTCGACGGCTTCGACTGGCTCACCGGGATGCAGGTCGCGACCGTGGCCGAGCCGATCGTCGAGAACCTGCGCGAGAAGGGCCTGCTCTACCACGCCTACGCGCACACCCACCGCTACCCGACCTGCTGGCGCTGCGGCACCGACCTGGTCTTCCGCCTGGTCGAGGAGTGGTACATCGCCGTCGACCCGTGGCGTGAGCAGATCATGGAGGTCGCCAAGACGGTCCGCTGGATCCCCGAGTTCGGCCTGGAGCGCGAGCTGGACTGGCTCCGCAACATGGACGACTGGATGATCTCCAAGAAGCGGTACTGGGGTCTGGCTCTCCCGATCTGGACGTGCGACGCCTGCGGCTGGTTCGACGTCATCGGCAGCGAGACCGAGCTGAAGGAGCGGGCCGTCGCCGGCTGGCAGGAGTTCGAGGGGCATACCCCGCACCGGCCGTGGATCGACGCGGTGAAGATCCGCTGCGAACAGTGCGGCGAGATCGCCTCGCGCATCCCCGACGTCGGCAACCCGTGGCTCGACGCCGGCATCGTGCCGTTCTCGACGCTGCGCTACCGGCATGACCGCGAGTACTGGCGCGAGTGGTTCCCGGCCGACTTCATCACCGAGTCGTTCCCGGGCCAGTTCCGCAACTGGTTCTACTCGCTGCTGGCGCAGAGCACGGTGCTCGTTGGGCAGGCACCGTTCCGGACGGTGCTCGGCTTCGCCACGCTCCGCGACGAGCGCGGCGAGGAGATGCACAAGAGCAAGGGCAACGCCATCTGGTTCGATGACGCCGCGGAGCGGATGGGCGCCGACGTCATGCGTTGGCTCTATCTGAAGCACAACCCGGCGCAGAACCTCAACTTCGGCTTCTCGCTCGGCGACGAGGCGCGGCGGCAGTTCATCCTGCCGCTTTGGAACTCCTACGCCTTCTTCGCCAACTACGCCGCGCTCGACGGCTTCAACCCGGCCGAGCACGACGTGCCGCTGGCTGAGCGGACCCTGCTCGACCGCTGGATCCTCTCCCGGCTGCAGGAGGTGGTGCGGGTAGTCCGCGACCGCCTGAGCGACTACGACTCGCTCAACGCGGCGCGCGCCATCGAGGAGTTCGTCGTCGAGGACCTGTCGAACTGGTACATCCGGCGGAACCGGCGCCGCTTCTGGAAGACGGAGAGCGACCGGGACAAGGCGGCCGCCTACCTGACGCTGCACGAGGTGCTGGTCACGGTCACCAAGCTGCTCGCGCCCTTCCTTCCGTTCATGACCGAGGTGATGTATCGCAACCTGGTCCTGAGCGTGGATCCGTCGGCGCCGGAGTCGGTCCACCTGACCGACTTCCCTGAGGTGGACGAGTCGAAGGTCGATCCGGACCTCGACCGCGACATGGCGGCGCTGCTGCACGTCGTCGGCCTCGGGCGGGCCGCCCGCGCCCGGGCGAACGTCAAGGTCCGCCAGCCGCTGCCGCGCGTGCTGGTCGGCTCGCGGCAGGACGGGGCGGTTGGTGCGATTGAGCGTCTGAAGGACCAGCTCCTCGACGAGCTGAACGTCAAGGAATTCGAGGTCGTCGCGAACCCGGACGAGTACGTTACCTACCGGGTGCGTCCGAACCTCGCGGTGCTCGGTCCGAAGTACGGCCCGAAGCTCGGCGCGATCCGGAAGGCGCTGGAAGCCGCCGACCCGGCGCGCATCGGCCAGCTCCAGCGCGCCGGGCGCCCGGTAACGCTCACGGTCGACGACGAGACGGTCGAGCTGACCCCCGACGAGCTGCTGGTCGAGGTCCAGGACCGGGAGGGCTACAGCGTCGCCGAGGACCGCGACTTCATGGTCGCGATTGACCTGACCATCACGCCGGAGCTGCGGCTCGAAGGGATGGCGCGCGACTTCGTCCGCGGTGTGCAGGACGCGCGCAAGAATGCGGGCCTGCAGATCGAGGACACCATCGAGACGGTCTACCAGGCGACCGGCGAGCTGGCTGAGGCCATCGAACGCTTTGCCGACTACATCAAGGGCGAGACGCTCTCGACCGACCTGCGGCCCGGTGACCCTGAGGCCGACGGCTTCCACCGCGAGGAGATCAAGGTGGGCAAGGAGCGTGTTGCCGTCGGCATCACTAAGGTCGGCCGCCTCGCCGGCGCGCGAGCGGAGGGGTGAAAAAAGCCAGCGGGAGTCGTGCGCAGGTTTCAGGAGAGGGAGTCCGGGGCGGGCTCCCTCTCCTCCTTTCATGTTTCAGTGTGTCCCCGAGATTTCAGCATTTCGCGGTATTCGCTATGATGGTGTCATGATGTCCACCTTAGTCGGGCAGGTAGGGAGCTTGTGGCTGCCCACGCGCGTGATACAATATAGATGTTGTAGGGAGCGAGATGGAGTTTCGGGTCCGCTTCTACGCCACGGCGACTGGCCATGTGCCGATGACCGAATGGCTGAACGAACTTCGGGACCAACAACCAACCCTTCACGCGCTCGTCCTTGCCGGGCTCGACAAGCTACGCAGCCGTAACCGTCACGGTCCACCACTGACGGCCTGCGTCGACCGGAAGAACAAGATCTACGAACTTCGCGTGGGGCACGCCAATATCGCGCGAGCGTTCTTCTTCTTCTTCCAGCATGGTGCAGAAATCATCGTTACGAACGGCTACGTCAAACAACGACAAACGCTTAACCAGAAGGAACTCGATCGAGCACGCCGATACAAGGCTGATTGGGAGAAGCGACATCAATGAGCGATTACAGGCAGATGAACGATGATTTGGACGCATACATCGCCACTCTGAATGAAGGTGAGCGTGCTGAGATTGCTGCTGCGTCGGAGGCGCTTGATATCGCGCACCTGCTGTATCACGCGCGGCTTCATCGCGGCCTAACACAGAAGGAAGCCGCAGCAAGATCCGGGCTACAGCAGCAAGCCATCAGCCGACTTGAGCGCGCGGCTACCAACATCACACTCGCGACGCTTCAGCGGTACCTCGGTGCGCTTGGCTACACTGTGGTCCTCTCTGTGCGGGACAAGAAATCGGGGCGAGTGGTTGCGGAAGGTTCTTCGTCACCTGTGGGGATGACGCATGTGGCGCCCACGAGGCGTCCTCCGACCCGGCAGCTGGCGACCCGATGATCGAACGCTTCATCACTCCCCTTGTTACCACTGATGTTCGCCTTCCCCGGAGTGGCCGATCTCTCCGCATCATGCACCCGGCGGATATTGACCCGCTGATCGACGCCGTGGCGGATGACCCGGAGCAGAACCTGCCCTACTGGGCGGAGCTCTGGCCGAGCGGGATCGCGCTGGCGGATGCGATTGCGTTGCGCCCGCAGACGGTCGCGGGATTCCGCGTGCTGGAGATCGGCTGCGGGCTGGGAGTGACGGCGATTGCCGCGCTCAACGCCGGGGCCGATCTTACCGTCACCGACTACGCGCCGGAGTCGCTGCTGCTCGCCTGTGCCAATTGCCTCGCCAACGCCGGACGTGAGCCGTCCACATTGCAGATGAACTGGCGCAAGCCGCCGGACGAGTTGTTTGACCTGGCCGGGGAGGGCTTCCCGGTGGTGCTTGCGGCGGACGTTCTCTATGAATCGCGCGATGTGCAGCCGCTCCTGGGGCTGCTCGGCCGGCTGGTCGCGCCTGGTGGGCTGCTCTGGCTGGCGGAGCCGCGGCGGCCGGTGGCGGCCCGCTTCATCGAGATCGCCTGCGCGCAGGACTGGGAACTGAGCGAATCAGACGGCGAGTGGGACGGCCCCTGGCCCGACCCCAACGACGCCGGGGTGCACGTCCGCGTGCATCGGCTGCGGCGAGTGCCTTCCCCGGGATCCTGACCCTCTTGCAAGTAACGCCACGACCTCCGACACGCGGCACAGGCTGTGCGGTCGCTGGCTCGACGTAATCCGAACGCGACAGCCGAGAGGTGGGGGTTGTGAGCTTCATTTCCCGTGGCTTCAAGGGGCGACGGCGGACCGAGGGTGTCGCGGGGCGGCTGCCGCCGGGGCAGTACGTGGTGGATGGGTTCCCCGTCCTCTCGGCGGGACCCACGCCACGCACGCCGCTCGACCGCTGGGACTTCTCGGTCGTCGGCCAGGTGGATCAGGCCCGGCGCTGGACCTGGGCGGAATTCCTCCAGCTCCCGGCCGAGGAGATCACCCGTGACATCCATTGCGTCACCAAGTGGAGCAAGCTGGACACGACCTGGAAGGGCGTGTCGGTCGACACGCTGCTGGCCGGGGTGGAGACGAGCGCCGACTACGTGCTGGCGTTCTGCGATGGGGGCTACACGACCAACTTGCCGCTGGAGGACGTGACCGGCGGCAAGGCGTGGATCGCCTACGAGTACGAGGGACAGCCGCTGGAGCCGGAGCACGGCGGTCCGGCGCGGCTGCTGGTGCCACACCTCTACTTCTGGAAGAGCGCGAAGTGGGTACGGGGGCTGGAGTTGCTGCCGGAGGACCAGCCCGGCTTCTGGGAGTCGCTTGGCTACCACATGTACGGCGATCCCTGGCGGGAGCAGCGATACTGGGGTGATGAGTGATGGTGGCCACGCGACCGCGACTCACCTGGCGCGTCGTGACCGTCCGGGAGATCGTGCCGGAGACGGCGCGGGTTGTGAGCCTGGTGCTCGACGTCCCGGATTGGGAGGGGCACTGCGCCGGGCAGCACATCGACGTGCGCCTGACCGCCGAAGACGGGTACCAGGCGCAGCGCAGCTACTCTATCGCCTCGGCCCCCGAAGAGCCGTGGATCACGATCACCGTCGAGCGGCTGGAGGACGGTGAGGTATCGCCCTACCTTGCCGATGAGTTGCGCCCCGGCGACCTGCTGGAGCTTCGCGGGCCGATCGGCGGCTGGTTCACCTGGCACACACGGGAGGGTGGGCCGCTGCTGCTGGTCGCGGGCGGGTCCGGGATTGCGCCACTGATGGCGATGCTGCGGCACCGCGCGGCGCACCGGAGCCCGGTGCCGGTCCGGCTCCTGTACTCGTCGCGCTCCGCCGACGACATCATCTACCGGGACGAGCTGGAGCGGTTGGCGGCGGACGACCCCGACCTGGCGGTGATCCACACGCTGACGCGCGCACAGCCGAAGGGCTGGACCGGCTACCGGCGGCGGATCGACCGGGAGATGCTGAACGAGGTCGCCTGGGCGCCGGAGGAGCGGCCGCGGGCGTTCGTCTGCGGGCCGACGCCGCTGGTCGAGGCGGTGGCGACGTTGCTGGTGGATCTGGGGTACGACCCGGCGTCGGTCAAGACCGAGCGCTTCGGGCCGACGGGAGGGTGAGCATGAGCGCCGAGACGCTGCGGCTCGACGGCAACGCGGCGGCCGGGCTGCTGGGGCAGCTTTTCGCCTTCGACGTCACCATGGCGCGCAGCACCTGCGCCGGCTGCGGGCAGATCTCGCCGCTCGGGGCGCTGCTCCTGTACGGCGGGGAGATGGGGGCGGTGCTCCGCTGCCCGGCGTGCGAGTCGGTCCAGATGCGCGTTGTCCAGGTTCGCGCGGGCTACGTCATGGAGATGCAGGGCGTGGTCCACCTGGAGGTCCCGGCGGTCGGGTGAGAAACGGCGAGGCGGCGGGTTAGCGCCGCCGCCCCTTGGACTTCTTTTTCTTGCTCTTGCCCTTCTTGGGCGAGTTGGTTGCCTTGCGCGGTACCGGCCCACCGAGGGCGGGGTTGCCCATCCCGGGCGGGAAGGCGCCCTGCTGCATCAGCGCCTCCAGGTCGGCGTCTCCCAAGCCGGCCAGCGCCTGGCGGCTGCGCATCAGCCCGCGCAGCCCGCGCCGGCCGCCCGTGCCGCCGGCCAGCTCCCCGAACTGGGCCATCATCTTCTGCATCTGCTTGAACTGGTTGACGAGCTGGTTGACCTGGGCCACCGAGGTGCCGCTGCCGGCCGCGATGCGCTTGCGGCGGCTCGGCTTCAGGATGTCCGGGTTGCGGCGCTCCTCGGGCGTCATCGAGAAGATCATGGCCTCGATGTGCTTGAACTCGTCGTCGCTGATCTGCACCTGCTGCTGGCGCAGTGCCTGCCCGATACCGGGAATCATCTCGAGGAGTTGCGTCAGCGGCCCCATCCGCTTGATCTGCTGGAGCTGGTTCAGGAAGTCCTCGAAGTTGAACTGGCCGGCGAGCACCTTCTCTTCGAGTGCGCGGCTCTCCTCTTCGGTGATCTCCGCCTGGGCGCGCTCGATCAGCGTCAGGACGTCGCCCATGCCGAGGATGCGCGAGGCCAGCCGGTCAGGGTAGAACGGCTCGACCGCGTCGATGCGCTCGCCGGTGCCGATGTACTTGATCGGCACACCGACGACCGAGCGAATGGAGAGCGCGGCGCCGCCGCGGGCGTCGCCGTCCATCTTGGTCAGGACCAACCCGGTCAGCGCCAGTCGCCGGTGGAACTCCTGGGCGACGTTGACCGCCTCCTGACCGGTCATAGCGTCGGCCACCAGGAGGATTTCATGCGGCTTGACCGCCTCGGCGATCCGCTCGACCTCCTGCATCATCGGCTCGTCGATCTGCAGCCGGCCGGCGGTGTCGATCAGGACGACCGTGTACCCACGGTCCCTGGCCAGCTTGACCGCGTTCTTGGCGATGTCGACGGGGTTGGCCTTGGTGCCCTCGCTGTAGACCGGCACGTCGATCTGCCCGCCGAGGGTCTGGAGCTGGTCGATGGCGGCCGGGCGGTAGACGTCGGCGGCGACCATGAGGGGCCGGCGCCCCTCCTTCTTGAGGAGGTTGGCGATCTTGGCGACGTGGGTCGTCTTCCCGGAACCCTGGAGGCCGACCACCATCACGATGGTCGGCGGCACCTGGGCCAGTTGCAGCGGCACGCGCTCCTCGCCCAGGATCTTGATCAATTCATCCCGCACGATGGAGATGACCTGCTGGGCGGGGGTCAGCGCCTTCAGAACCTCCTCGCCGACGGCGCGCTCGCGCACGGCACTGACGAAGTCCCGGACGACCTTGTAGTTGACGTCCGCCTCCAGGAGCGCGCGGCGGACCTCGCGCATGGCCTCGTCGACGTCCTGCTCGGTGAGGCGGCCCTTGTTGCCGATGCGCTGGAAGACCGCGGTCAACCGGTCGCTAAGTGTCTCGAACATGACTAGAGTTCCTCCTCCTCACCGAAGAAGAGGGCGTCGACGTAGGTGACCGGGTTGAACTCGGCCAGGGCCGTCACCTGCTCCCCGGTGCCGACGTAGCTGATGGGCGTGCCCAGCTCCCGGGCGATGGCGAAGGCGATGCCGCCGCGGGCGGTGCCGTCGAGCTTGGCGATGGCGATGTCGGTGATCTCGACCGCCTCGGCGAACTTCTTGGCCTGCACCAGGCCGTTCTGTCCGGTGGTGGCGTCGATCACCAGCAGCACCTCCTGCGGCGCCTCCGCCACATGCCGCTGCATCACCTTGCGGATCTTCTTCAGCTCCTCCATGAGGTTGTACTTGGTGTGCAGCCGGCCGGCGGTGTCGACGAGCAGGATGTCGGCGTTCCGGTTGTAGGCGGCCTGCATGCCGTCGAAGACGACCGCGCCGGGGTCGGCCCCCGGGTCGTGGGCGATCACCGGGACCTTCAGCCGCTCGCCCCAGACCTTGAGCTGGTCGATCGCGGCGGCGCGGAAGGTGTCCCCGGCCACGAGCATGACGTTGCGTCCCTGGTCCTGGTGGTACTTCGCCAGCTTCGCGATCGTCGTCGTCTTCCCCGTACCGTTGACGCCGACCACCAGGATGACGAAGGGAACCCCGCGCTGGTAGATCTTGATCTTGCGGTTGCGCGTGGCGTTCTCCAGCAGCGCGATCATCTCCGTCCGCAGCGCCTCGCGGGCGTCGGCCGGCTGCTTGATCCGCTCGCGGTCGATCCGATCGCGCAGGTTATCGAGCAACTCCAGGGTTGTTTCCACGCCGAGGTCGGCCTGGATCAGGAGCGCCTCGAGGTCCTCGAACAGGTCCTCGGTGATCTCGCTCCGCTCGAACAGGTTTGCGATGTCCTTGAAGATGCCGCGGCGCGTCTTCTTAAGACCAGCTTCGATCTTTGGCTCTGGCTCGGCGCGCCGGCGAAATAGCCTGCTAAATACCACGAATCGGCCCTCGCTGTCGGTGGGATTCTCTGTGTCTTAGTGCGTAAAGCCGCGCCGTAAACCTCCGGCGCGGCGCAAGACAAGTATACCATTGATAGGCGACCTGCTCGTGCCGCCTGGGAAGCGGGCGAGGAGCTAGCGCTTCAGCCCCTGGAAAATCCCCCACCAGAAGCTACCCAGAAGGCGTCGCGCCTGCGGACGCGGACCTCGACGTGGGTATCGCGCCGAGCCGTGGCCTGGACGCTGCGCAGCTCTTCGCGCAATTGCTGGATCTCAGCCTGCTGCGCCTGCATCTGCCGCTCCAGTTGATTGATCCGCTTGCGTCTGCCAAACATCGCTTGCCTCCTCGACAGCGGTGAGCACGGCGCGGCCAGCGGATGCGCAGGTCCATGGGGTTGCCGTTCACTGAATCAGCGTAGCAGAACGCGATCCGACGGGCGAGGACTTGATCATGTCGGCGACATCAGCGATAGTGTCGGTGTCGACTGGAGACAAGACCAGGACGTGCCATGGGTGCTGATTCGCGGGCAACCTACCACCTGACCATGCGCGAGATGCCGGCCGATGAGCGCCCGCGCGAGAAGTTGCGCCTGCGCGGCGCTGCCGCGCTCACCAACGCCGAGCTGCTGGCGATCATCCTGAACACCGGTGTGCGCGGCGCGACGGTGCTCGACGTTGCGACCCGCCTGCTGGTCGAGCACGACGGGCTGCCGGGGCTTGCGCGCCTCGACTTCGAGGATCTCCGCAGGTCGCACGGCATCGGCGAGGCCAAGGCCGCCAAGCTGAAGGCTGCACTTGAGCTGGGGCGACGCCTCACCGTCGCCCAGCCGGAGGATCGCCCGCGTGTGCAGACTCCGGAGGACATCTACGCCGTGGCCGGCAGCGACATGGGCGCGCTCGACCAGGAACAGCTCCGGGTGGTCGTGCTCGACACCAAGAACCGCGTGCTGCGCACGGTGACGCTCTACCAGGGGAGCGTCAACAGCGCCCAAGTGCGCGTCGCCGAGGTTTTCCGCGACGCCGTGCGCCTGAACGCCCCCGCCATCGCGATCCTGCACAACCACCCGTCGGGCGACCCGACCCCGTCCGCCGCCGATGTCGCGCTCACCGCTCAACTGGTCCAGGCCGCACAGTTACTCGGCATCGACCTCCTCGACCACCTCATCGTCGGCCACAACCAGTTCCGCTCCCTGCGGCGGATGGGGCTGGGGTTTCCGGCGCAACGCGGGTGACAGCGCGACATCGCTGACCTGAGGCCGATCGGCGCCGCCTTACGCCGGGGCGCGGCGGCTGGTGCCGCCGAGGGCGCCGAGGAGTGGAGAGCCTGCGCCGACGAGGAATCCGAAGTCGTACCAGTTGCCCGCACGTGCCACGTCGTAGAAGGGATATTGCTCCCAGCCGCCGAAGATGTGGACGATCAGGACAACCCAGGCCGTCAGGCCGTTCCAGAACCCCCACAGCAGGTCAGCCCACCACACGATGGCGTGCTCCTTCCGATCGGCCTCACGGCCCGTCTGAGCGCTCGTTGTCGCTCATTGCCAGCACCATACCATCGCCGGCCGCGGTCCGGGCGGGCTCAACTGGCGGTTGCGGGCAACCGATCGGTTGCGGCCCTCCAGAGCAGGAAGAGGTTCAGGGCGATCGGCAGGAGCTTGGTCGGACTGATGAAGGCTACCAGCAGGAAGAGCGACAGGATGGCTCCCGCGATCGTCAGCGGGCGCCACCAGGCGAGGGGCACCCAGAGCCCGGCCACGGCCAGGGCCGCGAGGAGGAACGCGAGTGCTGAGGTGACAGCCAGCCAGAACCCGGTGAGCGGGGAGGCGGACTTGGTCACGGTGCCCAGCGGCCCACGGTTGCCCACGGCCCAGGGCCAGACCCACCGCAGCAGGCCGCCGAACGCTCCCTGGCTTGTCTCGTCGAGCGGGACGAGGTACGACGCGGCGAAGTGGGCGTGGAGCAGCAACTGCGCGGTAAAGAGCCAGTGCGGCATCATGTCACCTCCTGGAAGTGGGATGGTTGCTCCCCGGCAGTCGCTCTCGGTCCGCATCCTCCCGCGCCGGGCATTGCGGTCCGGGTGTTGGGCACTAGCATAGTCCGCCGCGGTCGACGCGTCGCGGTCATGGGACGGTGTATGGGTGTCATTCGTGTCAGCCAGCCGGTGTTCGACGCGGGAGAGCCGGTTGACGCGCGCCGTGATGGACTTTGACGAATCACATGAAGTCGGCGCGAGCGGCTGCCGACCGTCTCCGCGATGGGTGGTGAAGGAATCCCGTGCGGTAGTCGGTGCCCGGGGCTCAAGCCGCCGGGCTGACAAGGAAAGCCGGCTGATGGAGTTTGACGAATTATTCTCGTCTTCCCGCCACCCGTTCCGGCACGGCTGTCAGCCTGAGCGGAGCCGGCCGGCGCGGAGCGCCGGGCGGCGGAGCGAACGATCTCGCGTCGGACCGGCCACGCAGCGGGGAGATCCTTCGCTGCGCCGGGGCCGGCTGGCCGCCGCCCCCGGCGCCGCTCAGGATGACAACGCGGGGGCGCGGACGGCTGTCGCATTTACCGGATTAATTCGTCAAAGTTCATAAGCCGGCTGGAACCCTTCAGGACATCGCTCCCGGTGATCCGGTCGCCAACGCCCAGGCACGTGCCCGGGGCTCAAGCCGCCGGGCTCACAACAGAAGCCGGCTGAAGCCGGCTGGAGAACGATTTGGAGTGCGGCGGCCCGAGCCGCCGCTTTGGTATGCGGCGGGATGTGGCGCGTGCTTGCGGATGGGTGGCGTGAAGGATCTCACGCCGTGGCGCGTGCCCGGGGCTCAAGCCGCCGGGCTGACAAAGCGAAGCCGGCTAAAGCCGGCTGGGGCGAACCTGGGTGTACCCCATGGTGTTACGGTGCGCGCCGCTCGACCCGTGCCCGGGGCTAAAGCCGCCGGGCTGAAGAGGGGTAAGCCCACTGAAGGGGCTGTGCTGCCCACACCCCGGCGTGCCCGGTTCGGTCACCGATCGGACCCAGCGTCCTCAGCCGGCTTCAGCCGGCTTTCGTGGTCAGCCCGGCGGCTTTAACGCTTGGTGTGAGTTAGCCGGGGCATGCTGTGCCCTCTTGACACAGGAAGGTGCCCACTTCCATACGGGAGATAGCTCGTATCCGTCTCCCACGAAAGGAGCACCCGATGGATGTGGACACCTTCCTGATTACAGTCTATGTCCTGGTCGACACCTTCTGCCAGACCCACCTGCCCCCGGAGCCCCACCGCCCCGGCCCCGCGCCGGCCCTGAGCCGCAGCGAGGTCTTGACCCTGGCCATCTTCGGGCAGTGGATGAGGTTCTCCAGTGAGCAGGACTTCTACCGCTACGCCGAGCGCCACCTGCGCCCCTACTTCCCGACCCTGCCCCACCGCAGCCAATACAACCGGCTGCTGCGGCGGCATCAGGTCGCCCTGGCCCAGTTCGCCCTCTACCTGGCAGACCAACTTGGCCGGGGGCCAGTGGCGGTGGATGTGCTCGATGTGGCGCCGGCTCCGGTGCGCAACGCCAAGCGCCGCGGGCGGGGCTGGCTGGCCGGCGAGGCCAACATCGGCTTCAGCTTGCGCCTGGGCTGGTTTGCCGGCTTCCGCGTGCTGACCGCCGTCAGCCTGGAGGGGGCGATCACCGGCTGGGGCGTGGCCCCGGCCAGCACCAATGAGCGGTCCCTCGCCGAGACCCTGATTGCCTGTCGGGCCCACCCCGATCCCCGCCTGCCCAGTGTCGGCACGCCGGTGGCGACCTATCTGGCCGACAGTGGCTTTGCCGGCGAGGACTACAAGGCGCACCTGGCGGCCACCTATGGCGTGACGCTGGTGGCCACCCCGCAGCGGGGCAGTCGGCGGCGCTGGCCCAAGGCGGTCCGCCGCTGGGTGGCCCGCCATCGCCAGATCGTGGAGACGGTCGTTGGACGACTGCTGCACACCTTCGGCCTCGAGCGGGAGCGCCCGCACACCCTGGCGGGCTTCCAGGCGCGACTGGCGGCCAAGGTGGCGCTGCACAACCTCTGTTGCTGGCTGAATCGGCAGCAGGGGCGGCCGCTGCTGGCCGTGGCGAACCTGATCACCTGGTAGCCACGGCGCCCTAACTCACACCAAGCGTTTTAGCCCCGGGCACGGGCCGAGCGCGTACATCCATGGAATTCGTCAAACGCCATCTCTACTCCCCGGGCACATGCCACGGCTAAAGTACCCTCTCACCACCCGGCCGACTCATTGTCTCGTTGCATCTGGGTTTGTTCGGGTAGGGAGAACCCAGCCCGGCGATGGGGGGCTGCGTCCAGCCCGTCGATCCGGGCTGGACGCGTCGTGCTCCGGTTATCGACTGGAGGAGGACTCTTGAGTTGCGGCCTCGTGGGCCATGGCGAGGGCGCGCTCGAAGACCTCTGTGGGCTGCGCGCCGGAGATGCCGAAGCGGCGGTCGATCACGAAGAACGGCACGCCGTTGCCGCCCAGGGCGCGGAGCTCTGCGCTGTCTGCCTCGACCTCGGCTGCGAAGTCGTCGCTCTCGAGCACCCGGCGTGCTTCGGCCTCGGGCACACCCACCTCGGCAGCCAGCCGGACGAGGGTGTCCGGGTCGTCGAGCACCTCACCCTCGACCAGTTGCGCGCGGAGGAAGCGCTCGTGCAGCTCGGCGTTGAGGTCGTACGCCTTGGCCAGATGGGTCAGGCGGTGGGCGTCGAAGGTGTTGACGACGTTGTAGCGGTCGAAGTCGTATTCCAGCCCCTCCTCAGCGGCGATGGCCTTCACCCGGGCGTTCATGGCGCGGACCTGCTCGACGGTGGCGCCCATCTTGGCGGCGAGCGACTCTTCCAGCGGCACGCGTGCCCCCTTGGGGTGGTCGGGGTTCAGTTGGAAGCTGCGCCACACGACCTCGACCTCGTCGGCGTGGGGGAAGCCGGCGAGTGCCCGCTCGAAGCGGCGCTTGCCGATGTAGCACCAGGGGCACACGATGTCGGACCAGATCTCAACCCGCATTGCTCAGTCGTCCTTTACCGGTAGGGTGCAGGCGTCGCCGGTGCAAACGCCCGCGTCGTCGGTGGTGATCATCACGAGGCCCGGCGCGGCCGGGGGCGTGGTCGTCTCATTGTTTTCGTTCGCGGCCGTCCCGGCCGGCTGTGGCGAGCGCTGCTCACCGGTCACCGGGCCGGCGTGCTCGGCCGGTTGCTGGTTCATCTCTGCCTCCTCACGATGTCGCATGACCGCGTCGCGTCCCGTCGGCGGGGCCGTGCTCCGGTCAGGCTCCTTCGTCAGTCTCGAAGGCCTCTGCGTAGGCCGCCTGGCAGTCCGGGTCCTCCTCGGCCGCCCGGGCGAGCCGATCTGCGAGCAGCGTCGTCGCCTCGTTTAGGCGGGCCATGTGCTCCGGCCCTAGGGTATCGAAGACGATCGCCTGCAGCGACTCTTCCCGCACCTGCCGCGCACGCTGCGCGGCCTCGCGTCCGGCGTCGGTGAGGATGACGTCCGCGCCCCGCGCGTCCTCGGCACAGGCCTGCCGGTCAATCAGGCCGCGGGCGACCATGCGCCGGAGCTGGTGCGACAGCCGGCTCTTTTCCCACTGCAGTGTCCAGCGCAACTCCCGCGCGCGGGCACGCTGGCCGGGCGCGTCGAGCAGGGCGTCCAGGACCTGGTAGTCGGCTTCCGACAGCCCGGTGGCTCGGGTGAGCTGGCGCGCCAGGTAGCTCATCAGGTGCGCGTAGACGAGGCTGTGGCGGCGCCATATCTCCATGTTTGACAGCGGTCGCGACGATGCCTCGGTATTCATGGCGCTGATTCTACCCCTCCAATGGTTGACATGTCAACATTTGCGGGAGTATAGTTGGCCGGTCGACCAGGAGCCGTCGGAGGAGCGTCATGGCGAACTACGGTCACGAGTTACAATTCGGCGTCTTCATCACCCCACAAAGCCAGGATCCGGAGGCGGTGGTGGAGCTTGCCCGGCTCGCCGAGCGGGTGGGGCTGGATCTGGTGACCTTCCAGGATCATCCCTACCAGCCGCGGTTTCTTGACGCCTGGACGCTGCTGAGCTGGGTTGCGGGCCAGACCGAGCGTATCCACCTGGCGCCCAACGTGGCCAACCTGCCGCTGCGCTCTCCGGCGGTGCTCGCACGCGCAGCGGCGAGCCTGGACCTGCTCTCCGGCGGTCGCCTGGCACTGGGCCTGGGCGCGGGGGCGTTCTGGGACGCCATTGCGGCGATGGGTGGGCGGCGGCTCAGCCCGGGCGAGGCGGTGGATGCGCTCGACGAGGCGATCGATGTCATCCGCGCGATCTGGGACACCACCGCCGCCCGCTCCCTACGGTTCGCGGGCGAGCACTACCGGCTGGAGGGCGCGCGACCCGGGCCGGTGCCCGCGCACGATATCCCGATCTGGATCGGCGGGTACAAGCCGCGGATGCTGCGGCTGATCGGCCGGAAGGCGGACGGCTGGCTTCCATCGCTGGGGTACATCCAGCTGGGCGACATCGCCGCCGGGAACCGGATCATCGACGAGGCGGCCCGCGCGGCCGGGCGGGACCCGCGAGAGATCCGCAGGCTGGTCAATGTCTCCGGACGCTTCTCATCGTCGCGCGGCGGCTTCCTCAACGGGCCGAGCGAGCAGTGGGTCGAAGACCTCTTGCCGCTGGTGGTGGAAGACGGGATCGGCACCATCATCCTCGCGTCCGACGACCCGGAGACGATCGAGCGGTTTGCGACCGAGGTGGCCCCGGCCCTGCGCGCCGAGGCGGAGCGGGCGTTCCCGGAGGGGCACTTCGGCGTCCGAATCCGCCGTGCCGCGGCACGCGCCCGACGCCACCCGGGGATCGACTACGATGCCGTCCCGCCGTCGTTAGTCGACGTAGCGATCGAGCCGGGAGACACGGAGTACGCGCGTGTCCGGTCGACGTACATGCGCGGTGGCTCGCCCGGCATTGTGCTCCCGGTGAGCAGCGTCGAGCAGGTGATCGACGCGCTCGCCTTTGCGCGTGCCCACCCGCACGTGCCGCTCTCGATCCGGAGCGGCGGGCACGGGATCAGCGGCCGGTCGACCAATGACGGCGGCATCGTCATCGACCTGGGCCGGATGAACCGCATCGAGGTGCTGGACCCGGTGGCGCGCCGCGTCCGGCTCGGGCCGGGCGCCCGCTGGGGCGATGTCGCCGCGGCCCTGGCTCCCTACGGGTTGGCGCTCAGCTCCGGTGACTACGGCGGTGTCGGCGTCGGTGGGCTGGCGACGGCCGGCGGTATCGGCTGGCTCTCCCGCCTGCACGGGTTGACCATCGACCACCTGCGGGCGGTGGAGATGGTCCTCGCCGATGGGTCGGTCGTGCGCGCCAGCGAGGACGAGAACCCGGACCTGTTCTGGGCGGTGCGGGGCGCCGGGGCCAACTTCGGCATCGTGACGTCGTTCGAGTTCGAGGCCGACGCGGTGGGTAATGTCGGCTGGGCACAGTTCGTCTTCGACGCCAGCGATACGGCCGGGTTCCTGGAACGGTGGGGTGCGGCGGTCGAATCAGCGCCGCGCGATCTGACGAGCTTCCTGGTCATGGGCCGCCCGCGCCGGGGGCAGCCGCTGGTGGCGCAGGTGATGGCCGTGGTCGCCTCTGACCAGCCGGAGACGATCGTCGACCGCTTGCAGCCGCTCGCCACCGTCGCGCCGCTCTACGACCAGTACGCCGTGATCACACCGTACGCGAGCATCATGGCCAACGCGCAGGGTGGCTACCACGACGGGCAGGGTGAGCCGGTCGGGCGATCGGGGCTCATCGAGCACATCACGCCCGAGTTCGCCGCCGCGGCGGAGCGACTCATCCGCAGCGGGGCGGTGTATTTCTTTCAGATCCGGTCCGTCGGCGGCGCGGTGGCGGATGTCGACCCCGACGCCACGGCCTACGCCCACCGCTCGGCCAACTTCCACGTGACCGCGTTCGGCTCTAACCGAGCCCGTGTCGATGCCGAGTGGGATGCGCTGCACCACCACTTCACCGGGATCTACCTCAACTTTGAGACTGACCCGCGCCCGGAGCGGATCGCCGACGCGTTCCCGCCGCGGACGCTCCAGCGCCTGCGCGAGTTGAAGGCCCGCTACGACCCGGACAACGTCTTCCGCGACAACTTCAACATCGCGCCGGGTGTGCTCGCCCGCTGATCCGGCACATCGAACCAGCATCGAGGAGGCGCCATGACCGACTACGGACACGAACTGCTCTTCGGGACTTTCATCACACCGGTGGCGCAGCCGGTGATGCACGCGGTGGATCTGGCCCTTGTGTCGGAGCGCGCCGGGCTCGATTTGGTGACGTTTCAGGACCACCCCTACCAGCCGGCCTTCCACGACACCTGGACGCTGCTCTCCTTCGTGGCGTCTCGGACAGAGCGTATCCGCGTCGCCGGGAACGTGCTCAACCTGCCGCTGCGGCAGCCTGCCGTCCTCGCCCGCGCGGCCGCCAGCCTGGACCGGCTGAGCGGCGGCCGCTTCGAACTGGGTCTCGGGGCGGGTGGGTTTTGGGGGCCCATCGCTGCCATGGGCGGGCCCCGCCGGACGCCCGGCCAGGCGGTCGAGGCCCTGGAGGAGGCGATCCAGATCATCCGCGAGCTGTGGGCGGCCGATCAGCGCCGCGGGGTGTACTTCGACGGCACGTACTATCAGGTCAAGGGCGCCAAGCGGGGCCCCGCGCCCGCGCACGACATCGAGATCTGGATCGGTGCCTACAAGCCGCGGATGCTGCGCCTCGTCGGTCGCCGCGCGGACGGCTGGATCCCGACGCTCGGCTACCTGGAGGGCGGGGTGGCCGACCTGGAGGAGATGAACACGTACATCGACGAGGGCGCAGCCCAGGCGGGGCGTGACCCCCGAGCGGTCCGACGGTTCCTGAACATCGGGGGCCGGTTCGCGCCCACGGGTCGCGGCCTGTTCGACGGGCCACCGGAGGCATGGGCGGAGCAGATCGCGGCGATCGCTCTGTCGTACGGCATCAGTGGTTTCATCCTGGCGGCGGACGACGCGGCGACGATCGAGATCTTCGCGTCCGAGGTCGCGCCGGCGGCTCGGGCGCTCGTCGCCGCCGAGCGGGGGCGGGCGGGCGTCGCCAGCGACCCCGGCGGGCAGCCGGTGCACTAGGCGGGGAGGTCACGGCCAGGGTTCCGCTGCCGCATGGCCGCTGCTACGATGGGGAGGACATCCCAGGAACGACGGCAAGAGATCGGTTGGAGACAGAGGGAGGACGTATGGCAAAGATCACTCCACGCTATTCGACGACCGTCACCGTGACCGGCGGGCGCGAGGGCCACGCCGTCAGCGACGACGGTGTGCTGGATGTCCAGCTCCGGCGCCCGAAGACGGACGGCCCCAATGAGGGGACCAATCCGGAGCAGCTCTTCGCCGCCGCGTGGGGCGCCTGCTTCCAGGGCGCCTTGATGGCGGTCGGTCGTCAGTCCGACGTGGACGTGTCGGGCTCGACCGTGAAGGTGGAAGTGGCGCTGGGGGCCGATCCCGAGGGTGGGTTCGGCCTCGCGGCGAAGATCATGGTTGAAATCCCCGGTGTGGACCGTGAGAAGGCGCAGGAGTTGGTCAACGCGGCCCACGCCGCGTGCCCCTACTCCAAGGCAACCCGCGGCAACATTGATGTCGAGGTGCTTGTCGTCTAGCACCGGCCGGGGGCGTTGCCCCGCGCTCGGTGTCGGATGAAGGAGACCATGTGCTCATCCGCCTCGGGCGTGAAACGCGACGCGGCGGGCGTCACGACGCCCGCCGCGATTGTGTTCCCCTAAGTGCCTTCCGCGCCTCTAGTACGCGCCCTTCAGCCAGCCGCGGGCGATGAGGATCTCCCGCCCAAGGTGTCCAAGCAGGAACTCGTAGGGCGTGCCGCGCTTGTCCGGGTGCCACTCGAAGCGGGCGCGCTCGAAGTATTGCACCGTGTGCATCTCGCCGTCGGTCCTGCTCAGCTCCTGAAACTCCTCGCTGATCGGATAACCGAAGATCGGCAGCCCGCCGTTGCGGTACCAGTAGTCGCGGAAGCCGTAGGCGAGGGTGTGACCCGTCTCCGGGAAGAAGTCGCGGTCAGGGCCGGGCGTGGCGTTCGCCAGCGGTCGGAACGGCGCCTCGTGCTCGCGCCCGGCGGTGATCTCGCGACCCAGCAGGCCGAGGAGCACTTCGTAGGGCGTCCCGGCCAGCTCGGGGTGGTGTTCGAAGCGGGCACGCTCGAAGTACTGGACCAGCAGCGTCTTGCCGTCCACCGGCGACGGCTCGTAGAACGGCTCGGTCAGCGGGTAGCCGAAGCGCATCAGGCCCCCGTTGCGCTCCCAGTAGTCCCAGAAGATCCGGGGAACGTTGTGCCCGGTCACGTCGACGTAGACCATGTCCGCATTGGGACTGCGGGGTACCGCGTCGGTCGGCGGGGGTTCGATCGTGATCTCCTGGGGGAAGGCGTTCTCCTCATGGTAGCGGACGAATTCCTGGACGAGGCTGGCGGTGATCGTCTTGGTGCCGGTGGTGGCGAGGCGGAAGTAGCCGGTGATGGTCGCCTGCTCTCCGGGTGCAATCGGGCGGGGCGAGCCCCAGCGGAAGGGGTTCGGGAGGCCGTTGTTGCCAGTGTAGTCGATTCCGACGCGGAAGCGGCCCGCGATCTTGGGGAAGCCGGCGTTCTGGAAGTCCTGCCCCTCGACGTAGGTGAACCCGTCGGCGGGCTCTTGCCCGTAGAGCGGGGTCGATCCGACGTTCTCGACCACGGCGTCGACGCGGATCGGCATCCCGACGTAGGTCGTCTTCGGGGTGACGGTGACGGAGACCAGACGGCCCCGCGCGTCGGCTGACTGCGGCGCGTAGATCGGCCCGGTCCCCTTCAGCCAGCCCCGGATCTCGGGGAGTCGAGCGTAGAACTCCGAGCCGGGGCATTCGGTCGAGAGCACGTCGCGGTGGCCGGCGATGTTGGGGACGTTGTCCCGGTCGACGAAGAAGCTCCAGCCGCCTGGGTCGACGTTCCCGGCGTGCTCGCGGATCAGGCGCACGATCGCGTCGAGCGCCGCCTGGGGCACGGCCGTCTGTTGGAAGTTCCCGAGCACGGCGATACCGATGCTGCCGCGGTTGTACTGGAGCGCGTGGCCGCCGATGACGCCGCCGCCGCCGTACCGGCCTTCGTAGACGCGACCTTCCCAGTCGACGAGGAAGTTGTAGCCGATGTCGCCCCAGCCGAGGGTGACGGCATGGTAGTAGTAGATCGACCGGATGGCGGCGGCCGGGTCCGGTGGCCGGTTCTGGGTGACGGTGTGGTGCAGGATCACCTTTTCGATCGGCGCGTACCGGGGCGGCCAGATCTCCTCGCCGTCCTTGAAGCGCAGCGATTCGTCAGCACCCCAGCCGGCGCGCGGGATGATCCAGCCGTCGATGAGCTGGGGAGTCGCCAGGAGCTGCGCCGGAGCGGAAGTATCGACCGCCGCGATCTCGACCTCGTGGAGGATCGGTGCCTCGCCCAGAGCGTTCGGCACGATGTCGACCCGGTACTGCAGGTGGGTGCTGGGCTCCGTCAGGAGCGGGGCAGCGTAGGTGCGCCGGCCTTCGAGCGGGTGCAGGTGGTGGTCGGTGTGGAGGTCGACCCACTCGCTCCAGGTCGTCCCGTCGACGCTGGTGCGCACCGCGAAGTCGAGCCGGCTTCCCGCCGGGACATCAGCGAACCAGCCGACCTCGACGCTGTTGTACTGGCCCTCGGTGGTGAACACGGCCGATTGATACTGGCCGCTCGTGGGGAAGACGCCGCGCTCGACCCACGCCGTACGGGTCATGGCGCTGGCCTGTGCTCCCGGTTGCCGGAGGTCCACGACGCTCGCCAGGAGCGCGCCCCCGGCCACCTTGAGCAACGTCCGCCGATTCAATCGCTCACGCAACATGGCCTGCTCGCTCTTCGTCTCGTCAGGCGGCAGCCGCACGGAGTCGGCTGCGCTCGCGACAACGGTACGTCCCCAACGAATGAACGGTCAAGATGTCCGTACAACGAGCAGTCGTTGCCGGAAAATAGCAGGGATGGGTCACCTAGTCTACTATACGCGGGGATGCCGGTAGCGGGTGAGGAGGGAGCCCAACGATGACGAAGGTCGCATACCGGGCACTCACCGGCGGTGAGCGGCGGGGGACCGTGTTCGTATTGCTTGCTGGATTGTCACTCCTCGTGTTCCTGGGCGTGCCGGCGCCGCTGGAGACGAAGTCCCTCGCGCTGCTGCACGGCCTGTGTGCCCAGACCCCGGACCATTCGTTTTGGTTCGGCGTGGTGCGGCTCCCTTTCGACGCGCGCATGACCGGCATCTACGGCGGGTTTCTGGTGACCCAGCTCTACCTCCTGACCCGGGGACGCGTGCGCGCTGCCGGGCTGCCTTCCCTTCCGATTGTCCTGTTGCTCGGTGGGTTCGCCGTGGCCATGGGCATCGACGGGTTCAACTCGCTCCTCGACGACACCGGCCTTCCGGCGATCTATCCCCCAACAAATGCGCTCCGGTATATCACCGGAGCGCTCATGGGTACAACGTTGGGGGCGTTCCTCTGGTTGCTCACCGCGGCGACGCTCTGGCGCCCAGACCTGACGCGCCGGGAACCGGCACTGCGCGGGTGGCGTGACCTCGCGGCGGTGCTCGTGCTGGCGAGTGGGTTTGGGCTGGCGGCAGGGAGCGGCGTCCCGGCGCTCTACACGCCGATCACGCTGCTCCTGATCGGCGCGGCGGTGCTGGCCCTCTTCGAGATTGCGCTGGTGCTGATCCTGCTCGGCCGGGCGCGTGTGTCGGCGGCTGCGACGCCGCGTGATCTCGCCGGCCCCGCCCTCGGAGCCCTCCTCGGCGCCTACGCGATACTCATGCTCCTCAGCGCCGGCCGCTACGCGCTAGAGGCCGTGTTTCCGGTGATGACGAAAGGTTAACGGCCCACACCCCCGGCCGTCCCCCCTCTCCCTGGTGGGAGAGGGGGTTAGGGGGTGAGGGGGCCCGTCTCCTACTTCTGCCCCACCGGCCACTTGCCGTACCAGTCGAATCGCTCGTCGGCCAGGTTGACGACCACGTTCTTGACCTGGGTGTAGAGGTCGAGCGCGTGGCGGCTGAGCTCCCGGCCGATGCCGCTCTGCTTGAAGCCGCCAAACGGAGCCTCCGGCGGGTTGACGGTCGGGAAGTTGATGCTGATGTTCCCGGCACGAATCCGGGATGCCAGCCGGTGAGCGCGCTTCAGGTCGTTGGTCCAGATCGTGGCGGCCAGGCCGTAGATGGTGTTGTTCGCCATCTCCACGACCTCGGACTCATCCCGGAAGGGGATGACCGACAGCACCGGCCCGAAGACCTCCTGCTGCGCGATCGTCATGTCGTTCTGGACCTGGGTGAAGATGGTCGGCTCGATGAAGTTGCCCTTCTGGAGCACCTCGTCGTCCGGGCGCTTGCCGCCGAGCGCCAGGTTTGCGCCCTCGCTGCGCGCCCGCTCGATGAAGCTCAGCACGCGCTCGCACTGGCGCTTGGAGATGACCGGGCCCATCTGCGTGGCGTCCTCCAGTGGGTCGCCGACGCGGATCTTGCCGGCCTTGGCGATGAAGTCCGACAGGAACTGGTCGTGGATCGACTCGTGGAGGAAGAGCCGGGTGCGAGCGGTGCAGCGCTGGCCGGCGTTGGTGAAGATGGCGAAGAGCGAGCCGTTGACCGCCTCCTCCAGGTCGGCATCGGGGAAGACGATGTTGGGCGACTTGCCGCCCAGCTCCAGCGACACCTTCTTGATCGTCCCGGCCGACAGCCGCAGGATCTCGCGGCCGGTCTCCGTCTCGCCAGTGAAGGCGATCTTATCGACGTCTGGGTGCTCGGCGATGGCCGCGCCGACCTCGACGCCCGGTCCGGTCAGGATGTTGACGACCCCATCGGGGATATCCGCCTCCTGGCAGATCTCGCCCAGGACGAGCGCGGTGAGCGGCGTGGCGCTGGCGGGCTTGAGGACGATCGTGTTGCCCGCGGCGAGCGCCGGCGCGACCTTCCAGGCCGCCATCAGCAGCGGGAAGTTCCAGGGGATGATCTGCCCGCAGACGCCGTACGGCTCACGTACGGTGTAGTCGAAGAGCGGGCCGTTCATGGGGATCGTCTCGCCCCACATGTGCCCGGTCAGGTTGGCGTAGTAATCGAAGCAGTTTGCCGAGGCGGCCACGTCGGCGCGCGACTCGATGATGATCTTGCCGCAGTTGAGCGTCTCCAGGCGGGCGATCTCTTCCAGCCGCTCGCGCAGGATCTCCGCGACCCGACGCATGCGCTTGGCGCGCTCCATCGGGGTCATCTTCCCCCAGGGCCCCTCGTCGAAGGCCTTGCGCGCGGCGGCGACGGCCCGGTTGACATCCTCGCGGCCCGCCTTCGGCACATGCGCGATGACCTCGTTGGTGGCCGGGTTGTAGGTGGGGAAGGTCTCCCCGGAGGCGGCGGGGACGAACTGCCCGCCGATCAACAGCCGATACTCCTTCGTGGTGACCTCTGTCGCCATGGTGGTTACCTCCCGAGTACCCGTGGCGAACGCCGGCCGTAACCGGCGCGGTCCGATCCCTCGCTGGTGCCGGGCCCAGATGCGGGCATCCCGCTGGTATGGGCGGCTCAGGGCACATAGTAGCACCGAAGGGACGCCTGCGTCGCCGGGGCGTGCGCCGGAGATTCCCGCTAGCTGGTCAAGGGCGGGACTGGATCGATCCCCCGCCTGGTTCGGGCGGTCTGCGAGGCATGGATGGACCGCTGGTCACGCAGTCAGCCATAGGGGCGGACGACCGGCAGGCGGTGCCCGCCCGCGCGACGCGTCGGTTAGTGTCGCCCGGCTTGGCGTGAGGGGGATGGCGGCCTCAGCCCGTCCTGCGACGACCGTCTAGGCGGTCTGGACCGCGGCGGCGCCGTGCAGGCCGAGTTCCTCGATCGCCATTTCCCGCATCCGGAACTTCTGAATCTTGCCCGTCACCGTCATCGGGAAGGTGTCGGTGAATTTCCAGTAGCGCGGGATCTTGTACGTCGCGATGCGGCCCCGGCAGTAGGCGGCCAGCTCCTCCCCGGTGACCTGCGCACCCTCCCGCAGCTTGACCCAGGCCATGACCTCTTCACCGTATCGCTCGTCCGGCACGCCGATGACCTGGACGTCGGCTACCGCCGGGTGGGTGTAGAGGAACTCCTCCACCTCGCGCGGGTAGATGTTCTCTCCGCCGCGGATGATCATGTCCTTGATCCGGCCGACGATGTTGACGTACCCCTCGTCGTCCATCGTTGCCAGGTCGCCGGTATGCATCCAGCGGGCGGCGTCGATCGCCTGGCGGGTGGCCTCCTCGTTGTTCCAGTAGCCCAGCATCACGGAGTAGCCACGGGTGCACAGCTCGCCCGGGGTGCCGCGCGGCACGATCTCGCCGGTGGCCGGGTCGATGATCTTGACCTCGATATGCGGGTGAACCTTGCCGACGGACCCCACACGCTTCTCCAGCGGGTCGTCGATCGCGGTCTGGGTCGAGACGGGCGAAGTCTCGGTCATGCCGTAGCAGATGGCGACCTCGGTCATATGCATCTGCGACTGAACGCGCTTCATCACCTCGACCGGGCAGGGGGAACCCGCCATGATCCCGGTGCGGAGGGTCGAGAGGTCGAACTCCGAGAAACGCGGGTGCTCCAGCTCGCCGATGAACATGGTGGGGACGCCGTAGAGCGAGGTACAGCGCTCGGCCTGCACCATCTCCAGCACCGCGACCGGGTCGTAGGCCTCGCCGGGGACGACGATGCAGGCGCCATGGGTGGTGCACGCGAGATTGCCCAGCACCATCCCGAAGCAGTGGTAGAACGGTACCGGGATACACACGCGGTCGTTCTCCGTGTAGCGCAAGCCCTCCCCGATGAAGAAGCCGTTGTTCAGGATGTTGTGGTGAGAGAGGGTCGCGCCTTTGGGGAACCCGGTGGTACCCGAGGTGTACTGGATGTTGATCGGCTCGTCGAACTGGAGGCTCGCCTCAATCTCTGCAAGCGTCGCCTCCGGCACGCCCGCTCCGTCGGCGAGCAGTCCCTCCCATTCGTCGTCGAGGACCAGCGTTTGCCGCAGCTCCGGGCAGCGGTCGCGGACCTCATTGAGCATGGCGACATAGTCCGTTGTCCGGAAGGCGCGCGCCAGGATCAGGAAACTTGTGCCCGACTGGTTCAGTGCGTACTCGAGCTCGGCGGTCTTGTAGGCCGGGTTAATGTTGACCAGGATCGCGCCGATGCGGGCGGTGGCGTATTGGATGACGACCCACTCGTAGCGGTTGGGCGACCAGATCCCGACGCGATCCCCCTTGCGGACACCACGGGCCAGCAGGCCACGGGCCGCCAGTCCGGTCTGCTCCCAGAATTCCCGGTAGGTGGCGCGGTAATCCTGATGGCGGACGACAAGCGCCTCGTGGTCCCCGACGCGCTCCACCGTGCGCCGCAGGTTCTCGCCGATGGTCTCACCCAGCAGGGGGATCGGGCTGGCGCCGTGGGCGTAGGACGATGCGGCCATGCTTCCCTCCTCGCCTGGTGTGACGGCAGTGGTAGATCGGTGGAGATGGGATCTACGCGGCCGGCTTCTGACTCGTGGTTCGATAGCCTCACAATACGATTCGCGGGGTGGAGATGTCAATTGGGGTGGGGGAGGGGGCGTCATGCGTCACCCGTCATGCGTCATGCGTCACACGTCCTGCTCCCCTCTCCCCTGGAGGGCTCCGTCCGAGAGAGGCCGGGGGTGAGGGGGACGCATGACGCATGACGTATGAGTTAGAACACCTGCTGCCACGGCTTCAGCTCGTAGCTGACGAAGACGCCGGCGGCGTGGAAGGGGTCGTCCGTGATGAGGCGGCGGGCCTCCTCTTCGGACTCGGCTTCGTAGATGATGAGGGCGCCGCTGTCGTCGGTGAACGGGCCGGAAGCCCAGAGTTTCCCCTGCTCCTTCAGGCGCCCGAGGTATTCGCGGTGGACCGGGCGGACCTTCGCGATCTGCTCACGATTGCCGTACTGGATGATCGCAGCGTACTTCATCGCGGTTGCTCCTCTCACTCCCGTGCGGCGCTGCCGGGCTCAGCGGTGTGGTCACATGATACGGCAGTCGTGGGCCTGCTGCGTCGTCGCGGCGGCGCATTCGCTCACCCGCCGGGGGCTGCCTCCTCGTCGCTCGGAAGCGCGCGGGGATTTCCGGTGATGACGAAGGCGGTGCGCTCGCAGATGTTGGTCACCCGGTCGGCGATGCGCTCCAGGTTGTGCGCCGCCCAGATGAGGCGGGTGGCGCGCTCGATGGTGCCGGGGTCGGAGAGCATGTAGGTGAGCAGCTCGCGGTAGACCTGATCGTAGAGCGCGTCCACCTCGTCGTCCCGGTGCCAGATGGCCTGGCAGGCCACGAGATCCCCGTCGACGAACGCGGCGAGGCTGCCGTGGAGCATCTCCAGCGCGATCTCGGCCATGCGCGGGATGTCGATCAGCGGCTTGAGCGGCGGGTATGGCTCCAGCATGAGGGTGATGCGAGCGATCCCCTCGGCGTAGTCGCCGATGCGCTCGAGCTCGGTGATGATGAAGAGCGTCGCCGCGATGGTGCGCAGGTCGGTCGCAAGTGGCTGCTGGGTGGCGAGTAGCAGGAGCGCGCGCTCCTCCAGGTCGTAGCTGCGCTCGTCGATGTTCCGATCCTCGCGGATGACCTCGCGTGCCAGCGCGCTGTCGCGCCGGCGCAGTGCGTCGACGGCGCGGGCGACGGCCTTCTCGGTGACGCTGCCGAGCATCAGCAGATCCCGGCGCAGCGTGTCGAGCTGCCGATCGTAGTGAGCCCGGGGCTGTCCTGGTGCGGTCATGGACTCTTCGCTCCTAACCCACGCGGCCGGTGATGTAGTCCTCGGTCCGCTGGTCCTGGGGGTTGGTGAAGATGCGAGCGGTGGGGCCGACCTCGACGAGTGTCCCCGCGCGGCTCGCATCGACGGTCATGAAGGCGGTCACGTCGGAGACGCGAGCCGCCTGCTGCATGTTGTGCGTGACCACGACCACGGTGTACCCGTGCTCCTCGACCAGCTCCCGCATCAACTGCTCGATCCGGCCCGTGGCGATCGGGTCGAGGGCACTGGTCGGCTCGTCCAGGAGCACGACATCCGGCTCGACAGCCAGCGCTCGGGCCACGCACAGCCGCTGCTGCTGTCCACCGGAGAGCGACGTGGCCGGCTGGTGCAGGCGGTCCTTCACTTCGTCCCAGAGCGCAGCCTGACGCAAAGCCCGCTCGACCCGCTCCGCCACCTCCCGACGGGAGAGGCGGCGAGCGCCGAAGACGGTCAGGCCGAAGGCGACGTTATCGAAGATGGACTTGGCGAAGGGGTTGGGACGCTGGAAGACCATGCCGATCCGGCGCCGGACTTCGACGGGGTCCACTTCGGGCCCGTAGACCGGCTGCCCGTCGAGGAGGACTTCGCCGGTGACCCGCACGCCGGGTACGTCGTCGTGCATGCGATTTAGCGCCCGGAGCAGGGTCGACTTGCCCGACCCCGACGGACCGATGATGGCGGTCACAGCCTGGGCGGGGATGCGCAGATCGATGTCCCGCACAGCGACACGCTGCCCGTAGATGATGGTGAGCTTGCGTATGTCCAGCTTGACCTCGCTCGTTGCAGGGATCGCCGGGGCGTCGTCGCGGGCGCCGGCGACGGCGAGGTGGATGCGGCGTTCGGGGACCACCGTGGTCACTCCTGCTTGCTGCATTAGCCGAACCTCCCGGTGATGTAGTCCTCGGTGCGCTGGTTGTGCGGCGCGGTGAAGATCTCCTCTGTCGGCCCGGCCTCGACCACCTCGCCGGCGCCGTCCTCGTTGGGGGTCATGAAGACGGTGTAGTCCGCGATCCGGGCCGCCTGCTGCATGTTGTGGGTTACGATGACGACGGTGAACTCGCTCGCCAGCTCACGAATCAGGTCCTCGATGCGGGAGGTGGCGATCGGGTCGAGTGCGCTGGCCGGCTCGTCCATCAGGATCACCTCGGGGCGGACCGCGAGGGTCCGGGCGATGCAGAGCCGCTGCTGCTGCCCGCCGGAGAGCGAGGTGGCCGGGTGATCCAGCCGGTCGCGGACCTCGTCCCAGAGCGCCACGCGACGCAGCGCCCACTCGACGGTCGCGGCGCGCTCCCGGCGTGGCATGCCGACGAGTTCGAGCCCGATGCTCACGTTCTCGGCGATCGAGCGGGTGAGCAGTGGGTTGGGCTGCTGGAACACCATACCGACCCTGCGCCGGAGGAGGATCGGGTCGACGCCAAGGCCGTAGATGTCCTCGCCGTCGAGGAGGACGCGGCCGTCGACACCGGCGCCCGGGACCTTCTCGTGGAGACGGTTCAGCGCGCGCAGCAGGGTCGACTTGCCCGCCCCCGATGGCCCGATGATAGCCGTCACCCGGTGGCGCGGGATGGTCAGCGTGGTCGGTGCGACGGCGATGCGGGCGCCGTAGCGCAGCGTGAGCCCTTCCAACACCAGGTGCGCCTCCGAGGTGGGCGGCATTCGAATCGCCGGTGCGGTGGGCGGTGTGGTCGCCACAGATGCTCCTTCTCCTACCCGGCCCGGCGTCGGGTGAGGGCGCGGACCAGGATGTTCGTCCCGAGCACGAGCACGACGAGGATCAGCGCGGCGCCCCACGCCTGCTCGTTGAGTACCGCGAACGGCTGCTCGGTGTACCGGTAGGCCAGCAACGGCAGGGCCTGCATCGGGCCGAAGATGTCGAAGGTGAGCTGGTTGTTGCCGAGTACCGTGACCAGCAGCGGTGCTGTTTCGCCCGCGGCGCGTGCCATCGCGAGCAAGACGCCAGTGGCGATGCCCCCCAGCGCGGCCGGCAGCACCACCGTGAGCGTCGTCCACCACCGCGGCGCGCCGAGAGCCGCCGCCGCTTCGCGCACACTCTGGGGGACGAGCTGCAGGATCTCCTCGGTCGTGCGCGTGATGACCGGCACCATCAGCATGGCCAGGGCGATCGATCCAGCCAGGCCGGAGAACTGGCGAGTCCGCTGCACGATTAAGACGTAGGCGGTCACGCCGACGACGATCGACGGCATGGCGCTCAGGACGTCCGTGCAGAAGCGGATCACGGTCGCGGCGGGACCGGATCGGTACTCGGCGAGGTAGATGCCCGCCAGGACGCCGAGCGGGGTCGCCAGGAGCAGGGCCGCACCGACGATGAGAGCGGAGCCGACGATGGCATGGAGCACGCCCCCGGCGCCACCGGCCACGCCGATCGTCACCGGCCGGAAGGTCTCGGTGAAAAACCCGACGCTGAGCGCCCCAACTCCCTGCCGCACCACGTAGGTGAGGATCAGGACGAGCGGCACCAGCGCGACGGCGGTGGAGCCGATGGTGAGGCCGAGCATGAGCCGGTTCACCCAGACCCGGCGGCGGTACCGCACGCTGGCGGCGTTCGCAACGGTGTCGATCATCTAGCGTCTCCTCCAGGCGGCGCCCGCCACGCGCCAGACGAGGAGGCGGGCGATCGAGTTGGCCAGCAGGGTGATGAGGAACAGAACCAGCGCCAGGTAGACGAGCGCGCTGGAGTGCAGCTCGGTGTTGGTGGTCGGGAGCTGGCTCGCGATCAGGGAGGCGGCTGTCGTCGCTGGCTGGAAGAGTGACGGATCGATCCGCGGCGTGTTGCCGATCACCATGGTCGCCGCCATCGTCTCGCCGAGTGCCCGGCCCAGGCCGAGCATCATCCCGCCGACGATCCCGGCGCGGGCGTAGGGGAGCAGCGCGTGGCGGATGACCTCCCAGCGGGTGGCGCCGAGCGCCAGCAGGGCCTCGCGCTGGTGGGTCGGTACGACCGAGAGCACGTCGCGTGAGACAGCCGCAATCGTGGGGAGGATCATAATCGCCAGGATGATCCCCGCCACCAGCAGGCCGCGCCCGACGGTGACGGGCCCGGCCAGGAAGGGCACGGTGTCGCCGAGTGCGCGTGACACCGGCTCGGCGATGGCCCCGCGGAAGAACGGGATGAAGACGAAGATGCCCCACATGCCGTAGACGACGCTGGGGATCGCGGCAAGGAGCTCGACCATGAGCGAGAGCGGCCCGCGCAGCCGGGTCGGGCTGAGGTCGCTCAGGAAGATGCCGATCATGATGCCGGGCGGTGCTGCCAGCAAGAGTGCAATCGCCGAGGAGACGATCGTGCCGTAGATGGCGGGGAGCGCTCCAAACTCGCCGGCGACCGGGTTCCAGGCGGTGCGAGTCAGGAAGCGCAGGCCGAACACCTCCCGTGCGGCGGCCGACCCGTCCCAGGCGACGCCGACGATAGCCACCAGGAGCGCGACGACGACGAACGCGAATGCAGCGGCAAGCAGCCGGAAGGGAACATCCCCGTGCCGGAGCCGCCGTCGGAGCCGGTGAGACCGGGAAACGGGCTGCCCGGTCGCGATCATGAGAATCTCTCCTGCCGTTTCCTTCTGCAGTGTCGGTCGTCCGTAATCCGTTCCCCGCACGCCCTGGCTCCCTCTCCCACAAGGGGAGGGGGGAGGAGGGGCGCGCAGTTCTATTGCGCGGGGGAGGTGAAGACCGGTGTGCCGCCAACCGTGACCTGCTCCAGCTTCTGGATCGCCAGTTCCTTGACCGGGTCGGGCAGCGGCGCGTAGTGCAGCTCCTCCGCGTAGCCATCACCCTCGGTCAGTGCCCAATAGAGGAACTCGGTCAGCGCCCGGGCCTTGGCCTCGTCGTCGTACTGGCCGCGGACGAGGATCCAGGTGAAGCCCGCGATCGGGTAGGCGTTCTCACCCTCCGGTGGGTTGGTGATCGACACCCGCAGATCGTCCGGCAGGTCGGCCAGGAACCCAGCGGCCGCTTCGCTCACCGACTCCAGCGACGGGGTGACGTAGTTCCCCGCCGCGTTCTTGATCGCGGGGGCCGGAAGATCGTTCGCGAGCGCGTAGATCAACTCGACATAGCCAATGGCTCCCGGCGTCTGCTGGACAGCCGCCGTCACGCCTGGGTTCTTCTCGGCGCCGATGCCGACCGGCCACTGGACCGCGGTGCCGCTCCCGACCTGGGATGCCCACTCCTCGCTGACCTTGCTCAGGTAGTCGGTGAAGATGGCGGTCGTGCCGGAGCCGTCCGATCGGTAGACCACGGTGATCGGCTGATCGGGCAGTTCGACGCCGGGGTTGTCAGCCGCGATGGCCGGGTCGTTCCAGGTCGTGATCTGGCCGAGGAAGATGCCCGCGAGGGTGGGGCCGGAGAACCGGAGGTCGTCGACGCCCGGCAGGTTGTAGGTGACCGTGACCGCGCCGAGGACGGTCGGGATGTGGAGCGTGTCGGGCGCTTCGGCCAGCTCCTCATCGGTCATGTAGGCGTCGGTGCCTCCGAAGTCGGTTACCCCGCTGATGAAGTCGTTCTTGCCCTGGCCGGAGCCGACCGACTGGTAGTTGATCGTGACGCCGGGTGCGACGCTCTTGTATTCCTCGATCCAGCGCTGGTAGAGCGGGTCGGGGAAGCTCGCACCAGAGCCCGTCAGGTTCGCCTGCAGGTCGCTGTGAGCGCCGCCGTCACTGGTACTGCCACCGGTGCCGGTGGGGCTGCCGGCGGGCGCGCTCGTCGACGCCTCTCCGATGGCGGTCGACGTCGCGCCATCCCCGCCGGCGGCGGTTGGGGTGCTGTCGCTGCCACCGCCGCAGGCGAGCAGTACCAGGACCGCTACCATGAGCAGGGCGATCAGCGCGCCGAGTCGCTTCCCAGATTGGGCAATCACCGATTCCTCCTCATCGTTCCGCTGTGCGGCGGCGACCCAAGCGTCGCCAGCCGACTTGCCGGCCTGAGTGTAGGAACCGGGTGTTAGCCCACCGTGGGGGATGCATTAAGGAGCGATTAAAGGAGTGCTATCGCTGTGTGACGGCGGGGTCTCCCACCCGCTGTTTCAGCGCAGGTGGATGCCCCGCCGTGTCACTCGGAGCAACCGATGTCATCCTGAGCGAAGCGAAGGATCTCCAGTGAGTGCGGACGCCCCAGCACGAGATCCTTTACTTCGCTCAGGATGACACAACAAGGAGCGGGGTATCTTGCTGGGATCGAGCGTGCAAGCGCGTGCCCGGTGGATGAGAGCCGATCTCAGGCTCGGTGCGCGCTGGGAGTGGAGTCGCCGGTTGGGGCGGGCTCGAGGGCGAGCGGGAGGGTGAACTTGATGGTGGTGCCGGGACGGGCGGTGCCGTCGACCCAGATGCGCCCGCCGTGCAGTTCGACGAGATGCCGGGCGATGGAGAGCCCCAACCCGGTTCCGGCGTCGGCGCGGGAGCGATCCGTCTTGTAGAACCGCTCGAAGATTCGATCCCGATCCTCGGGGGCAACGCCGGGGCCGGTGTCGGCCACCCAGACGACCAGGTGGTCGTCTTCGGCCGCTGCCCCGACGGTGATGATGCCGCCGGGCGGGGTGAACTTCACCGCGTTGTGGACCAGGTTGACCAGGACCTGCTCGATGCGCTCCGGGTCGAAACGGCCGGGCGTCAGCCCGTCGGGGATCTCGATCCGGATGTCGAGTTTCTTCGGCTCGGCCTGGGTGCGGAGGCGGGCGATGACCTGCTCAGCCACCCGCCTGATGTCGGCGGCCACCGGGCTCAGGGTCAGCCGGCCGGACTCGGCGCGGGAGAGCTCCAGGAGATCCTGGACCAGCCGGGCGAGCCCGTCGACCTCGGTTTCCATGCGCGCCAGGAACTCGTGCGCGACCTCTTCGTCCTCCAACGCGCCGTCGAGGAGCGTCTCGACCAGAGCCTTGAGGGACGCGATGGGCGTGCGAAGCTCGTGCGAGACGTTGGCGACGAAGTCCCGCCGGATCATGTCGGTCCGGCGCAACTCCGTGACATCCCGCAGAATGACGACGACCGGCGTCGCGCGGTGGGGAATGGAGTAGGCCACCCCCTCGACGTAGCGGCGCGGCTGCCCAATCTCGAACAGCCGCCTGACCGGTTCGTCCCCGCTGTGCGCCTGTGCGATGACCTCGGCCAGGTCGTGATCCCGCACGGCCAGCGCGTAGGGACGGTTCAGCAGGCGGTCTCGGGGGGTGCCCAGGAGCCGTTCGGCCGCGTTGTTGATCAGCGCGAGCTGGCCCTGATCGTCGACAATCAGGATCCCATCGGTCAGGTGCTCGACGATCGCGCTCAGGCGTGCCCGCTCGGCCTCGATCGCCTCGATGTTGGCCTGCAGCGTGGTGGTCATCTCGTTGAAGGCGTGGGACAGCTCCGCGATTTCGCCTCCGGCGTGCTCCGGGGCGCGGGCCGCCAGGTCACCCTGTGCGATTCGACGCGCAGTCTGGATCAGCTCGCTGAGCGGGCGGGTGATGACCCCCGCCAGGATGGCTGAGAGTGCAGCGATCGCCAGGGCGGCGATCCCGAGGGCGGCGGCGACCGCCACCACGATATTTCGCAGCCAGCCGGCGAACTGGTCGCTCGGCAGGGCGACGCGCGCGGCGCCGAGCTGCTCGCCATCGCGCACGATCGGGACGGCGAGGTAGATCAGGGTGCGGTCGAGGGTGTCGCTCGGGCGGCTCGACTCACCGATCTGGCCGGAGAGCGCCGCGGCCACCTCGGGGCGGTCCGCGTGGTTCTCCATCGTCGCGGGGGCCGCCTCCGAGTCGCCGAGCACGCGGCCCTCCTGGTCGATGATCGTGACCCGGGCGTCGATCTGGCCGGCTGCGTCCTGGGCGAACTCCTGAAGGTTGGGCTCCTCCGTGGTCCCGATCATCGGCGCGGCCGCCAGGGCCACGAGCCACGCCTGGGACTCGAGTCGAGCGCGCAGTTCCTGTCGTTCCAGGTCCTGGACGTAGTTGACGAGGTAGGCTCCCAACAGGAGGAATACGCCCGCCATGAGCGCGATGTAGCCGAGACTGAGGCGCGTGTGGAGCCGACGGAGCACGATGCTACCCTGCCAGGCGATACCCCACGCCGCGAACCGTCTCGATCAGCCGGGGCTGGCGCGGGTCTTCCTCCAGTTTCTCTCGCAGGCCATGGATATGCACGGCCACGGTGCGGTTGTCGCCGTAGTAGTCGTACCCCCAGACCGCCTCGAGGATCCGGCGGGTTGGGCAGACGTTTCCCCGGTGCCGGGCGAGGTAGACCAGCAAGTCCATCTCTTTGGGCGTGAGCTGAACCTCGCGGCCGTTGCGGGTCACGCGGTAGGCGGCCGGGTCGATGCGCAGGGTGCCGATCTCGAAGACTTCCTCCCGGCCGTCCGGGTTGCTGGCGAGTTCCTGCTCCAGCAGCTCGCGGCGGCGCAGGAGCGCTTTGACGCGGGCCATAAGTTCTCGCATCGAGAAGGGCTTTGTGACGTAGTCGTCGGCCCCGATCTCCAGGCCGACGACGCGGTCGACCTCATCGTCTCGCGCGGTGAGCATGAGGATTGGCACCGAGCTAGAACGGCGGATGTGTCGGCAGACATCGAAGCCGTCGATGGTGGGGAGCATGATGTCGAGGATGACCAGATCGGGCGGGTCGGCGTTGGCCTGAGCGATGGCGGCCTCGCCGTCGGCGACGGTGCGCACGTCGTGCCCCGCCTTTTTGAGGTTGTATGCGATCGTCGTGCGGATACTTGCTTCATCCTCGACGACGAGGATCCGCGCCACCTGCACCTCCCGTAATCGTGGTTACCTGCCTCCCGCAGCGCCATTCTACCAATCGGCTCATTGAGATGGACGAATTGACCTGGTATCTCCGCCAGCAATCGAAACCGCACCCGTGTCATCCTGAGCGCAGCGAAGGATCTCGCGTTGGACCGGCCACGTCCCGGGGAGATCCTTCGGCTCGGACGGAGTCGCCGGGGGCGGCTGGCCGCCACCGCCGGCTTCGCTCAGGACGACGGCCGCTGGGCGACGGGGTCGGCTCCGGTGGATCACGGTAATTCGTCAAACTCCATGAGCCGAGAGAGTTGGCCGGTCTCCTGCAGCGGGCGGTCAGTGGCTTTCCCGCCGCGTGCGCCACTCGCGGATCGCCTGGGTGTGGAGCGGGTAGTGGCCGTAGGTGTCGAGGCGCAGGCGGCGGCGGAAGCGCGTGCCGCTCTTGAGGTGGTCGGGCGGTACCTGCTGGAGATAGGCGACGAGGCGGTCATGCGTCTCGTGGAGGCGGTGGCGGACCTCGGCGAGCGACAGGCCGCGCCACTCCTCAGCCTTGCGCGCATTGAAGGCGTCGATGCCGCCGTAGAGGTCCGAGTAGCGGGGTGGGCGACCGCCCGCGAGGATCACGGGAAGGTGTTTCAGCGCCTCCTCTTCCCACCAGCTCACATGGGCCATGATGTCGCGGATCGACCAGTCGCCGCTCACGCCTGGTTCGAGGAGCTCGTCGTCCGATAAGCCGGCGTAGGAAGCGTGGAAGTCGGCCCACGCGGCGTCGAGCGTCGCGAGGAGTCTGGCTGCCGGATCGCGTGTCGTGCCCATGGCTCCTCCCGTCGTGTCGTCTGGCGCGTTCCGGGGATCGGCTACGGTGATTGTGCCGTGGACGTCCGCCACGCAATCCCTGTCATTCTGAGTCGCTGGTCGCAGGCTCCGAGGTACACAACCTGCGCCACGGCATGATACACTAGACCAGTTTGCGCCTATCTTGCCCAGAAGGCGCAGGCCGCCAGGAGGACCACCATGGATCTACGCTTGCCGAACCTAGCAAACGACACGGTGCTGAACGTCGCTCAATTGCTCAAGCAGCCGGTTGGAGCGACGCGCACCTTCCAGATTCACCTCCAGCGTCTGACGTTGGATGAGGGGCAGTGGGCGCGCGATGTCGAGGCGAATATCCGCCTGACGCGCTTCGAAGCTGGTATCCTGGTAGATGGCGAGGTGGCTGGCGTCGCGAATGTGCAGTGCGTGCGCTGCTTGAACGAGTTCGACCAGCCGTACCGCAGTGTGTTCGATGGTGAGTTCCGCCCCAGCGTGGACGTGCGCACTGGGGTGCCGATGGCCGCGCCGGAGGACGATGACGTCTTCATCATCGACCACAACCATGAGCTTGATTTGGCGCCGCTGTTGCGCCAGGTGATTATTCTGGCGCTGCCGATGCGCCCGGTGTGTGGCGAGCAGTGCGCGGGATTTCAGCCGGAGTTCCCGGCGGCGGAGGACGAGGTGGACGACCGCTTCGCCGTGCTGCGTACCTTGCTCGATGAGGGCACCGAATAGCGAGCAGCGCCGTCCTGCGTGGCGGTAATCGAGTCCCGCCGCCGGGCGTATCCCGGGTGGCGGCACGAGGAGGATGGTGGAGGATGGGAGCGCTTCCCAAGAAGAAGGTCAGTCGGCACCGGCAGGGTAACCGGCGGCGGCATCACTGGCTCAAGCTGCCGCAGTTGATGACCTGCCCCACGTGCGGCGAGAAGAAGCGGACGCACTACGTCTGCCCGAACTGCGGTACCTATAAGGGCCGCCAGGTCATCGACGTTAGCAAGCGATCGCGGCGTCAGTCCCAGCAGTAGTAGCCGGCCACGGCCGGGAGCGAGGCCGTCGGGGGGGCGTGCGGCTAGTCTCAGGCACGGCGCCTGTGGCGCGCTCACCGCACCGTGGGGGAAGGGGTAGCCTCGGAAAGTGCGGAACGCCGCCATCACCGGGTGGGGCATGGCCCTCCCGGAGCAAGTCTTGACGAATGCTGACCTCGAGCGGATGGTCGACACCTCCGACGAGTGGATTGTTACGCGCACCGGCATTCGCGAACGGCGCATCGCTTCCCCGTCGGAGACGACCCTCAGCCTGTCACTGACCGCAGCGCGGCAGGCGCTGGATGTGGCCGGCATCTCGCCGCTGGATCTCGACCTTATCGTCCTGGCGACCACAACCCCGGACACCTTCATGCCCGCGACCGCGTCCCTGCTCCAGCGTGAGCTGGGCGCGTTCCGTGCCGGGGCGTTCGATGTGGTCGCAGCCTGCGCCGGGTTCATCTACGCGATCAACGTCGCCGCCCAGTTCGTCCGGGCCGGTACCTCCCGCACCGTGCTGGTGGTGGGTGCGGATACGCTCACCCGGATGATCGACTTCACCGACCGCGGCACGTGCATCCTCTTCGGTGACGGCGCCGGGGCGGTGGTGCTGCAGGCGACCGAGGAGCCGGTCGGTATCCTCTCGACCGTCCTCGGCTCCGATGGCCGCGGTGCCTGTCACCTCTATGTTGACGGCTGGGGCACCGGGATCGTCCAGGACGGGAACCGCGAGGCGCTGCGGCGGCCGTACATGAAGATGAACGGTAGCGAGGTCTTCCGCTTCTCGGTGCGTGTCATCGGCGAGGCCGCCGCGGCGGCGGTCGAGCAGGCGGGCCTGTCGCTGGCCGATATCGACCTCTTGATCCCTCACCAGGCCAACATCCGGATCATCGACGCCGCTGCCAAGCGGCTGGACTTGCCACGTGAGCGGATCTGGGCCAACCTAGACCGGTACGGGAACACCTCGGCCGCCTCGGTGCCGATCTGCATCGTGGAGGCGGTAGAGGCCGGAGCCTTGCGGCCGGGGATGAACGTCGTCCTCGTCGGCTTCGGCGCCGGGTTGTCCTGGGGCGCGACGGTGGTGCGTTGGGGACGCGACGGTGTGGAGAGGGTGAGCGGTGGTGAGTGACGTTGCCTGGGTCTTCCCCGGCCAGGGGTCGCAGCGGGTCGGGATGGGCAAGGCCCTGGCAGAGCGCTCCGCCGCGGCCCGAGCCGTTTTCGAGACGGTCGACAGCGCCCTCGGCTTCCCACTTTCCCAGACAATCTTCGAAGGGCCGGACGAGGCACTGGTCTCGACGAAGAATCAACAGCCGGCCATTCTGGCTACCAGCATCGCCTATTTCACCGTCTTGCGCGAGGAGGGCTCGCTGCCAGACCCGGTCTGCGTTGCCGGACACAGCCTGGGCGAGTACACCGCGCTGGTTGCCGCGGGAGCGCTCGATCTCGCCGACGCCGCGCGCATCGTGCGGCGCCGGGGTGAGCTGATGGAGGAGCATGGCCGCGGCGGCATGGTCGCGGTGCTGGGTCTCGACGACGCGGTCCTGGAGGAGGTCGCGCGCGAGACCGGCGTCGAGGTGGCCAACTTCAACGCGCCGGGCCAGACGACGCTGAGCGGCAGGAGCGACGCCCTGGAAGCGGCGGCGGCCCTGGCCAAGGAGCGCGGTGCGCGGCGGGTCGTGACCCTGCCGGTCAACGGCGCCTTCCACTCGTCGCTGATGCAGCCGGTGGCGGAGGCGCTGTGGCCCATGATCGAGGCCGCGCCGATGCGGGAGCCGATCGCCCCGCTGATCGCCGACGTCGATGCCCGCCCGCTGCGCGACCCGGACGCGATCCGAGCCGAATTGCTGGAACAGATCACGGCTTCTGTCCGCTGGGTGGATGTGGTGCGCGCTGCGCACGAACATGGCGCCCGCCGCTTTTTCGAGATCGGCCCGGGCAAGGTGCTGTCCGGCCTGATCTCGCGGATCGTCCCCGGCGTGGAGGCCGTGCCGGTCGAGCCGCTGCTGGGGTGAGGATACGGCACTCGTCATACGTCAAAGACGTGCAGGGTGGAACACGGCACGATGGCGTAAGGCCACACAACACGAAGCACGCAGCACGAATGACGTATGACGCATGACGCATCACGCGAGGAGGTGGGGAGCGTGGCTGAGGATGCGGTGACGCGGTCGGCCATCGTCACGGGGGCGGTGCGCGGCATCGGGCGCGCGACTGCGCTGCGATTGGCCCGCGACGGCTACCAGGTCGTGGTCAACTACCGTGGTGACGAGTCGGAAGCGAAAGCAGTCGTTGATGAGATCGTCGCGGCGGGGGGGACCGCCATCGCGATCCAGGCCGACGTGACCGACGCGGATGCAGTAGGCCGGCTGATCGAGGAGACGATCAACCAGTTCGGCCGCCTCGACGTCCTCGTCAACAATGCCGGCATCACCCGTGACACCCTCATGATGCGGATGAAGGAGGAGGACTGGCACGCCGTCCTGCAGACCAACCTGACGAGCACGTTCCTGTGCTGCAAGGCGGCGATCCGCCCGATGATGCGGCAGCGCTACGGCCGGATTGTGAACCTGACCTCGGTCGTCGGGCTGGTCGGAAATGTCGGGCAGGTCAACTACGCCGCGTCGAAGGCGGGGATCGTCGGGCTGACCAAGTCGCTGGCGCGAGAAGTCGGGTCGCGCGGGATCACGGTCAACGCGGTCGCGCCAGGCTTCATCGAGACCCGGTTGACCGACGCCATCCCGGCGGAATTGCAGGAGGCGGCCCTGAAGCAGATCCCGCTCCAGCGCTTCGGGAAGCCGGAGGATGTCGCCGAGGCGATCGCGTTCCTCGCCTCCCCGGCGGCCGGGTACATCACCGGTGCCGTGCTGAGCGTCGATGGCGGCCTGTTCATGGCGACCTGATGAGGCGCCGTGAGGAGACCCGGTGTTCCGAAAGATTCTGATCGCGAACCGTGGTGAGATCGCGCTGCGGGTGCTGCGCGCGTGTCGTGAGCTGGGCATCAAGGCGGTGGTCGCCTACTCCGAGGCCGACCGCGACAGCCTCCCGGTGCGGCTCTCGGACGAGGCAGTCTGCATCGGCCCCGCGCCGGCCGGGCGCAGCTACAACAACATCCCGGCTATCATCAGTGCGGCCATCGTGACCGGCTGCGACGCGCTGCACCCCGGCTACGGCTTCCTGGCCGAGAGCCCATCACTGGCGGAGATCTGCCGCGAGTGCAACCTGACCTTCATTGGTCCCTCGCCGGACGTCATCGCCCAGATGGGCAACAAGGCGACGGCCCGCGCGATGATGCGCAAGGCGGGGCTCCCGATCATCCCGGGCGTGGAGGAGCCGGTCCACGACACGACCGCCGCGCGCGAGGTGGCGAAGCGGATCGGTTATCCGGTCCTCATCAAGGCCGTGGCGGGCGGCGGCGGCCGTGGGATGCGCATTGCCCAGGACGAGCGAGAGCTGATCCGCGTGTTCCCGGTGGCGCAGTCCGAGGCGCAGGCAGCCTTCGGCAACGGTGCGGTCTACATCGAGCGCTATCTGGAGGAACCGCGCCACGTCGAGGTGCAGGTCCTTGCCGACCACCACGGCCACGTGGTCGCCCTGGGCGAGCGGGACTGCTCGCTCCAGCGGCGCTATCAGAAGCTCGTCGAGGAGTCGCCCGCGCCCAACCTCTCAAACAAGGTGCGGGAGAATCTGGCCAAGGCGGCGGTCAAGGCTGCCAAGGCCATCGGTTACACCAACGCTGGGACGTTCGAGTTCCTGGTGGACAAGGACGGCCGTTTCTACTTCACCGAGGCGAACAGCCGGATCCAGGTGGAGCACCCGGTCACGGAGATGGTGACCGGAATCGACCTGGTGCAATGGCAGATCCGAGTGGCGGCGGGCGAGGAACTGGACTTCTCGCAGCGGGATGTGCGCCTGCGCGGCCACGCCATCGAGGTGCGCATCACCGCCGAGCACCCGGACCACGACTTCCAGCCGAGTTGTGGCGAGATCACCGGCCTTGTGCTGCCGGGTGGGCCGGGCATCCGCGTCGACAGCCACCTCTACCCCGGCTACGTCGTTCCGCCCTACTACGACTCGCTGCTGGCGAAGGTGATCGCCTGGGCTCCGACGCGGGACGAGGCAATCACCCGGCTGCGGCGGGCGCTGGCGGAGACGGTGATCGGTGGCGTAGACACGACGACCGGCTTCCACCTGCGGCTCCTGGACGACCCGGCCTTCCGTGCCGGGCAGATCTCCACGCGCTTCGTGCAGCAGTTCCTGGCCCGCTCCGGCCCCATGACGGCGTCGTTCGAGTTGTAACCGCGCTGGCCGTGGCGCGTGCCCGGGGGTTATGGAGTTTCACGAATTGCGGTGATACACCACATCTGACCCCCCCTTTGCCCGGTTGCTGTCATCCTGAGCGGAGCCGGGGGCGGCCAGCCGCGCTCGGCGACTCCGTCCGAGCCGAAGGATCTCCCCGGTCCGTGGCCGGTCGGACGCGAGATCCTCCACTGCGCCCAGGATGACAGGCGCGACGGCCGGCCAGCGATCTGGAACGGATCGTGCAGATTGGCAGGTGGTAGGCGCTGCCGAAATAGCGAGCGGAACTGGCGATACCGCGGCGTAGCCGGAGTACAATTAGAGATGCGCCGGGCCGGGAGCGGCTCGGCGTCGTCCGGAACACTGCCGTGGGGCCGGCTGAACGAGGCCGTCGCACGGGCTGGAGACGAGGGAGCCATGTCAGTCGGAACCATTCGACACCAGGCCAGAACTCTGGCCCTCCAGATCCTCTACGAGGCCGATGTCGCCCAGCACCCGGCGTCGGACGTGTTGGCTCGCTACACCAGCGACCTGTCGCTGCCGCAGCCGGTGCGGCGCTATGTGGAGCGATTGATCTCCGGAGTGATGGAGGATCTGGAGAAGATCGACGCCGAGATCGGCGCCGCGGCTCCGGCGTTCCCGGTGGACCAGTTGCCGCCGATCGACCGCAACATCCTGCGGATCGCGATCTACGAACTTCGGAACGAGCACGACGTGCCGGTGAAGGCAGCCATCAACGAAGCGGTAGAATTGGCCAAGCGTTTCGGCGGCGACAACTCCAGCCGTTTTGTCAACGGGGTGCTGGGCACCATCGCGGGCAACCTGGCCTCCTCGCGCTAGGAGGCCGGGCCGGCTACGTTGCCGCAGGGCTTGAATCCGTGCATAATAGCCGGGAACTGACAGGGGTTGGGATCAGTCGACCTGACAGGGGAGGTGATCGGCGTGGATTCGTCCTCGGTTCTGGAGCGCGTTCAGAGCGTCGTAGCGGAGCAACTCGGGGTTGATCCGGAGAAGGTGACGCCCGACGCCGAGTTCGTGCAGGATCTGAATGCGGACTCGCTCGATCTGGTCGAGCTGATCATGCAGCTCGAGGAGGAGTTCGGCATCGAGATCTCCGACGAGGAAGCGGAGAACATCGTCACGGTCGGTGACGCGCTGGAGTTCATCCAGGAGCACACGGCGGCGAAGTAGCACCGGGGCGGCGTAGACCGCGCCTGCCGGAATCAGTGGAGCAGACGAGTCTTGCCGGGATCGGGGCACTGCCGCCAAAGACGCCCGCGGCGCGGGTGCTGCGGGTGACCATCATGGGCGACCTGCCGCGCCAGCGCGACGAGATTGAGTAGGAATGGTCAGTATCCTCGACCGCATGCGCGGTCGCTCCAATCCACCTGTGGTGCCGGAGGCCGAACCAGAGGAGGAGATCTTTGAGGAGATGACCCTCCAGGAGCACCTGGAGGAACTCCGATCGCGTCTCCTCTACTCGGCGTTGTTCGTCGCTGCCGGCTTCGTGGTCGGCCTGGCGTTGACGCTCCGCGTGCTGCGCATCATGGCCGACATGACGGGGCGACCGGACTTTGTTCTAATCTCGCCGCTGGAGGGCTTCTCCACCTACATGAAGGTGGCGCTCTACATCGGCATCGCCGTGGCCATGCCCGCCCTGATCTACCACTTCGTGCGCTTCCTCGCGCCGGGGTTAACCAGACGCGAGCGTCGGTACCTGTACCGTGCGCTCCCGTTTGTGACCCTGATGTTCATCGCGGGTGTGGCCTTCGCCTTCTTCATCGTGATCCCGCGCGGGCTGTCGTTCCTGGCCGGGTTCGGCGGCGATGTGTTCCGGGCCGAGTTCCGCGCGCAAGAGGTCGTCTCGTTCTACCTGACCCTCATGCTGTGGATCGGCCTGGTGTTCGAGACGCCGGTGGTGATCTTCCTGCTGGCGAAGCTCGACATCGTGACAGCCCAGCGGCTCGCGTCGCTCCGCAAGTACATGATTATCCTGGTCCTGGTCGCGGCCGCGATCATCACGCCGACACCCGACCCCTTCAACATGTTCATGGTGGCGGCGCCGATGTACGCCCTCTACGAGTTCGGCATCCTCCTCGCGAGGCTCGCTTGACCAAGGGCTGGGATGCCGCGCCATCCACGTAGCTGACGAGTCGCTCCGCTGGAGGTGTTCCGGCGGGGCGATTTTTCTTGCCTGTGGTGCGTCCGAATAGCGCGTCAACCCGGTGATTCGGTTACCTACATCCGGGTACGTGCCCGGGATCTACTCCCGGGCTGACAAGATGACGCCGGCTGAAGCTGGCTGGGAATGATGAGCCGGCCGGAGGGTGCGAAGGATCCTGCGCCGTGATGTGTGCCCAGGGGTTTACCCCCGGGTACACACGTGACCGCAGGCGGTTTTCTCCCACCTTCCTACACATCCGTACACATCGGCAACGGACCACCCCAGATGCCAGCACCCAAGGGGCTACGCGAGACCGAGATCCTCGGGGGACGTGGGACGGACGTTGAGCGTGCGTTCGTTGCGGTAGGTCACCATGCCAGGGCCTGCCCCCTTGATCTTGCGCACGTAGCGGCGTGCGGTGGCGTCAACCTCCACGCTGGTCGCGTTCCGTCCCGCGCTGAAGTAGGCGGCGAGCGCTGCGGCTTGGAGCAGCACCTCCTCGTCCTCCGGACCGGACCAGCGCACGATCACGTGGGCGCCTGGTAGGCCGCGTGCGTGCAGCCACGTGTCGTCCGGGCTGGCGATGTCGAAGGTGACGAGGTCGTTCTGCCGGCCGTTGTGGCCAATATAGATCAGGTCGCCGCGCGCCGTGCGCAGGGGCTTCGGGCGCTTCGGCTCGGATTGGCGGCGGCGCTTGCCCGGGGGTGCATCGGGGCGCTGGTCGCGGTAGCTCTCCCATTCCTGGCGGACCTGCTCGACCTGATCCATCCCCTCGGCGAAGCCGGCCAGGGTCTCCAGTTGTTCCAGGTAGGCGAGCTCGGTCCGGGTCGCCTCGATCAGCTCCGGGAGATTCTCGGTGGCCGAGCGGGCCTTGCGGTAGCGCTCGAAGTAGGCCTGCGCGTTCTCACTGGGTGAGAGCGCGGGGTCGAGCGGGATCGTCAGGCCATCCACCTGCAGCTCCGTCTGGCCGGGCTCGATGGAGGCGAGATAGGCGTAGATCAACTCACCCATGGTGCGCCAGCGTTCGCCCTCCTCGCCGCGTGCTCGCTCTTCCTCGAGGGAGCGGAGGCGGGCTGCGGTGCGCTCGCGCGCGCTCCGGATCTGTGCCACGAGCTTGTCGCGCCGCTGCGCCTGCGCCACCGGCTGCGGCGCCCCGGCGAGTGTCAGCCAGCGCTCGATCGCGGGAGACATGGTCGGGAACCGCTCGACCTCGGCGTCCGCGAGATGGTCGAGTGGGATGGCGGCGAACGCGACGGCGCGGCCCTCGTTGAGGTAGACGCTCGGCGTCCAGTCCCCGGTCTCCAAGGGTGCGAGCACGGACTTGATGGCCTCAGCGAGCGCCGCCGCTCCGTCGCGGCTGGCGACGGCGCGCACGGGCGCGTCGGCTTCGCCGGTGGCGCGGTGGACCGCCTCCCGCGCCATCTGCGGGCTGAACCCGGCCAGATGTCGCACGAGCAGCGGAGCCAGCTCCTCGTCCGGCGGGGCTGGGCGCAGCAGGTCGTGGAGGGCGCCGGCCGTTAGGTGCCGGGGGTCGACGACGTCCTCCCGCGGCGGCGGGGGGACGTAGGGTCGGCCCGGCAAGATCGGCCGGACGCGGCTCATGTCGGGAGTGACACGCTTGATCGCGTCGAGGATGCGGCCCTCGTCGTCGGTGAGAATGATGTTGCTCCGCCGTCCCATCAGTTCGACAATGAGGTGGGTATAGACCAGCTCGGACGGTGTCTCGTCGTCCTCTGTGGGGGCATCGTCGCGCTTGCGCCGGTTGTCCGGGTAAAACGGCTTGGCTATACTCAGGCGCATAATGCGCTCAAGCGGTGGCTGCTGTACTGCAGCGACGCGACCGCCGCGGGCGTACTTCCGGAGGAGGAGTAGGAGCGGTGTCACGCGATCGGGGTCCGCGCTGAGCCGCTGCGTCGATAGGTAGAGTCGCGGGTTTCGCGAGTCGGCGCTGGCGACCAGAATGGACCGCTGGTGTTCGGCGTACACCTCCAGGCCAATGGTCGCGTCATCGATTTGTAGGATGCGTTGGATGCGACCACCGACCAGCCGGCTCGCCAGTTCGTCCGCCAGTGCGGCGATCGTCAAGACGTCGAACATGGTTTCAGCGTCTCCCTCTCGGCCATCGAATCCCAGCAACGGCCAACTGTGATAGTGTAACGGCGGCCGTGTGCTGGGCGCATGGCGCTTGGGGAGCGGAGCCGGGGAAGGAAGAACCTGGTGGCGGCTAGGGTGCGATGGAACGAGCAGGCGGATGAACTCATAGAAGAGTTGCGCTCGCTCGCGCGCCCACGCCTTATCGTCATCTCCGGCCCCTCCGGCGTGGGGAAAGACACCGTCATCGAGCAGATGCGCCTGCGGCACCCGGAGTACAGCTTCGCGGTGACCGCGACGACCCGGCCAAGGCGGCCGGGTGAGATCGACGGCGTCCACTACATCTTCATGGCCCGCGCCGAGTTCGAGGAAGCGCGGGCGCGGGGCGAGTTCCTGGAGTCGGCCGAAGTCTACGGCCACCTCTACGGCGTGCCGAAGGATCGGGTGCGGCGGGCGCTGCGCGCCGGGCAGAACGTCGTGGTGAAGGTCGATGTGCAGGGCGCGGCATCCATCCGAAAGATCATGCCCGACTCCATCTTCATCTTCCTCACACCCCCCTCGATGGCGGAGCTGATGCGCCGCCTGCGCGGTCGAAAGACCGACGATCCCGAGGCGCTGATGCAACGCATCTCGACAGCGGCTCACGAGCTGCGGCGGGTCTACGAGTTCGACTACGTGGTCTTCAACGAGAACGACCGGGTCGAGGAGACGCTCGACAAGATCGACGCGATCATCCTGGCGGAGAACTCGCGCCTGCCGCGCGAGGGGCGGGATGTCTGAGCGCGTTCCCGACCGAGCGTCCTTATTCCCACCGACTATCTGACGCTGATCCTGCCGACGCTGGCGTGCCTCGTGGTGTGCTCAGGACGGGTGGTGCGCGGATCCTCGCGCTGTGGTCGGGGTCGGAGGAGCGGGGAAGTCGTCGTCCGCCGCGTGGTGAGAGGATCTCGCGCCTCGGTCGGGGCCCGGGGGTTTACCTCCGGGCACATGCCGACCGCGTATGCCCGTGATGGTCGGCAAACGCCAGAAACCCCGGCTCCCAACTCCAGTCGGCCGATGGTGAGCCGGGCCTGCCCGTCAGTGGGTAGACGGGGGAGCGCGGCGTTGGGCTAATCGTCGGCAGGGGCGGGGGCCTCTTCTTCGACGGGAGCGGGCTCAATGTACTGCAGGGTGCTCTTGTCCTCTACCCGGTCGGTGAAGAGGATCCCATCGAGGTGGTCGATCTCGTGCTGCAGGATGCGCGCAAGGCCGCCGGAGGCCTTGATGCGGATCTCCCGGTCGTCGAGGTCGCGTGCCTTGACGGTGACGTGCATGGCGCGCGGGACCTCACCGTACCAGTTCGGAATGCTCAGACACCCCTCCGGTCCAACCTGGCGTCCCGAAGCGCGGACGATCTCGGGGTTGATCAGGGCCATCTCTATCGGCGGGTCGTCCTCGTTCTCGAACCCGGCCGGGACGCCGATCACGATGATGCGGCGCATGACCCCGACCTGTGGCCCTGCGAGGCCCACGCCGTCGGCGGCGTACATCGTCTCCAGCATGTCTGCCGCGAGCCGCCGCAGGTCGTCGTCGACCTTGCGGATACGCACGGCCTTCTGCCGGAGCCGGGGATCACCTTCGTAGACGAGCTTCAAGACTGCCATTGCGCTTCACTTCGTCCTATCGAAACGACACAGGCGCCGCCGGGCCAAGTATACCCAGACCCGGCGGCGCCCGTCTTGTGTCTCGGGGCTAGGCGGTGCGTTCCAGGCGTGTCGCGCGGTACTGGCAACCCTGGGTGGAGCAGCGGACTGTCCCGCCGCGCGTCTCCACCAAGACGCCCCCGCACTGCGGGCACGGCTCGCCGGTCGGCTTCTCCCAGCTCGAGAAGTTGCAGTCCGGGTAGCGGCTGCAGCCGTAGAAGACCCGGCCCTTCTTGGTCCGCCGCTGAACGATGTCGCCCTCGCCACACTGGGGGCAGGTGACACCGATCTTCTGCAGCAGCGGCCGGGCGTTGCGGCACTCCGGGAAGCCGGAGCAGGCCAGGAACCGCCCGTAGCGGCCGAGCTTGATCACCATCGGCCGGCCACACTTCTCGCACACCTCGTCGGTCGGCTCGTCGGCGACCTTGACCCGCCCGATCTCTTTCTCGGCGCGCTCGACCGTTTCGTGGAACGGGCCGTAGAACGCGCGCACCATCGGCACCCAGGACTGCTCGCCTGAGGCGATTTGGTCCAACTCGTCCTCCAGCTTGGAGGTGAAGTTCACGTCCACGATGTCCGGGAAGTGCTGGACCAGTAGGTCGTTGACCACGGTGCCGAGCTCGGTCGGGTAGAGGCGCCGCTGCTCGACGGTGACGTAGTTGCGTGCCTGGAGCGTGGCGATCGTCGGTGCGTAGGTGCTCGGCCGGCCGATGCCCAGCTCTTCCAGCGCCTTGACCAGCGTTGCCTCGGTGAACCGTGGCGGCGGCTGGGTGAAGTGCTGCTCGGGGAGCAGGCGCACCAAGTCGAGCACTTCGCCCTCTGTCAGCGGCGGCAGCGCCTCCCGGTCGATCTCATCGACGGTGTCGTCGTCCCGCCCCTCGCGGTAGATGGCGAGGAAGCCGGGGAACTTGATGACCGAGCCCGTTGCGCGGAAGCGGTAGGGCTTCGGCCCGCCCGGCGGGCCGGCGTCGATGTCGACCGCGGTGCTGTCGAACACGGCATTGCGGGTCTGGCTGGCGATGAACCGCTGCCAGATCAGCCGGTAGAGCTTGTAGCGCGGGCTGCTGGCCCCACCGAGGAACGCCTTGATCGACTCCGGGTCGCGGGCCGGGTCGGTCGGGCGGATGGCCTCGTGCGCCTCCTGTGCCCCCTTGGCCTTGCGCGTGTAGACCGGTGGGCGGTCGGGCAGGAACTCGGGGCCGTAGCGCTCGGCGATGACCTCACGCGCACGCGCCTGGGCCGAGGCGGCCACGTTGGTCGAGTCGGTGCGCATGTAGGTGATGAGGCCGACCGTGCCAGCGTCGCCGAGGTCGATCCCCTCGTAGAGCTCCTGGGCGATCTGCATCGTCCGGCGCACGGGCATGTTCAACTTGCGGGACGCCTCCTGCTGCAGGGTGCTGGTCGTGAACGGAGGCGCCGGCCGCCGCTGGGTCTCCTTGACCTCGACCTTGACCACCTGGAACTCGGCGCCGTCGAGCGCGCGGACGATCGCCATCGTCGACGCCTCGTCTTTCAGGTCCGGCTTCTGGCCGTTGACCCGCGACAGAGACGCGACGAACGGCTTCGGCTTGCGCCCGTTTACCGCCTCGCGCTTGGCGAGTTCGGCGTCGAGCGTCCAGTACTCCTGCGGAACGAAGTTCTGGATCTCCCGCTCTCGCTCGACCACCAGACGCAGCGCGACCGACTGGACTCGCCCGGCCGACAGGCCGCGCTTGACTTTGCGCCAGAGCAGCGGGCTGATCTCGTAGCCGACCAGCCGGTCGAGGATTCGCCGTGCCTGCTGTGCCTCGACCAGCCGCATGTCGATCCCGCGCGGGTTGCGGAGCGCCTCGCGGATCGCCTCAGGCGTGATCTCGTGGAACACGATCCGGCGGACCGGCTTATCGCCTGGGTCAGTGGCCTCGACGAGGTGCCAGGCGATCGCCTCGCCCTCCCGGTCGGGGTCGGTCGCGAGCAGGATCTCGCGGGCCTCCTTGACGTCGGCGCGCAGTTCCTTGACGACCTTGCTCTTGTCGCGCGGGATGAGGTAGACCGGCGCGAAATCGCGGTCGGTCTCCACCCCGAGCTTGGACTTGGGCAGGTCGCGGACGTGGCCCATCGAGGCTTTGACCGTGTAGCCCCGGCCGAGTATGCGCCCGATGTTGCGCGCCTTGGCCGGCGACTCCACGATGACCAGGGTGCCGTTCCCGCTCGCTTGCTTCGTCGTCTTGGTCGTCCTGGTGCTCTTCGTGGCGCGCGAGCGCGTGGAGGTCGTCCCGTCACTCTTGGCCGCCGTGCGGCGCGTCGTGCGCCTGGTGGCCGTTGTCTGCTCGTCTTCAGTGCTGGTGGTGGTCCGCTTCCTCTTCGCCTCTTCAGCCATAGTGATCGTCGTCAATCTCCATCCTGCGCGTCGTAGTGACCGCCGAGGCCTCGCCCCGGCGGGATCCGCGCGCGACGGTGGTCTCACGTCTCCGATCGGGGCGGCACGCACTCATGGTGCCATGGTCCTTAGTGCCGCCCACGCGCCCGTCGGCACACCGGGCGGGGCGCTCGCGCAGTGCGGCGCCCAGGCCGGTTCTACTACCTAGCCTCGGTCGGCGTGACAACTAATTTTAGCCAGCGGTGTCAACCCCGGCTACACCGGCTCGTTGCTAGAGGAGCCGCTGGTCCCCCTGTCCCCGCAGCCGTTCGACGATCCGCCGCACATCCTGGGCACGAGAGCGATGGCAGACGAGGAGGACGTCGTCGGTGTCGACGATGACCAGATCCTCGACCCCCAGCGTGGCGATGACGCGCCCGTCACCGAAGACGAGCGTCCCACGCGTGTCTGTGGCGATGTGCTCCGCGCCGAGCGCCACGTTGTCGTCCTTCTCGCTAGCCAGGAGCTCGGCCAGGCTGTGCCAGTCGCCCAGGTCGGTCCAGCCGAAGGAGGCCGGGACAACTGCGACGTTGTCGGCGTGCTCCATGATGCCGTGGTCGATGGTGACCTCCGGCAACTGCGCCCAGAGCCGCTCCATCGTCTCCGCGCGATCCGGGCGGTCCCAGGCGGCGGCGATCTCCGTCAGGAGCTCGTACACGTCCGGCAGCAGGCGCCGCATGGCGTCGAGCAGTGTCTGGGCTCGCCAGACGAACATGCTGGCGTTCCATTGATACTGCCCGCTGGCGACGTAGCGCTCGGCCGTAGCCAGATCGGGCTTTTCCTTGAACTCCTCGACCGCGTGGACGGCCAATCCCTCGCGGTGGAAGAGGATCTCGCCACAGCGGATGTATCCGTAACCGGTCTCGGGGTAGGTCGGTTTGATGCCCACGGTGACGAGGTAGCCCTCCCTGGCAGCCTCGGCAGCGGCGCGGATCGCTTGGCGGAATGCGATCGGGTCGGCGACGTGGTGATCGGCCGCGAAGGAGCCCATGATCGCATCCGGGTCGCGACGGGCGAAGAGTGCGGCGGCCAGGCCGATGGCCGGTCCGGTGCCCCGCGCCTGCGGCTCGACGATGATGTTCCCCTCCGGGATCTCCGGCACCTGTGCGGCGACCGCGTCGGCATGCGAGGCGCCGGTGACGATGAGCATGTTGGCCGGGGGCACGAGCGGCAGGAGCCGCTCGACTGTCGCCTGCAGCATCGAGAGCGGGCCGGGCAGTGGCAGAAGGAACTTCGGCCGTGCCGTGCGGCTCGCCGGCCAGAGCCGGGTGCCGCTACCGCCTGCGGGGATCACTGCATACAGCGCCATCAAGCCTCGTCCTTTCACCGGGCGTGACCGGCGGCGCAGGCTCTATCGCCGCCCTTTGGATGACAGCATACCCGGCCAGGATGACAGGGTTATGAGCGGCGGGACGTGCGCCAAGCCAATGAGTATGACATCTGGTTCATGCGCCTGGATCGGGCGTCGGACGGACCGTCGTCCGTCCCTCCCTCAAACCTCAGGCCCGAACGTAGTGTTGATGGCCAACGTTGCGAACCAGGCCCTTGAGCTGCATCTCCAGGAGGAGCGCACTCAGCCGGCTAATCGCAAGGCCCGACTCCAGCGCGATCTCATCGATGTGGCGCGGCTCGCCGTCGAGATAGTGGAGCACGTCCGCCTCCTCACTCGTGGTCGGCAGCGCCTGGCGCGCCTCGAGGTTCGCTTGCCGGACGGTCAGCTTGAGGTCGGACAGGATGTCTGCTGCCGACGCCGCAAGGACCGCTCCATCCCGCAGGAGCTGCAGGGGCCCTTCACTGCCCGGAGCCATAGCCGAGCCCGGAACGGCGTAGACGGTCCGGCTCTGATCGGCGGCGAAGTTGGCAGTGATGAGCGCGCCGCTCCGGCGTGGCGCTTCGACGACTACCACGCCCAGTGACAGGCCGCTGATGAGCCGATTCCGAACCGGGAAGTTCGGCCCATCGGGCGGCGTGCCAAGAGGAAACTCTGACACAAGTGCCCCCTGCTGTGCCACCTGCTCGGCGAGTTGCCGGTGCTCCGGCGGGTAGATGACGTCCACGCCGCTGCCCAGGACCGCGATGGTCCGTCCGCCCATCTCCAGGGCTGTGCGGTGGGCGACGGCGTCGATGCCGCGGGCCAGGCCGCTGACGATCGTCAGACCCGCGCGCACGAGGTCGCCGGTGAGGCGGCGGGTCATTTCCCGGCCGTAGGCTGAGGCACGCCGGGTCCCGACGATGCCGATGCTGTGCTCGTCAGCCGGGGTGAGTGTGCCGCGCACGTAGAGAAGGAGCGGCGGGCTGGGGATCTCGCGCAGGAGCCGCGGGTAGGCCGGATCGGCCAGCGTGACGAGCGACACGCCGGCCCGCGCGATGCGCTCCATCTCGCGCTCGAGCGAGATCCGCCGACGGGTCGCCACCAGCTTCCCGGCGACACGCTCGCTTAGCCCCGCGGCGCGCAGCTCCTCCACGTTGGCTTCCCAGGCGGCGGCCAGCGAGCCGAAATGCTCCAGCAGGCGCGCAACTCGGGTCGCGCCGATCCCGGGCACCAGATGGAACCCGAGCCAGAATTCCGTTTCGGTCATCACCGCCTCCATCGCACGGCACTCCGGTGTCGGGGTTATACGGGAGCATGCGCCGGACGTCAACGCGCCGTTGCGCGGGGGTGCCGGGGGCCGTGCTAGAATGCGGCCAGCATGTGTACCCCGCGCAAGCAAGTGGCGCGAGGTGGATCGACGGCCACTCGGCACCGGCCCGCCCTTCGGGCCCGGAAGGGAAGCGTGGTGAGATGACGACGTCACCGCTCCTACAGTACGCGTTCTTTGAGGGGGAGTTTGTCCCATCGGATCAGGCCAAGGTCAGCATTGCGACCCACGCCCTGCAGTACGGGACCGGCGCCTTCGGCGGGATCCGCGGCTACCTCGACAATGACGGCCGGACGATCAACATCTTCCGGCTCTCGGACCACGTCCAGCGCCTGCTTCACTCCGGCCGGCTCCTGCGGGCGGAACTGCCGTACAGCGCCGATGACGTGTGCGGCATCATCACCGACCTGGTCCGGCGCAACGCGCCGCGCCACAACGTCTACATCCGCCCCTTCATCTACAAGGCCAGCCTGCAGTTGGTGCCGCGGCTCACCGGGCTCAAGGACGAGCTGGCCGTGTACATGATCCCGCTCGACGACTACCTCGACCTGAGCAAGCCGGTGCGCCTGATGGTCTCCTCCTGGCAGCGCATCGAGGACAACATCATCCCGAGCCGGGGCAAGGTCACCGGCGGTTACATCAACTCCGCCCTCGCCAAGGACCAGGCGGCCGAGGCCGGCTACGACGACGCGCTCATGCTGAACGAGCACGGCGAGGTCGCCGAGGCGAGCGGGGCCAACCTCTTCATCGTGCGCAACGGGACGCTGGTCACCTCGCCGGTCACGTCCGACATCCTGGAAGGCATCACCCGCCGCAGCATCGTTGAGTTCGCGCGCGATGCGGGCATCCCGGTCGAGGAGCGCTCGATCGACCGCAGTGAGCTGTACATCGCGGACGAGGCGTTCTTGTGCGGCACCGGCGTTCAGATCGCGGCGGTTGGCTCCATCGACGGTCGGCCCATCGGGGACGGCCAACGTGGGCCGATCACCGAGAAGCTGCAGGACATCTTCTTCACGCTGGTGCGCGGGGGTGATTCGCCCTACCGCCACTACCTGACGCGGGTGCCGATCGAGTAGTTGCTATCGCTGGGGGGAGTGCGCAGTCCCGGATGGTGGGGGACGGGACAACCCGCGTCGGCCGGCTTGCGGCGCTGTTGGCGCTGGTGCTGGCGCTCACGGCCTGCTCGCCGTTCGGCCGCGGTGCCCCGTCGCCCACCGCGGCGCCCACCGCGTGGGCCACGCCGGGCGCCGAACAAGCGGGTAGCCCGGCGACCCCCATCCCGTCGACTCCCAGCGTGAAGGGCGGGCGCATCGTCGAAGGTGGCCTGACCGAGCCGCGCACGCTCAACCCCCTCTTCGTCGCCGACCCGCTCTCCGAGGCGCTCAGTTCCCTGGTGTTCAGTGGGCTGGTGGCGGTCGACCCGGTCAGCGCCGAGCCGCGGCCCGATCTCGCCGAGTCGTGGGACGTCTCCGAGGACGGGCTGACCTATACCTTCCACCTGCGTGAGGGTGTCGTCTGGCACGACGGACAGCCATTCTCGGCGCGGGATGTGGTCTTCACCTACGAGGCAATGATGAACGACCGGGTGCGGTCGCCGCGCTACTCGCGCCTTGTGGAGCGCGTGCGTCAGGTGCGGGCGCTTGACTCCGCCACGGTCGAGTTCCACCTGGTCCACGCCGATGCTTCCTTCCTTACGACGCTGGCCACCCTGGGGATCGTCCCGCAGCATGCGCTCGCGGGTGTGCTGCCTGAGGAGCTGGTCACAAGCCCCTTCGGCCTGAGCACAGCGGTCGGTACCGGGCCGTTCAGCCTGCAACAGTGGATCCGCGGCGACCGGATACTCTTCCGCCGCCACGCCGGCTACCACGGCGGGCCGTTGGCGACCGAGGAGTACGTGTACCAGGTCCTTGGCTCGCCGGAGGATCTGCTCGCCGCGCTCCGGGAGGGCATGATCGACTGGGCGGAGCTGGACCCGGCGATGGTGGCTGAGGCGGAGCAGATCGATGGGGTGGTGATCGAGCGGCTGCCGAGCTTCGATATGACCTACGTCGCGCTCCAGCTCGACCCGGCCAAGAGCACGCTCTTCAGCGACCCGCGCGTGCGGCAGGCGCTGATGCTGGCGCTCGACCGCGAGGCCGCGGTGGCCGAATTCTGGCAAGGCCACGCAGACGTAGCGGACGGGACGCTGCCACCGGCCTCGTGGGCGTATCGCACCAGCGAAACGGTCTACCGGGCGGACCTCGACGCCGCCCGGCGACTGCTCGACGAGGCGGGCTGGGTGCCCGGGCCGGATGGGGTCCGCGTGAAGGACGGCGTGCCGCTCCGCTTCACGCTCACGACCAACGGCGACAATCCCCGGCGGCGGCAGGTGGCGGAGTGGCTGATCCGGAGCTGGCAGGCGCTGGGGATCGCGGTCGAGCCGCAGTTCGAGACCTGGAGCACGGTACGGCAGCGCGTGGTCCGCGAGGGCGACTTTGACGCGGTGCTCCTGGGCTACCGCTGGCCGGTTGACCCGGATCAGAGTATGCTATGGTCCTCGGACTCCTTTTTCGATGGACTGAATATCGGGCACTATGCGAGCGCCGAGGTGGATGCGCTGCTGCAGCAGGCACTTGAGGCCACTGACCGGGCGGAGCGTGCGGAGCTCTACGCGCAGATGCAGGAGCACGTGATGCAGGATCTGCCGGTCCTGCCGCTCGCGTTCCCCCATGTACTGGTGGCGCGATCGGAGCGCTTGCAGGGCAGCGAGATTACCGTTATCCTGGTGCGCAATCGTGCGGATATCGCGCAGTGGGTTCCGGTCGTAGGCGAATGATCGAGATCGGTATATCATTTGCCGGCAGCGGGAGGTTTGACCACCTGCGGCGCCCGTGCTACACTGCCGATGACGCAGATGGCAGCTTCAGCATCCGTACCTCGAAACTGGTTGGGAATCGGCACTCAACTCGCGCGGAAACCGCGCGAGCGGAGCCGTTGAGCGCGAATGCACCGCGGTTGCCGAGCGGGTGACGGTGTGGCGGCGGCAGGCGGAGAGGTGAAGGAGAGGCAATGGAACCGCTGCTCGAGGTGAGGAACCTGCGAACCCAGTTCTTCACACAGGATGGTGTGGTGAAGGCCGTCGATGACGTGTCCTTCCACATCATGCCCGGGGAGACGCTGGGAGTGGTGGGTGAGAGCGGCTGCGGTAAGAGCATTACCGCCATGTCGATCATGCGCTTGATCCCATCGCCACCCGGCAAGATCGTCAGTGGCGAGATCCTGTTTGAGGGTGAAGACATCCTCAAGATGAGCGACGAAGAGGTCCGCTCGATTCGGGGCAATAAGATCGCCATGATCTTCCAGGACCCGATGACGTCGCTCAACCCGGTGCTGACGATCAACCGCCAGATCAGCGAGGCACTCGAGCTGCACCTGGGGATGAGCCGCAGCCAGGCACGCCAGCGCAGCATCGAGTTGCTGAAGATGGTGGGTATCCCCAACGCCGAGGAGCGGGTGGACCAGTACCCGCACCAGTTCTCGGGCGGTATGCGCCAGCGCGTGATGATCGCGATGGCCCTCTCCTGCAACCCACGGATGCTGATCGCCGACGAGCCGACCACCGCGCTCGACGTGACGATTCAGGCCCAGATTCTCGACCTGATGCGGAACCTGCAGCAGGAGCACAACACCGCGTTGATGATGATTACCCACGACCTGGGGGTCGTGGCCGGCATGACGGATCGCATCCAGGTCATGTATGCCGGGCACATCGTCGAGACGGCACCGACGGAGGAGCTGTTCGCCAACCCGCGGCACCCGTACACGGTTGGCCTGCTGAACTCGATCCCGCGCCTGGACGCGCAGGTCAAGGAGAAGCTCCAGCCGATCCGCGGTCTGCCGCCGGACCTCATTGACCTGCCGGACATGTGCCCGTTCCTCCCTCGCTGCGACTATGCGCGTGAGAAGTGTGAGCAGAAGAATCCGCCGCTGCTTGACGTGAATGAGCGGCATCGATCAGCCTGCTGGTACTGGGAGGAAGTCAGCAAGGAAGGGCCGAGGGCATAGGCGATGGCGACGGAGCAGGTGACAAGCAACGGCGAGGTCAAGCAGGGCGAAATCCTGCTCGACGTGCGCGACCTCTATATGCATTTCCCGCTGACCCGCGGCATCATCTTCCAGCGGAAGGTTGGCGCGGTCCAGGCGGTTGATGGCGTCACGTTCCAGGTCCGCAAGGGCGAGACCCTGGGGCTGGTGGGCGAGTCGGGGTGCGGTAAGAGCACCACCGGCCGGGCTATCCTGCAGCTCTACAAGCCGACTGCCGGCCAGGTTCTCTTCAAGGGCCAGGATCTGACGAAGCTCGACGCCGGCCAGATGCGCAAGATGCGGCGCTATCTCCAGATGATCTTCCAGGATCCGTATGCGTCGCTCAACCCGCGCATGACGGTCGGCAGCATCATCAGCGAGCCGATGCAGATCCACAACCTGGTGCCGAAGAACCAGCGGAACGAGCGGGTCCAGGAGCTGCTGGAGACGGTCGGTCTGAACCCGTACTTCGCCAACCGCTACCCGCACGAGTTCTCGGGCGGTCAGCGGCAGCGTATCGGCGTGGCCCGGGCGCTGGCGGCGAACCCGGAGTTCATCGTGGCCGATGAGCCGGTGTCGGCACTCGACGTGTCGATCCAGGCGCAGATCATCAACCTGCTGGAGGATCTGCAGGAGCAATTCCAGCTCACGTACCTCTTCATCGCCCACGACCTGAGCGTGGTGCGGCACATCTCGGACCGGGTGGCCGTGATGTACCTCGGGAAGATCGTGGAGCTGGCGGACCGCAACGCGCTCTACGAGGACCCGCTGCACCCGTACACCAAGGCGCTACTGTCGGCGGTGCCGATCCCGGACCCGGTCGTGGAGAAGAAGCGCGAGCGGATCATCCTGACCGGCGACGTGCCGAGCCCGATCAACCCGCCGTCCGGCTGCCACTTCCACACGCGCTGCCCGTACGCGATGGATGTGTGCCGGACGATCGAGCCCCGGTTCGTGGATCAGGGCGGTGGGCACTTCGTGGCCTGCCACCTCTATCCGAACTCGGGGGCCTAGCGCTAGGATCGAGCGGCTCCACTCGTGATCGGCTTTCCCGGCGCGCGACCGGACGCGACCGTTATCATCATGACGATGCTCGCGTTCGTGATCGCGACGACCGTGCACGAGTTCTGCCATGCGTGGTCTGCCCTGATGCTCGGCGACGATACCGCCCAGCGTCAGGGCAGGATCACGTTGAACCCGATCGCGCACTTCGACCCGATCGGGTTCCTCGGCATGATGCTGATCGCCGTCGCCGGCTTCGGCATCGGCTGGGGCCGTCCGGTCCCGATCAACCCTGCGCGCCTGCGCGGCCGGCAGCGGGGCGTGGCGCTGACGGCACTGGCCGGGCCGGCGTCGAATATCGTGCTGGCGACGCTGTTCATCATCCCGCTCCGCTTCGGGCAGGCGGACCTGCCGTACGCGGCCGAGGTCTTCCTGAACCGAATGGTCTTCGTCAACATCCTGCTGGCGTCGTTCAACCTGATCCCGATCCCGCCGCTCGACGGCCACAAGATCCTGACCGGGCTCTTGCCCGACTTCTGGTACCCCTACCTTGCGCCGCTGGAGCGGTACGGTGTCCTGATCCTGCTGGGGCTGATCATGATCGGGCGGATCGGCCAACCGATCCTGGTATCGATGTACGCACCGGTCTACGGCCTCCTCAGGTCGCTGATCGCCGGCCCTGTGCCGATCTAGCCATGTGTCGTATGGGGCTGGGTGGTGGACCGCTCCCGGCCGGCGCGGCGGCGCGACCGGTCCAGCGGGTCGTGCAGTTCTTCGCCTACATCCGCCCGCGCCGCGGGGCGGTGGATCGCGAGTTGCGGCGACTCGTGACCCCGGAGCAGTGGGCGCTGCTGGCGCGCCTGAGCCGTGCCGACCGTGCGCACCTGCTGGGGGTCTACCGGCGCCTGGTTGCTCAGGGCTGCCAGGATTGTGACGTCTTGCTGGCGGCGCTGCTGCACGACGTGGGCAAGGCGGACGAGCGGGCGCGCACCGGTGTGTCGCAGCGCGTCGCGGCAGTGCTGCTGGGCCGCTTCGCGCCCGGGCTGCTTGCGGCATTGGCGCGCCCTGGCCGCGATCGCTGGCGGCACGGGCTGTACCTTGCCCGGGAGCACGCGCGCCTGGGGGCGGAACAGGCGCGCCAGGCCGGCTGCAACGAGCGGGTGTGCTGGCTCATCGCGCACCACCACGCCGAGGCCGTGGAGGATCCTGGCTTGCGCTTGCTCCAGGCGGCGGATGAAGGGATGGAAGGGTGGGGGTGACGGTCGCGCCGCCCTTGCGACTTGCCGACTGCCAGCTCCGGCTGCCCACCTTCGAGGGGCCGCTGGACGTCTTGCTGCGCCTGATCGAGCGGAACCAGCTCGACATCACCGACGTGTCGCTGGTGGCAGTGACCGACCAGTTCCTCGCCTACGTCGCGGCGCTGTCGGATACCCCGCCCGAGTTGCTGGCTGAGTTCACGGCTGTCGCGTCGCGGCTGCTGGCGCTCAAGTCGCGCTCGCTCCTCCCGGCGCCGCCGCAGGAGGTGGAGGAGCCGGAGCCGGACGATCTGACGCGCCAGCTCCGGGTCTACCAGGCCGTGAAAGCTGCGGCAGGGCATCTGCAGGTGCGGGAGCGGAGCGGGCTGCGTGCCTTTGCGCGTCCTCCCGCGCGGCTGGATGGCCTCCCCGTGACCGAGCACCTGGCACCGGTGCCGCTGCCGTCGCTGCTCCGCGCGCTGCGCCGTTGCTTCGGACGCGTCCGCCCGGCACCGCGCCCGTACCGCCCTACGCCGATCATCACGCTGGCGCAGATGACGAGCCGCCTGCTGTCGCGCCTCCGCGACCGAAGCCGGTTCAGCGCGCTGCTCGGCGACTCGCCGAGCCGGGGGGAGTACCTCGTGGGCTTCATCGCGCTGCTCTCGCTGCTGCGCCAGCGGGTCGTCGACGCGACCCAGTCCACGCTCTTCGGCGAGATCGAGGTCTGGCGGCTCGACAGTGCGGCGGAGGCGGCCGATGACTGAACCCTCGGTTCAGCCCTTCCAGTTGCCGCTCGAACAGGTGGCGGAAGAGGAGCGGGCCGCCGCGCTTGGCGCGTTGCTCTTCGTAGCGAGCGACCCGGTGCCGGTGGCGGTGCTGGCCCAGCACGTGGGATGTACCCTGGCCGAGGCGCGGGCTGCACTCGAGGAGCTGGCCGCGCGCCTGGACGCCGTCGGGCTGATGGTGCAGTGGTGCGGCGAGGATCAAGTGCAGGTCGTGTCGTCGCCGCGCTATGCGCGGCAGGTGCAGCGCTTCCTCGGCCTGGAGCGGACGGTGCGCCTGTCGCAGGCGGCGCTGGAGACGCTGGCGCTCGTGGCCTATCGTCAGCCTATCACGCGCGGCGAGATTGATACCATCCGCGGCGTCGATTCCAGCGGCGTGCTTCAGACCCTGCTCGCGCGCGGCCTGATCGAGCCGGTCGGCCGGCTCCAGGCGCCGGGCAACCCGATCCAGTACGGCACCACCACCGAGTTCCTGCGCTTCTTCGGCCTCGGCAGCCTCGCCGAACTACCACCTCCCCCCGACGACCTGCCAGGGCCCGAGGACGAGGGATGAGCTCCCCAACGCGCCCGGGCCAAGCACCGTGCGATGCCCGCGCCCCTCAGGAGAGGGCCATCGGTGACTCCGGCAGGATCTGGCCGCCGTCCACGACGATGGCATGGCCGGTGATGTAGTTCGACTCGTCGCTGGCCAGGAAGAGCACGGCGTAGGCGACATCCTCCGGGGTGCCCAGCCGCCCCATCGGGATGACGGCCTCGGCCTGGCGGATGTATTCCTCCCCGACATCCTCCATGCCCTCGGTGCGGATGTTGCCGGGCTGCACGGCGTTGACCGTGATGTTGTCGCGCGCGACCTCGATGGCCAGCGTCCGAATGAACCCCATCTGGCCCGCCTTGCTGGCCCCGTAGTGAGCCCAGCCAGGGAATCCGGTGACCGGCCCGGTGATCGAAGAGGTGACGACGATCTTCCCGTAGCGCTGCTGCCGCATGTGGGGCAGGCAAGCCTGGACGGTGAAGAAGGTGCCCTTGAGGTTGATGTTGTGCACCAGGTCCCAGTCGGCCTCGGTCATGTCTTCGATCCGAGCCGACGGGAAGATCCCGGCGTTGGCGCAGAGGATGTGGAGCCCGCCGAAACGGCTCACCGCGAAGCTCGCCATCGCCTCGGCGTCCGACCGCTTCGTGACGTCGGTGCGGATGAAGTCAACCTCCTGCCCGGCCTGCCGGAGTTCCTCCGCCGTCGCCATCCCTCGGGCCTCATCGACATCCGCGATAACGACCTTGGCGCCCTCCGCCGCCAGCACGCGCGCGATCCCCTTGCCGATGCCCTTCGCGGCACCGGTCACGATCGCGACCTTCCCCTCCAGCCGGTTTGGGCTCATGCGTCACCTCCTTCTGCCTCGCCCTTGCCGGGCATGGCCCGAGCCGCGATGGCTCGCAGCTCGGCCAGGCCGGTGTCAACCTCGTCCCGGGGGAGATTCCCGGCCTCCAGGTCTGCGTCACTTAGCTCACATAGTCGCATATAGAAGACCATCCCGCGTTCGAGGATGTCATCCGGCGCCTCCGGGTCGTCGACCAGCGTGAACAACCAGTCCTCCGCCCGGGCGTACTGCCCGCGCCGCGCGAAGTGCTGCCACAGCTCGTCGCGCACCCTTCCCGGCAACTCGTAGCCGTCCAGCGCACGGAGCACGGTGTCGACCCCTTCGATCGCCTGGGCCGAGTCCGGCTCCTCATCGTGGAGCACGATCAGGTACAGCATGAGCGCCTTGACGCGGCGGGCGTACTCCCGCTCGAAGGCCCAGTCGGTCGTCCGCAGGTCCGCAGACTCATGCAGGAGGGTCGCGATCACGGTCAGTTGCTCGGCGACCGTTGGCGGGCCGGGGTGATCGGCCTTGACGACGCGGAGGAGGCTGGCGATCTGCTCGGCGTCGAGGCTATCGGCGTCGGCGAGATGGAGTCCGACGAGGCGCCCCATGGTCTGATCGATCAGTGCCTGCGCCTGCTCCGGTTCCCCGCGCCGCCTCAGCCGCAGCACGACGGCGAGGACCTCCGTCATCTGGGCGATCAGGCGGAGCAGGTAGTCTCGCTGGTACATGTGTGTCCAATCGTGTGGGTACTAAAACGCCCGCATCGTGTCGGCTCCGGTCATGTCCCAAACGTGAGCCGGCACGGTGCGGGCGCTCCTGCGAGCCGCTGGCGGCTCAGTCGGCCGAAACGACGGCCATCTTGCGCAGGCGGGCGACCGTGTCGGCCAGCACCTCGACGGCGCGGTCGATCTCCTCGGCGGTGTTGTCCTTGCCGAGGGTGAGCCGGATGCTGCTGGTGGCGAGCGCCGGGGGCAGTCCGATCGCCGTGAGCACGTGGCTCGGCTCGGTCGAGCCGGTGGTGCAGGCCGAACCGCTGGAGGCGGCGATGCCGTGCATGTCGAGGTTGAGGAGCACGGTCTCCCCTTCGACGCCCTCGAACGAGACGTTGACGTTGTTGGGCAGGCGCAACTCCCGGTCTCCGTTGAGCCGGGTGCCGGGGATGCGGGTGAGCAGCGCGTCGATCAGCCGGTCCCGCAGTGCCTGGACATGGGCCGTGCGCGCCTCTTGCTCCTGCACGGCGCGCTGGAGGGCGACCGCCATGCCGTAAATCCCTGCCACGTTCTCGGTCCCGGCGCGATGGTTGTTCTCCTGGGCGCCGCCGCTCTGCTGCCAGAGAATCGGGGTCTGGCGGCGGACGTAGAGGAGGCCGACACCCTTCGGCCCGTAGAACTTGTGGGCCGACAGCGACATGAGATCCACGTTGAGCGCCTGGACGTCGAGCGGGAGCCAGCCGGCTGCCTGCACCGCGTCGGTGTGGAACGGGATGCCGCGCTCGCGGGCCAGCTTCCCGATCTCCGAGATCGGCTGAATGGTCCCGATCTCGTTGTTGGCGTACATGACCGAGATCAGGATAGTGTCGTCGCGGATGGCCTCGGCGATGTCTTCGACCCGGACGATGCCGTCGGGCCCGGGCCGGACGTATGTCGCCTCGAACCCGAACTTCTCCAGGTACTCGACGCTGTGGAGCACGGCGTGGTGCTCAAACGCGGTGGTGACGATGTGGCCGGGGCGGTCGGGGTGCTGGAGCCGGTGCTTCCAGGCGACACCCTTGACGGCAAGGTTGTCCGCCTCGGTTGCGCCGCTGGTGAAGACGATCTCACGCGCCTGGCAGTTGAGGATCTTGGCGATGCTGGCCCGAGCCCAGTCGAGCCCGGCGCGGGCGTCCCGGCCAGCGGCGTAGATGCTGGAGGGGTTGCCGAACCGCGTGGTGAGATACGGCATCATGGCCTCCAGGACCGCAGGGTCCAGCGGCGTGGTTGCAGCGTGATCGAGATAGATGTCCGTCTGGTTCACGGACCCCTCCTCTAAGTGATGTGTTGCGAGCATGCAGGGAGTTGAGTGGGTGTAGGCGCCATCGACAGCCCGCCGGTCATGGGCGTCAGCGTGCCGCCGCGGCGTGCTGATCCAGCAGGTCGGCCAGGGTCGTCGAGTCGAGCGCGGCGGCGATGCTGTCGCGGACCTTGATCCAAACTGCGCGGGTGGCGCAGCCGTCGATGATGGGGCAGAGGTCCTCGTCGCCACTGTCTTCGCTGACACAAGCCATGGGGGCGATGGGACCTTCCATGACCCGGTAGACCTCGCCGACGCGAACTTCGGCGGGTGGACGCGCCAGTTCGTAGCCGCCATGTGCACCGCGCGTGCTCGTCACCAGGCCCGCCCGGCGAAGCGGCCCCATCAACTGTTCGAGATATGCTGCCGGCACGGCGGAATCGGATGCGATGGCGGCCAGCGGCACCGGCCCCTGGCCGTACATTCGGGCTAGCGACACCATCGCCCGCATTCCGTATTCGCCACGCGTCGATACTTTCATGATGGCCTGTGCCTCTCGGAACCGGCGGGGCGCCCGTAATCATCAGTATCCTACACCGGACGCCGTAAGGTGTCAAGTAAAGAGACGCTGCGGCTCTCCGCTGAAGCCCTATACGTACGCCCCTTCCGGCACGTGGCGCTGCGTGGCGGGCTGTGGACACTCAGCGGTGCGCAGTGGACAATGCCAGGGTGTCCCGCGTCCCGGTGCGGTCATGTCGGGCGAGGGTTGGTGAGGCGGGGGATGACATGAGTATGGTCGCCACATGGTGACGCTGGGGGAGGCGGCGTTGCTCGGCAGCGCCGGCTTCATCGGCGGTGGGATCAACGCCGTCGCCGGTGGCGGATCACTGATCTCCTTCCCGGCGCTGCTGGCGGTGGGCTACCCGAGCATCACCGCGAACGTGACCAACACCGTCGCGGTCTGGCCCGGCACCATCGGCGGGTCGCTGGCCTACCGCCGCGAGCTGGAGGGCCAGCGGGACCGCATCGTCCTGCTCGGAATCACCTCGGTTGTCGGGTCGTTGATCGGGTCGGTGCTCCTCCTGGCCAGCCCGGCCCGGCTCTTCGACCAGATCGTGCCGTTCCTGATCCTGTTCGCTTGCGCGCTCCTGGCGGTGCAGGAGCGGCTGGCGCTCTGGGTGCTACGCCGCCAGGGGGACGACGCCAGCGGCGAGCGCTCCGCGGGTGTGATCGGCGCGCAGTTGCTGGCGTCCATCTATGGAGCCTATTTCACTGCCGGGCTCGGGATCCTCATCCTTGCCTTCCTCGGGATTTTCCTACGGGACAACATGCAGCGGCTGAACGCGCTGAAGGGCCTGCTCAGCGTGGTCATCAATGGAGTGTCCGCTCTGTACTTTGCCCTGTTCGGGCCCGTCGTCTGGCCGGTGGCGGCGCTGATGGCCGTGGCCAGTTGGACCGGAGGCTATCTCGGCGTGCGCGTTGCCCGGCGGCTGAGCCCGAGTCGCCTGCGGGCGGTGGTGCTGATCTACGGCGTTGGTGTCGCCCTCTGGCTGCTGGTAACCTGAACGGGCTTTCCGAACCTTCCTCGAATCCGGAATGCCTTGACCTCAACCAATGTTGAGGTTGTAAGGTGTGCGTGTCGTCGCCGGTGTGGCGGCGACCTCCATGCACGAGCCGTACGCTGTCCTCTCAAGTGGGGGCACGGCTGGTGCCATTCGGAGCGCGGGTCGCCGGAGCCCGATCCGCCGTCGCCCACGACTCACGAGGAGCCACAGACATGGAAGCCGTCGCCTGGGATTCACTGTTCAAGGTGCTGCGAGCGGAGCAGGACCGGCGTCCGTTCTCTCGAGCCACGCTGCGGCGGATCGCCGCGTTCGCCCGGCCTCACCGGAGACAGCTTGTGCTGTTCCTGGCCCTCAGCGTGGTCCTGGCGATCCTTGCGGTCGCCACCCCGATCCTCGCCGGGCGCGTGGTGGACGCCATCATCGCGGGAGCATCAGCACGCCGGGTCGTGCTGCTGGCGAGCCTCATCGCTGCCATCGCGGTCGCGGAAGCCGGGATAGGGATCCTGAATCGCTGGCTATCGGCGCGGATCGGCGAGGGGCTGATCCTCGATCTCCGCACTGCGGTGTTCGACCATGTGCAGCGCATGCCGATCGCGTTCTTCACCCGTACCCGCACCGGCGCGCTGGTAAGCCGCCTGAACAACGACGTGATCGGCGCCCAGCGTGCGTTCAGCGACACGCTCTCCGGCGTGGTCAGCAACCTGGTAATGCTGGCGCTCACGCTCGCGGTGATGGTTGAGATCTCCTGGCAGATCACCCTACTGGCCTTATTGCTGCTCCCGCTGTTCGTCCTCCCGGCGCGGCGCATGGGCACGCGGTTGGCGCAGCTCCGGCGTGAGGCGGCCAACCACAACGCGGCGATGCTCGAGCAGATGACGGAGCGCTTCTCCGCGCCTGGCGCCACGCTGGTGAAGCTGTACGGCCGGCCGGAGGAGGAGTCGCGGGAGTTCGCAGCCCGTGCCCGGCGGGTGCGCGACATCGGTGTCCGGTCTGCGATGCTGCAGTGGGTCTTCATCACGGCGCTGACGCTGGTCTCGGCGCTGGCACTGGCTCTCGTGTACGGGCTCGGCGGCTTCTATGCGCTCCGGGGGCAGTTGGACGCGGGCGCGGTCGTGGCGCTGGCCCTGCTGCTGACCCGGCTCTACGCGCCGCTTACTGCCCTGGCCGGGGCGCGGGTGGAGGTCATGGGCGCACTCGTGAGCTTCGAGCGTGTTTTCGAGGTGCTGGACCTGGAACCGCTCATCAAGGAGAAGCCGGATGCCCGCCGGGTGCCCGACGGCCCCGTCTCCGTCGAGTTCGACGACGTGCACTTCAGCTACCCCTCGGCAGACAAGGTATCGCTCGCGTCGCTGGAAGACGTCGCTGAACTCGACACGCGCGGTGGGGTCGAGGTGCTCCACGGCGTGTCGTTCCGCGCCGAGCCAGGGCAGATGGTCGCCCTGGTCGGGTCATCCGGCGCCGGGAAGTCGACCATCGCGCAGCTCATTCCTCGGCTCTACGATGTCGACAGCGGTGCGGTGCGGTTGTCCGGGATCGACGTGCGCGACCTGTCGGCGGCGTCGATCCGCGAGACGGTGGGAATGGTGACCCAGGACGGGCACCTGTTCCACGACACGGTTCGGGCGAACCTGCGCCTGGCTCGCCCCGAGGCCACGGACGAGGAACTGTGGGACGCGCTGCGGCGGGCGCGGCTCGCGGACGTCGTCGCGACGCTCCCGGACGGGCTGGACACCGTCGTCGGCGAGCGGGGCTACCGGCTGTCGGGCGGCGAACGCCAGCGGTTGACGATCGCGCGGCTGCTGCTCGCCGACCCGCGGGTGGTGATCCTCGACGAGGCGACCGCACACCTGGACTCCACATCCGAGGCGGCCGTCTCCGAGGCGCTGACCGACGCGCTAGCCGGCCGCACGGTGGTGGTGATCGCCCACCGGCTGTCGACCGTCCGCGCCGCCGACCTGATCCTCGTCGTGGAAGGCGGCCGGATCGTGGAGCGTGGCCGTCACGACGACCTGCTGGCGGCCCGTGGCCGCTACGCGGAGCTGTACCGCACGCAACTCGCCCCGCCGCGCGCGGAGGCAGCGGCGTAGGCGGCGATCCCGGACGCGGCATCGGCCGACGAATCAGTCGCCCTCAACCGCGAGGAGGCGCGGGCCGGGGCCCTCGTCGCCGAGGCGGTCGCGCGGGTTGGCGAGCGCGCAGCGATCGAGCGAGAGACAGCCGCAGCCGATGCAATTCGTCAGGTCGTCGCGCAGGCGGATGAGCTGCTCGATCCGCCGATCCAGATCACGGCGCCAGCGCTCCGAGAGTCTCTCCCAATCCTCGCGGCTGGGCGTGCGGCCCTCCGGCAGCGTGTCCAGAGCAGCCCGGATCTCAGCCAGTGGGATGCCGACCCGCTGCGATACCCGGATGAACGCGACGCGACGCAGCGTCTCCCGGGGATAGCGGCGCTGGTTCCCCGGCGTGCGCCGGCTGTGGATGAGGCCCTTGCGCTCGTAGAAATGGAGCGCGGAGATCGAGACGCCGCTGCGCGCCGACAGCTCTCCCGGTGTCAACTCGGCGCTGGTCCACTTCGGCTTCGCCACCGGTCCCTCCCGCCTCGAACCTCAACTCATGTCGGGGTTTGTGAGGCGATTGTAGCGCAACGTGGCGCGCGGGCGTCCCTGCCGGGCTCAATCCGCCGAGAATGGCCCTCATCCCCGACCCCTCTCCCAACCTTGGGAGAGGGGAGCGACCCGTCCTGGCCTCCCGCGCTTGATGCCGGTGGCTTCAGCCCCGGGCACATGCCGACCGCCTGCACAATTGCATAGGGCCTCGCACTCCACCCATTGGTACCACGTAAGGGGACAGCCTGGCACGGCGGGGTCGGGTATCACGGGTACAATGTCGGCACACTGGCGATAGACGGTGACGATAGGACCATCCTCCGGGAACCGGAGCGGGAAGGTGGGCGTCGATGGGGAGTCGGCCATCTGAGGCCTACGATGTGATCGTGATGGGACTAGGGGCGATGGGGAGCGCGGCGGCGTACCATCTCGCCTCCCGCGGCGCGCGGGTGCTGGGTCTGGATGCCCAAACGCCGCCGCACCCGTTCGGGTCGTCGCACGGAAAGACACGGATCTACCGGGAGGCGTACTACGAGGCGCCGGAGTACGTGCCGCTGGTGCGGCGGGCGATGGCGCTGTGGCGGGAGCTGGAGGAAGCGTCGGGGCGGACGCTGCTCACCGTGACCGGCGGGCTCTGCTTCGGTGCGCCCGACACGGAACTGGTGAGTGGGACCCTCGCCAGCGCGCGGGCGCATGGGGTGCCGCACGAGTACCTGGATGCCGCTGAGGTGAACCGCCGCTTCCCTGCCTACCGGTTGCGCGATGGGCAGATGGCGGTCTACGAGCCGGGGGCCGGGCTGATGGACCCGGAGGCGTGCGTCGTGGCGCACCTGGATCTGGCGCGTGCCCACGGCGCACACCTGCGCTGCGCCGAGCCGGTGCGACGGTGGGCGGCCGACGGCGACGGTGGACGGGTGGAGACGGAGCAGGGAACGTACCACGCCGGGCGGCTGGTGGTCACGGCCGGGCCGTGGGCGGGTTCGCTTCTGTCAGGCCTCGGGGTGCCGCTGGAGGTGTGGCGGATCGTCCACGCACACTTCCAGCCGGACGACGAGGAGCGCTTCGGACTGGGTCGCTGCCCCTGGGCGATGTGGGAGGTACCGGAGGGGTTCTACGCCGCCTTCACCGCGCTACCGGGGCACGGTGTCAAATTCGGCCGGCATGATGTCGGCGAGCCAACGACGCCTGAGACGATCCGCCGTGAGATCGACCCGGGAGAGGTCGCGGCGCTGCGCGAGCGGCTGAACGACTACCTGCCGGGTGCGGGCGGCGAGGTGATGCAGACATTGACCTGCATGTACACGATGACCCCCGACCGGCACTGGGTGATCGACCGGCACCCGGAGTACCCGCAGGTGGTGTTTGCCTGCGGTTTCTCGGGCCATGGCTTCAAGGCCGCCAGCGTCGTCGGCGAAGTGCTGGCCGACCTGGCACTCGACGGCCGGACGGCGCACAACATCGCGTTGTTTTCCCATGCGCGGTTCGCGCGCGGAGTGGCCGCGGCGGGGTGAGCGCCGCAGAGCCCTCACCCCGAGCATGATCCCGGCGGGTTCTGGGACGATCGCCGGCGATGCGCATGGGTTGCCGTGCCAGCGGCTCCGGGTCGCCCGCCTGAAGCCACCGACACGGGTCACGTCTTCGCGGGGAGTACCCGGTCGCGCCCGGCAGCCACCTCCGGGTTGAGCGGCCTCCCGGCGATCCAGACACCGGCCTGGATCAGCAGGCCGCCAATGAAGCGCCGGGCAGAGCGCGTCGGCTCCCGGCCGGTTGTGGCCACGCCGAGCGTACGCTCCTGCTCCGCGCGCTGGATCTGCTCCGCCTGCCGGTCTCCGGCAAGGCGATGAGCGATCCAGGGGTCGAGGGGTATCATGGCGCTGCTCCCTCCGGGGTGAGGCGAGCGTCGGGTTGTCTCTGCGTCCGCTTGCCCGGTGAGCGCCGGGCGGCGGTCTGAGCGGTCGGTGGGCCGGTGAGCGACACTAGTCCGCCACCACGCTCGGGCCCGGCTCCTGCACCGGCGCGGCGAACATCAGCCGGTAGCCGTCGGGGTCGCTGACGGTGAAGGTCCGGTGGCCCCACTCCTGGGTCTTGATCGGGTCCACGATCTGAGCGCCTCGCTCCCGCACGCACTCGTAGAAGGTATCGATGTCCCCGTTGGGGTCGGTCAGGTACAGGATGACCCCGGCGCCGAGGAGCGAGCGAGCCACCGGTGACAACGTGTCGGTGGGTGCCAGCATCAGATCAGCGCCGCGCCAGTTCAGCTCCGCGTGGATCGTTCGCCCAGTCTCATCGGGGAGGACGTAGTCCACCGTGAAGTCCAGGACGTCGCGGTAGTAACGCAGTGTGGCGTCGACGTCCGGCACGTGGAGAATGGGCTGGATCGTCGCCATCAAGACCCCCTCTCGGATGCCCTTCGGGCGGTGACACACCGCTGTCCGGCTGACATGCGATCATCTGTTCTAAGTATACGTACACATGGGCGGTTGTCACCTGTCCATGAGGACAGGATGAGAACGATTGTTCGGCCAGGGCGACGAGTTGGGGTGCGGGACTATGAGCGCTGCCAGAGTCGCTCGGCGAGGGAGCGCCGCCGGGGCGCGACGCCGGTGCGCTCCATCTCCTCGTCGCGTTTGCGCAGGGTGCGCTGCACGTAGCGCGTGCCGATCCAGCGCAGCGGCTCCGGCTCCCAGTTGGGCGAGCGGTGTCCCACGATCGGCAAGCGGCGCAGCGGGGAGTCGTCGTCACAGATCAGCGCGGCGAGGATCCGTCCTGCCAGGTTGGTGGTCCCGACGCCGAGGCCGGTATAGCCCCGGGCAGTGGCGATCCCGGTCGGGCGGTTGTAGTCGATCGTCGGCATCCGGTCGCGCGGCATGCCGATCGGCCCGCCCCAGTGGTGGGTGAAGCGCACGCCGCGCAGCATGGGGAACCACTCCAGGGTCATGCGCTCCAGGGCGGCGCGGGCAGGTTCGTAGACATCGTCGTCGTCGCTGATGCGAGAGCCGAAGCGGTAGGGTGAGCCACGCTCCCCGAACGCGATGCGGCCGTCGGCGGTGCGCTGCAGGTAGTCCACCCCCAGCCGCATCGACGCCACGGTCTCCCGTCCCGCCCAGCCGATCTCGGCCCACTGCGCCTCGCTGAGCGGCTCGGTGATCGCGATCTGCGTATAGACCGGGATCAACTGGCGGCGCAGGCCGGGCAGCCGCGAGAGGTAGGCCTCCCCGCACAGAACCACCACCTCAGCGCGCACATCGCCCCGTGTCGTGATCAGCCGCGGCTGGCTGCCCGGTACTCCCGCCTGACGCGGCTCGAAGGCGGTCACCGGTGTCTGCTCGTAGATGGTCGCGCCCATGCGCTCGACCACCCGTGCCAGCCCGCGCACCAGCTTGCCGGGATGGATCGTGGCGCAGTGTGGGTTGAAGTACGCCGCGCGGACGTTGGTCACCCGGATCCTCTCCGCGGCCTGGCGAGCGTCGAGCCACTCGTAGTCGTCGGCAACCCCGAGCTCCTGCGCGCTGCGGAACGCCGCCTGCAGCGCGGGGAGTTGGTGGTCACCGCGGGCCAGGAGCAGCGTGCCGCTCTTGACGTAGTCGATCTCCAACCCTTCGGCACGTGCAACCCGTCCCACCTCGTCGACGGTGTCACGCATCGCTCGCACGAGCGCCAGCGCCCCCTCGCGACCGTGCCGTCGGGCGAGCTTGGCCAGCGGGTACGGGAAGCTCGCGCTGCACCATCCGCCGTTGCGCCCGGACGCGCCGAAGCCGGCGATCTCGGCCTCGATCAGAGCGACGCGCAGCGAGGGTTGCCGCTGGAGCAGGTAGTAGGCGGTCCACAGTCCGCTGAACCCGGCGCCCAGGATGGCCACATCGACCTCGATCGAGCCGTCCAACGGCGGCCGCGGCGTCAGGTCGTCACCCGATGTCGCAAGCCAGAAGCTGTACCCCGCGTAGTCCTTGCCCACCCGCGCCTCGCTCTCCTTGTCGGAACAGGCATGCCGTGTGGTCTGCATCGTAACCGGGCCTACCAAGCACGGGCAAGGGCCGAGGACGGTGCCGCGCTCGTCCGATGATATCGTTCGTACGCGGTAGTCAGGACGCGGGTACCCGATAGTCCATGACTTATCGCCCCTGCCGCATGCGCGTCTCTTTGCCGATACTCCCGTCAGGGTATCTAGAGATGGAGCGAAGCATCGTGCGGGACCAAGTCGCACACGCGTGCACGCACGCGGTAGGGGTCAACGGTGCATCTCCATACGGCGCGTGCAGGGCACATGTGTTGGCCGCGCTTGTCCGTGGGTTGCTCGCCGGGGAGTCGCTGGAGTCCCTGTTCGCCGGGGCGTTGCGTGAGCTGGCGCCGGCGACGGGGAGCGATGCCGCGGCTGTCGTTGTCCACGCGACGGAAGGAGAGGGGCACAACAGTCACCCACGCGTCATCGCCGGGAGTGGGCATGACGATCTGGTCCCGCCGCCGCTCCCGCCCGAATGGGATGATCCGGAGATGCGGCGTACCTGCTGGGTCGGTCCGGACCTCAGCGGCGCCGGGCGGTCCCCATGGTGCTTGATGCTCCCGATCAGCGTCGGGGATGAGTTGCTCGGCGCGTTGTGCCTGCACCGCGCGAGCGCGGAGCCGTTCTCCGCGGAGCAGGTCGCGCTCGCAGAGTACTTCGCGGAGGATGCGGCGCTCGCAATCGAGCAGGAGCGCCTGGTGAAGGCCGCCGACCGCCATCGTGAGATTCTGACGAGCGTGCATAGCCTGGCACGGCGGCTGAACAGCGCACCGACGCCGGAGGCGATCGCCGAGGTCGCGGTCGAGGAAATCTCGGCCGTGATCCGGAGCGGCGGCGCGGTACTGCATCTCTTCGATCGACCCCACAATCTACTGACGCTGACGGCCAGCACCGGCCTGCCAGCGGGCGCGGCCGAGGAGATCAAGCACATCGCGCTCGGCACCACGCCCTGCGGCACAGCGGCCGTCGAGCGGGATCTGGTGGTGGCGACCAACCTGGCAGCCGATCCGCGCTGGCCCCGTGCGGCTGAGCTGGCGGCGCGGTTCCCTGTGCTTCACACCGTCTGGTCCGTCCCGCTCATCGGGGAGCAGGACGACCTGCTGGGGACTCTTGCGCTCTTCCACCCGGAGCCGCGCACGCCCGGGGAGTTGGACACCGCGCTCTTGCGTCTCCTCGCGCACCAGGTGGCGGTCGCCCTCGAGCGTGCTCTTCTGGCCGACCGGACGCGCGATCTCTACCGTGCCTCGGTCGCGTCGCTCGCAGCCGCCGTCGACGCGAAGGACCCATACACCCACAACCACTCCCGGCGTGTCGCCGCCTACAGCCGGCAGATTGCGCAGACCATGGGGCTCCCGCCGTCCGAGGTGGAGGTTATCGAGCTGGCCGGGCTCCTGCACGACGTGGGCAAGATCGGTATCCCCGATCGAGTCTTGCAGAAGCCGGGCAAGCTCGACGCTGACGAGTGGACGATGATCCGTCGTCACCCCGATCTGGGCGCCCGCATCCTGGCCGACAACCCGGCGCTCGCTCCCATCGTCCCGATCATCCGGCACCATCACGAGCGGTACGACGGACACGGCTACCCGGACGGGCTCGCCGGGGAGGAGATCCCCCTCGGCGCGGCGATCGTGGGCCTCGCTGATGCCTTCGAGACGATGCTGTCCAATCGTCCGTACCGCCTCGCGATGAGCTGGGAAGACGTGATGGCGGAGGTGCGTCGCTGCCGGGGGAGCCACTTCGCCCCACAGGTCGTGGACGCCCTGTTGACGGCATTGGAGACGGGCACGCTCCAGCCGATCCGGGATGATCCGCCTCCGACCGGATCGCTGCCGATGCCGCGTGCGGCAGGCGCTGAGGCCCGCGCCCTTGGCCTACTCCAGCGCATCAGCGCCGAGGTCAGCGCGCTGCTGGACATTGACCGCTTCCTGCGCCGCCTGGTTTCGGTGTTGGAGGCCGAGTTCCCCGACTCGGTCTGCGACATTCTGCTGCGCGACCCGGAGCGAGGCTACCTGATGCTCGTCACGCCCGACAGCGAGTACCCGAACCTGACCGTCCTCTCCGGTACCTACATCCTCGAAGAGGACCGGGGCATTGCCGGGTGGGTGGCCCGCCACGGGGTCTCGCAGAATGTCTCCGACACCAGGAAGGATCCGCGCTACGTCGTGCGCGGGCACCAGCCGATGCGCTCGGAGCTGGCGGTGCCGCTCCTCATCGACGGGCGCTGCATCGGTGTCATCAACCTGGAGAGCCCGCACGCCGCCGCCTTCTCGCTGACCGACCAGCAGGTGCTGGAGATGATCGGCACCTATGTGGCCCAGGCTATGGAGGTGGCCCATCTCCACGACCAGCTCAAGCGTCAAGCCGACCTCGACCCGATGACCGGGCTGCTCAACTACCGGGCCTTCCACGAGCGCCTCGAACAGGAGGTGGAGCGGGCACGGCAGACCGGAAACCGGCTTTCGATCGCGATCCTGGATGCCGACGGGATGAAGGCGCTGAACGACGCGGCCGGGTATCAGCAGGGCAACGATGCCATCCGCACCCTGGCCGGGATCCTGGCGGCCCACGTCCGGCCCGGCGATGTCGTGGCGCGCTACGGCGGCGACGAGTTCGCGCTGATCGTCCCCGGGATGGCCCCCTGGACGCTACAAGCCCGCCTGCAGGAGATCGACCAGGCGATCGCCGAGGCCAGCAAGACCGAGTTGCTCCCCACCGTTTCCTGGGGACTGGCGACATTCCCCGAGGATGGCACCTGCGCCAGCGATCTGATCGCCCGCGCCGATGCGGCGATGCACCAGGCCAAGCGTTACCGGACGCACCACGTGGGATCCTGCTAACGCCGGTGCGGCCCCCACCCAGCTTGACATTCGATCGCGTCCTGGTTAGCCTACCAGAGACGTTGGCGTAAGGCGAAGGGATGCCGCATGTCGCGATCGGACGGAACGCCCCCAGCGCAGGCACCCCGCCGCCCGCTTCAGCCGCCATTGTTCGAACTGGGCACCGATGGGCGGCTCCGTGGGCATGTCGCGCTCGTCCCTGACCTCACGCCGGACTCCAGCCTGGAGATCGCACGCTACTGGTATCGCCGCTACCTGGAGCAGTCCGGACACCCACGCAACACGGTCAACTCCTACAGCTACGACCTGGCGGTGTTCGAGATGCTGATCGGCTCCAAGCCGATCGGCGAGATTCGCCCGCGCGACATCGCGCTCTTTCTCGACGACAGCCAGACGCGCTCCACGCGGAAGCGCCGGCTGACGTCCGTCTCGGGCTTCTTCAAGTTCCTTATCGACAAGGCGCAGGTGCTGGAGCACGACCCGACTGAGTCGTTCTACCCCGAGCACATCCCGCTGAAGACGCCCCGGCCCCTCTTCCGGGAGGAGCAGGAGCGTATCCTCGCAGCCGCGGAGGCGGATGGTCCCCGCGCGCACGCTGCCGTCTGGTTGATGCTGTGCCTCGGGCTCTCACGTGGCGAGGTGCTGCAGTTGCGCGCCGACCATGTGGATCTCTCCGACCCCGAGCAGCCGGTCGTGTATGTCTTCTACGAGAACCCGCGCCACCGGGGTCGCGAGCGGAAGCTTGCCGCGGGCGCTCCCTTCACCGCGATCTACCGCCGGCTCGTCGAAGAGCACGGCCCGCTGGACTACCTGATCCCGATCCTGCCGCAGTCGCTCAACAAGCTGGTGGAGCGGGTCGCACTGGCGGCCGGGATTCAGCGGCACGTGACGCCGCAGACGCTCCGCGACACCTTCGCGGTCAATCGTGCCCGTGAGGGGGCCGACGAGGTGGAACTGCTGCGCCTGCTCGGCCTGGCTGACGACTCGCGCAACCGCATGAGCGTTCGTCGCTACATCAAGCTCGCCGAGCCGCCGCTCCTCGCGGAGCAATCCGCCCCTCCCCGCACCTAAGGGCGCTGGTGGGCCACACCACCTGACGCTGGCCTTTTCCCGCCACCCGCCGCGGCTTCTGTCATCCTGAGCGAAGCGAAGGATCTCCGGCGCACGCCGTCGCCCCAGCAAGAGATCCTTCGCTTCGCTCAGGATGACGCCAAGATCGGCGATCGCAAGCCGTGGGATCACAGCCGCGGACGGAGCGAGATGTGGGTGAGGATGTCGTCGAGCACCTGTGCCGATGGGCGGTTGGTGTCGAGCGTGAGCTGCGGCACGTTCTCCAACGGGGCGAGCACGTCACCGTAGCGCCGGCGCTGCTCCTGGTAGACCGCCCAGTCGGCCTCGCTCGGGTCGGCCATCAGGCCACTGCGGCGCGCGAGGCGCTCCTCCACCACCGCGGGCGGAGCCTGGCATTCGATCAGGAGCAGATCGACACCCAGTTCGGCGGCCATATCGCGGGCCGCCTCCCGCCATGACGGGTCGAGGAAGGTCGCATCCAGCACTGCCGAGCGCCCGGCGGTCAGCGCGACGCGTGCCCGATCCAGCAGTTCCTGGTACGTGCGCGCGGTCAAGCTCGGCTCGTAGATGCCCGTCCCGTACGGGACCGGCTCGTGGCTCTCCACGGGCCGCCCGGCGATCTCCTTGCGCACCACATCCGACGACGACAGCGACGCCCCGAGCGCCCGCGCCAGCCGGTAGGCGATGACGCTCTTGCCGGTGCCGGACAGCCCGCCCACCAGGAACAACGTCGGGCGCTCCGGCTCCACGAGGTACGAGGTCGCCAGGTCGATGTAGCGCTCTGCCTCCGACTTCACGGCGACGTACTCAGGCAGCTCGGGCGCGATCTCGTCCAGCCGGAAACAGGCCACTTTGTTGCGCACATGCGCCCGGTACACCGAGAAGAAGTGCACCAGGAGCGGCAGGTCGTCATCGCCCAGCCGCTCGGCCAGCATGTTCACCAGCGACCGGGACAGATCTGGGCGCCCGTGGTAGTCCAGGTCCATCGCCAGGAACGCGATGTCCACGGCGATATCTCCGCAGCGCAAGCGGGGGTTGAACTCGACGCAGTCGATGATCTGCAGTTCCTCCGGGCGCAGCCCCTGGACGCAGATGTGCGCCAGATGGAGGTCACCGTGCCCCTCGCGGATCCGGCCCGCCGCGATGCGCTGCTGGAACAGTTCCGCGTGCTCCGCGAAGAAGCGCGCCGACATCTCGTCGATGAGCCGGTGCTGCACCGGCGCGATGATGGTGCCGACGTATGGCTGGGTCTGTTCCACGTTCTCTCGGATGCTGAAGTGCGCCGCCTCGGCCGTGCCCCACTCGTCCACGCCGGGCCCGGTCGCCGCCTCCCGATAGAACGCGGCGAGCCGGTCGGCCAGGGCAGGGAAGACCCGCTCGTCGACCGTGCCGGTGGTGATGAGATAGTTCAGCATCTGGTTGTCCGGGAGCCGGTTCATCTTGACGGCATACTCGACCTCCGGACCGTCTCCAAAGAGCTGGAGCCGCCCCCCGACCTCCACGACCGGGACGACGTCCAGATAGACCCCCTGGCTGAGGCGTCGGTTCAGACGGATCTCTTCGTGGCAGAAGTGGCGACGCCGCTCCAGCGTGCTGAAGTCGAGGAAGCCGAAGTCGACCGGCTTCTTGATCTTGTAGACGAGGTCGTCGGCGAGGAACACGATGGAGGCGTGCGTCTCCTCGATCGCGATCTCCGTGACCGGGTGCGGGTAGGCTTCAGTCCGGCTCAGATCGGCGATGATCCGTGCCATGTGCTCACGCGCGGCTGTTTCCTGGTCTACCATCGCCCCTCCTCAGCGGCAGACGTGGATACCGACGCCCCTCCGGCTCGCCAAGAGCGTACGGTCCCGGGCGGCTTCTGACAAGGACCGCAAGGCGTGGGCAATGGGGGTGGGGGAAGCGGTTTCTCCTCACCCCCCGGTCCCCTCTCCCACGAGGGGAGAGGGGGGCTGCCTCTACTCGGACGGGTTGACTAGACCCGCGAGAAGTCGGGGTTCGGGCCGAGCGCGCGGACGAAAGCGGCGATGAGGCGCACGGTGGCGTCCAGGTCGTCCAGGCTGATCAGCTCATTGGGCGAGTGCATGTAGCGGTTCGGGACGGAGACGAGCCCGGTCGGGATGCCGGCGCGCGCCGGAGCGAACGCATCGGCGTCGGTAAAGGTATTGCGCGGCAGGGCCTCGACTGCGAAGGTGATTCCCTCGGACTGCGCCGCAGCGGCGAGGCGCTCGTAGACGAGCGGGTGAATTGCGGAGCCGCGTCCCAGCACCGGCCCACCGCCGATCTTGACATCCCCGCCACCGCGCTTGTCGGAGTCGGGGTGATCGGTGGCATGGGTCACGTCGATGACGATCGCCACGGTCGGATCGAGGGAGAAGGCGCTGGTCCGCGCGCCGAGGAAGGTGATTTCTTCCTGTGTCGCGGCCACGGCGTAAATGTCGGCGGGCGGCCGGTCGTTGGCGAGAGCGCGGAGTGTTTCCAGCGCCACCCAGGCGCCCATGCGGTTGTCGATACCCCGGCCGACGAGCCGGTTGTTCGCCAGTTCCAGCGGCGGCTGCTCGATGACGACCGGGTCGCCGGGCTGGACACGTTCCCGTGCCTCGGCGCCGTTGCGCGCGCCGATGTCGATCCAGAGGTCCTTGATCTTGCTCGCCTTGTCCCGCTCATCCGGGGTCAGGAGGTGCGCCGGGCGCCGGCCGATGACGCCGGGCACCGGGCCATTCCGGCCCATGACGCGCACGCGCTGCCCGGTCAGGATCTGGTCGTCCCAGCCGCCGATCGGCCGAAACCAGAGGTAGCCGTCGTCGTCGACGTGAGTGACCATCAAACCGATCTCGTCGATGTGGCCCTCGATGACGACGACCGGCCCCTCACCGCGCAGGCGGGCGTAGCTGTTGCCGTTGACGTCGACCCGCACCTCGTCGGCGAAGGTCTCCGCCTCGGCGCGCCAGCGGCGCGCGGCCGGTTCCTCGAAGCCGGACGGGCTGGCCGTGTCGAGGAGATCCAAGAGAAACCGCTTGCTCTGCTCGTTCAAGCTTTGATCCTTCCTCCGCAATAACGATCGCCACGCTCGGTGCCCTGGTCACCCTTGGCCGTCATCCTGAGCGGAACTGGGGGCGGCGGGAGCGGCAGGCGGCTCCGCTCAGGATGACAGGGATGGCGGGGGGATGCACCGCGGCAACATCACTGTCTCATGACTGTTGCCGCCCGCTCAGTTTACCTGGCAGTGAGCCGGTTCCCCGTTGAGCACATTGGCCACGTTGGTCAGTGCCAGGTAGAACGCGCGCTCGGACGCGTCGTGCGTCGAGCCACCGATGTGCGGCGTCAGGATGACGTTGTCGAACTCGACGTACGGGTTGTTCGGGTGCGGCTCGACCTCGAAGACGTCGAGCCCGGCACCGGCGATGCGCCCGGCGTGGAGGGCGTCGACCAGCGCCGACTCCTTCACCACCGGCCCGCGCGAGGTGTTGATCAGGTAGGCGGTCGGCTTCATGAGCGCCAGGGCCCGCTCGTCGATCAGATGGCGGGTTTGCGGTGTCAGCGGGACGTGGAGGGAGACGAAGTCCGACTCGCGCAGCAGACGCTCGAGGGGAACGTAGCTGATCCCGTGCTCGTTGGCGAAGGTCATGTCCCAGACGATGTCGGTGGCGAGCACGCGCATGCCGAAGGCGCGGCCAAGCAGCGCGGTGCTTCGCCCGACCCGGCCGAGTCCGACGATGCCGAGGGTCTTGTCCCACAACTCCGGACCGAAGGGGACGGGGCCCCAGCCACCGTTGCGGATCTGGCGGTCGAGCGTGTAGATGCTGCGCGAGAGGCCGATCATCATGCCGAAGGCCAGCTCGGCGACGGAGTGGTTGTTGCAGCCGTGGCAGTTGCAGACCGCGATGCCACGGCGGGTAGCCTCTTCGACGTCGATGTGGTCGAAGCCGACGCCGGCCGCGCTGATGACCTTGAGCCGGTTGGCGTGGGACAGGACGCGTGCGGTGATCGGCTCCAGGCCGGTGATGAGCCCGTCCACGTCCCGGACCAGCTCGCAGAGGTGATCCTCCGTCACCGGGTAGACCACCTCGCGCTCGACCAGGCGGCAGCCGCGTTGTTCGAGGAACTCGGCGGCGACGTCGGCGCGACCGCGGAACTTGCTCGTCAGGATCAGCACATCCTTGCCCATCCTGTCGTCCCTCCAGATTAGTGCGAACCCGTGAGCGGGATTGTAGCGCGGGTGTGCCGATCGCGCGCGCTGGTCGGGGTTTTCCGCGCATTGACACCGATTCGGCCGCGTGTTAACGTTGCGGTGAGCGGCCATCCGGGCCGCTTGCATGCAATCCATGCCCGCGGCCGCGGGCGGAGGCGCTGAGCGTGGCACTCATCTTCAATATCCTGATGACCTTCCTGACGGTCATGCAGTTCGCCATCATCGCGCGGGCGCTGCTGTCCTGGTTCGATCGCGGGATGCGCAGCCCGGTCGCGCAGATCCTGGTGCAGATCACCGAGCCGATCATGGCGCCGATCCGGCGGGTGTTGCCGACGGCCGGGTTCATTGACTTCTCGCCGATTGTGGCGATCCTGTTGATCTGGGTCCTGCGTCAGATGCTCGTGGTGGCGGTGGCCGGGTAGGATTGCGGACAACCACCAGACGGACATGGCGAGCGGCGGGGGATTCCCCCGCCGCTCTTCTTGTGTTGTCCCAGTCCTGCGTGCGGTGCCGATCGACCGTCGGTCACGGAGTGTCGGTGTAGGGATCAAGCGGAGCCGGAGCGGGCTGGCGTGGTGCTGGACCACGGGACAGCAGGAAGACCTCCAGCAACATCAGGATGAGCGCGAGCAACGCGGCGTTCACCGCGGTGAGGACGTCCAGCAGCGAGAGGAGCAGGCAGCCGACGATGAACATGGCGACCAGATACCCCTCGCGCCGGGCGCGGACGAAGTCGTAGCGCTGGCTGCGACGGGTAAGCAGGCGCAGGCCGACGGCGTAGGAGACGAGCGTGAAGATGGTCGCCAGCGACATCGTCAGCGGGACCAGGAACAGCAGCAGGACCGCCCGCGATGGCCGCTCGCCCGGGTGGACGAAGGTCACGACGTAGGCCAGGGTGGACCAGCCGACGATCGCCTCCAGGTCGTAGAGCGGGATGCGGAGCAGGCGCCCGATCGGGAGGAACGTGAGGGTCGGGGCCAGCACGAACGCGCCGTAGGCCATGAGGCGCCGTCCGGCCCAGAAGTCGTGCTCTGCGCCGACGTCGGCCACGACGATGCAGTAGTAGACCGCTCCCCAGGCGGCTATCGCCGCCGCAATCAGGAAGAGGGCGGGGATCACACGGGTGAAGAACCGCACCGTGCCATCTCCGTCGAGCCTGTCACGAAGCGCGGGTCCAGCCCACCAGCCGCGGCCAGTGTACCAGCGATTTCTCCGGGCGAGCCAGGGGCGTGCGCCGCGTGCACTATAATTCGCCACAGGCCGATGTGGCCTGCCCGGACGGTACCCGATGAGCCCGCGCCGAGGTGGGTTCTGGGTCCCGTCCGAGTCCTGGCAGCGGCACCGTGGATCGAGTTCGCACTGTGGTCATTCATGGAGGGGCGATGCCGCTGGAACTCTACCTGAACGACGTCGTCCGCCTGCGCAAGCCGCACCCCTGCGGGTCGAGCGAGTGGACCGTGGTGCGCCTCGGCGCCGACATCGGCCTGCGCTGCCACGGCTGCGGTCACCGGGTCCTCCTGCCCCGCCGCACGCTCGAGAAGCGCCTGAAGACCTTCGTCAGCCGCGGGCCGGACTACCCCGGCGACACCGAACAAGGCTAGTTCGGGGTATGCACGAGCCGGCGGTGGCGGAACACACTCGGCCGCGCGGCCGCCTGCTCGACGTCCTGCGGAACCGGCCCTTCCTCCGGCTCTGGCTCGTCCAGGCGCTCTCCCAGACCGGCCAGAACATGGTGAACTTCGCCGTGCTGATCCTGGTCGCGGGCATCGTGCAGCAGCACCAGATCAGCCAGGCGAACACAGCCGTCGGCATCGCCGTGCTCAGCTTCAGCGTGCCCGCCATCCTCTTCGCGCCGGTCGCCGGGGTGGTGGTGGAGCGCGCGCGGAAGCGCACCGTCTTGATCGTCACGAACGCGCTGCGCGGGCTGGCGGTAGTCGGCTTCGTGCTGATCGGCGACGACTGGCGGGCGCTGCTGGCGCTCTCGACGGTTTACGCCATCACCTTTATCTCCGGCACGGTCGGGCAGTTCTTCGGTCCGGCGCTCGGGGCGGCGATCCCGGAGGTTGTGCCCGCCAAAGACACCGTACACGCCAACGCGCTCTTCAACCTGACCTTCACCGCCTCGCAGCTCGCGGGGTTCGCCGCGCTCGGCCCGCTGCTGATCAAGCTGGTCGGGCTGGATCAGGTGTTGGTCGGGATCATCGGCATCTTCGCCATCTGTGCGGTGTTGAGCGTGACGATCCCGAACAGGCCGCCCGCGGCACGGCGGTCGACGGAGGAGTCCCCGTTCCGGCGGATCGTGCACGACGTGCAGGAGGGGGTGCTGGTCATCGTCCAGACCCCGGTCCTGCTGAAGGCGATCGGCTACCTGTCGCTGGCAACGGCCTCCTACCTGATGGTGGCGGTGCTGGGGCCGGAGTTCATCTCCGGCGTGCTCGGGCTGCCGCAGCAGGACTTCGCCTTCATCATCGCGCCCGCCGGGCTGGGCGTGCTCGTTGGTGTGCTGGCGGTCGGCCGCATCGCCGGCCGGCTCGGGCCGGAGCGGACGATTGACTGGGGCGTGACGGCCGCCGGGATCCTCCTGGTGCTCCTGGGATTGCTGGCGTCGATCGATCGCATCTTCCGGCCTGGCGCGACGTCGGTGGCGCTTGCCACCATCGTCGTGGCCGGGATGCTGGCTGCGCTCCTCGGAGTGGCGAACGCCTTCATCCTGGCGCCGAGTCAGTCGCTCCTGCAATCCGCCTCGCCGCCGCACGTCCGGGCGCGGGTCTACGGGGCCTTCTTCACCGTGTCGAACGCGGTAGCGTTCATCCCCATCATCTTCGCCGGTGCGCTCGCCGACCTCTTCGGGGTGGCCAAGGTGCTCGTCGCCATCGGCGCAATTCTGGCCGCAGCGGGCCTGGTGCAGCTCCTTCGTCTGCCGAAGAGTGGGCGGTCGTGATGCGTGATGCGTGTTCCGTGTTGCGTATTGCGTATCTCTCCCCTCGCACCTGGTGAGCACCGCTCGAGAGGGGACGGGGGTGACGGGGATGCATGACGCATGACGTATGACGCATGACCCGTACTACCCCGTATCACGCACATCCCGGAAGTACGGGCTCCGGTCAGGGTAGAACTCGGGGAAGCGGGACTTGAGGGTCTCGATGAGGCCGATAATGTGGCGCAGGGCTTCGCGATCGCCCGCGCGCTCGGCCTCGTGGATCTCGGCCTGGAGTTGGGCCATGCGAAAGTCGAAGCGCTCGCGGCGTAGGCGGCGGATCACCTCGTCGAACTCGATGCGGATCTGTCCCGGGTAGACCGGCGGGCGCTCGGCCATTAACTCACGCAGGGCCTCGACGTGCTCCCGCAGTTCCTCCGGCGGGTCGGCGACGACGGCCGCGGCCTGCTCTGGAGTGACACCGGTCAGCAGCCGCAACAGGGCGCGGTGGCGGGTGTCGAGCAGGTCCTCTTCGGGCACCTGCGGGATCAGCGGCGCCACGATCTCCGGGTAGGTCACGACCAGCGCCAGGAGGTGCTCCTCCGGCGAGGCGATCGGCCGGCGGGGCCGGTAGGCGTCCTCGCGACGGATACGGCGGGAGGTCGCGGGCCGCGCGCGTAGGATCACGTGCTCGGGAAGACCGAGTCGACGGGATACCTCCGCCACATAGTGCGCCCGGACCACCTCGTCGCCGATCTCGCGCACCACCGGCCCGATCCGGTCCACCAGCTCCGACTTCTCACGCGGGTCGGTCGGCGGAGTGTCGCCGATGACGGCGTCGATGTAGAAGTCGAGCAGCGGCTTCGCCTCGGCCACTGCCGCGCGCCAGGCGTCGGGGTCGCGACGGATCAGGTCGTCGGGATCCTGGCCTTCCGGCAGGGGAGCGATGCGGATGTCGGCCTTGAGCGTGCGCTCGAAGCGCACCAGACCACGGGCATCGAGCACCGGCCGGTCGGCTTCCCCGAGGGACTCGCGCAGCACGTCGAGCCCGCGTAGCGTGGCCATCTGCCCGGCGGCGTCGGCGTCGAGCGCGAGGATGATGCGATCGACCCCGCGGCGGATCTGCTTGACCTGCTCCTCGGTCAGGGCGGTGCCCATCGAGGCGACGACGTTCTCGAAGCCGTGCTGGTGAGCCGCGATGGCGTCCATGTAGCCCTCGACCACGACGACCTCGTGAGTACGCCGGATGGCGTCCTGAGCCAGGTCGAGGGCATAGAGGATCTTGCCCTTGTCGAAGATCGCAGTCTGCGCCGTGTTCAGGTACTTCGGCTGGGCATCCCCGAGCGCCCGGCCGCCGAAGCCGACGACGCGGCCCTCACGGTCACGGATGGGGAACATCAGCCGGTTGCGGAAGCGGTCGTAGGCGCCGCCATCGTCGCGCTGGGTCGCGAGCCCGGCGGCGACCACTTCCTCCTGTGTCGCGCCGCGCTTCAGCATCCAGGTGAGCAGCGCGTCCCATCGGTCGGGGGCGAAGCCGAGCTGGAAGCGCTCGGCGGTGGCGCGATCGACTCCGCGGCGCTCCAGCAGTTCCCGCCCCGGGGCGCCGTGCGGGCTGTTCCAGAGGACCCAGGCATAGAAGGACGCGGCGCGCGCGTTCAGCTCATAGAGCCGCGCGTGGCGCTCGACCACCTCCGGTGGCGGGGGCGCCGCCTGCTCCAGCGTGACGCCGGCCCGCTGGGCGAGTGTTTGCAGCGCCTCCCGGAAGTCCACCCGCTCGAACTGCATCACGAAGTTGAAGACATCGCCGCCGACGCCGCAGCCGAAGCAGTGGAAGGTCTGCGTCTCGGGGAAGACGATGAACGAGGGCGTCTTCTCCTGGTGGAAGGGGCAGAGGCCCTTGAAGTTGCGGCCTGCTTTGCGGAGCGTGACGTGCTGACCGATCACCTCGACGATGTCGGTCCGCTCGCGCACCTGATCGACGGCGTCTCCGTGCATCGCCTGCCTCACCCTGCCCAGAACCGGGGCACGTACAACTCTTCGAACAGTTGCAGCGCGTAGCGGTCGGTCATGCTGGCGACGTAGTCCGCCGCGACCCGCTCCACCCCATCGTCGGCCAGCGCGCGGGCGAACTCGAACGGCACCTGCTCTGGATGGGCGACGTAGTGCTGGTACAGCCACTGGACCATGCGCTGCGCCTTCTTGGTCGCCTCAGCCTCGTTGATCGGCGCGTAGACGCGGGCGAAGAGGAAATCGCGCAGGGCATCGGCTGCCTTGCGCACCGGCTCCGAGAGGTGGATCACCTGGCCGTCCGGGCTGCCCGCGTCGAGGTAGGGGGCGGAGGTGGCGATCACGTCGCGCACCAGGGTATCGATGCGCTCGGCGTGGCGACGGCCGAGGACTTCCAGCGCGATCTCCGGCACCTCATCCAGGGTGACGACGCCCGCGCGGAGGGCATCGTCGAGGTCGTGGTTGATGTAGGCGATGCCGTCGCTGATCTTGACCACCTGCGCCTCGGGGGTGGCCGGGCGGCCGGCGAGTTCGCCGGTGATGTCGCCCTCGGGCTTGGAGTGGCGCAGGATGCCGTCGCGTACCGCCTCGGTCAGGTTCAGTCCCTGACCGTCCTTCTCGATCCGGTCGACCACCCGCAGGCTCTGTTCGTTGTGGCGGAAGCCCGGGAACACCTCGGCAAGGGCGCGCTCCCCCGCGTGGCCGAACGGGGTGTGGCCGAGGTCGTGGGCCAGCCCGATGGCTTCAACCAGGTCCTCATTCAGCCGCAGCGCCCGGGCGATCGTCCGCGCCACCTGGGTGACCTCCAGCGTGTGCGTGAGGCGTGTGCGGAAGTGGTCGCCGTCGGGCGCGATGAAGACCTGTGTCTTGTGCTTCAGGCGGCGGAACGCCTTGGAGTGGATGACACGGTCGCGATCGCGCTGGAACGCGGTGCGGATGGGGCAGGGCGGTTCCGGCACAGGGCGGGCCGCCCCGGCGCTGCGAGTCGCCGCCGGGTGGAGCTCAGCGTCCTCCCGCTGTTCCTGATAGAGGCGAATGCCGTGCGTCTCCATGTCGGCGGTGCCCTTCCTCGCCGCCGGTGCTCCGGCGCACTACGATCATTCTACCTTGTCGATGTACAAACTCAATGTACGAACAGTTGAGGCGACGACCTTTTGCCGGCGCTCGTTCCCACCTACCTTACCTGGGCGGCGGTCATGTGCTCCGGAGCCGGCCCGATGCCGGAGCTCATGGGGCTTCAGCGCTCTGACTGTTTGGCACGGCAGGGTATAATTAGGGCATGACAGGGACGGAGCTCCAGGAGCGTCTCGCGGCATTGGCCCCCGCACCGGGGGTCTATCTCATGAAGAACGCACGCGGTGAGGTCATCTACGTCGGGAAGGCGGCCTCGCTGCGCTCGCGCGTGCGTTCCTACTTCGGCTCCAGGCGGGGGATGGACGGCAAGACCCGCGAGTTGGTCGAGCACATCGCCGACTTCGAGGTCATCCGGACCGATACCCCGACCGAGGCGCTGATCCTCGAGAACGAGCTGATCAAGCGCTACCAGCCGAAGTACAACGTGATGCTGCGGGACGACAAGACATACCCGTACATCCGCATCACCAACGAGCCGTTCCCGCGTGTCATCAGCACCCGGCGGCTGGTGAACGACGGCAGCCGCTACTTCGGCCCGTACACCAGCGCGTCGTCGGTGCACCGCACGCTCGACCTGCTGAAGCGGCTCTTCCCGTACCGGCCGTGCGATATCGAGATCACCGGCAACGCGCCGCGCCCGTGCCTCTACTACCACATCGGCCGCTGTGTCGGGCCGTGCATCGGCGCGGTCGACCAGGCGCAGTACGCGCAGGTCATCGACAAGGTCGTCCTTTTCCTGGAGGGCCGGGGCGAGGAGCTGCTGCCGAGCATGCAGGCCGAGATGGAGGCCGCCGCCGAGGCGCTGGACTTCGAGCGCGCGGCGCGAATCCGCGATGACATCCGTGCCATCAAGCACGTCCTGGAGCAGCAGAAGATCGTCTCCGGCACAGCCCGCAACTTCGACGTGCTGGCCGTGGCGCAGGGGCCGGGTGGGGACGCCGCAGTGCAGGTTGCGACGATCCGCAACGGGAAGATGCTGGGGTCCGAGTACTTCATGCTGCGCGGGGCGCGGATCGACGACTCGCCGGGCCAATTGCTCTCGTCGTTCGTGACCCAGTTCTACCAGGATGCGGCGATGGTGCCGCCCGAACTGGTGCTGCAGCACCCCTTAGCGGACGAGGCGCTGGTGCGGGAGTGGCTCCGCGAGCGGCGCGGGGGCACGGTGAAGCTGACCGTGCCGAAGCGCGGTGAGCGCCGTCAGCTCGTCGAGATGGTCGCCAAGAGCGCCCAGGAGAACCTGGAGCAGGATCGGGTGCGCTGGCTCAACGACGAACAGCGCATGACGGCCGCGATGACGGAGCTGGCCGACGCGCTGGGCTTGGAGAAGATGCCCCGGCGCATCGAGTGCTTCGACATCTCGACCCTCCACGGCACCCACTCGGTGGCGAGCATGGTCGTCTTCGAGGACGGCAAGCCGAAGAAAAGCGACTACCGCCGCTTCAGCATCAAGGGCGTGGCCGGGCAGAACGACTTCGCTATGATGCAGGAGGTCATCCGGCGGCGCTTCAAGCGGGCGGCCCGCGAGGACGTGACGGAGGAGTGGCGGACGTTGCCGGACCTGGTCATCGTCGACGGCGGCAAGGGGCAGCTCAACGCCGCGCTGGAGGTGCTGCGCGAGCTGGGTGTCTCGGTGCCGATCGTCGGCCTTGCTAAGGAGAACGAGGAGCTGTTCCTGCCGGGGCGGCGGGATCCGGTCGTCCTGCCGCGCGACGCGCAGTCGCTCTTCCTCGTGCAGCGGGTGCGGGATGAAGCGCACCGCTTCGCCGTGACCTTCCACCGGAAGCGACGCACCAAGAGCACGTTCCGCTCGGCGCTGGACGGCCTGAAGGGGGTCGGCCCGGCGCGGCGGAAGGCGCTGCTGAAGACCTTCGGCTCCGTGGCGCGCATCCGCCAGGCGAGCGTCGAGGAGCTGGCGGCGGTCCCCGGCATCGGCCCCAGGCTGGCCGAGCAGATCAAGGAGGAGTTGGGCGCGTGACCGAGCGGTCACGGGCGCGGCTCATCCCCGGCGACGACCCCGGCGTGCCCGCCGCCGCGGCCGACGTGCTCGCGCGCGGCGGGCTGATCGTCTTCCCCACGGACACGGTGTACGGCGTGGCCGCTGCGGTGGACCACCCGGAGGCCGTCGCGCGCCTCTACCACGTCAAAGGGCGGCCACTCGACCGCCCGATCCCGGTGCTGGTGTCCGACCTGGACCAGGTGCCCCGGCTAACCGGTGAGGTGGACCCGCTGGTGCTGGACCTGCTCCAGCGCTTCTGGCCGGGTGCGCTGACCGTCGCGGTGCCCGCCGCGCCGTGGCTCCCTCGTGAGATCGTGCGTGACACCGGCCGCGTCGGGCTGCGTATGCCGGATCACCCGCTGGCACTGGCGATCATCGCCGCGGCCGGAGGGGCGCTGGCGACGACCAGCGCCAACCGCTCCGGCGAGCCCGAGACACGCACCGCGGCGGAAGCCGATGCCGCCCTCGGCGATCGGGTCGATCTGATCATCGACGGGGGCCCGGCTCCGGGCGGGGTGCCGTCGACCGTCCTCGTGGTCGACGGGCGCCGCCTCACCGTGACCCGCCGCGGCGCGCTCGACCCCGAGGAGATCGTCCGCGCGTTCCCCGAGTTCACCCTCAGCTAGTCCGCGTCACGAGCGCCGGCATCGTGCTGGCTCCCCTCACCCCGTGACCCCCTCTCCCCTGGTGGGAGAGGGAAAACGGCGACGTGTCGAGGGGCGCGATGTGGCTCCGCGATCTGGCCCCTGTCTTGCGTTGTGCCTTCCGAGATGTGGCTTGTCCCGATGGGACGCGCGACTATCCATATCGGTCCCACGTGTGATGAGGTGACGATGGATCAACAGATGCCCTCGGCCGCGGTGGAGATGCGGGAGGTGCGGAAGGACTTCGGCGACGTCGTGGCGCTGGATGGGGTCGATCTGACCATCCACCGCGGACAGATCGTCGGGATCATCGGCCCAAGTGGGGCAGGCAAGACGACCGCGATTCGCTTGCTGCTGGGGATCTACGCGCCGACCTCGGGCGAGGTGCGCGTGCTCGGGCACGATCCGAGCGGATTCCGGCGGCGGGACCGGGAGCAGATCGGCTACCTCCCGCAGGGCTTTGTGCTCTATCCCGACCTGTCGGTGCGCGAGAACCTGAACTTCATCGCCGGGACCTATGGACTGGGCTGGCTCAGGCGGCGCCGGCGCATCCCGTACCTGCTGTCGCTCCTGCACCTTAGCGATGCCGCCGGGCGCCTGGCACAGGATATCTCCGGCGGCATGCAGCGGCGTCTGGAGCTGGCGGCGGCGCTGGTGCACGATCCGGCGCTCCTGGTCCTCGACGAGCCGACGGCGGGCCTCGACCCGGTGCTGCGCGCCGAGGTGTGGGACATCTTCCGCGATCTCCAGCGCCTCGAGCGGACGATCGTGGTGACCACGCAGTACGTGACCGAGGCGGAGTACTGCGACGCGGTTGTTCTGATCGACGGTGGACGGGTGATTGCCGCCGGGTCGCCTGAGGCGCTGCGCAAGCAGGCCTTTGGTGGCGAGATCGTGCGGGTGACGATCCCCGGCCTGAATTGGCGGATCACGGAAGAGATCTTGAGCTATCCGTTCGTGATGGGTGGAGAGCGCGGCGGAGACGAACTTCGGCTGATCGTGGAGGACGCGGGAGAGACGATCCCGCTGCTGGCGGAGCGGCTGCGCGAGCGCGGCCATCCGGTGTCGGCCATTGAGGAGCACCGCGAGTCCTTCGACCGTGTGTTCGTCAGGCTGGTGGAGCACAGAGGTGCAGGTGCTGCGACGGTGGCTTGACCGGGTTTCGCGGGCGATCGTCCGGCCGCTCGCCTTCGTGTCCAAGGAGTTTCTCCAGATCTGGCGGCAGCCGCGGCTGATCCTGACCCTGATCGTCGGTCCGTTCCTGGTGCTGCTCCTCTTCGGGTTGGGCTACAACGCCGACCCCCAGCCGATCGATACGGTGCTGGTCCTGCCGCGCGACGCCAACATGTCGGACGACGCCGCGGCCTACCAGGATCAATTCTCCCCGCCGTTCCGGCTGGCCGGAGTGACCGAGGATCGAGAGCGCGCAGCGGACGAGCTTGCACGGCGCGAGATCGACGCCGTTCTCATCTTTCCCGCTCAGGCCTACGACACCATCCGCGGCGGCGAGCAGGCCGAGATGGTCCTCCTGTACAACGAGTTGGACCCGCTCCAGCGTACCTGGCTGGAATACTACGGCTACGTGCAGACGTCGGAGTTCAACCGGCAGATTCTGGAACAGGTGCTGGACCGCTCGCGTCTCCAGGCGACGAGCGGCTCGGAGGAGGTCGGCGCGGCGGCGCTGGCGAGCGCGGCATCGGACATCCCGCCGCACGTGCTGGTGTCGCCCTTCCGTTCCGAGGCGCGGAATCTTGCGCCGTCCAGCCCGGACTTTGTGGCCTTCTACGCGCCTGGAGTGCTGGCGCTCCTGATCCAGCATGTAGCCGTGACGCTGACCGCGCTGGCGCTGGTGCGCGAGCGGCTGATCGGCGCGACCGAGCTGTTCCGGGTCGGGCCGCTGAGCGTACGTGAGATCCTCGGCGGCAAGTACCTCTCGTACTTCGTCCAGACGGGCGCGCTGACCGCCATCCTGCTCGGGGTGCTGGTCTTTGGCCTGAACATCCCGCTGCTCGGGACGGTGGGAAACATCGCGCTGGCTCTGGCGCTTCTCGTGGCCGCCTCGCTGGGGATGGGCTTTTTCATCTCTGCCATTTCGCGGACCGAGACGCAGGCGGTGCAGTTTGCGCTACTGCTCCTGCTGGCGGCGGTCTTCTTCAGCGGTTTCTTCCTGCCGTTGGCGAACCTGCTCGAGCCGGTCCGCGTGGTGTCGTACGCCTTGCCGGTCACCTACGGCATCATCTGGCTGCAGGAGGTCATGCTTCGGGGAGATGCGCCGCCGCTGTGGGTGCCCGCGGCGCTGGCCGGCATGGCCGTCGGCTTCCTCGTTCTTGCCTGGTTCTTTTTCCACCGCACCATGGCGCGGCGATGAGCGTGGGCTAACCCCTCACCCCCCTTGCCCCCTCTCCTCTGGCGGGAGAGGGGGGTGGCAGTAGGCTGCCTGGCGCTTGACGTTCCCCCTTTCACAATTTTGAGGGCGGAGGTGAGGGTGTGGGCCGCCTCACGGAGCGGGGGCGGTGATGGGCGGCGCGGTGCCGATGTCGGTGACCTCGACGTGGGCGGTGGCCTGTCGGCCTCCCGCGGTGGGGGTGCCATCGGTCGGCGTGAAGGTGAGATCCAGTCGCAGGAGGTATCGCCCCTCCGTCGCCACCCACATCGTGGAGTCGACCGCGGCGGTGTCGCTGGCCGTGAGGAGGGCTCGCGACGCGCCGCTCACCTCGTAGGTGGCCTCCTCGACCGTCGCCGGAATGCCGTCCACCGTCTCCGTCCCGGTGATGGTGTAGTCCGCCTCATCACCGGAGAGCGTGCGCAGGAACCGGGTGTCGAGGTCGAGCAGCGGCAGGAGCCGCCCGATGATCGGGGTGTCCGGCGCGGCGGCGATCGGCCCGGTCCCGAAGTCCGCCACCTCCTGACCGTCGACGCGCCACAGTTGGATGATCCGGTTGCCGTCCGCGTCGAGGACACGGACGTTTCGGTCGTCCCCGGACCGGCGCAGGGTGATCTGGAACGTGTCGCCCGAGCCGGGGAGGAGCGCCTCGGCACCAGCGAATCCGGCTGCATCGAGGTGCATCACGTAGGAGTCCTGCGCCTCCAGGTTGTCCAGCGCCTCAGCCAGCGTCACGGGTTCAGTTAGGGCCGACGGGCTGGCACTGGGTGAGGCGGATGGGGTGCTGCGCGGCGTGGAGAGGGGCACGACCGGCGGGGACCCTTGTGGCCACCCTGCAGCGGTGGGGATCGGTGTGGTGATGGCCCGCGGCGAGGAGATGGCCGCTGACGTCGGGGTATCGGTGTCGCCTCCGCCGGGTCGGCAGGCGATGAGAAGCACCACCAGGCTCAGTGCGAGGCCCGCAATTATTCGACGATACCGTCGTCTCATCGGCGTCGTGCCTCCATGGCCCGCTGCGCAGCAGATATGCGCAAGCAAGCACGCAATCGCGGAACGAGGCCGCGCACCTGCCTATGGATGCATATCTCGTGCCAGTTCGCCTTGCTGGAGAGGGCAGCGCGGGCACCGGTGCCCGCGCTGCCCGCGAGGTCGAGGCTATGCCTCTTCGGGGCCGCTGGTGGTCCAGGAGAAGGAGCCGAGCAGGACGCCGGTGACGCAGCCCACGACGGCGCCGACAACAGCCACGCTGGCCGGAGCAAAGCCTGGAGCCACCACCGGTGCGGTGAGCAGGCCGACGACCGCGCCGATGAGGAGGCCGGGGACGACTGCGAGCGCGATCATCCGCTGGACATGCGACAGGGCAGCCGGCTCTGCCGGGTCGCGCACCCGGTCGCCCTCGCTCATCAGCCCCTCCGCCACGGTCACCTCGCCGAGAGTGACGCCGTAGGCGGCGTGGAGGATGAGGTTGCCGATGATCGGGAGCGGCCCGGCATCGATTGCGAGCCCAAGAAAGCCCCCGCCGACGACCGGGAGGAAGACGAACAGGGAGAAGAGCCAGGGCACGACGGCGAAGATGAGTCCGCGTCTCCAGCCGGGACCGTGCAGGCGCGGCTCGACCAGCCCGGTGTAGACGACGGCCCAGACGATGCCCGCCACGAAGTGGAGCGCGATGGCTGCGGGCAGGTTGGACTGGGTGGCGCGGGTCAGCGGGTTGTTGATCAGCGCGTCGAACCAGGTGGCCAGGAACCCGGCGTCCGGGGCTGAAGAAGCGAACACCGCAGCAAAGCCGTACCCGACGAGGAACGTCACGGTCATGACGGCGGTCGCCACGAAGCCTGAGAGGACACCGACGGCGAGCCAGTCCTGGACCCGTCCCTCGGCATCACGCTGCGGCTGACGCCGTGGGCGGCGTCGGTGCGGTGGCCGCGGTGGGTGTGGCGCCTCGACGACCGGTTCGCGAGTGAGGCTCCACACCAGTGCGACGAGGCCGACTCCGAATGCCACCACTGCGATGAATGCCTGGGCGTAGCGCCCCTGGCTGAGGTGGAAGACGGCTGCCGGCGGCGAGACGAGCAGCACCAGCAGGAATATGAGATCCCAGATGCCGAAACGTCGCTGAGTCACGGGCTCGCCTCCTTACTGGATGCAGCCGGGTGGACGTGACCGACGTTGTCGCGGGGAACCTGCGCCCAGCACCCGAATCGTCATAACTGATACGACCGTGCTACCCGGACGGATGCCGTGCGCGGCGCAACGGGGACTGCGCCCAGTCGGGGCTGTTGATGAGCACCGTAGCAACGAACGATCTGTTAGCGTCACGGTGCCGGTCAAGATCCACGGTACGCGAGGCTGGGGATGATGTCAAGTGGAGGCGGTGGAAGCGGCTCGCCGCGGGTTGGCATGCCCTGGCCGGTCGGCTAGGATTCGGGACACGGTTGAGTCGCCTGGGGACTATCGGAGAGCGACGCCGTTGGAACACCGGCCAACCTACGTCCGTGCCATTCTGCTGAGTCTGACCATCGCCGCGCTGCTGGCCCTGCTGGGGGTCTGGGCACAGCGGGTCGATGTGGGTCCAGGCTCGGTGCCGATCTACGACCCGGAGGGCCGCTCCTACTGGCTCGCCGGTCTGGCGGCGGCGGTGCTGGCCGCCGTGCTGTTCCAGGTGTTCGATCGCGAGACCAGCTACGCGCTGTCGACCGCCGCCGCGCGGCAGGTGCGCTATGAGCCTGCATCGGAGTTGCCCACGGCGTGGCTCCTGCCGGGGGTAGCGACCTTCGCCGCGGTCATGCTGCTGGCCGTCTACCATGGGGAGACCGCCATCGCCGGGATATCGCTCGGGGCCTTCGTGACACTCGCATCCGCTAGTATCGCCCGGCACTTCCTCTATGACGCGGACTCCCTGGTGCGGCAGCGTGCCCGTGCGTGCTCCACGTTGCTGATCCACGGCGTCGCGTTCGTCGCCCTTGCGATGGTCTACATCAATAAGGTCCGCAGCCTTTTCTCTGCCACTGCCGTTCTGGTGATCGGTGTGCTCCTGCTTCTGCAGCTCACGGAGGGGGAGGACGCGCTGTTCGGCCGGCGCCTCGTCTACGCGCTGGCCGGCGGGGTGATGCTGGGGCAGGTTACCTGGGTCCTGAACTACTGGAAGGCGACCGGCTGGACCGGCGGCGCGGTGCTGCTCATCTTCTTCTACCTGGCGGCCGGGCTGATCTCCGCCCAACTCCGGCGCGGGGTGGCCGGCCGCGACCTGGCCGAGTACGGCGGGATCGCGGCGGTGGCCTTCAGCATCGTGGTCTATTCGATCCTACGCTAGCGAGGGTTGCCGTGGCGGAAGAGTTGAACGGACGGTCGCTCTACGACCTCATGCTGGAGCTGGATCGCCTGGAGGAGATCCGCGAGGATCTCCTGGAACTGGGCCTCCGCAGCCTCGATGAGATCGAGGCCCGCATCGACGAGCTGAATCGGATTATCGACGAGGCCGACGACGAGCTCGACGAGGAGTAGGCGTCGATCTGCTCCCAGGAGCGGCCCTCACCCCCGGCTCCTCTCCCAATGTTGGGAGAGGGGAGCTGTCCACTGGGGTCAGGCGGTGCGCCGGTTGACGCCCGCCTTCCGTGTCCTTACGCCTTGTTGGCGTGCCGCCAGCTCGTGAGGGCGCCGCGCATGACCTCAATGGCGGACGCCATAGTGGTTTCTCCCTCTGCACCCCGCGCATACATCGCAAGCAGGCCGAACGTGCCGACCTTCCCGGTGTCCATCACTATTTCGATGCGCCGGAGCAGGGTCGGGATGTCGAGACCGTTCGGCTCCTTGGTGGGGTGGGTAGGCGTGAGGCTGGCGTCGAGCACGTCGAGGTCGACGTGGAGATAGATCAAATCGGTCTGTTCGGCGAGGCGCGCCACGGCCTGGGCGAGGGTCGCGTCGTCGCGCGTCACCTCCACGTCCGTCGCGTGGATCAGCCGCTCCTCGTCCGGGTCCAGGTTGCGGACGTCGACCATCACGATCCGGTCGGTCGGGAGCGGAACCTGCTGGCGCGCCAGCTCGCGCCAGGGGGCGTAGCAGAGTCCGGCGCTGACAGCGACCGGCATGCCGCCGAGCATGCCACTGAGCGTGGTGCGCGGCGTGTTGAAGTCGCCGTGTGCGTCGAACCAGACCAGGCCGATGCGCGCGGCCGGGCCGTGGGCCTGCTGGAGCCCGCCGATGACGCCCGGGAGGTGCGAGCAGTTGCCGCCGGTGACCACCACGTGCCGGCCCGCCGCAATGCCGTCGGCCACGGCTCCGGCGATCTGGCCGCAGACGCGACCGAGGGTGACGATGCGATCCGCGTCTCGCTCGGCCTCCGGGAGGACTGGGGTGGCGAAGGTGACATCCCCGCCCGCGACATCGTAGACACCCGCTTGCTGGAGGGCGGTCGTCTCCAGCTCGCGGTCCGGTGCGGGTCGACCATCGCCGTAGTGGATCTGAACGACATGGAGATCCATCCTTGACTTCCCCCTTCCACCCCGTGGGCGCTGCGTGGGCCGGTGTCCTCCGCAGGCAGTGTACGAGGAGCGCGCGGAGCCGTCGAGTACAATCGGGGTCGACTGGTCGCCAAGAACGGCAGGGGGCGCGATGGATCTGTTCGAAGCCCACAAGCGGGATCTGCTGCGCAAGAGGGCGCCGCTTGCCGACCGCATGCGGCCACGCACGCTCGACGAGTTCGTCGGCCAAGAACAGGTCGTCGGGCCGGGCACGCTGCTGCGCCGGGCGATCGAGCAGGACCGGCTGAGCTCGCTCATCCTCTGGGGTCCGCCGGGCAGCGGGAAAACGACGCTGGCGCGGATTATCGCCACGGTCACCAAGGCCGAGTTCGTGCAGGTTTCCGCGGTGTCGGCCGGGGTGGCCGACCTGCGGCGCGAGGTGAAGGAGGCGAGCGACCGGCTGGGGATGCACGGGCGCCGCACCATCCTCTTCATCGATGAGATCCACCGGTTCAACCGCGCCCAGCAGGACGCGATCCTGCCCTACGTCGAGGACGGGACGATCATCCTGATCGGCGCGACGACGGAGAACCCCTCGTTCGAGGTGAACTCGCCGCTGCTCTCCCGGTCGCGGGTGATCGTGCTCAAGGCGCTGGATGACGACGCGGTGCGCACCATCGTGCTCCGGGCCCTGGAAGACCCCGAGCGAGGGTTGGGTGGTCAGGGCCTGCGGATCGACGATAGCGCACTGGACCTGTTGGTCAACCTCGCCAACGGCGACGCCCGCTTCGCGCTCAACACCCTGGAGATGGCATCGGTCGGCGCCGAGAACGGCGTGATCGGACGTGAACAGGTCGCGGAGGCGGCGTACCAGCGGGCCGGGGTCTACGATCGGGCCGGGGACGCGCACTACGACACCATCTCGGCGCTGCACAAGTCGATCCGCGGCTCCGACCCCGACGCGGCGCTGTACTGGCTGGCGCGGATGCTGGAGCGGGGCGACGACCCGCTCTACGTGGCGCGGCGGCTGGTGCGGGCGGCGTCCGAGGACATCGGTTTGGCGGACCCACAGGCGCTCACCGTGGCGGTGGCGGCGCAGCAGGCCGTGCACTTCCTCGGCATGCCGGAGGGCGCGCTGGCGCTCGCCGAGGCGGCGGTCTACCTGGCTACCGCGCCGAAGAGCAACGCGCTGTATCGTGCCTACGGCGCGGCGGCCGAGGACGTGCGCCGCACGCGGAACGAGCCGGTGCCGATCCATCTGCGCAACGCACCCACACGGCTGATGAAGGAGCTCGGCTACGGGGCGGAGTACCGCTACGCGCACGATTACGACGAGGCGATCGTCGAGCAGCAGCACCTGCCGGACAACCTGGTGGGTCGGCGCTACTACGAGCCAACCGGGCGCGGCTACGAGCGGGAGGTTGCCGCGCGCCTGGAGCGGTGGCGGGCGTTGCTGGCGCGGCGGGCGAGGGAAGGGAGGCGCGCGGGTGGTCGCGATATTCAACCGAAAGCGCCCCGGCGGTCGGGCGAATGACGAGCTCCGCCCGGTGACGATCCAGCCGGGTTTCGCGCCCTACGCCGAAGGCTCGGCGCTGATCACGATGGGCAACACCCACGTCCTCTGCACGGCCACGATCGAGGAGCGGGTGCCGCCGTTCCTCGTCGGCAAGGGGCAGGGCTGGGTCACGGCCGAGTACGGGATGCTGCCCCGCAGTTCCCCACAGCGCATCCCGCGCGAGCGCTCCCTGACCGGCGGACGGACCCAGGAGATCCAGCGGCTGATCGGCCGCTCCCTGCGCGCGGTGACGAAGCTTGACCTCCTGGGCGAGCGCACGATTCTGATCGACTGCGATGTGCTGCGCGCCGACGGCGGGACGCGCACGGCGGCGATCACCGGCGGCTACGTAGCGCTGCGACTGGCGCTGGAGCGCCTGGTGCGCACCGGACAACTGAAGGCCGTGCCGCTCACCGGGTACGTGGCGGCCGTCAGCGTCGGGGTTGTCTGGGACGAGGTGCGCCTGGACCTGGAGTACGAGGAGGACAGCCAGGCGGAGGTCGACTGCAACGTGGTCATGACCGACCGCGGCGACATCGTCGAGGTCCAGGGGACGGCCGAGGGCAAACCGTTCCCGCGCGCCCGGCTGGACGCGATGCTCGACCTCGCCGAGCGCGGTGTTCGGCAATTGGTCGAGTACCAGAAAGCAGCGCTCAGCAGCCACTCTGAATAGCCACGTCCTCGAACGCCTGGCAAATCCGGCTGGACGATCGGAGCCCACATCCGGACAACACGGTTTTCACCACCCGGCCTGCGCCCGGGGGTTTACCCCCGGGCACGGGCCACTGCGCTCGGGTCCATCCGTCGCAGGGCGATCAGGGCGGCGATGAGCGCGATCTCCAGTGCCGTTGCGGTGAGATCCAGCGCGCCGACCGGCAGCCGCACGAAGGTGATCATCATCGGCAGTCCCACCAGCCGGGTGAAGGCCCAGATCGCCACGATGACGACGTTGAGGACCAGCCCCAGCCGCAGCGTCCACCTGCGCGGGCCGAACAGCAGATTCACCGCCAGAGCGCCCTGTGCCATGGCGACAAGGAGGAAGAACATCCCGCGCAGCGGGGCGAGGGCGAACTCTCCTGGGAGTACCCAGAGGTGGATCAACTCTGACGCGAACGCCAAGCCAGCGGCGGCGACGGCGAGGCGACGGGTGGTGATCTTCGGCGACGCGATCCGTTCGGCGTCTCGTCGCGTGGTCACAGTCATCTCAGACAACCTCGAAGTTCTCCATCATCATCATGTCCTCGTGCTCCAGGTTGTGGCAGTGGAACACGTACTTGCCGCGGTATCCGCTGAAGCGGGCGATGATCTGTGCCGACCCGCCGCGCATGAAGACGGTGTCCTTCCAGCCGGCGTCCCACGGGCCAGGCGGACCGCCGTTGCGTGACAGCACGCGGAAGTGCACCAGGTGCAGGTGGATCGGGTGTTCCGGGTCGGCGTGGAGCTCCCAGATCTCGGTTGTGTCCAGCCGCGGGCGCGCCGCGATCCGGTTGGGGTCGAAGATCCGAAAGTTGACCGTCGAAGGCCAGCCGAAGAAGCCGGCGATGAACTGGAAGCGGCGCACCTCCACCGCCTCGCTCGGGTCCGGCAGCGGCTCTTCGGGCGCCAGCCGGTCCGGGATCTCGCTGTATTCCTCCTCGCGGCGCGCGACGTCGAACCGCATCACGTCGGCGGTGGGGCCGACGCCCTCCCGGTTCACCAGGCGGACGCTCGTGCCGACCGGATACTGGCCGAAGTCGACGATGACGTCGAAGCGCTCGGCCGGGGAGATCAGGATCTCGTCGTGCGGGATGGGTGTCTCCAGCAGGCCGCCGTCGCTGCCGATCTGGATGAAGGCCGGACCGTTCGGCGGCGGTGGGTCGAGCGCCAGGAGATAGGGACGGGCGTTGGAGGCGTTGAGCAGCCGAAGTCGGTAGCGCGCGGTGCCCACGTCGAGCACCGGCCAGGGCGCGCCGTTGACCAGGATGGTGTCGCCGAACACGCCGTTGGCGAAGGACGACACGACGCCCGGCTGGCCCTGGAGCGTCGGGTCGAGCGATGGATAGTAGAGATCGCCGTCCGCGGTGAAGGTGCGGTCGGTGATGACCAGCGGAACTTCACGCTCGTCGCGCGGCAGTGGCAGGGCGTCCTCGATCTCGTCCCGGATGATGTACAACCCGGCGAGACCACGGTAGACCTGCGGGCCGGTGAAGTCCATCCGGTGGTCGTGGTACCAGAGCATCGCGGCCCGCTGCTGGTTCGGGTAGACGTAATCTCTTGTCCCGTGGGCGACCGCGCCGCCGTGATGGTGCCCCGTGCCGTGGTTAGCGTCGTGGCTACTGGAAGCCGGCAGGATCAGGTCGGTCGGGTACCCGTCGCTCTCCGGCGGGGTGACACCCCCGTGGAGGTGGGTGACGACCGGGACCGGGAGTTCGTTCCGCTGGCTCACGACCACCTGGCGCCCGCTCCGTGCCTCGATGGTGGGGCCGGGGAAGATCCCCTCGTAGCCCCAGATGGTCGTCCGGTAGCCGGGCAGGATCTCCGCCGTGGCCTCCCGCTGGACCATCTCGTAGTAGTCCGTCGACGCGTCAGTGCGCACCGGCTTCAGCACCGGCGGGATGGGCAGGGGAACCTGGAACGGCTCGACCGGGGGGCTGGTGACGGCGCCGGCCTTCGCCAGTTCGTTCATCGGGCCGATCATCCGGCCGATGGGGAGTGCAACCGAGGCGACGCCCAACATGCCCAGCCGGAGGAATCCTCTCCGCGAGAGTTTCATGGAAGTTCCTTCCCAGGGGTCTGCGTGAGTGGGGTGGTTGCCGCCCGGCCCCACCCGCAGGTCGCGTGACCCGCGGGCGGGGTGGGGCGACACCAGCGAGCTAGCGCGCCAGAAGGCTGCGGAGCGCCTCCTCCAGGGCGCCGGCCGGGTCGTCGAAAGCGGTCTGGGCGCGCCAGGCGACGATACCGTCCGGGCGCACCAGCAGCGCCCCGGAGCCGGTCAGGCCGTGCGCGTCGGCGAAGCGCCCCTCGACGTCGGCCAGGTCGCCGCCCGGGCCGATGCGGTAGACATCGAGCGGGAGGCCGAGGTCGTCAGCCACGCGCCGAGCGGGCTCGACCCAGACGCTGTCGCCCGCCGGGGCCAGCAGCACGAACCGCCGGCCGTAGAGGTCGATCGTCGAAATGACCTCGCCGTTGCGCGCCAGCTCGAGGTGCGGCGCACGGGTACCCGGCTGCCCGGCGAGCTGGCCGACCGGCAGCGCCGGTGCATCGCCGTCGGGCGCACCGATCACGGCGGCCGAGCGGTAGATCGGGCCGAAGGTCACCGTGCTGTAGTCCATGAGCGGCGGATTGTCCTCACCGGCGACGCGCGTCTGCCAGCGGGCGAGTGCCTGCTGCATGATGAAGTGACCGACCGCGTAGCGCTCGTCGTGGTAGCTGTCGAGCAGCGCAGGCCCTGCCTCGCCGCGGATGACCGCCGCGAGCTTCCAGGCCAGGTTGTGGGCGTCCTGGATCCCGGTGTTGGCGCCGAGACCGCCGGTCGGCGGGACGATGTGTGCCGCGTCACCGGCCAGGAACACGCGCCCCGCGCGGTACCGCTGCGCGACCTGTGCGCCGATGGTGAAGCCCAGCACCTTGATGTCCGTGCCCGGAATCTGGGGCCGAACTGTGACCGGCACACCGGGGATGCCCGCTGCCTGGCCCACCAGCTCCGCCACGCGGTCGTCGGTGAAGTCTTCGACCGACTCACCATAGTCCGGCATGTAGCCCATCCCGAAGACCCACCGCTGGCCGGCCTGGTCGTGGGCCATCAAGATCGTGCCCGGGCGCGGCTGCTGCAGGTAGGCGATGTTCACCGGCCGGCCGCGCAGTGCCGGGGTGAGGTCGGCCGTGATCGTCGCCGTGATGGTGTGGAAGAAGGGACCGGGCCCCTCGGTCGGGATCTCCAGCCGCTTGCGGATCGGGCTGGAGTACCCATCGGCAGCGATCATGTAGTCGGCGCGGACGACGCGCTCATCCCCGGTCCGGCGATCGACGAGCCGCGCGGTGACGCCGTCCTCGTCCTGGGTGAACTCCACCATCTCGGTCGAGAAGTGCAGCTCGGCGCCCAGCTCGACCGCGCGCTCGCGCAGGAGCAGCTCCAGCTTATCCTGGTCGATCGGCGCGAAGGGCGACGGGCTCAGGTTCGCCTGGGGCACGTCGTCCTCCGGCTCCTCGACCGGGTGGTGCTCGCCGGCAAGATTGTCGGCCTGCACCGCGACCCAGGCGAACTGGTCGCCGCCGGCGTAGCTGGCCGCGCGGATGGCCGGCTCGAGCCCGACCTGCCGGTACAGCTCCACGGTGCGGGGGGTGAAGCCCCGGGCACGCGGGTGCATCAGCAGGTCCGGATGGCGCTCGACGAGCTTGGCGCGCACACCCTGCGCGGCCAGGAACAGGGCCGCCGAGAGCCCGACCACGCCGCCACCAACGATCAGAACCGGGGTGTGCTCGTAGTTCATCGCTGCGTTGTTCCGCTGCATCGGTGTTTCACCTTCCCTGGCGACCCTGCCCGTGGCACGGCCGCCCTGGTTCGGCGGGGGATGGACGCCGTCCCCGCCCGGTACTGCCTAGATCGAACGCTGGTAGGCGCCGAACGCCCGTGTGGCGAGCCAGGTAGCCACCACTGCCAGGGCGACAAGCCCCGCGCCGCGTGTGAGGACCAGCGACCAGTCCATGGACGCGGCCTCGGGTGCGCTCCGGCCGATCTCGACCGCCCAGTTCAGCGGGTTGAACCGGGATACCTGCCGGATCCAGCCCGGCATCAGCGCCGGAGCCATGAAGACCGACGACAGGAACGTCAGGGGTAGGAGGAGGAACTGGACGACACCGATGATCGACTCCTCCTTGCGCACGACCAGCGCGACGGCGCAGGAGAGCGCGCCGAAGATCGCCGTGAGCAGCACCGCGGCTGCGATCAGCACCGCCACCTGGGCCACGCCGCCGGCGAAGCGCGCACTGACCAGCAGGCCGAGCCCGATCAGGATCAGCGACTGGATCACCGTCACCAGACCCGTCTGGATCAACCGGCCGGTGATCAGCGCGCTGCGCGAGACGGGCGAGACCAGGAAACGGTCCAGCACGCCGCGCTCGAGGTCGCTGACGATGCTCACGCCGAGCCAACCGCCGCTGAAGAGCGCGCTCATGGCGACGACGCCGGGCGTGAGGAAGGTGGCGTAAGAGCCGGTGTTGAAGCCGGGCAACTCCACCACGCGCTTGAAGAGGGCGCCGAACAGCAGCAGGTAGATGATCGGCTGCACCAGGCTGAACGCGATGTACCACGGCTGGCGGCTGAAGTTGCGCAGGTGCCGCCCGGCGATGTCCATCGTGTGGATGAGCGCTGTCATCATTCCGTGCCCTTTTCTCCGGCCGCCGCGAAGGAGCGGCCGACGTACCGCAGGTAGACGTCGTCGAGCGAGGGGCGGGCGACCGTTGCCGCCGCCACCGGGATGCCGGCGCGCTCCAGCGCCGCCAGCACGGCCGGGATCGCCTGTCCGCCGCTGTCGGCGCGGGCGTAGACCGCGCCGTCCTGCAGCGTGATCTCGCGCACGCCGGGCACGTGCTCCAGCGCGGCGTGGACGCGTGGTTCGGTCGCGCCGTTCGCGAGCTCGACTCGGATGGTGTCGCCGCGCAGCTCGCCTTTCAGTTCCTCCGGGGAACCCTCGACCACGACCCGGCCCTGGTCGACGATCGCGACGCGGGCGGCCAGGCGGTCGGCCTCCTCCAGGTAGTGGGTGGTCAGCAGGATGGTCAGGCGCTCCTCGCGGGCAAGCCGCTCGATCTCGGCCCAGAGCTCGGCGCGCGCCTCGGGGTCCAGGCCGGTTGTCGGCTCGTCCAGGAAGAGCACCTTGGGTCGGTGGATCAACCCCATGAGGATGTCGAGCTTGCGCTGCATGCCCCCGGAGTAGGTGCCCGCGACGCGATCGGCGGCCTCGGCGAGGCCGATGCGCTCGAGCAGCTCATCAACCCGGCGTCGCAGCTCGCGCCCGCGCAGGCCGTAGATCCGACCCTGGAGCATCAGGTTCTCCCGCCCGGTCGCCTCGGGATCGACCGCCGCCTTCTGGCTGACGTAGCCGATCGCGCGGCGCACGCTGCTGGGACGTGCCACGACGTCGAAGCCGGCCACCCGCGCGCTCCCGCTGTCGGGGCGGGAGAGGGTGGTGAGGATCTTGACAGTGGTGGACTTCCCGGCGCCGTTGGGTCCGAGCAGGGCGAAGATGGTGCCCGTCTCGACCGCGAGGCTGAGCCCGTTGAGGGCGCGCACTCCGCCGGGGTAGGTCTTGACCAGGTTGTGAGCCACGATGGCGAGGTCGGTGTGGTTGGGAGCCACCGCAGCCTCGCGCGGGGCTGCCTGGATAGTCATCGGTCGAACACTCCTTCGTGCAGGAACGTTGCACACCGTGCCTGCCGCACGGCCTGTCGACCCGCGGTGCTCGACCTGCTATCCTTGGGGTGGACGCGTCGGGTAGCAGGTTTCGCGTCGCGGGACCAGCTCGACGGATTCGGCCCCCACCCGGGTGTGCCAGCACCTGGATGGGGGTCAGTTCATCTGGCTCACTCGTTCACCGGTTCCTCCTCTCGCTCTCCACCGTCCTGGATCATGTCGGGCCGCGCGTGGAACTGACGCCACAGGTCGAGGCCGGTCAGTTCCTCGGTCTCGATGGCGCGGACGAGATCCCGGACCCAGCGCAACTCCGCTTCCTTGAGCATCAAGGCGTAGTCGGCCTCGATCAGGAAGACCTGAGGGAGCCCCTGCGCTGCCGCGTCGTCCATCGTGGCTCGTTCCTCCGCGATGGCCTGTTCCAGTCGTTCCACGCGCTCGCGGAGCAACTCGACTACCGCCTCGGGCGGCAGCACGGCCATCAGGGAGAGGCCCGCCTCGAACTGGGGGTACTCCTTGATCGGCCGTCGCAGCAGGTCGCGGAGCCAACCGTCCAGCTTGGCCCGACCGGCATCGGTCAACGCGTAGATGGTCCGCTCCGGACGCCGCCCCTCGCGGACCGTCTCGACCGGGACGATCAGGCGGTGGCGCTCGAGCGCGTCGACGACGGTGTAGAGGGAGCCGTAGTTGAGCTTGATGCTGTGGTGCTTGCCGCGCTCCCGCATGGTCGACGCCATCTCATAGGGGTGCATCGGCCGCTCTGCCAGGAGGGCCAGCACCGCCAGCGCCAGTGGATTGGAGATCGACCGCTTGCTCGTCACTGTCTACCTCGCGTAGCCGAAGCCGTATATCCGGTTGCGAGTATACGGGTCCGAGCATCCTTGTCAAGGGGGTGTCGAGAATGAGTTCGCGCGGATTCGGTTCTCCCAACCGTGGGGCTTGGCGACATACCGCCGTCTCGTCCGTGTCATCCTTCGGTGCGTGGCCGATCCACCGTGAGATCCTCCGCTCCGCTCAGGATGACAGCGGTGCGGGAGCTGCCGGAGAGGAGACGAGATTCATGCGTCAATGGCATCCTCCCCGGGCTGACGCGGAGAAGCCCACGGAAGCGGGCTGGGGGCCGATCGTGGTTCACCCCCGGTGATGGGATCCCGCCGCTCGGCGCGTGCCCGGCACACATGGAGATTGACGACTGACATGGATGTACGCGGTCGGCGCGTGCCCGGGGGTGGATGGCGTGAAGGATCCTACGCCGTGGTCCGTGCCCGGGGCTAAAGCCGCCGGGCTGAATAATGAAAAGCCCACTGAAGGGGCTCCCTTTCCCACACGTCGGCTGACTCCATCCGGCCACCAACTGGGCGCTGCGTCCCCAGCCCCTTCAGTGGGCTTCGCCTTCTCAGCCCGGCGGCTTTAGCCCCGGGCACGCGCCACGGCTTGGGATCCTCGCGCCACCCCCGTACTCTTCGTCGTTCCCAGCCGGTTTCAGCCGGCTTTCGTTGTCAGCCCGGCGGCGTTAGCCCCGGGCACATGTCGCGACGCGGCGACCTTCCCGCTACCCTTCCAGGGCATGTGCCGAGCGGCGGGATCCTTGACGAGGGTGTGAGTCCTGTCCCACCCCAGCCAGCTAATGCCGGCTGTCGTGGTCAGCCGGGGGTAAAGGAGCTTGACGACAAACCGTGGGACATGGACCGGTCACCGCCGTCTCGTCCCTGTCATCCTTCGCTGCGCCGGCCCCGCTCTGGATGACAGCCGCGCGGGCGCGGGTGACGGGGAGACGAGATGAACTCGTCAATGTTCATTGCCCCGTCTCGATGTGCTCCTTGGTGGAGGGGAGGCGGTCACCGAGGCGAGGCTCGGGCCGGGTGGCCGCGTCGAGGGCGCGGGCGAAGGCCTTGAAGAGCGCCTCGACCTGGTGATGGGTGTTGGAGCCGTAGAGCGTCACGACGTGGAGGTTGATCCTGGCTTCGATCGCCAGTGTCTCGAAGAAGTGGCGCACCAGATCGGCCTCGAGCACGCCGACCCCGGGGCCGTTGATCGGGTCGCGCTGGACATAATAGCCGCGGCCGCCGCAGTCGACGGCGACGTGGGCCAGCGCCTCGTCCATTGGCACCGCCACGTCGGCGGTCCGGCGGATGCCGCGGCGCTCGCCGAGTGTCTGGCGGATCGCCTGGCCCAGGCAGAGGCCGACGTCCTCGGTCGTGTGGTGGGCGTCAACCTGGAGATCGCCCCGTGCGGTGACGGTCAGGTCGAAGAGGCCGTGGCGGGCGAAGAGGGTGAGGAAGTGGTCGAGCGGCCCGATCCCGGTGTCGATCGCGGCCTGCCCGCTGCCGTCGAGGTCCAGCGTCAGTTCGATCTCGGTCTCGGTGGTTCGCCGGGTGATGGTGGCGCGTCGCTGCTCCATCGGCTCAGATCTCCCCTGCCATGCCGCGCAGCGCGGCCATGAGCGCGTCGGTGTGCTCCGGGCGGCCGACGGTGATCCGCAGGTAGTTGCGGAGGTCGGGGTCGCTGTACTTGCGGACCAGGATGCCCCGCCGCTCCAGGCGCCGGTGGATGTCGTGCGCGTCACCGCGCGTGACCCGGCAGAGGATGAAGTTGCCCTGCGAGGGGTATGGCTGCAGGAAGTTGAGCTTGCGCAGGCCGCGGTAGAGGCGGCCGCGCTCGATCTTGATGCGGTTGACCGTCTGCTGCAGGTAGTCGATGTCGTCCAGCACCGCCTCGATCGCCTTCAGCCCGGCCGTGCTCACGTTGAACGGCTGCTTGACCTTCCACAACTCAGCCGCGAGGGCGTCGGGGAGGATGGCGTATCCGAGACGCATCCCAGCGAGCCCCGCCCACTTGCTGAAGGTACGCAGGATCACCAGGTTGTCGAACTCGCGCGCGAGCGGAAGGAAGGTCTTGCCGGAGAACTCGTAGTACGCCTCGTCGGCCACGATCAGCGCGCCGGTGCGCAGCAGCCGGACGATCTGCTGGGTCGTGGGCATGTTCCCGGTCGGGTTGTTGGGCGCGGTGACGAAGATCAGCTTGGTCCGCTCGGTGACAGCCTGGGTGATCGCATCGATGTCGAGGTCGAAGTCGGCGGTGCGGGGCACGCGGCGGACGACCCCGCCGAAGAGGGGCGTGCGGGACTCGTACACGCCGAAGGTCGGGGTTGGCACGATCACCTCATCGCCCGGGTCGATGGTGGCCAGCAGCAGGAGGTCGATCAGCTCGTCCGAGCCGTTGCCGATGATGATCCGCTGGCTGGGCGCCCCGGTGTAGGCGGCGATGCGCTCCCGCGCGACGCGCTGGTCGGCGTCCGGGTATTCCTGGTAGTGGTCAAAGCTCGCCAGTACCTCCTGCACACGCATCGAGGTCCCGTAGGGGTTCTCGTTCATGTGCAGGCGGATGATCTCGTCGACGGGCTTGCCGATGCGTTCGGCGACGGCCTCAACCGGTTCGACCGGGACGTACCCGTCCAGGTCGAGGACAGCGTTGCGGATGAGTCGCCGAAGAGCCTTGGGTATTGCCACGTAGCCTGTCCGTCTCCCGGTGTCCGTCCCGGCGGCGGTGGCTCCGCCACGCCGGTACCCGCTACAATCTTTTCCCAATCACCGTCGTGCGTTTTGGAAGCAAGGGTGACATATGCGACGAATTCCCGGTCCCACTGCCATCAGGCAAGGACCGGCGCCATCTCCTTGCCCGGGGCGCGGCGGTGCGAACCTGCGCCGGGGTGGACACCGTTCCGAGCGCAGCGCTGCCGCCATGGTCGCTATTATAGCCACGCTCGGGCTGGTGCTGGCGCAGCTCATCACATCGACTGCTTTCGCCAGTGCCGCGGCGGTGCCGCGGCCGATGGTGGTGCCTGACGCGCCGCTCGCCGCCCCGGTCCCAGTGCCGGCCATCACGGCGCGTGCCGTGCTCGCGGTCGATCTCGTGACGGGTGCGACCCTCGCGGCGGTCAACCCGGACATGCCGTACCCACCCGCCAGCACGACCAAAATGCTCACGGCGCTCATCGTCCGCCAGCACGCCGCGCTGGACGAGGTCATCACCATCGAGCCGGGGGATCTGGTCGATGAGGTGATCTACGCACATGTGGGCCTCCGGGCCGGGGACCGGGTGGCGGTGCGGGACCTGCTCGCCGGCCTGCTGGTCCCGTCGGGTGGGGACGCCGCGCGGGCGCTCGCCCGCGTCGTCGGAGCCCGCCTGGACCCGGCCGCAACGAATCCGCGCGCGGCGTTCGTCGCCGAGATGAACCGTGTCGCCCGGCGCCTTGGGATGCGCAGCACGCACTTCGTCAACCCGGACGGGCGCGACGCACCTGGCCAGCGCTCGACCGCACGCGACCTCGCCATCCTCGGGGCTGCATTGCTGAAGGACCCGTTCCTGGCCGATGTGGTGGCGCAGCCGGTGACGACCATCTCCGTCAAGGGGCCGAACGCGCGCGACATCACGCTCTGGAGCACCAACCACCTGCTCGGGGAACTGGGCGTGCACGGGATCAAAACGGGCACGACGGCCGAGGATGGGGAGAACCTGGTGGCGGTGGCGTGGCGTGGGGACCATCAGGTCATCACGGTGACGCTCGGGAGCGCCGAGGGTGAGCGCTTCAACGACGTGCGTGCCCTCTTCGACGCGCTGGGTACCCACTTCCGCTGGGTGCGCCTCGGCCGGGATGGGGATCACCCGGACCTAGAGGACCGGCTCGCGGCCGACGGCTTCCGCTTGATGACCAACCGGACCCTGCTGCTGACGGCGGAGCAGGCTGATCGGCTGCGGTACGACCTGCGGCTCGCTCCGGTGTCGAGCTCGTCCCCGTGGGCGATACAGGGTGAGGTAGTATTCTACGTGGGCGCAACGGAGGTCCTGCGGCTCCCCGTGTATCGATCCGGACGCGAAGCCGGAGATCCGTCCCAGCCGTGACGGGCCGTTGCTCCCGACCGGCTCCGACGATGCCTCCGGGGTCGGCGAGCAGGCGAGGAGCGACCGGTGGAGAGACTGCAACGAGTGCTGGCCGCGCACGGCGTGGCCTCCCGTCGCAAGGCTGAGGAGCTCATCACCGCGGGTCGGGTCACGGTGGACGGCCAGGTGGTCCGCGAGTTGGGCGTTCGGGTGGACCCGGAGCGCCAGGAGATCCGCGTGGACGGCAAGCGGCTGCGTCCCGAGCGCCGCCGGTACATCATGTTGAACAAGCCACCGGGCTACATCACGACGGTCAGCGACGAGCGCGGCCGCCGCACGGTCATGGACCTGGTCCAGGTGCCGGAGCGGGTGGTCCCGGCCGGGCGGCTCGACCGTCCGACGGCGGGGCTCCTCCTGCTCACCAACGACGGGGATCTGCTGTTCCGCATCACCCATCCCCGTTACGAGTTGGAGAAAGAATACGAGGTACTGGTGGACGGGCACCCGCCGCCGGAGGTGCTGGACCAGTTGCGGCGCGGCGTGACGGTGGACGGGGAGCGCGTGGTGCCGGATCAGGTCCGGCCGCTCCGGATCGAAGAAGCCGGGACCGTGCTCCGCATCGTGATCCACGAGGGGCGCAACCGCATCGTGCGCCGGATGATGGATCGGGTCGGCTACCCGGTGCTCAAGCTGACGCGGACGCGGATCGGGCCGATCCATGTCCGGGGCGTCCCGCTCGGTGCCTGGCGCGACCTGACGCCGGGGGAGGTCATGCAGTTGCTGGAAGCGGTCGGCCTCGACCCTGCCTCGGCGGGTCGTCCGTTGCCGGAGCCGGGGCGCCGATCAGACCCTGGCGAGCGCAGAGGTGAGCCACGTCGCTCGGGACCGACGCGGCGCGGTGAGCGGCCGGCTCCGTCCGGAGCGCGGCCGCCGGCACGGCGGGGTGAACGGCGCGGTGGCCCGGGGACGGGGCCGCGCGAGCGATTTGGGAGAGGGCGTGGAGGTGAGCGAGGTGCCCGGCGACCGCCTGGTCGTCGCGATCGACGGCCCGGCGGCGGCCGGCAAGACCACCGTGGCGAGCGCGGCGGCCCGCCGGCTTGATGCGCTCTTCTTCGATACCGGCGTGATCTACCGGGCGCTGACGCTGGCGGCGCTGCGGCACGGCGTGGCACCCGAGGACGGCCTGCGGCTTGCCGGTCTGGCGAGGCACCTCGACATCCAGGTGAAGCCACCATCCCAGCCGGACGGGCGCTTCTACGACGTCTGGCTCGAGGGCGAGGATGTGACCCAGCAACTGCGCGACCCGGAGGTCGATCGCGCGGTGTCGGCGGTGTCGGCTCACCCGGCGGTGCGCCGGGCGCTGCTCGATGTCCAGCGTCGGATCGCCCGGTCCGGGCGCGTGGTGTTGACCGGGCGGGACATCGGCACGGTCGTCGTACCGGACGCCGACGTGAAGATCTGGCTCGACGCCTCCCTCGAAGAGCGCGCGCGACGGCGGCAGCGCGATCTGGCCGCACAGGGGATCGAGCGCTCGCTCGACGAGGTGATGGAGGAGATGGAGCGGCGGGACCGGGCGGACGCAGAGCGTGCGATCGCGCCGATGAAGCCCGCGAAGGACGCGGTCGTCATCGTTACCGACGGACGCTCTGTCGAGGAGGTCGTGGAGGAGATCGTCCGGCTGGCCGGAGGGGGATGACCATGGGGGGGAGTGCGGGCGACGGCGCGTGGCCGGAGTCGCGGCGCCGGCGCATCAAGCTGGCACTATTCCGCGGGGCGCGGGTCATCGTGCTCCCGCTTCTCCGGCTGCTGCTTGGGATGCGGATTGAGGGGCTGGAGAACGTCCCACCGCGTGGCGGTGCGCTCGTGGTGGCCAATCACCTCCACAACTCCGACCCGATCCTCCTGATCGCAGCGTTCCCGCGCCCGGTCTTCTTCATGGCCAAGAGCGACGTGTGGCGCGTGCCGGTGGCGCGGTGGTTCGCCGAGTTGTCCGGTGCGTTCCCGGTAGAGCGCGGGCGGCCGGACCGCAAGGCCCTCCGCCATGCCGAGCAGGAGCTGGCGCGCGGCTGGCTGGTCGGTGTCTTCCCGGAGGGCGGGCGCAGTACCACCGGCGCGATAAAGAGCGTCTACCCCGGCGTGGCGTTGATCGCGTTGCGGGCCCGGGTGCCGATCATCCCGACCGCAATCTGGGGCACCGAGGTACTGCCGTTCAACGGGAAGAAGGGACGACGGAAGGGCAAGGGGTGGCCCAAGGTGCATGTGCGGATGGGCAAGCCCTTCTATCTCCCGGACGGGACCGGCGACGGGAGCCGACCAGACCTCGCCACGCTCACCGACCTCATGATGATCGAGGTTGCCAAACTGCTGCCCCCCGAGTACCGCGGCATCTACGCCGACCGGGTGGCCGAGAGCGTCGCGGAGCAGCACCCGGCCCCCGCCCCGCTCCCCACCGCGGGAGAGGAGCGGCGCTAGAGGCACCGTGGTGCTCTAACGGCGGTAACGTTCATGCCCTTGCCATCGCGCGGAGCGGTAGTGCGGGTGGAGGACTTCACTCGCCGCGGTAGATCGGTTCATGCGGGGTGCCGTAGATGAGCCTGGGACGGGGACGAGCGGAGTGGGCGGGGCGACCACGCTCGATCGATTCGGCCGCGTACCCTCTTGTACGTACTAGCGGTCTGTAGTAGTATGGTGCCTACTGGTCAAGGTAAGGCCGGGCACGACACGGCCAGCCGGGCCCACGTGGGGGACGTGGCGCCACCCAGGTGCCTTGACCGTCTCGGGTAGGGAAGGTCTGATTGGGGAGGCCGACGGTGGGCCGGAGCCGGGCATGGCGCGTCCGGTGGAAGAGCCACCTGCTCTTCCTGACCGTACTGTCGCTCCTGTGGTGGCAGACAGGTGCGGTAGTCGCGGCGGACAGTCCCCCCGACATTGCCGCGGCGCATGCGGTGGTGGTGTCGGCGGACACGGGCGAGGTGCTCTTCGACAAGGGCATGGATGCCGAGACGGCTCCGGCCAGCCTCACCAAGATCTTCACCGCGGCCGTCGCGCTAGAGACGGCACCTCTCGATCAACTCATCACCATTGCTGAAGACGATCTGGTCGGTGAATCGGCCATGGGGCTGGTTGTCGGCCAGGACGTGACCCTCCGTACCCTGCTTTACGGCATGATGCTGCCCTCCGGCAACGACGCCGCGATGGCGATCGCGCGCGGCCTGAGTGAACTGTCGGACGGCAGCTCCGGAGAGTCGATCGCTCCCTTTATGGAGCGGGTGAACGATCTCGCGCAGCGTCTGGGCCTGACCCACACCCGCCTCGTGAACCCGCACGGCCTCGACGAGCCCGGGCACGTCTCCAGCGCTCGCGACATCGCGGCGATCACGATGTACGCGCTCGGCAATCCCGAGTTCCGGCGGATCATCGGCAGCCCGTACTACGTGGACGAGGGGTTCGAGCTCTACAACAACAACGAGTTGCTCACGAGCTACACCGGTCTGATCGGTGGCAAGACGGGTATCACCGACGAGGCGGGCTACTGCCTGGTCGAGGTGGCGCAGCGCGACGGTCACACGATCATCGCCGTGGTGCTCGGCAGCACGATCGATGACTGGTACACCGACGCAATCTCGCTGCTGGACTACGGCTTCGCCACCCTCGCTGCGGCGCCGTCTGACCCGGCTCGCCCCCGGATCACGCTCGCACCGGCCACGCCGGCTGTGGTGACGCCGACCGTTCAGACACCGTCCACGGAGGGTTCGGCGCTGACCGTCGATCGGGTGGCCGACACGACGGCGGTGGTGCATGCGGCGGATGCTGAGCCGGGGGGCGGCGGCCTGTCGTGGCGCTGGCCGCTGGCGTCGGTCGCCACGATGGGGCTGGCCCTGGCGTTGATCGTGAACTACCCGGTGCTCCTCGGTGTGGGCGGGCTGCTGTGGCAGCGTCGCCGGGCTGGTTCCCTTGCGCTCGGAGCGCCGGCGCTCCTGGGGCGGCTGTTCCGGCCGCGACCGCAGCGCCGCCGGGCACGGCCCACGCAGGCCACCCAGGCGATCACTCGCACCGCTCCGGTGCGGCGAGCCGCGCAAGCGACACCGACCACGCGGACCGCGGCGCCAGTGTGGCGACCGAGCACGGCGCGGATACCTGCTGAGCCGCAGGTTGTGCCGCTCAACCGGGCCGAAGCACTGGCATCCCGCGCCGTTCGTCTGGCCCGTCGGGGCGACTACCGCGCGGCGACGCACGAGTTCGCCCGTGCCCTGCAGGCCGATCCCACCTACGACCTGACCCGGTGCCCCGGGTTCTGGTCCATGGACGCCCTCGGCTACGTCGCGGCGGCACGCGCCTACCTGCTCCTCAACCGTCCGGCCGACGCCCGCACCCTTGCGACCATTGTCCAGTTGAGCTACGGCTCGAGCCGAGAGCTGGAGCGTGTCCTGGCCCGCACCAGCCCCGCCGCGGCGTTGGTCTAGCGGGTTCGCTGGCGGGCGAAGGCGTTGGCTGGAGCCGAGGCGAACTCCACCTGACAAACACAACGAAGTCCGCCCACGACGATTGACGGATTGTTCGGGTCTATGGCGGTGGCGCGTGGGTCCCCACGCCCTGGCCTGTGCCCGGGGCGCAAGCCGCCGGGCCGACACGGAGAGCCGGCTGAAGCGGGCTGGGAACAACCGCAAGGGTACGGGGGTGGTGGGCGGAGTACCGTAGTCGGCCCGTGCCCGGGGCTAAAGCCGCCGGGCTGAGAAGGCGAAGCCCACTGAAGGGGCTGGGGACGCTGGACCCGGTGGGATGCCGGATCGGCTCCGCCTGCGCGTGGCCATCACAGCCCCTTCAGTGGGCTTACCAACATATCAGCCCGGCGGCTTTAGCCCCGGGCCGTCACCACGCGGTAGCACCCTTATATGCAAAATCGACGCCGATTGACCCCTAGCCCGCTTCAGCCGGCTCTCCGTGTCAGCCCGACGGCTTGCGCCCCGGGCACGCGCCACGGCGCGGAAACCTCAATACCAACCACTCCGGACCCCCAGCCTCCAGTAACGGATCCTCCTACCTCGCTCCAGGCCGGGACTGACTTGCGTCCCGCTCCCGCGCCACTGCCACGGACCCGATCAACCTGCCAAACGGCATCGGGCGAAGGCCATGGCGCCCCCGGCAACCCGTCGTGGCCGCCATCGTAGCCTCGTCTGCTGGGCTCTGAGCGGTTGACACCGACGGGCTGGATCGGGTAGCACGCGGGCATGGATCCCACGTGCCCGATTCGGCAACGCACATTGATACGATCCATATAAGCTGTTATACTACGTCCGTGTGAAACACGGTGGTAGCTCCGGGGAGGGCGCATGCGTCAGAACGAACCACTCTACGTGATCAGCGTCGCGGCAAGGCTGCTGGAGCTGCACCCGCAGACGCTGCGGAAGTACGAGCGGGAGGGTTTCGTCTCACCGTCCCGTACCGCCGGGAACCTGCGGCTCTATTCGTCGAGTGACATCGAGCGGCTGCGGCAGGTCAAGTACCTGGTGGAGCGGCGAGGGATCAACCTCTCCGGCGTGCAACTTGCCATGGATGTTACCCGCCGGCTACGGGGCATTCGGCGCGAGGTCCAGTCGCTCTCGGACCGCAATAACGGGCGACTCGCCTACCTGGTTCGAGAGATCGATGCACTCTTGGAGTTGCTCGGCACCTCCCCCGACGTCGAATAGCCCGCGACGGACGCACGACCCTTCCGTGACCCGGGAGCACCCACACCCCGCCAGTGCCCGCGGGGTACCGGCATCTACTTGGGAGAGTTGACCGATGAATCTATCGCGATTGACCGAGAAAGCACAGGAGGCGCTTATCACCGCCCAGCGGGAGACTGAGGAGCGGCGCCTCGCGCAGCTCGATGTCGAGCCGCTGCTCTACGCGCTGGTCAGCCAGCGCGACGGGGTCGTGCCTCAGGTGCTGCTGCGGCTCGGGATCGACTCGCGGGCGGCGCAGGCGGAACTGCTCCGGACGGTCGAGGCGTCCCCGACGCTGCAGTACAGTGCACAGCCGGTGCTGGGCGCCGGGCTCCGACGCGTCCTGGAGCGTGCCGAGCAGGAGGCCCGTGCGTTTGGTGACGAGTACATCAGTACCGAGCATCTCCTCCTGGCCGCACTCGAAGCGACGCCGAATGCACCGGCGGTCAAGGCGCTGCAGCGGCTAGGTGTGAACCGGGACCGTGTGCTGATGGCGCTGAGCCAGATCCGCGGCGCGCAGCGCGTGACTGGCACCAACCCCGAGGACACGTACCAGGCGCTGGAGAAGTACGGCCGCGATCTGACTGATCTGGCCCGCAAGGGGAAGCTCGATCCGGTCATCGGGCGCGACGAGGAGATCCGGCGGGTCATCCAGGTGCTGTCGCGCCGGACCAAGAACAACCCGGTGCTGATCGGTGAGCCGGGCGTCGGTAAGACGGCGATCGTCGAGGGCTTGGCCCAGCGGATCGTCCGCGGCGACGTGCCGGAGGGGCTGAAGGACAAGCGGATCGTGCAGTTGGACCTGGCGGCGATGCTCGCCGGGGCCAAGTACCGCGGCGAGTTCGAGGAGCGCCTGAAGGCCACGCTCAACGAGATCCAGGAGGCCGAGGGGCAGATCATCGTCTTCATCGACGAGCTGCACACCGTCGTCGGTGCCGGCGCGGCCGAGGGGGCGATGGACGCCTCGAACATGCTCAAGCCGATGCTCGCGCGCGGCGAGCTGCATGCGATCGGCGCGACGACGCTCGACGAGTACCGCAAGTACATCGAGAAGGACGCCGCGCTGGAGCGCCGGTTCCAGCCGGTGTACGTCGGTGAGCCCTCCGTCGAGGACACCATCAGCATCCTGCGTGGGCTGCGGGAGCGGTACGAGCTGCACCACAAGGTCCGCATCCTGGACTCGGCGCTGGTCGCCGCTGCGGTGCTGTCGCACCGGTACATCACCAACCGCTACCTGCCGGATAAGGCGATCGACCTGGTCGACGAGGCGGCGGCCCGCCTGCGGATGGAGATTACCAGCATGCCGGCGGAGCTGGACGAGCTTCACCGGCGAATCATGCAGCTCGAGATCGAGCGCGAGGCGCTGCGCAAGGAGCGCGACGACGCCTCGAAGCAGCGGCTGCAGGAGCTGGAGCGTGAGCTGGCCGACCTGCGCGAGCAGGAGCAGGTGCTACGCTCGCAGTGGGAGCAGGAGCGCGAGGCAATCCAGCGGATCAGCGAGCTGAAGGAACAGATCGAACAGACCCGGCACGAGATCGAACAGGCCCAGCGCGCGGCCGATTATGCGCGCGCGTCGGAGCTGCAGTATGGCCGGCTGGTCGAGCTGGAGCGGAAGCTCAAGGAGGAAGAGCGGCACCTGGCCGAGGTGCAGACCAACGGCAAGCTGCTCAAGGAGGAAGTCGACGCCGACGACATCGCCGAGGTGGTGAGCAAGTGGACCGGTATCCCGGTCAGCAAGCTCGTCGAGGGCGAGATCGAGAAGCTGGTCCACATGGAGTCGCGGCTGCACCAGCGTGTCGTGGGGCAGGACGAGGCGATCGAGGCGGTGAGCAACGCCATCCGCCGTGCCCGGTCCGGCTTGCAGGACCCTAACCGGCCGCTGGGGAGCTTCATCTTCCTCGGGCCGACCGGTGTCGGGAAGACCGAGCTGGCGCGGGCGCTGGCTGAGTTCCTCTTCGACGACGAGCGCGCCATGGTGCGGATCGACATGTCGGAGTACCAGGAGCGGCACACCGTCGCGCGGCTGATCGGCGCGCCGCCCGGCTACGTCGGCTACGACGAGGGCGGGCAGTTGACCGAGGCCATCCGGCGGCGGCCATACGCGGTCGTCCTGTTCGACGAGATCGAGAAGGCGCACCCGGAGGTGTTCAACGTCCTGCTCCAGGTGCTCGATGACGGCCGGCTGACCGACGGCCAGGGCCGGACGGTCGACTTCCGGAACACGGTCATCATCATGACCAGTAACCTGGGGTCGGCCTACATCCAGGCGGCGGGGCCGCAGGGCGAGGCCGAGATGCGGCGCCGGGTGTTCGAAGCACTCCGCAACCACTTCCGGCCGGAGTTCCTGAACCGGATCGATGAGATCGTCATCTTCCACGCGCTGACGCGCGAGCATCTGGCGATGATCGTCGACATCCAGCTCCGGCAGGTCGCCGAGCGGCTGGCGGACCGCAACATCACCCTCCAGGTGACGCAGCGGGCCAAGGAGTGGCTTGCCGACCGCGGGTACGACCCCGTCTTCGGTGCGCGACCGCTGAAGCGGACGATCCAGCGCGAGTTGCTCGACCGGCTGGCCAAGGCGCTGCTGGAGGGCAAGATCCACGAAGGCGATACGGTCACCGTCGACGTCGGCCCGGATGGCGCGTTGACCATCGAGGGCGTGCTGTCGGCGGCCGAGGTGGTGGCGTAGGCACGAGGGCGCCGGTTCCTACCGGTGGCGTATAATCCTGACGGCCGGTCCTCACGGGCCGGCCGTCAGGCGTCCTTCCGGTCGGAGGCCGTGCCGCTGCCCGGGAGATGCGGTCACCCGGGTTGCTTGGGAAAGGCACCACGGGATGGGCATCATCCACGATCTGCTCCAACTCATCATCCCTGCCGTCGTGCTCGCGCTGATCCCGATCTTGTTCATCCTCATCTTCGACATTGGCGCGCACCTGCGGGAGCTCTTCGGCAGGCGGTAGCGTCGCGGCGGGAGGCGGCTCGACGCCATGTCCGATCTGAGCCAGCTCGGCAAGATCATCCTCGTTGTCGGAGTCGCGCTCATCGTGCTGGGCGGCGTGATCTACCTTGCTGGCCGGGTGCCGTTGCTGGGGCGTCTGCCCGGCGACATCACCATCCGCCGCGGGCCGGTCACCGTTTACATCCCGCTGGCGACGATGCTCCTCCTTAGCCTGATTCTCACACTCATCCTCAACATCGTGTTCCGGCGGTAGGGCGAAATCGCTCTACGGCCGCCCAGCCGTGCCCTGCGTATCCGCTGGCGCTTCCGTGTCGTCCTGAGCGGAGCGAAGGATGACATCGCTTGGAGTTCCCCTCTCCCAAGGTTGGGAGAGGGGTCGGGGGTGAGGGCCGCTCTCGCAGGTCCGGGCGCGGACACCCGTGCTCGTGTCGTCGTCACGCCGTGGACAACGGCTCGACGGAGAACCAGGACGTGGCGTGGCGGGGTTTGCGCGCCGTGTCGCGGAACAAAGGGCCGCCGCCGGGCGTCATCCTGTCAGGGCGGGCCGGACTGGCCTGCGGTGGCGTGAGGAGGAGACAGATGCGGGCAGCCGGACGATCGATGCGGGTGCTCTTGCTCGGCGTGCTGGTGCTGGCTTTGGCGATGACGGCCTGCGGCGGCGTGTGGAGGGAGGCGGAAGTCGCTCCGAGTGCCGGGGGCGCCGCGAGTGCGTCTGCCGGCGATGGGGCGCGGGACACCGCCGGAGGGGCGGCGCCCGAAGCGGCGCAGCTCGCCGACTGGGACCGTCGCATCGTGCGGACGGCTGAGCTGACGCTGACGGTCCAGAACGTCGAGCAGGCCATCGCGGCGGTGCGCGACATCGCCACGGCACAGGGAGGGCAGATCCTGACCTCATCGACCTCCTACAACGGCGACTACCAGTCTGCGATGCTGACGATCGAAGTGCCCTCGGATCGCTTCGACCCGACCATGAGCGCGCTGCGGGGCCTGCCGTTGGTGGAGCGCGTGGACCACGAGACCACCAGCAGCCAGGACGTGACTGAGGAGTACGTGGACCTCGAAGCGCGGCTGCGCAACGCGGAGGCGACCGAGCAGCGACTTCTCTCGCTCCAGGGGCAGGCGGAGCGACTGGAGGACATCCTGGCGCTCGAGCGGGAGATCGCGCGTGTGCGGGGTGAGATCGAGCAGATGAAGGGGCGCCTGAACTACCTGGAGCGGCGCACCTCGTTCTCTCGGATCGATCTGCAGCTCCTGCCGATCGCGGCCGGTGCAGGCCAGGCGCCCGGGTTTGACTTCGCGCGGGTGGTGCGCCAGGCGTGGGACGCCTCGATGCGCTTCGCGGGCAGGATGGCGACGGGGGCGGTGACAGTCGTCGTCTTCCTGTGGTGGCTCTGGCCGCTGGTCGCCGCTGGGGCTGTGTACTACGCGCGGCGGGCTCGCCGCCGAGGCCCCACGCCCGGCGCGACCGAGGCGTGACGCCGTCCCGGGGAGCGGAGCACGCGGAGCGCGGGCATCAGACGGACCGTCGCCCGGTCCCTGAGATGGCTCCCCTCTCCCAAGGTTGGGAGAGGGGTCGGGGGTGAGGGCCACCCGCACAGCTCAGGACGAGGCGAGGACGCCCGCGTTCCTGGGTTCTTCACCCCGTCCGGAGCCGCTTTGCCATGGTTGCGCTCCGGTTGAACGCACACAAACGGACTGGCGCCGCGGGAGCGGCGCCAGTGTCGTCTTCGGCGCTCCCTAGGACCCGCCGAGGATGGCGAGCCCGGCGAGGGCGTAGGCGCGGGTGGCATCCAGGACCTCGTCGATGCCGACCCACTCGTCCGGCTTATGCGCCAGGGACGGGTCACCCGGGCCGTAGATGATGGTCGGGTAACCGCGAGCGGCGAAGTGTCTCCCGTCGGTGGCCATGCTGAAGCCGGTCAGGGTGGTGTCGAACCCGAGGTACTGGTTGGCGGCGAGCATCGCCTTCACGATCGGGGAGTCCTCGGCCACGACCGTGGCCTCTCTGCCGCCCCAGCCAGCCGGCTCGACCTCCACGCGCAGGCCGGGAATCCGGGTGACCGCCTGCTCGGCGACGCGGCGGATCTCCTCGACCACCTCGGCGGGCTTCTCCCCCGGAACGATGCGCCGGTCGATGTGGATGGTGCAGCGATCAGGGACGACATTGGATTTGACGCCGCCCTCGATCAGCGAGACGCAGGCCGACGACGGGTGGAAGTAGGGGTGAGTGCGCTTCGCCAGTTCCGGCCACAACTCGTCCTGCAGGGCGACGATCACCCTGGCCATGCCCTCGATCGCGTTGGCGCCCTCCCAGGGGAGCGCGCCGTGGGCGGCCCGGCCGTAGACCGTGACGCGGACACCCTGCCCGCCCTTCTCGCCGACGCAGACGCGGTTCAGGGTCTGCTCGCCGACGATGACGAAGTCGGGTCGGATGTTGTCGGACTCGGCGACCAGTTGGGAGCCGAGCCCGCCGCCGATCTCCTCATCGGCCACGGTATTGACGATTAGGGTGCCGCGCAGCGGCACGCCGGAGCGCGCCAGAGCGAGGGCGGCCATGATCTGAGCGGTGACGCTAGCCTTGTCGTCGCCTGCGCCGCGGCCGTAGACGCGGCGATCGTGGATCTCGGCGCCGAATGGCGGGTAGGTCCAGGCCGACTCCTCCCCGGTCGGCACGACATCGACATGGGCGTTCCAGAGCAGCACGGGGCCGGAGCCGCGCTCGAGCCGGGCAATCAGGTTCGGCTTCGTCTCCTCCTCGGCGAGGATCTCGATCGCAAACCCTGCGGCTTCAAGGGGTTCGCGGCAGCGGGCGATGGCGTCCCGCACGTCACCGGGTGGGTTGACCGATGGGATGCGCACCAGTGACTGAAGGAACTCCACTACCTCGCGCTCGTCGATCTGCGCCAATACCTGCGTCGCCTGCTCCGGGTCGAGCCGTGGGCTCGCTAGGGTCATGCGATCCTCCCTTCCACGGTGTCGCCACCGATCCCTGCCCTGGCGGGGTCCGGCGGCAGTATAGCAGGCGGGTCGGTGCCCCGAATCGGCTTTGGCTGGGTACGAAGGCTGTGCTATCCTGGCCCGCGGCGGCAGCGGCGGGTCGAGTTCCCGCCGCTGCCTGATGGAGGAGGGACACTGCCATGACGCTGGCCGGAGCTGATATCGCTCCTCGGCTTGCGCCCGTGCGCGGCTATGTGATCGATATGGACGGGGTGCTGTACCGCGGGGACACAGCGCTGCCCCACGCCCGCGAGTTCCTGGCCGCGCTCGACGCACGGGGCATCCCGTACGTGATGGCGACCAACAACTCGACGCGCACGCCCGAGCAATACACCGAGAAGCTCGCCCGGATGGGCATCCCGGTCCCGCCTGAGCGAATCGTCACCTCGAGCCTCGCCACCCGCGCCTGGCTGGAGGAACGGTATCCGGCCGGCACGCGGGTGCACGTGCTGGGCATGGCGGCGCTGCGCGACGCGATTCTCGGCGATGGTCGCTTCCAGTCGGCCGACCTGGACGCCGAGGTCGTGGTCACCGGGGCCGACTGGGAATTGACGTACGACAAGCTCGCCCGTGCCTGTCTCGCCATCCGGCGCGGGGCGACCTGGGTGGCGACCAACCCGGACACGACCTTCCCGACGGAGGAGGGGCTGGTCCCCGGTGCGGGAGCGATCCTGGCGGCGCTGCGGGTGGCGACGAGCCGTGAGCCGATCGTGATCGGGAAGCCGGAGCCGGGGATGCTGCTGGAGGCCGGCGCGTTGATGGGGATCGGTCCCGAGTCGACGGCGGTGCTGGGGGACCGGCTCGACACCGATATCCAGGCGGGGCAGCGCGCGGGCTTCACCACGGTGCTGGTGCTGACGGGCGTGACCAGCGCCGCGGACCTGGCAACAGAATCGCTGCAGCCTGATCTCGTGGTGCCGGATCTGGCGCCGCTACTGGAGTACTACCGGACGCTCCAGTGAGACGCATCGGACGTTACGACGTCGAGGACCCATCCAAGATCCAGGGGCGAGACGAGGTCCAGGTGCACGACCGCAGCCTGGCCTCGCTGCGCCTACGACATGCGCTGGCGGCGCTGGCCGGCGTGCAGGGGCGTGTCCTCCTGCTCGGCTGCGGCGCAGGTCGTTACCTGCGTGCTCTGAGTCGCGAGCGGCGGGATCTCAACATCCTCGGCGCCGACCTGAGCCGTGTTGCGCTCCGGGAGGCGCGACGCCGCTCCCCCGCCCACGATCTGATCTGCCTCGATGCCAGCCTCCTCCCCTTCGCTGATGGCGTCTTCGACGCCGTCCTCTTCTTCGACCTGCTGGAGCATGTGCCGGAGCACCGGCGGATGCTCTCCGAGATCGCCCGCGTTCTCCGCCCCGGCGGCGTGTTACACGCCTTCGTGCCGCTGGAGGGCAAGCCGGGTACCGTCTACCACCTCTTGCGGCGGAGTCGCCGCATCCCGATCAACCGGTGGAAGCGGGATCACGTCGGCCACGTCAACCACTTCACGCCGGAGGAAGTCTTCCGGGAGCTGTGGGAGGCAGGTCTGAACGTGGAGGACCGGGCCTACGGGTTCCACCTGGTCAGTCAGATCCACGACGTGGTCGATTACTGGCAGCGCGAGCGGTCCAGCGGCGGTGAGGGGCTGCTGCCCCCGGCTATGGTCAAGGCCATCGCGCGAGCCGTCTTCATCCCGACTTGGCGCCTCTCCTACCTGGAGGACCGCCTCTACCGGGGCCGCCACCTGGCTGCCGGGCTTCACCTCACGGCACGGCGGTGCATCTCGTCGCGTCACGTGGACTTCGGCCAGCGGAACTAACCGCTCGGGCCACCGTACCCGCCGATGCGGGACTCCTGCCAGATACGTGTGACCGCTGCGACTAAGAGATAGCCTTATACAATCATTTCTTCCTCGATCGTCTCCACGGCCACCCAGTCACCTGACGACATTTACACTGGCGACTTCCGCGTCATGCAGGGAGTCGTCAGAGACCGTCCGTAGAATCAACGTCACATGCTCACTCATGGCGAATAGATGGACGAGCCTTTGTGCTTGCCCAGGAATGGCCCATCAGTGGAGGGTGGCCCATGTCCCCGCGGATCGACGCCGGGACACGCGAGGCATCGCCTCCTTGGTTGGAGGAGAGGTGCGACATTGCTGATATCGTCCCCGACGAATCATCTCCGATTCCACCATCGCTCACGATCGTGGTGCCGACGCGCAACGAGGCGGAGAATGTCGGTCCGCTCGTCGAACGCCTCGATCGGTGCCTGCCGGGCCAGGTGCTGGAGATCATCTTCGTCGATGACAGCGATGATGACACGGTTGCAGCGATCGAGTCGCTGGAGCGGTCTCCCGACCGCGTAATCCGGGTTATCCACCGTCCGAGGGGTGAGCGTCAGGGTGGGCTGGGTGGGGCTGTCGTGGTTGGGCTCCGTGCCGCCAGGGCCGACTGGGTCTGCGTGATGGACGCAGACCTGCAGCACCCGCCGGAGGTGATTCCCTCCCTCCTGGAGCGTGCGCGGGCCACGCACGCCGACCTGGTGATCGCGAGCCGCTACTGCGGGGATGGCAGCCTCGGGCGGATGGGGGAACTGCGGGCGGCTGCGTCCCGAGCCACGACGATCCTCGCCAAGATAGTCTTTCCGGGACGACTCCGCGGGGTGACCGACCCCATGAGCGGCTTTTTCCTGTTTGCCGCCGGGCGGTCGACCCGGATAGCCTCCGACCCTGCGGCTTCAAGATCCTGCTGGAGATCCTCATCCGCACGGACGGCCTACAGGTGGCCGAGGTGCCGTATCGCTTTGGAGAGCGTCACGCGGGAGAGAGCAAGGCGTCTCTGCGCGAGGCGATCCGCTACCTGATGCTGCTCTGGCAGTTGCGCCTGAGCGACCAGACGCGACGCTTCGTCCGGTTCGCGGCGGTCGGAGCCTCCGGGCTGGGGGTGAATACGCTCGCTCTCCTCGCCTTTGCCGAGATTCAGGGACTCCACTATCTGGTCGCCGCGGCGCTGGCGACGCAAGTGTCGACCCTGTGGCTGTACTTGCTGACTGAGTCCTTCGTTTTCCGCGGGCGCGCGGGCACGCGTGGGCCGCTGGCTCGCATGGGCCTGTATTTCGGGATGAACAACGCTGCGCTGCTGTTCCGAGGACCTCTGATGTACGCGTTGACCTCGGTCTTTGGGATCTTCTACGTGGCGTCCAACCTGATCTCGCTCCTGGCGCTGACGGCGCTCCGCTTCGCGGTGGCCGACACGTGGATCTGGGATGCTACACGGCGTTCCCGCCGTGCGGCAGCTCCGGCTCTCTACAACATCCACGACATCGTCACGGTGCGGTCGACCGTGCCTCTGCCGGAGCTCGAACAGTTCCGCGTGGAGGCGCTGGACGGGCCGCCGACCATCGACGTACGCACCCAGGCGCGGCGGCCTCACCGGGTGACGGCGGAGCGGCACTTCCAGTACGACGAGCGCCTCGGTGTATTCGGTTTTTGGATCGACGTGTCCCTTGGGGACCTTATCGACGTGGTGGCGTCGCCGCTCCTGGCTCGCTCGCCCCACGTGCTCTACACGAACGTGGTCGAGCCGATCCTGCGCTGGACCTTCGTCCAGCGAGGCTACGCGCTGATCCACGGGGCCTGTATCGCGTACGACGACCACGCCTACCTGGTGACGGCCCGGACCGACACCGGCAAGACGACGACGGTCCTCCGCATGCTCGACCGGCAGCGGCGGGAGAGCGCCACCGCGGCGTTCATCTCCGACGATCTCACCCTGGTCACGTCCGAGGGGACCGTGCTGACCTATCCCAAGCCGCTGACGATCAGCAAGCACACCGTGTCCGCGCTGAACCGGCCGGCCCTGACCCGGCGTGAGCGGCTGGGCCTGCCTATCCAGAGCCGGATCCACTCCCGCGGCGGGCGGCGCTTCGCTTTCCTGCTCACCCGCTCCCGGCTGCCCGTCGCAACCATCAATGCGCTGGCGCAGTGGCTGGTACCGCCGCCGAAGTATCCGGTCCAGCGGCTGATTCCGCAGGTCAAGCTGGCGCGGGAAGCACGGCTCGAGGGGCTCTTCGTCATCGAGCGCGGGGCCGACGACGAGTTCCGTCTCGATCCCGACGAGATGCTCGACATCCTGATGAGCAACTGCGAGGACGCGTACGGGTTCCCGCCGTACCCGGCCATCCGTGGGCACCTCCTCCAGGCCAATGGGCAGGATCTCTCCGTGGTGGAGCGCCAGATCGTCCAGCGGGCGCTGGCCGGGGTACCGGGGCGGTTGATCCGCAGCAGTTCGATGGACTGGGCACAGCGCATCCCGGCGCTGATCAGCGCACCCGCCCCGTCGCGCGAGCCGCTGCCTGGTGGGCTGGCGATCGACGGCGCTGTGCCCGAGCCGGGTACCGGCGGATGAGTCGCCGCGCTGGCGCGTAGCAGTACCCAGAAGTGTGACGCTGACCTCGACTACCGGTGGGCTAGATGGGTAAGGGAGAACGTGATCGGACCGCGAAGCATCCTTCGATCGGCGCTGCTGGATCGAATGAGGGCCGCGCGTTGCCCGATCGTCGGGGTGTCTCGCGTGCGCCGGGGAGTCGTGCTGCTCGGGATGATCCTCCTGCTCGCCCTGGCGCGCGGGCCGGACCATGCCGCGGCCGTCGATGGGGTCGAGCTAGCGCTAGAGGTGCCGCCGACGATCCAGGTCGGCGACGACATCCCAATCATGGTGCGGCTGACCGCGTCCGGCGCGCCGCTCTCCGGGCAGATCGTCGAACTCCGCGTCGACGACCAGATTGCGATGCGCGCCGTGACGGGGCCGGACGGCGCTGCCGGGTTCCAGGTGCGGGGAACCCTGGCCGCTGGGGACTATGCGTTCGTCGCGAGCTTCCCAGGCACCGATACGCTGGCGACGGCGACCACGGCTGCGACCGTCACGGTCGAGCCGGCGATGCTCGAGATCCGTACCGTGCCGAGCCTGCCCGGTGTCACCTTCACCCTGGACGGCCACCCCTTCGCCGCGGATGCGGAGGGCATCGCGCGGTTCCCCATCTCGCAGCCGGGTACATTCCGGCTCGAGGCCCCGCCGCGTGCGGACCTGAGCACAACCCAGCGAGCGGACTTCAGTCGCTGGTCGGACGATGTCTACGTCGGCTTCCGCGACATTACCATCCCAGGCCAACGGCGGCTGGTTGCCGGGTTCCTGGTGAGCTATCTGACCAACCTGACCTTTGCTGACGCTGAGGGGGAGTTCGTCCCGCCGACGCGCATCAGCTCGATCAGGGTGAGGACCGCGCAGGGGCAGACCCTCGATCTGGACCCGCAGGTCGCGCAGTGGCTCCCGGCGACGACCGTGGTGAAGACGCCGGCAGGGCTCCGCGCCCAGCCGGTCCGCTACTCGGTGCAAGAGGTCATCGTCGATGGGATCCGCACGGTGCGCCGGGGCGAGGTCACCTTCACGCTGCGGCCCGAGGTGGCCCCCAGCATTCCCCTCTCCCTACATCGCATCACCGTGGCCGGCCGGGCGACCCTGCTGGGCGACCGCGTCGGCACGGGTGTCGTGCTGCAGCATCCGGATGGCACGAGGGAGTACCGGCCGTATGACGAGACGGGGGCCGCTACCTTCGATGGCCTGCCGATCGGGACCTACCGCGCGTGGATCCTCGGCGCCGGGGGCTATGCTCGGGCGCAACTCTTCGACCTGGTGCCGGGGGCGACTATTACGATCCCGGTGATCACCTATTTCCTGATGGGGCTGGTGCTGGCGATCCCGGTGGGCCTCCTCTTTGCCCTTCTGGTGGTGTCAGGCACGCGAGTCGGGCGCTTCCTGCCGGCCGGTGTAGGGCAGCCCGTGGGGATCGCCAGGCGCTTCATGTACGGCGTCGCGGGTGTCGCGGCGGTGGTGGGGGTCATCGGGCTCGGTTACGGGCTGACCGCCGTGCATGGTTCATGGCTGCTGACCCCAGACCGCCTGCTCCAACCTGCAGAAACGCTCGCCGCGACGTGGGACGCCGAGCCGGAGCCCACCGCGACTGCGGTGGTCCCGGCGTCGGAGACCCGCCCGGCCGTGGAGGTAGCCGAGGTATTCCGGCGGCTGTGGAACGCCAGCGGCGGCCCGCGAGTATTCGGCAGGCCAGTGGGCGCCGCCTATCAGCAGGTCGACGCCGAGACCGGGGTGACGCTCACGATCCAGTACTTCGATCGGGCGCGCTTCGAGCTGCATCCGCACCTGGCCGGGACCCGCTACGAGATCCAGCTTGGTCGCTTGGGCTGGGAGGAAGCTGCGCGTCGTGGTCTGCTCGGGACCGAGCCGTTCCAGCCCGTCCCGGCCGCCACGGCGGAGCAGTCGGCGAACTGCGACTACTTCCCTACGACCGGGCACCGAGTCTGTGGACACTTCCGCACCTTCTGGCGCAACAACGGCCTGCGCCTCGGGGATTCCGGGATCAGCTTCAGGGAGTCGCTCGCGCTTTTCGGTTATCCGATCAGCGAAGAGTTCCCCGATCCCGACACCGGACTGATCGTGCAGTACTTCGAGCGTGCCCGGCTGGAGTACCGGCCGGAGCAGGCCGGTACCCCGGGCGAAGTGACTCTCGGTGAACTGGAGGGGATCGATCCATGAGGAGATGGGGCCGGCTGGCGGAGCGTCGCCGGGCGGCTTGGGAGGTGGCAGCGTTACTCGCGATCACCGCACTGGCCGCGACGGCGCGCCTCTGGGATCTCGGGGCCATCGGCCTCCGAGGCGACGAGGCGGTCTATGCCGGGCAGGCGGCCGTCCTGGCCGGGGACCAGGAACTCAAGCGGTACTTCATGCTGATGTCGCGCGGCAATTCCAACTTCCTGCTGTACCAGTACGTGCTCGCGGCCGTCTACTGGCTGTTTGGCGTGACCGACGTCCTGGCGCGGGTGGTTGCCGCCGTGTTCAGTATGCTCGCCGTGCCCGTGACCTATGCCATCGGTCGGACGCTCTATGGTCGTGCCACTGGGCTGATCGCCGCGCTCCTGCTGGCCGTGAGCGGGTACGCGATCTTTCTTGGACGGCTGGCGCTGCTCGATTCGACCCTCACATTCTGCGTGGCGCTCGCCATCTATTGCGGTGCCCGGTGGGTGTGCGGCGGCGGGGACCGCTGGCTCTACGCCTTTGCCGCGGCCGCGGGGTTCGCGGTGGACGCGAAGGTCACCGGCGTGCTCGTCCTGCCGGTGCTGGGCCTGGTTCTCCTCCTGACACACGGTTACTCCCGCCTGACGGTCCGATCGGTTGCGATAAGCGCCGTGGTGTTCCTGGTCTGCCTCGCGCCTGCCTTCTACCAATTGTTCAAGTACGGCTCGCTGTACTTCGCCTTCCTCGGAGACAGCATCCGCCGGGTGAGCCACGTGCCCTGGTACTACTACCCGAGGGTGCTCGCCCACTACGACGGGTACGTGCTCCTGGTGCTGGCGCCGGTGGGCCTGGTGGTGGCGGCCATTCGGCGGAGCGTCGGGGACATCGTGCTGGCGGCCTGGATCCTCGTCATCGGCGTCTTCCAGCAGACGTACCCGCTAAAGGCGTTCAACTACCTGCTGCCGCTGGTGCCGGCACTGGCGCTCCTTGGGGCGCGGGCGCTCGAGCAAGCGCTCGGTGTTGTGCGCAGGTCCTGGGTGCCGGCCGCGGCCGCCGTCACCATCGTGCTGGCGGCATCGCTGCCGCCCGTCTGGTCGGCGGTGCACGTCGACGACTACGCGGGCATGCGGGAGGCGGCCTACTGGTTGAAGGAGAACACCCCACCCGACGCGGGGGTCATGACCATATCCCAGGGCTCCGCGCAGTATGTTCTTGCCTTCTATGCCCGACGCGACGCTTACCCCTTCGGTCGCTTCCGCCTGGCGACCATCCTCCCCGGCGGGACTGTTGTGCATCCGAGCCTCCGCTCCGACGCGACACCGCGGGACTGGGTGGTGCTCTGGCCACCGCGCTTGCTGGCCTCCGGTGACGTCTCCTATCTGGTCTTCTACACCAACGCAGGCGACGATCCGCCGGAGGACCCCATCGTCCGTAGCTCGACGCAGCGCCAGTTCCAACGCCTGGTGGAGGACTACGGCGGTGAACTCGTGCATACCGTCTATCACAACCGCGAGCCGCGGGTCTGGATTTACCAGGTAACCAAGCGGCTGCCGCAGTCGGAGATCGCGTTCTCGGTGGAGCGGGATGCCATGCGGATCGAGGGCCGCGGCTTCCGGCTCAACGCGCCCGTGTCGCTTTACTACCGGGGTGAGTTCCTGGCAGAGGTGCAGGCCGACGAACGCGGGGACTTCGTGACCACGGTGCCGGTTCCGGCCACGGCCGGTCCGGTGTTTTACCTCGTCGGGGTCGACAGTGCCGGCAACTATGCGTCCACGACCGGACGGCACATCTGGGGCGACATTGCCATGGAGCCCGACGCCGGTACGACAGCCGACGTGGAACCGCCACCGGCCGTGGCCCAGGAGCTGGGGGCGGCGAATGTGAGGGGAGAGTGAGTGCAACGCATGGTTCCAGAGGCTGAGCACCAGTGGGAACGGATCGCATATCTGCTCCGCGAGGGGCGACTCACGCGCCGTGAGTTGTTGCAGGTGGTCCAGGTGGTCATGGGGACCTCCGCATTCGCGGCGGTGGCCGCCGCCTGCGGGAGGCCGAGTTCCGCGGCGGTCACGCTCCCGGACGTGACCGGGACTGAGGAGCCGATCCCGGTCGAGCGGCGCGATATCTTCGAGCATGTGCATCAACCGACGCGGCTGCAACTCGTCAGTGAGTCAGTGGCGGTCAGCGGTGTCGTGGAGCGGACCACGTACAACCCGTACGACGGGGATCACAAGGTCTACGTGAAGCTGGACCCGCAGTATGAGCACCTGCTTCGGCCAACCAACCACGGGCTGCTGGTTGCCGAAGTCATCGCGACTGACGAGCCGACTGTCTACATCCCGCAGCCGGGCGAGCACGCGACGCTCCACGGGCCGCTGGTGCTCGATCGGGGGCACGATCACTGGGCAGAGATCCATCCCTGCTGGCTGATCACGACCGACTCCATCACCGGGCCATTGGAGCCGCGCCGGACGCTCCGGGTTGAGGTCGAGGCGCCGGAGGAGGTGGTGGTGGGGCGACCGTGGCCGGTGGCCGTTCGTGTGGTGCCGGAGCACGGGGGGGACGGCTCTGGGTTGACCGGCGTGCACCTCTTCCTGGAGTTGATCGCCGCCACCGGCGTCACGGTCCGGTGGAAGGCGGCGCGGACGAACATGCTGGGGGAGGCCCCGGTGCGGCTAGCGAGCCTGGTGCGAGCGGGCGAGTACACCTTGTACGTGCACGCCGCGAAGGGTCAGGACATGGGCGAAGCGGAGATCGGCTTGCGCGTTCGACGGCGGTAGTGAGAGATCGCCTAGTTGGCGATCTCCGAGGAGGAGGGCCCCATGCTGGGATCATCGCGGCGGCGCAACTGGCTGTTGGTGCTCATCCTCACCCTCAGCACCGGCTTGGTCGGTGCCCACGGTCCGTCGGTGCAGGCCGCACCCGGGCCGGAGTTGCGTCTGCGCGCGGTGGCTGTGGGGACGAACGAGGTGGACCTGTCGTGGACACTGGAACCCGACACACCCGTGGCGGGTTTTCTCATCCGGCGGTCGGGTCAAGACCTCGCCACTGTCGAGGGGACCGCCCGCACCTACGTGGACACGACCGTCGAGCCGACTCGCACCTACGTGTACATGCTGGAGGCGCGCGACGAGCACGGTAAGACCATCGCGCAATCGAGGCCGGCCCGAGTCAAGGCGCCAGGGCGACCCGAGCGGACCGACCGGATGCCGCCCTCCCCGCCCGTCGACTTCACCGTGGAGCCAACCGACGCCGGGAATCTGCTCGACTGGTACGACGCCAGCGACGACTCCGACGTCACCGGCTACCGGATCTACCGCGACGGCCAGCTACTGGCCACGGTGGACGGGGCCACCCTCAGCTACCTGGATACCACCGCCGACCCGGCGAACAACCACACCTATGAAGTCGAGACACTCGACCCGGTGGGACACAAATCGCAGCGAGCGCGACGAGACGCGCCCCGGCGGGAGAACGGCCCGCGGATCCGTGTGACGCCGCAGGTCGAGGAGTCCAGCACCGCCGCAGTGGCCACGTTCCAGGCCGTCGGCTATGCCCCGCAACTGATGCGCTACCCCTACCTGACCGATGTTGTCGACCGGTACGCCACGATCAACTGGGCGACGGACCGCTCGCAGACGACCGGATCGGCTCGGTGGGGTGAGGTGCAGAGCGACGGCTCCTGCACCCCGGTCAACACCGTCACGGCCACGCGGACATCGATCACGGTGAACTCCGTGCCGGAGTACCAGTGGAAAGCGATGCTGACGCTGGAGCCGGACAAGCAGTATTGTTACCGCGTCTACCTCGGCACGATCGATCTGCTCGGCAGCGACCCGTCGCCGCGCTTCTGGACCCAGGTCCCGGCCGGGTCGACCGAGCCCTTCTCGTTCGTGGTCTTTGGGGACTGGGGGTACACCAACAGCGAGGGGACCAACCCCGATCAGGCCGCCCTGATGCAACGGATCGCGGAGAGCGGGGCCCGCTTCGCCCTGACCGTTGGGGACAACGCCTACGCAGCGGGCAGCCAGAAGAACTACGGCGATCTGGTCCAGACCGGCCCGTCGGTCAGCAACGTCTTCGGTCCTCAGTTCTGGACGGTGCCCGGTCGATCGATCCCGATCTTCCCGGCGACGGGGAACCATGGCTATGCGAGTGCCAACAACCCCCATCCGCATCTGGTCAACTTCCCGCAGGACCGGGCGGTCGCGCTCTCAAGCGGCAAGTATGTCCGAGAGACCTACTGCTGCCTGAATGGGACCGATCCAGGCGACTACCCGAGCGCCTGGTACGCGTTCGATGCCGGGACCGCGCGTATCTACGTCCTGACCGCTGCCTGGGCGGACGCGAACGTCGGCAACGCCACCATGTACAAGAACGACTACGACTACCACTGGACCGTGTCGAGCGAGGAGTACCAGTGGCTGGAGCAGGACCTGGCAGCGCACCCGGATCAGGTCAAACTCGCCGTGCTCCACTTCCCGCTCTACTCCGACAGCTCCGCGCAGCAGTCGGACACGTTCCTCCAGGGGCCGGACAGCCTGGAGGGCCTGCTCGGGCGCTACGGGGTGAAGATTGCCTTTACCGGCCATGCGCACTTCTACCAGCGAAACCACGCCAACGCGGATGGTCTGGTCACCTACATCACCGGCGGGGGCGGGGCGAAGGTTGCCTCGGTGAACCACTGCAGCCCCTTCAACGCCTATGCCATTGGCTGGTCCTTCTCGAAGAATCAGGGGAGTAGTTGCAACGCGCCGCCACCCACGAGCCCGCAGCAGGTCTATCACTTCCTTCTGGTCACCGTGGACGGTACCACGATCACGGTGACACCGACGGATGAGAATGGCCGCACGTTCGACGTGCAGACGTACACCGCGGACGGCAGCGGCGGGGGTGGTGGCACCTATCGGTTCGCGCCGGAGGCGGATAGCTGGGTGGACGAGGCGACGCCTGACACCAACTACGGTACCTCCGCGCGCCTGCGGACGGATACGTCCCCGGATCGGCGGGAGGCGTTCCTGCGCTTTGCCGTCAACGGCCTGACCGGGTCGGTCACCAGCGCGAAGCTCCGCCTCTACGTCAGCGACGGGTCAAGCAACGGCCCGGCCGTGTACGCGACCAGCAACGATTGGAGCGAGGCGGGGCTGACCTGGACCAACAAACCGGGGCCGATCGGCGCACCCAGCGACGACCTGGGATCGATCGCGAAGGACACCTGGGTTGAACTGGACGTGACGCCGTTGGTGACGGGCAATGGGACGTACAGCTTTATCCTCGTGCCGACCTCGAGTGATGGGGCGGATTTCCACTCGCGCCAGGGGTCGAACAAGCCGCAGTTGGTGGTCACGACTGGCTAGCCGGAGGCGAGGAGAGGACGGCCGTCGATGAGACGGTGGAAACTCCGGTATCTCATCGCCGTGGTCGGGGCGCTGGCTTTCCTGGCGCTCGGACCACGGCTGCTCATCGACGCGCTGACGTCCGCGACGGAGCGGCCCGACGGGCCGGTGGCACAGGTGTCGACGCTGCGGTTCACGCCGGTGGCCGACACCTATGTGAACGAGGCGCATCCGCACACATCGTACGGCGATAGGCTCGACTTCGACGTGGACGGGAAGCCGGTCAAGGAAGCCTATCTAATGTTCAACCTGTCGGGCATCGATGGGCTCGTCACCTCGGCCAAGCTGCGCTTGCTGGTCACCAATGCCAGCCCCCATAGCGGTGGGTCGATTCGGCAGGTGAGCGACACCACCTGGTCCGAGACCGAGATGACGTTCAAGAAGCGGCCTATGATCGACGGGCCGGTGCTCTCGACGCTGGGCCCGGTGGAGAAAGGGCAGGTCGTCACCTTCGACGTGACGCGCGCGGATCTCCGGAATGGGCTCGTCAGCTTCGCGATGACCTCGCACAGGCAGGACGGCGTTGAGTATGCGTCGCGCGAGTCGCCCAATAGCCCGGAACTGGTCATTACGGTCACGACGGGCGGAAGCGGGGTCACGACTGTCCGGTCGACTTCCCCGCCTGGCGACCCGGTCCTGGTGGGCGCCGGGGACATCGCCTCGTGCCGCAGCAACGGGGCGCGCGAGACGGCGCGGCTCATCGCCTCGATTCCAGGCACTGTCTTCACCGCGGGCGACCACGCCTACCCGGACGGTACAGCCCGCCAGTTCGCAGAATGCTACGGGCCGACGTGGGGGCTCTTCAAAGAACGGACCCGCCCGGCGCCGGGCAACCACGACTACCGGACAGAAGGCGCACGGCCGTACTTCGAGTACTTCGGCGAGAACGCCGGGCCGCCGGGTCGCGGCTACTACTCCTACAGCCTCGGGACGTGGCGCATTCTGGTGATCGACTCGAACATCGCGGTCGACAAGGAGTCACCCCAGTACGCCTGGCTTCAGCAGGAACTGACCGCGAATCCGGTCATCTGCACGCTGGCCATCTGGCACCACCCGCGCTTTAGCTCCGCCAAGCATGGGAGCCAGAAGAAGATGGCGTCCATCTGGGAACTTCTGTACGCCCACCACGTGGACGTTGTCATCAATGGCCATGACCACGTCTACGAGCGCCTTGAGCCGATGGATGCCGATGGCAACCGAGACGATGAGCATGGCATCCGCACGTTCGTGGTCGGAACCGGCGGTGTAGGGCTCTACAAGTTCGGCACGCCATTGGCGACCAGCGAGGTACGGGATAACGATACCCTCGGCGTGCTCAAACTGACCCTGCACGACGGCAGCTACGACTGGGAGTTCATCCCGGTCCCTGGCGGCTCCTTCACCGACTCCGGTACGGGCACGTGCCACTGACACATACCACCTGGCACGACGGCCGGGCGAATGTCGCCGGGCCCGGCGTTTAGCCGGGCCCGACTCCGCTGCCCTGAACCGGCTACTCCTCGAAGTACCAGTTCTCGATGTCGTAGCCCGTCGGCTCGAAGGTCGATCGTTGAATCCCCTTGAGGCGGTGGGAGACGGCGTTGGCCCCGTTGCGATGCACCAGGGGGATCCGCACGATCTCGTTCACCACCAGGTCGTTCATGGCGATGAACAGCTCGGCCTGTCGTTCCGGGTCGAGCTCGGTCCTGGCCTGCTGGTAGAGCTCGTTGAACTCCTCATTGACCCACCGGTGGAAGTTGCGTCCGGACCAGTTATTCGACTGCTGCGCCAGATCGTTGTCCGGATCGTCGGACTTGAAGCTGGCCATGAAGTCGAGCGGATAGAGGCTCGTCGGGCCGTTGGTGAAGATCTGGAGATCGCAGTAGAAGTGGCTGTAGGTGTCCGGGTTGCCGGCATCCGAGGAGAAGAAGACGGCCGATTCGACCGCCTTGAGCTCGGTCCGAATGCCCAACTGCTCCCAGCTTGCTTTCAGGATTTCCTGCTGCCGCTGCCGAACTGGGTTGACGGTCGTCGAGAGAACAACGGCGAGCTGTCGGCCATCCTTCTCCCGGTAGTCGCCGTTCTTCACCCAACCCGCCTCGTCGAGCAGCCGACCGGCTTCCTCGAGGTCATACCTGAACGACGTGTTCGGTGAGACGAACTGTGGCGGCGCGTTGAGGACGTTGGCGGTCGGCCTCCCGGTCTCACCGTACAGCACATCGGCGATCGTTTGGCGATCGCATGCGAGGGCGAGAGCCTGACGCACGAGCGGGTCACTGAGGAACGGGTGGGTGGTTGAAGGCTCGGACCGTGCGCCGTTGACCTCGACATTGGGGTCCGCGAAGTTGACCATGATCTGCTCGGCGCTCGCCCCGGGGGTGACGACGATGCTCCCCAGGTTTCCTTGGTTCAGAGACTCGAGGACCTGCTTCTCCACCTGGATGTTCCACGCGAGATCGGCCTCGCCCGTCTGCAGCACGGCGCGGGCCGCGGATGTGGCATCGCCGCCGCCCTTCCACTCGATACGCCGGAAGTACGGCTTGTCTGGCTCGCGGAAGTTCTCGTTGAGTTCGAAGAGTACAACGTCGCCGGGCCGGAACTCGACTACCTTGTACGGCCCGGTGCCGATCGGCTGGAGGTTGAAGGGTGCCTCCCGCGCTCGTTCGCCGACGTAGTCCTTCATGATGTGTTCGGGCAGGATGCCGCCCTTGAAGCCGCCGACGAAGGGGTTGAACCACCCCGGGGTGGGTTCGTGGAAGTGCACCGTGACGGTGTAGTCGTCGACGATCTCGACGTCCCTGATGATTTGGTACACCGCCTGGTTGGGCGAGCTGTTATCCGGGTTGGAAACCCACTCCCAGGTGAAGCGCACGTCCCGGGCGGTGAAGGGTTCCCCGTCGGACCACACTACTCCTTGCTTGAGCTTGTAGGTCACGCTCATACCGTCGGGCGCAACGCCGCCGTTCTCGAGCGACGGCACCTCCGCCGCCAGGACGGGGCCAAGCGAACCGTCCGGGTTGATGTTCAGCAGCGGTTCGGTGACGAGGCGTGAGGGGAGGGTGTCCTTGTCACCCGTCGACAGGTGCGTGTTCAGGATGGTCGGGGCCTGCCAGAACAGCATCCGGAGCAGATCACCCTGGCCCCGACCCCGGCCACCGCTGGTGGAGTCGCTGCTGGAGTCAGAGGTCGGCGACGCCGCACCGGTGCCGGTGTCCGTGGTCGCGGTCGTGGCACCCCCGGTATCACCGGTCGGGGCGGCGCCTTCGGCCCCACCGCAGGCCGCCAACAGACTGGCGATGACCGGGGCCGTGAGGCCCAACGCCGCGGCCCGCTTCAACACCTCTCGTCGCGTGAGTTGTCCGTTGAGAATCGCCGCGCGAAGTGCGCGTTCGTTGAGGATCGTGTGATCCACGGACGCCACCTCCCTGGTTCTCTGGGGCACCGCAGTGCCGAACCGCATTGTGATGTGCCGTATGCGTCTTCTTGTACGTATCAAGCACCAAAAAGGATCTCAAGACATAACCAATTCCTTACCGATCGGTACTGACCTGTTCGTGCCCCGGCATGGTATGACCGTTGGTATGACCTGACCGGCTGGGCGCTTGCCGGGTGCCAGCGATCCGGCTAGGATGCTCCGCGTTGACGCTCGAACCGGCTGGCCTGCTGCTCCAGGTGGGGCCGCCGGATGCAGGTAGTGGCAGCGTTGCGGGAGGAGAGGACGCCCTTCATGGTGGCGGAACGACCCACGGTCCCCGTGATCGACGGGCATACCGACTACTTGTTGTCGTTGATTGAGACGAAGCGGAGCTTCCTGGAGGAGTCGACGACTGGGCACGTCGACCTCCCGCGGGCACGCCGGGGTGGGATCGGCGCGATGCTGAGTGCGGTCTTCATCCTGGACGAAGACCTGCCGCAACACGCGCTGATCCAGACCCTGCGTGCGGTCGATCTCCTGCACCGCGTGGTGGCGGAGTCCAACGGGCAGATCGAGTTGATCCGGAGTTACCAGCAACTGGTCGACTGCCTGGAGCGCGGGGTGTTCGGGGCGATCCTGCACTACGAGGGGGCTGAGGCGATCGACCCGGAGTTCGCGGTGCTGCGGCTCTCGTACGAGTTGGGTCTCCGCTCGCTCGGGCTCACCTGGAGCCGGCCGAACATCTTTGCCGAGGGCGTGGGGCAGGCGAACCGGGGCAACGGACTGACCGGGCTGGGCCGGGAACTGGTGCGACAATGCAACGCAATGGGCATCCTGATTGACGTCTCGCACTTGAACGAGCCGGGCTTCTGGGACGTCGTGGAGGTCAGCGAGAAGCCGTTCGTCGCCAGCCACTCCAACGCCCGCGCGCTGTGCGACCACGACCGGAACCTGACCGATGAGCAGATCCGGGCGCTGGCCGAGAAGGGCGGGCTGATGGGGATCAACTACCACGTCGGCTTCCTGGTGGCCGGTGCCGAGACAGGGGCTGAGGTGCCGTTGAGTGTGCTGGTGGACCACATCGACCACATCGTGCGTCTGGTCGGGGTGGACCATGTGGCGCTGGGGTCGGACTTCGACGGCGCGACGATGCCCGACGAGCTGAAGGACGCGGCGCACACGCCGAACCTGATCGCCGAGTTGTCGCGCCGGGGTTACAGCGACGACGCGATCGAGAAGATCTGCTCAGGCAACTGGCTGCGCGTGCTGCGCGAAGTGTGGGTGTAGCGGATACTCCTCACCCCCTGCCCTCCTCTCCCACAAGGGGAGAGGGGATCCAGGGCGAGTGTTGCGTGTTGCGTATTGCGTACTGCGTACTGCGTATTTGTCCCCTCTCCCAGGATTGGGAGAGGGGACATTACTGAGGGCCGCCGTTACTCCGCCGCGCGCGTGAGGGCCAGCGACTTGGTGTCGTTCATCTCCTTGGCGAGGGCGATGAACTCGTCCACCGGCATCGCGCCGAGGTTCTCGTTCGTCCGGAGCCGCACAGCGACTGTGCCGGCCTCGGCCTCCTTGTCGCCCACCACGAGCATGTAGGGGATGCGCTGGAGCTGGGCGCGTCGGATCTTGGCCTGCATCCGGTCGTTGCTGTCGTTGACCTCGACGCGCAGGTCCGCTTCCTTCAGCCGCGCAGCGACCTCATGCGCGTACGGCACGTGCCGATCGGCGATCGGGATGACCTCGGCCTGGACAGGCGCCAGCCACACCGGGAAGGCCCCGGCGTAGTGCTCGATCAACCCGCCGACGAAGCGCTCCATCGAGCCGAGGACCGTGCGGTGGACCATGACGACCCGGTGCCGCTCGCCGTCCTCTCCGACGTACGTGGCGTCGAATCGCTCCGGCAGGTTGAAGTCGACCTGGATCGTCGGGCCCGTCCACTCGCGGCCGAGCGAGTCGAGGAACTTGATGTCGATCTTCGGGCCGTAGAACGCCCCGGCGCCGGGGTCGATCTCGTACGGTATCCCCATATTGCGGAGGGCGTTGGCCAGCGTCTCCGTCGCTCGCTCCCAGTTCTCATCGCTGCCGATCGACTTTTCCGGTCGTGTGGCGAGGAAGGCTTCGTACTCGTAGCCGAAGACGCGGGCGAAGTAGAGCGCCAGATCGAGCACGCCCTTGATCTCATCCTCCAACTGGTCCGGGCGGCAGAAGATGTGGGCGTCATCCTGCGTGAAGCCGCGGACGCGCAGCATGCCGTGGAGCGTGCCGCTGCGCTCGTAGCGGTAGACCGTGCCCAGCTCGGCCAGCCGGATTGGCAGGTCGCGGTACGAGCGGACCTGGCTGTTGTAGATCATGATGTGCCCGGGGCAGTTCATCGGCTTGAGGTAGTAGGGTGCCCCTTCGATGTCCATCGGCGAGTACATGTTCTCCTGGTACGTCTCCAGGTGCCCGCTCTTCCGGTAGATGTCGCCGCTGGCGATGTGCGGCGTGTAGACGAGCTGGTAGCCACGCGCCAGGTGCTCCTCCGTCTCGAAGCGCTCGATCAGGTGGCGGATCATCGCGCCCTTCGGGTGCCACAGGATCAGCCCGGCGCCAATGTCTTCGTTTACCGAGAAGAGGTCAAGCTCCCGGCCGAGCCGCCGGTGGTCGCGCCGCTGGGCTTCCTCCAGCCGGTGGAGGTAGTCCTGCAGCTCCTCCTCCGACCGCCAGGACGTGCCATAGATGCGCTGGAGCATCGGGCGCTTCTCGTCGCCGCGCCAGTAGGCCCCGGCCACATTGAGCAGCTTGAAGTGGCCGATCTGTGACGTGTTGTCCACATGCGGCCCGCGGCAGAGGTCCGTGAAGCTGTCCTGCGTGTACGTCGAGATAACGGCGTCCTCCGGCAGGTCCTGGATGATCTCGATCTTGTAGGGCTGGTCGGCGAACAGCTTGAGCGCTTCCTCACGGGAGACTTCACGGCGCTCGAACGGGTAGGCTCCCTGCTTGATCTCCCGCATCCGCTCCTCGATCTTGCCCAGGTCGTCGGGCGTCAGCGAGCGGGGCAGGTCAAAGTCATAGTAGAAGCCGTTCTCGATGGCGGGACCGATGGCGAGCTTGGCGCCCGGGAACATCTCCAGGACAGCCTGCGCCATGACATGCGCCGCGGAGTGGCGCATCCTGGCGAGCTCAAGTTCTTCCTGGTTCTCAACGTCGACCTGAAGGTCCATCTCTTCCGCGATCTGCGACATCAGGTGCTCCTTTGGGTTATGCGTTATTCGTCAAACGTCAGGGGGACTGCGTCATTCGTGTTGCGTGTTCCGTGTTCCGTACCTCTCCTCTCTCCCCTGGTGGGAGAGGGGCTGGGGGTGAGGGGGACGTGTGACGCATGACGCATGACGCATCACGCATGACGTCCACCTCTCGACGCAGCACGGTTCACGCAACACGGTTCTCAGTGTCATCCTCAGTCATGGCCACCGTCCCTCCGCGTACATGCGTGAAACGAAAAACGCCTGCCATCCGAAGGGACGGCAGGCGCGGCCTGACGTGGTTCCACCCTACTTCCGCCGCCCGGCACGGGCCGTGGCGGCGCTCAGGGTGCCCGATAACGGGGGCTACCGGATCCGGCTAATGACCCTGTGGGCGTTCGCCGGTCAGCTCACGGGTGGTTTTCTCCGGGCCGGTTACGGGTGGGGCTTGCAGCCGGTGGCCCCGCCTCTCTGGACGTCCGTTGCCCGGGTACTCGTCCCGCTCAACGCCGTTGCGCTGTATTGCGGCCCATCCGGGCCGCGTCTGGAACGAAAGAACCGCCAGGAGGTCCTGACGGGTGTCTGGTGGGCGGTACTAGACTCGAACTAGTGACCTCCACGATGTCAACGTGGCGCTCTAACCGACTGAGCTAACCGCCCGTCTCAGCGGGGAGAGTATACCACAGCGCCCGGTGAGCTGCAATTGAGGCGTCGGATTCGGCGGGAGAGCGGCCCTCACCCCCGACCCCTCTCCCAACTTTGGGAGAGGGGCGTCAGGCAAGGGGTTCGGCATTCCATGGTCGCTCCTGGGGCGAAGCCAAGGCGCCGATACTTCGGTGCTAACCTCGTCACGAAGCACGGAACACGCAACACGCACTACGTGCCTCAGTGCCCCAGCACGCGGACGGTTTGATCGCGCGGTTGCCAGGCGATGTCGCGGCGGCCGAAGCGGGCGACGAGGGCGGAGGCGCGGGCGTGGAGGGGCTTGAGGTCAGGGTGGCGGACCTTCCAGCGGCCGGTGAGTTGTTCGACGAGGAGCTGGCTGTCGGTGCGGATCTGCAGGCAGAGGTCTTCGGGACGCTGGCCGAGGGCGGCAGCGCGCTCGATGGCAGCATTGATGGCGGCGATGAGGGTGCGGTACTCCGCCTGGTTGTTGGTCACGCCGTCGCCGAACTCAAGGCGGACGACCTGGCTGGCGCCGGTGCGGTCCGAGAGCCGGTAGCTGCCGTAGCCGCGGCCGGGATTGCCCAGCGAGCCGCCGTCGCAGACGATGGACAGGTCCGGGTCGCACTGCTTGGAAACCACGCGCGATCCTCTCTCGATACACGATGTACCCTCACCCCGCCGGTGGCATCACCGGCAGGAGTGAGGGTACACGTGTCAGTCGTGGGGTGCTAGGCGTGCGCCTCCACGCGCGCCTTGGCGGCCGCGACGATCTGCTCCGTCAGGTGCGGCGGCACAGGCTGGTAGTGGCTGAACTCCACGGTGAAGGAGCCGCGGCCCTGCGTGATCGAGCGTAGATCGGTCGCGTACCGCTGGATCTCGGCGGCCGGCACCATCGCCTCGATGGTGGTCATACCGTTCTCCCCGGGGGTCATGCCCTGGAGCTGGGCGCGCTTTCCGTTCAGGTCGCTCATGACGTCGCCCATGTAGCTCTCGGGCACGGTCACCCGCAGGTGCATGACCGGCTCGAGGAGGATCGGCTTGGCCTGCTGGGCGGCCTTCTTGAACGCCTGAGCTGCGGCGATCTTGAAGGCCATTTCCGATGAGTCGACCGAGTGGTAGGAGCCATCGGTGAGCGTGACCTTGATGTTGACCATGGGGTAGCCGGCCAGCAGCCCCTCTTCCATGGCCTCGCGCACGCCCTTCTCGACGGCCGGGATGAACTGCTTCGGGACCACGCCACCGACGATCTGTTCGGCGAATTCGAAGTCGGCGTCGGGCAGCGGCTCGAGGTCGAGGAAGACGTGGCCGTACTGGCCGTGGCCGCCGGTCTGCTTCTTGTGCTTGTACTCGACGCCGCGCACCGGCACGGAGATCGTCTCGCGGTAGGCGACCTGCGGCAGTCCCAGCTCGACGTTGACGCCGAACTTGCGGGCCATGCGGTCGAGCGCGATCTGGACGTGCGACTCGCCCAGGCCGGAGATGATCGTCTCGCCCGTGCGTGCGTCGCGGGAGACCTGGAGCGTCGGGTCCTCCTCGATCAGCCGCTGGATCGCCGTGCCCATCTTGTCCAGGTCGCTCTTGGTCTTGGGCGAGACCGCGGCAGAGAAGGCGGGATGCGGGAAGGTGATTCCCGGAAGGGTGAAGCGCCGCTGGGCGTCGCTGAGTGTGTCGCCTGTCCCTGTCACCTGTAGCTTGGCGACCGCGCCGATGTCGCCCGCCATGATCTCGGAGACGCTGATCTGCTCCTTGCCGCGCATGACGTAGAGCTGGCCGATGCGCTCGTCCTGCCCCTTGCTGGTGTTCAGGACGTGGCTGTCGGACGTGACCCGGCCCGAGAAGACGCGGAAGTAAGAGAGCTTCCCGACGTACGGGTCGGCCACGGTCTTGAAGACGAGCGCTGCCAACGGCCCGTCCGGATCGGGCGTCAGGGTGACGTCGTTACCGTCGGCGTCGTTCGCGACGGCGCTGTTCGGGCTCGGGAAGCAGTCGACGATGGCGTCGAGCAGGAAGGTGACGCCCTTGAGCGCCGTGGCGGCAGTGACAAAGACGGGGACGATGCTGCCGTCAGCGATACCGGCCTTGAGCCCCTGGCGCAGCTCGTCGACGCTGATCTCGTCGTCCTCCAGGTAGCGCATCATGAGCTCTTCATCGTTCTCACAGATGCGCTCGACGAGCGTTGTGCGGTGGGTTTCGACAGCGTCGGCGAGGTCGGCGGGGATGTCGATCGGGGTCACGCTGCCGTCCTTGCCGTCGCCGAACTGGTAGGCCTGGCGGCTAAGCAGGTCGATGAAGCCGTTGAAGGACTTCTCGGCGCCGATCGGGAGCTGGACCGGAACAACCGCGCTGCCGAACGTGGTCTGAGCCGAGCTCAAGCTGTTCTCAAAGTTGGCGTTCTCACGGTCCATCTTGTTGATCACGAGCGCCCGGGGCAGGTTGGCGGATGCCGCTGTATCCCAGACCTGCTCCGTGCCGACCTCGACTCCGGCCGACGCGTCCAGGAGGATGAGCGCCAGGTCGGCGACGCGCATCGCGCCGCGGATCTCACCGACGAAGTCGGCGTAGCCGGGGGCGTCGAGCAGGTTGATCTTGTGGTCGCGCCACTCGACCGGCACCAGGCTGGTGCTGATGGAGATGCCCCGCTTGACCTCATCGGGATCCCAGTCGGAGATCGTGTTTCCCTCCTCGACGCGGCCCAGGCGGGTGGTGGCATGGGTGAGGAAGGCCATGGCCTCGGTCAACGACGTCTTCCCGGCACCGCCGTGCGAGAAGAGGCCGACGTTCCGGATGCTGTCTACCGTGTACGTTTTCACGGGTTCCCTCCACCCAGCGCCCCGTACGGTTGGTAGGGCAATGCCCCGGACCGGGCCGGAGGCGGCTACCGTCACGTTTTGGGGCGGTTACATCAGCGGCACCGTCATTCGGGTGACGCCTGCGACCTTTCGGCGTTACGTATTATATCGCCGCGCGGGATGTGGGCAAGCGGGCTTCCCGGATTGCGTTGGGGCCGGCGTGTGGCGCTACTCGCCGTGGGTGAGGCGCTGGTAGATGAGCCGGAGGCCGGTCAGGGTGAGGTCGGGATCGTAGGCCGGAATTGCCGGGGAGTGGCTTAGGAACAAGCGGCCCAGCCCGCCGGTCGCGATCACGTTGGGCGTCTCGCCCAGCTCCGCGGAAACCCGCGCCAGCAGCCCCTCGATCAGTCCCAGATAGCCGAGCATCGTACCCGATTGGATCGCCTGGCGGGTGTTGCGCCCGATGGCGCGTTCGGGGATGACCAGGTCGACGGCGTGGAGTCGGGCAGCCCGGGCGGTGAGAGCCTCCAGGGCGACGAGCACGCCGGGGGCAATGGCACCGCCGAGATAGTCCCCCTCTGGAGAGACAACATCGAGGGTGGTGGCGGTTCCGAAATCGACGACGACCCAGGCGCCGGGACCGCGGTGGTGTGCGGCGACGGCGTTAGCCAGCCGGTCGGCACCGACCTCCATGGGGTTGTCGACGCGGACCCGGATGCCGAGATCGAGCGCGGCGCTGACCTGGATCGGCTCGCGCCCGAGCCGCTGGGTGATCAGTTCCTGGAACGTGGTAGCGAGTTGGGGAACGCCGCTGGCGACGATGGCGCCCTCGATGCCGCGGAGGTCGATCCTGTCGCCCGCGGCGAGGGTGGTCAGCAGCGCCCACCACTCGTCGGCCATCCGCGCGCGGTCGGTCTCGAAGCGCCAGCTTGTCAGCAGGCGGTCGCCCTGGAAGATACCGACGACGATGTTGGTGTTGCCGATATCGACCGCGAGCAGCATGCGGTCTCCTCCCTCACTCCCCCACACATTGGCCCGAATCCCGGACCGGACGCAGTATAGCCGGTGGGGCGGCGCGCCGGAACCGGGTCAGGCGGCATCGCGGCAGCGGGCGGGAGGTGGGGCGTTGAGGGTGGCCGCGATCTCGGCGCGGACGGCGGGGTCAGGCTCCCGGTCGTGCAGCCGGCGAAGTATCGGGGCTGTCGCAGCGGCGTCGATGCGCGCCATCGCCCACGCGGCGTGTCCGCGGACCAGCGGGATGTCGTGGGTGGCGGCGACTTCCTCCAGCAGGCCCAGGTCGGCGTCGCTGCCGATGTTGCCCAGCGCGACCGCGGCGTTGCGAGCTAGCCCGCCGCGCTTGGCGCGGAGCACGGCCCGCCCGCGATAGACCGTGCGGAACTCCTCTTCGGACATCGTGAGTAGCCAGTGGAGCGAGGGGAAGGCGTGCTCGATACGCTCCGGCTGGACGGCCGGGTCGTCGCTCGGGGCGGCGGCGCCGGTGTAGGGGCAGACCTCCTGGCAGATGTCGCAGCCGAAGACCCAGCTCCCCATGAGTGGTCGCAGGTCACGTGGGATCGGGCCGCGTAGTTCGATGGTCAGGTACGAGATACAGCGGGGCGTGTGGAGCCGGTAGGCGTCCACCAACGCGCCGGTAGGGCAGGCGTCGAGGCAGCGGGTGCAGCGGCCGCACTTTGGCCGGAGCGCCGGGAGTGGCTCGACTTCGATGTCGAGCACCAACTCGCCGAGCATGACCCAGGAGCCATGCCCGGGGACGAGGATCATTGTGTTCTTGCCGTACCAGCCGAGTCCCGAGCGGGCGGCCGCCGCGCGGTCGACGATCCGGGCGGTGTCCACCAGTGCACGGGCCTCGATGGGCCGGCCAAGTTCCTCTTCCAGCCGGGCGTGGAGGTCGCGCATGCGGGTCTTGAGTGTCTTGTGGTAGTCGCGTCCCCAGGCGTAGCGGGAGATGCGCCCGCGAGGGACCCCGTCGTCGGGCGGTGCGACGTCCGGCTGCCAGTAGGGCAGGCCGACGCTGACGATGCTGCGCGCGGTCGGGTGCAGGTTGCGCGGGTCGGCCGAAAAGCGGGCGCGCTCTTCGGTGAACCAGTCGAGCCCGTCCATGTGCCCGGTGCGGATGCGCTCGACCAGCAGTTCGGCCAGGCCATCGAACGGTTCGGCCGTCGTCACGCCCAGAAGCGCCAGCCGGCACTCGGCCGCCAGGCGCCGGAGGCGTGCGTGGGTGATGGCGCTCACCGGTCTGGCCCTCGGACGCGGGCGGACGCGAGGAAGCACTCAACCTCGTCGCGCGTCGGCAGCCCGGCCCGCGCTCCAGGCCGTTGGACGGCGAGTGCGCCCATGGCGTTGGCGAAGCGGCCCATGGTCTCCAAGTCCCAGCGCTCGAGGATGCCGAGTGCGATGCCGGCAGCGAAGGCGTCGCCCGCGCCGGTCGGGTCGACGGCGTCGACGTTGAAGGCCGGGACTGCGTGCGTACCCGCGCGGTCGATCAGGAGGCAGCCGTTTGGTCCACAACTGATGGCGACGAGCCGCGTCTGGGACAGGATCATCTCGTCCCGTAGCACAGCGACTGCCTCATCAAGGTCCGACGTGCCCGTCAGGTAGCACAGCTCGGCGGCGCTGCCGACCAGGTAGTCGTGGCGCAGCGCCAGGTCGAGGCCGGTCTCCGGGTCGAGCGCGGTCAGGTAGACCAGCGGACCGAGCAGCCGGGTGCGCGGCGAGACGTGCATCGGGAGGTCGACGATGAGGCGGCGCAGGGCGGCGTCGTCGATGTCCACGACGACCAGGTCGTGGGCGAAGAACGCCTCAATTGGCAGGTAGTCACCGTGGCGGAGCCGGGCGCCCTGCTGCCAGAAGATGGTGCGCTCGGCGGTCGCGCCGCGGCCGGAGACGACGATCAGGGAGCGGTCGGTCGGTTCCCCGGCGCGGGTGCGCACGTGCTCCACATCGATGCCCTCGGCGGCCAGCTCCGCGCGGAGCTGCTCGCCCTCGGCGTCGTCGCCAACCATCGCCGCGATGGATACGTCGACGCCTAGCCGAGCCAGCGCCACGGCCAGGTTGGTGGTGGTCCCACCTGACTGCTCCAGGGTGTCGCGGACGATCGCGTAGTCGCCGGGCCGGGGGTAATGATCGACAAAGATCAGCCGATCCCAGGATGCCAGCCCGAAGGCCGCGACGCGATAGCGCTTCACCACCCGCCTCCGAACGCCACTGGTGCCTGTACGGCACGGCCTGCCGCGCCGCTGCCCATGCGCGAGGAAGCGGCAACGCCGATCTCCGGATGGCCTGCGCAGACGAAATGATCCGACCGGCGGGTAACCGTGATGCCGGTGAAACCGCTGGCCGAGGGCATTACGCGCTCCCGTCGCGTCTGCCGCGGCGTGGATGGCGGCTCAGGCTTCGCCGCGCTCGGCGAGGATTGCTTGGATCTCCTCCTTGAGCGCAGGGACGATCTCGTCCTCCTCGACCCGGCGGACGATCTGGCCCTTGCGGAAGATCACGCCCTTGCCGCGTCCGGCCGCCACGCCGACGTCGGAGTCCCGGGCCTCGCCGGGGCCGTTGACGACGCAACCCATGACCGCCACCTTGATCGGCGCCTTGATGTTCTTGATGTACTCGTCAACCTCGTTCGCCAGCTTGAAGAGGTCAACCTCGACACGCCCGCAGGTGGGGCAGGCGACGAGGGTGGCGCCGTGCTGGCGCAGGCCGAGGCTCTTGAGGATCTCGTAGGCGACGAAGACCTCCTCGACCGGGTCGGTGGTCAGTGAGACCCGGATCGTGTCCCCGATGCCCTCGGCCAGCAGGGTGCCGATGCCCACGGCGGAGCGGATCGTACCGGCCTTGGGCGTGCCCGCCTCGGTGACGCCCAGGTGGAGCGGGTAGTCGTTGAGCGGGGCCATGCGCCGGTAGGCCTCGAGCATCACTGGCACCTCGAAGGCCTTGAGCGAGATCTTGATGTCCCCGAAGTCGAGGTCCTCCAGGATCTTCACGTGGCCCAGCGCCGTGCGGACCATGTGCTCGGCGATCAGTTCGACCTGGCTGGCGTTCTTCTCCGCCATCTCGTCCACGAAGTCGCGGCTCATCGGCGGGAGCGAGCCGAAGTTGACGCCGATGCGGATCGGGATCCCCCGCTCCTTGGCCTTCGTCACGACCTCGCGCACGTCCTCCGGCTTGCGGATATTGCCGGGGTTGAGCCGCAACCCGTGGATCCCGGCATCGATCGCCTTGAGGGCCAGCGTGTGCTCGAAGTGGATGTCGGCGATCAGCGGGACCGGCGAGTGGGGCACGATCTCAGGCAGCGCGGCTGCCGCGACGCGGTCGGGCACGGCGATGCGGACGATCTCGCAGCCGGCATCAGCCAGCTCATGAATCTGGCGCAGTGTGGCCTTCGGATCGCGCGTGTCGGCGGTTGCCATCGATTGCACGACGACCGGGGCACCGCCACCGATCTGCACGTCACCGACGTGGATGGCGCGGGTCTTTCGACGCGGGGCTACCATGAACGGTGGACCTCCCTCGTGCGGCCGCGCACCTCGGCGCCGGGGCAACCCCACGCCCGGCGCGGCCCGGCTGGCGTGTCACCCTGAGTGTGCGTCATGTGATGACCTGCTGTCCAGCGGGGCACGGGCGCTACCGCAAGAACGACTGGCCGCTGACCAGGCGCTCGATGTCGATGAAGGCGACGACGAACATGAACGCCAGCAGCAGGACCAGGCCGACGAAGTGGACGACTCCCTCCTTCTCGGGGGAGACGCGCTTGCCGCGGATGAACTCGATCGCCACGAAGAGCAGTCGCCCGCCGTCCAGTGCCGGCAGCGGCAGCAGGTTCAGGATGGCGAGATTCAGCGACAGGAGCACCATGAGATTGGTGAGCGTGACCCACGTCGGCGCGCTGCTGACGGCCAGCACCTCTGAGGTCAACTGGCCCATGCCGATGGGGCCGGTGATGCCGCTGAAGGGCACCGTCCCGCGCAGGAGCTGCACCAGGCCGTGGAACATCTGGACGACGACGTTCCACGTTTCGCTGATGCCCCGGGGCACGATCTGCCACCAGGGCAGCGGGTGGTAGACGACGTCCTGGCGGACGGCGAGGCCGATGTGTACCTCCGACTGCGCCGGGGTGATCGCCGGCACCGACAGGGTCAGCTCTACCGGGGCGCCATCGCGCTCGACCACCACCGGGACAGTCGTCCCGGCGGCGTTGCGGAGTGCCAGCAGGTAGGCAGAGCCGTCCTGGATCGGCTGGCCACCGACCTGGACCACAATGTCGCCGGGTTGGATGCCCGCCTGCTCGGCCGGGCTGCCCGGATCGACGCTGTCAACTTCCATCCGCGCCGCGGCGGCACTGGTAATCAGGATGCCGGTCCGCCCGGAGCCGGGCGGGGGATTCTCGCGCGGGACGACCTCGGTCTCCACTGTCTGGCCGTTACGCAGGAGTGTCACCGGCATCGGCTGGCCGGCGTGCTCCTCGGTGATCGCCACGACCTGGTCGACCGAGGTGACCTCCTTGCCGGCGACGGTGAGGAAGCGGTCGCCCGACTGCCACCCGGCCGCCTGCGCCGGGGAGTCCGGCTGCACCTCGGAGACGTAGACGTTCATCCGTGCCTCGCCCTGGATGCCGACCAGGGCGGTCATCAGCACGAAGGCGAGCAAGAAGTTCATCAGCGACCCGGCGGAGATGAACAGGGTCCGCTGGAGTCGCGACTTCGCCTGCATGCTCCCGGGATCGAACGACTTACCGTCCTCACCAAGGACGCGCACGAAGCCGCCGAGCGGGATCAGGTTGATCGAGTAGATGATGCCGTTGCGCCGGATACCGAACAGGCGCGGCGGGAGCCCGATCCCGAACTCTTCGACCTTGATGCCGACAAGTCGCGCTGTGACGAAGTGCCCGATCTCGTGGACGAGGATCAAGATTGCCAGGATCGGGATGATGTAAAGTGCATTCACTTGATGTACCTCAGAAGCCCGCGTGAGCAGTGCTTCCCAGATGAACCGCGGAAGCGGCCGTGATCGTCCCCCAATCGTACCGGTCAGTACCTACTCCCGTCAACGAGAACTGGTACCGAGGTGGGAGACTGGCGGGGGAGGCGTGGGCACGTGTTAGAATGGGCCGGCCGTGGGTTCCTCAGCGTTGATTCGTTCCACTCTCACCCCGGCGATCAGATCGGCTCGACGAGGTCGGGTCCGGCGATAGGGTGCGACCGTACACGGGGTTCTTCGTTAATCCCGTCAAGGGCTGCTTGCGCGGCGGTGCCCATTGCCGATGCATGCTGCGTGCTCTACACTCCCGGTGGTGTCCTTCTGTCATTGGTGACAGGACCACGGGCTAGCCGGTGTGGCGCGGGGTCGCCGATGCGACACGAATTCCAGCGTTCCGCGTTCCGGCATGCACGCAAGCGCGACCGAGATGACTACTCCTGCTCCGGCAACCGGACGCGCAGACACGTCTAGGAGGATGGTGGTGGAGGAACGGATCGAGCGGTTCCTCGCCGCGCTGGGGCGAGATCGGGGGTTCTCGCCTAACACCGTATCGGCCTATCGGAACGACCTCAGCCAGTTCTGCCATTTCCTCTGCGAGCAACATGTGCTGCAGTCCTGGGCCGAACTCACGGGGACCATCCTGACCAACTACGTGCTCTACCTGCGCGAGCGCGGCTACGCCAATGCGACGGTGGCGCGCAAGGTGGCGGCGGTCAAGTCGTTCTGTCACTATCTGGTGGAGTGCGGGGAGCTTCGGCACGATCCGGCGGCGGAATTGCCGTCGCCCAAGGTGGACAAGTTCATCCCGCGGGCGATCACGCCGGAGCAGGTCGAGGCGCTGCTGGCCCAGCCGGCGCGGGAGCGCACGCCGGAGGCGCTCCGTGACAAGGCGATGCTGGAAACGCTCTATGCCAGCGGGATGCGGGTCAGCGAGCTGACGGCCCTGAACGTCGACGATCTCGACCTGGAGGCCGGGCGCGTCCGCTGCGGCAACAAGCCCGAGCGCCAGAGGTGGGTGCCCCTGAGCAGCAGCGCGATCGCCGCGCTCGATGAGTATTTGCAGCTCGGTCGCCCCTTCCTGCGCCAGTCGCCAGCCGAGCAGGCGCTCTTCCTCAACCACCGGGGCAGCCGGCTGACCCGCCAGGGCTTCTGGCTCATCCTCAAGTCGTACGCCGAGGCCGCCGAGTTGGGGGACATCACGCCGCACACCCTGCGGCACACCTTCGCCGCACACGCACTCACCCGTGGCCGCGCACTCCGCGAGGTCCAGCAGGTGTTGGGCCACGTCAGCATCTCCACCACCCAGGTCTATCAGCAGGTTGCCGCACAGGTGGGGCGCGCCAACGGGCATGCCCTCGTCTCGACCGTCGCGGCGTGCTACGATAACGACGGGTCGGAGTGAGGCATCCCAGGGGCGACGCTGCCACTCGCTCCGGTCGTTTCGGTAGCTCACGGGGTCCCCTCGTCGTCCCGACGGGGGGTTTTCGTCATTGAGAGCCGATGATGCGCGGCGACGATGCGGAAGGGCTCAGCGAGATGCACGCGGAGGAGACGCCATCGACGCCGGTGGCGATGGACACGATCGTGGCCCTGGCCAAGCGGCGTGGCTTCGTGTTCCAGGGGAGCGAGATTTACGGCGGGCTGGCCAATACCTGGGACTACGGACCGCTCGGCGTGGAGTTGCGCCGGAACATCAAGAACGCCTGGTGGCACTTCTTCGTCCAGCTCCGGCGCGACATCGTGGGGTTGGACGGCTCGATCCTGCTCCACCCGCGTGCGTGGGAGGCGTCGGGCCACGTCGACGAGTTCAACGACCCGCTGGTCGATTGCCGCAACTGCCAGACGCGCTACCGTGCCGACAACTTGATCGAGGAGCGACTGGGGCGGAATGTCGATGGCGCCACCATTGAGGAGATGACCCGCGTCATCAAGGAGTCCAATCTCGCCTGCCCGGTCTGCGGCCAGCGGGACTGGACGGAGGTGCGCCAGTTCAACCTCATGTTCCGCACCTTCCTCGGTCCGGTCGAGGCCAGCGGCACGCAGGCATTCCTCCGCCCGGAGACGGCGCAGGCGATCTTCCTCGATTACCGGAACGTGCTGCAGTCGAGCCGGGTGAAGATCCCCTTCGGGATCGCCCAGATCGGCAAGGCTTTCCGCAACGAGATCACGCCCGGGAACTTCATCTTCCGACTGCTCGAGTTCGAGCAGATGGAGATCGAGTACTTCATCCGCCCCGAGGGCTGGGAGCCGGTCTTCGAGGAGTGGCTTGACGCGATGCAGGCGTTCTTCCGCTTCATCGGGCTGGGCGAGGCACGCCTGCGCCAGCGGGAGCACGGGCCGGACGAGCTCTCGCACTACTCGAAGCGGACGGTGGACTTCGAATATGAGTTCCCGTTCGGTTGGAAAGAGTTGTGCGGCCTTGCCTACCGGACCGACTTCGATCTGCGGCGCCATCAGGAGTACAGCGGGGTCGACCTGACCTACTTCGACCAGGCGACGGGGGAGCGCTTCCTGCCACACGTGGTCGAGCCGACGATGGGCGTCGAGCGGCTGATGCTGGCCCTCATGGTGGACGCCTACCACGAGGAGGACGCCGTCGACGTTGCCGGCAAGCCGTACCGGCGCGTCGTGCTCCGGTTCCACCCGCGCATGGCGCCCTACAAGGCCGCGGTGCTCCCGCTGATGAAGAAGCCGGAGCTGGTGGCCAAGGCGAATGAGGTGTGGGATCTGCTGCGCCCGGAGTTCCCGACCGACTACGACGAGACGCAGAGCATCGGGCGGCGCTACCGGCGACAGGATGAGATCGGGACGCCCTTCTGCGTGACGATCGACTACGACACGCTGGAGGACGACTCGGTCACGATTCGCGACCGCGACAGCATGGAGCAGGTGCGGGTGCCGATTGCGGAGCTTGTCCCAACCCTGCGCGAGCGTCTGGAGCGGTAGCGCATCCGGAGCGCCGACATCGTGCCGGCTTCCGTCCTCGCCTCGCACGGGAAACGACGAGAGCCCGGTGGGTGTCGGCGCTCCTGGCTGCTACAGTTCGTCTTCGTTGTCGCCGACGATGCGCCGGTAGATACCGTCGAGTTCTTCCTCGGTGAAGAAATGGATCACGATGCGGCCGCCGGAGCGACCCTTGCGCAGCTCCACTTTCGTCCCCAGCGCGCGCCGGAACTGGTCCTCCAGCCGCTGCAGGGACGGGGGTGGGGGAGCCGGCTCGCGCGTGGTCCGGCGCCGGCCTTCGCGCCACTCCCGCACCAACTGCTCGGTCTGGCGCACGCTCAGATCGCGGGCAATGACGATCTGGAGTGCGGCCACCTGCTCGACGGCCAGCGGCAAGCCCAGGAGGGCCCGCGCGTGGCCCTCGGTGATCTGACCAACGGCCACCGCGGCACGGACCTCCTCGGGTGCGTCCAGGATACGGAGGGCGTTCGTGATCGCCACGCGGCTCTTGCCGACGCGCGCCGCTACCTCCGCCTGGGTCAGGCCGAACTCCTCGATCAACTGCCGGTAGGCGGTGGCCTCCTCGATGACGGTCAGGTCGGCCCGCTGCACGTTCTCGACCAGCGCCACTTCGAGCAGCTCGCGCGGGGTCGAGTCGCGGATGAGCGCAGGGACCGTGCGCAACCCGGCCAGACGGGCGGCACGCCAGCGTCGCTCGCCCGCTACGATGCGGTAGGGGACCGGGCCGTCGTTGTGAGCCAGGAGCAAGGGTTGGATCACGCCGTGCTCGCGGATGGAGGCGGCGAGGCTGGCGAGTTGTTCCGGGTCGAAGTCAGTGCGCGGCTGAAACGGGTTCGGCTCGATGGCGTCGATCTCAACCTCCTGAACCCCGCCGCTGCCGCCCGCTTGTCCGGCCTGGGCCTGGATCAGGGCGTCGAGACCCCGGCCGAGTCCCCCTTTGCGCTGCGCCATCCCCTATGCTCCTCCGTTGCCACGAGCCTCTTGGCACGGTGAGTGTAGCATGGATGCCGGCGAGGGCCCGGCTCTTGCCCTGACAGGCCGGGGCGCCCCGGCCGATCGAGAGGGAGCATCGCTGCATGGGAGCGGTCATCGGGTTCGCGTTTGTCACCGTTGGGATCGGTGCGCTGCTGTCGGCGTGGGCGCACTTCGCTGATACGAGCCGCGCGCTGCGCGTGCTGCTGTACGTCGTCTTCGGCGGGTTCAGCCTGCTGATCCTCCTGGGCGGTATCGGCGTGCTGTTGCTCAGCGACGAGATGCCGGAACCGGGCATCACGCAGGTCGGCGGGCTGGCAGTCCTGGGACTCGGGTTGGGGCTGGGTCTCCCGCTCGTACCCTTTGTGCGCCGCGTGCTTGCGCGCGTGATGCCCTTCGATCCGGACTCGGTGCCGGACATGGTCGGCCTTTCGCTCCTCTCTGCGACGATGCTCGCCTTCCCGCTGCTCGGCGAGGGGATGTCGGACGTCGGCGGGGTCTATGGGCCGGTGCAGCGCGGCGAACTCGTGGTCCAGACGGTGATTTTCGTGCTCCTTGCGTTCGTGGTCGTTGGGACATTCATCACCCGCGACCTGGGATCGGCCGTGCGGCGGCTTGGCCTCTGGATGCCGACGCTGCGTCAGGTCGCGCTCGCCCTGGCCCTGGTGGTGGTCGCGTTCATCATCGCCGGGGTGGCCGGGGCGCTCACTCAAGTCTTTCAGCCGGAACTCGTGCAGGAGATCGAGGAGCGCATGCGCTCCGTGACCCAGGAGGTCACCAACGTTCCGGGGGCGCTCCTCCTGGGTTTGAGCGCCGGGATCGGCGAAGAGATCTTTTTCCGCGGCGCGATTCAACCCCGATACGGGATCGTCTTCACCTCGCTGGTCTTCACCGCGATCCACGTGCAGTACGACTTCAGCCTGATCCTGCTGGGTGTCTTCGCGTTGTCTGTCATGCTGGGACTGGAGCGCAAGTACATGGGGACCGTGGCGGCCATCATCACGCACGCGGCCTACAACACCCTCTCGGTGCTGCTCCAGGCAGCGGTGTAATCGCGCTGTTTCGGGCGTAGCGGGTTAGGGACCCGGCGTGCCATCCGGGGTAGCGTCAGGGGTTGCCGCCGGGGTTCCCGGGGCGGCGCTCTCGGTCGGCGCCGGACTCGCGTCCGGCGACGTGGTGAGCTCGGGAGACGCTGGATCCGTGGGTTCGGCTGTCGGCTCGGGCGAGGCCGGGTCATCGGACGGTGACGGCTCCGGCGTTGGGGTCAGGAGATCACCGCGGCCGGAGCTGTCGGGGTAGACCTCCCACTGACCCTGATAGGGGGTCGCCGGATCGAAGTAGAGGACGTAGACGTAGCCCGTGTCGCTGTAGAGCATCAGCCCGTTGGCGAACTCCTGGATACGCCCGTCCATCGGCTCATGGGCGGTCTCGGTGGTGGCGTAGCCGAGCTGCTCCTGGATCGTGGGGTTCTCCGCCCACAGCTTGCCGAAGGACTTGGTCGGGATCCAGAGGTTCGGCTCCGGCGCCGGCCCACCATACACGGGATCGTCCGCCGTCCAGGTGTCGGGCGCGCTGAACCAGACCCCGTTGCTCTGGAGGACGTAGATCGTGCGGGTGTCGAAGCGCGCGTACATCGTGCCGCGCTGGAAGTCGAGCACTCCGGCTGCGGCGCTGTAGGCGCCCGGCGGTGTGGGGGCGCCCAGCCGGTCACGAACGTCCTCGTAGGCCCAGTAGACGCTGCCGAACGCGCCCGTAACGGGGACGGGTGTCGCGGCCGGCGGTGTCCCCGGCGACGGCGAGCCGTCCGGTGGCGGTGAGGCCGCCGGCGGCTGGGTGGGCACCGGCGTGCTGGTCGGCGCCACGGTGGGCGGAGTGGTCGGCGTCGGGCTGGGTGCCGGCTGGGTGGCCGTCGGATTCGGCTGTGGCTGGGTGGGAGTCACCGTCGGCCCCGCACCTACCGGCGCGGTCGGCTGGCCACTCGTGGCCGTCGGTTCGGGTTGCGTCGGCGGCACCGTCGGCGGCGGATTCGTCGCGGTCGGAGCCTGAGTCACGACCGCCGCAGGCTGGGTGGGAGACGTCGGCCGCGCCTCGGTCGGAGGCGGCGTCGGTGTCGGCTCCTGGGCGAGCACCGTGGTGGTTCGCAGGCGTAACTCCCATGGGGTTCGCAGTGAGCCGCCGTAGGCGTCCTTGGCGCCGGGCAGGATGATGATGCGGTAGTCGGTGTTGGCCAGAAGCGGCACTGTCTCGCTCGGGCTGGCGCCGATGATCATGGTGTTGCCGCGCCAGCTAATCGGCAGCCGTTCTTTCTCCGACGGTGGGTAAATCCGCAAGTGCTCCACGACCGACTCGGGGTCCATCGGCTTGTTGAAGGTGATCTCGATCGGTCGTTGGACGGGCCACTCCTGCACGGTCGTGGGTGGCGCGCCGGTCACCGCCGGCGGGAGGACGCGTTCGTAGCCGTGCATGAGGACGAAGGCGGTTGCAATCAGGAGCACGGCGACCGCGCCGACGGCGGAGAGCCCGATGCGGGCCCCGGAGATCCCGAACCAGCGCTGGAAGCGCGACGGTTCGCCGCGTTCGATGGTCTCCTCCCAGACCCGTCGTTGAATGTCAGCAGGTGGCGTTGGTGGTGGTGGTAGGTGGCGAACTTGCTCGCGGAGGAGTTGATACTCTTGGAGGAGGGTTGTGCAGTCTTCGCAGATGGCAAGGTGCTCGAGGAGCCTCCGGGTCTCGTCCGGCATCAACTCCCCATCCATATAGGCCGATATCAGGGGCCGGATGGACTTGCACCCTGGCCGGCTCATGAGCGAGACGCTTCCTCCAGCCGCCGGTAGGTCCGGCGAAATTCTTCCCGCGCGCGGAAGAGGACTGACTTAACCGCGGAGCGGGAGAGCCCCATCACCTGCCCGATGTCCTCGCACGACATACCCTCGAACTCGCGAAGGATGAGCGCCATGCGATTCCGTGGGCTCATCTGCTGGAGGACCTGGTGCACGGTGGCTTGCGTCTCCTGGCTCAGGGCCTGACGCTCCGGATCGTCCATTGGACGACCGTGGAGGAGGTGCTCGTGCTTGTGGGCTTCCCAGGGAAGCCACCGAATGCGTTGACGCCGTCGGAGCACGTCGAGGCAGGCATTGGACGCAATCCGGTGTAACCAGGCCGAGATATTCAGGTCATCGGACGTCTGCGACAGCGCCCGGTACGCCCGGATGAAGCACTCTTGCGTCAGATCGCTGGCATCTTCGGCGTTGCCCATCATGCGGTAGATGAAGCCGTAGATCTGCCGCTCGTAGTGCTGGAAGATTGCCTCGAATGCTGCCTGGTCTCCCTCCTTCGCCCGGCTCACCCATATGGCCTCGTCCGCAGGAACGACGGCAGAGCCATCCATATGAGGTCCTCCGTATCCATGTAACGAGCGTGCCACCTGATTGGTTGTGGAACGCGCCACGGCGCGACCCGACCGGGGCGAAGAGGTCGCTCAACCCCAAGCGCGAACAACGGTGTCGATTCGCCAAGACGATACCTGATTCGATCCCGGGATGCAACCGGTTCTGGTCCGTCACCGGGAAGGGCTTTCACCCTGTTTCGCCCGCTGGGACTGGTCTAACGCCCACTGTGTCCGTACGGGGCGGGGCGAAACAGGGTGAACGATACACCGAATTGGTCCCCGCTGTCTGCCCCGCCGGCTTCGTTGCGGGGCAGCGCACGTGGGTGCTATACTGCGCCCGGCCCGCGAGCGACGGGCTTCTCTTTGCATGGGCATGAACGGCGACCGGTGGGCCGCGACGGAGTGTGGGAGTAGCACAGCGATGGTGGACGTAATCAGGAGTATCGAGCAGGAACACCTGCGGGATGACGTCCCGCACTTTGGGCCTGGTGACACGGTGCGGGTCCACGTCAAGGTCGTCGAAGGTAACCGCGAGCGCATTCAGCCGTTCGAGGGCGTCGTTATCCGGCGACGGGGCGGCGGCATCAACGAGAACTTCACGGTGCGCCGGATCGCGTCCCACGGCATCGGTGTCGAGCGCACGTTCCCGATCCACAGCCCACGCATCGACAAGATCGAGGTGCTGCGGCACGGTAAGGTGCGGCGGGCGAAGCTGTACTACCTACGCGGACGGACCGGGCGCGCCGCTCGGATCAAGGAGCGACGTCGACCGGCCGGCAACTACCTGCGGTAGCCCGCGGGCATGGATGTGATGAGCAACGGGTATGGCGAGGAGCGGTGCGTCAGCGCCGCTCCTGTGCTTTCAACGCCGGGTCGCACCGAGCCCTCCATCCACATCGAGGCGGAACTCTGGGCGCGGGGGCTGCGCCTGGTCGCCGGCGTGGACGAGGTGGGCCGCGGCTGCGTGGCCGGGCCAGTCGTGGCAGCCGCCTGCATCCTCCCTCCGGGGATCGAGGACATTCCCGGCGTGCGCGACTCTAAGACGCTCTCAGCCCGACAGCGCGAGCGGCTGGCGGAGGAGATCCGCCGCGTGGCGCTCGGGATCGGGCTGGGTGCGGCCTCGCGCCGGGAAATCGATCAATACAACATCCGCCAGGCCAGTGCGCTCGCCATGCGCCGCGCGCTGGCGCGCCTCGGCGCGTGGGACTTTGTGCTCTACGACGGGCGACCATTGCCCGAACTCGACCCGGAGCGCACCATGGCCGTGGTGAAAGGTGACGCGTCCTGCCTCTCGATCGCCTGCGCCTCCATCCTGGCCAAGGTCACCCGCGACGCACTCATGGCACGGCTGGCGCGGCGCCACCCCGAGTACGGCTGGGAGCGCAACGCGGGGTACGGCACAGCGGAGCACCTCGACGCGCTGCTTCGCGTCGGTCCCACCCCGCACCACCGCCGCACGTTCGCCCCGGTGCGCGACCTCCTCGCTGCCCAAGATCCCGGAGCCCGGCCGTGACTCGCCGCCGCCTGGGCGACGCCGGAGAGCGGCACGCCGAGCGGGTCCTGACCGCACGCGGCTGGCGCATCCTCGACCGGCAGTGGCGCGGAGAAGCTGGCGAGATCGACCTCGTTGCCCTCGACGGTGACGTGCTGGTGCTGGTCGAGGTGAAGACCCGGCGCGGCGACCGCTTCGGCACGGCGGAGGAGGCGGTCAGCCCGGCGAAGGCGGCGCGGCTCCTGGCGCTGGGCGAGGAGTACGTCGCGGCGCACCCGGAGCACAGCGAGCGGGTGTGGCGCGTCGATCTGGTGGCGATCACGCTGGACGCGCGCGGCGCGGTGGAGCGGCTCACCCACGTGCCGGACGCCTATTACACCGGGTAGCCTGGAGGAGGGCTGGACGATGAGCGCATCGACCCAGGAGCATCGGGCGCAGGCGCCGGAGTCGGTCACCTGCGCGGTGATCACCGTCAGCGACACCCGGACGCCCGAGACGGACCGAAGCGGCGCACTGATTCGCGAGCGGCTGACCGAGGCCGGCCACCAGGTGGTTGCCTACCGGATCGTGCCCGACGAGCCGGACCAGGTCGGTGCCCTGATCGACGAACTGGCGGGAACCTGCGATGCAATCATCCTCAACGGCGGCACCGGCATCGCGCGGCGGGATACGACCTACGACGCGGTAGCGGCGCGCCTGGAGAAACGGCTGGACGGCTTCGGCGAGCTGTTCCGCATGTTGAGCTATGCGGAGATCGGCGCCGCGGCGATGCTCTCCCGCGCCGTGGCCGGGGTCTACCGCGACACGCTCCTCTTCCTCACCCCGGGGTCGAGCAATGCCGTGGCTCTGGCCATGGACAAGCTCATCATCCCCGAGATCGCCCATATGGTGTACGAGATCCGGAAATAGGGTCCAGGGCCGCGCGGTTACGACCGTATCCCCGGAGTGTGAGCCTAGCTATGCCCGAGCCGGCTTCAGCCGGCTTTTCTTGTCAGCCCGGCGGCTTCAACGCTTGGTGTGAGTTAGGGCGCCGTGGCTACCAGGTGATCAGGTTCGCCACCGCCAGCAGCGGCCGTCCCCGCTGCCGATTTAGCCAGCAGCAGAGATTGTGCAGCGCCACCCGGGCCGCCAGCCGCGCCTGGAAGCCCGCCAGCGTGTGCGGCCGCTCGCGCTCCAGCCCGAAGGTGTGCAGCAGCCGCCCGATGACCGTCTCCACGATCTGGCGATGCCGGGCCGCCCAGCGGCGGACCGCCTTGGGCCAGCGCCGCCGACTGCCTCGCTGCGGGGTGGCCACCAGCGTCACCCCGTAGGTGGCCGCCAGGTGCGCCTCGTAGTCCTCGCCGGCAAAGCCACTATCCGCCAGATAGGTCGCCACCGGCGTGCCGACACTGGGCAGGCGGGGATCGGGGTGGGCCCGACAGGCAATCAGGGTCTCGGCGAGGGACCGCTCATTGGTGCTGGCCGGGGCCACGCCCCAGCCGGTGATCGCCCCCTCCAGGCTGACGGCGGTCAGCACGCGGAAGCCGGCAAACCAGCCCAGGCGCAAGCTGAAGCCGATGTTGGCCTCGCCGGCCAGCCAGCCCCGCCCGCGGCGCTTGGCGTTGCGCACCGGAGCCGGCGCCACATCGAGCACATCCACCGCCACTGGCCCCCGGCCAAGTTGGTCTGCCAGGTAGAGGGCGAACTGGGCCAGGGCGACCTGATGCCGCCGCAGCAGCCGGTTGTATTGGCTGCGGTGGGGCAGGGTCGGGAAGTAGGGGCGCAGGTGGCGCTCGGCGTAGCGGTAGAAGTCCTGCTCACTGGAGAACTTCATCCACTGCCCGAAGATGGCCAGGGTCAGCACCTCGCTGCGGCTCAGGGCCGGCGCGGGGCCGGGGCGGTGGGGCTCCGGGGGCAGGTGGGTCTGGCAGAAGGTGTCGACCAGGACATAGACTGTAATCAGGAAGGTGTCCACATCCATCGGGTGCTCCTTTCGTGGGAGACGGATACGAGCTATCTCCCGTATGGAAGTGGGCACCTTCCTGTGTCAAGAGGGCACAGCATGCCCCGGCTAACTCACACCAAGCGTTTCAGCCCCGGGCACGTGCCACGGCGCGGCGATCCTCACACCACCCGTGCCAGACACGGCAGCGCCTGCGCCCCTGATCTTCTTTTCCCGGCCTGAGCCGGCACCTGGGACAGGTCGGGCGGGCGCCTTTGGTATGATCCTCGCGGCGTGATGATGGGGTTGCGCGGAAGGATGGAGACCATGGCGCAGAGTGGGGGACGGCCCGTGCGGCCACCGCAAGTCCTCAAGGGGATGCGAGACATCCTGCCCCAGCAGATGGTGCTGCGCCAGCATGTCATCAGTACCTTCCGGCGCGTCTTCGAGCGGTACGGCTTCGAGCCGATCGAGACGCCCGTGCTGGAGTACCTCGACGTCCTGACCGGGAAGTACGGCGAGGACGAGAAGCTGATCTACCACTTCACGGATCGCGGCGGGCGCGAGGTCGGGATGCGCTACGACCTGACGGTTCCGCTGGCGCGCTTCGTCGCCACCCATCGCCATGAACTCTCGTTCCCGTTCAAGCGCTACCACATCGAGCCGGTCTTCCGCGCCGATCGGCCGCAGCGCGGACGCTACCGGCAGTTCTGGCAGTGCGACGCCGACATCGTCGGCACGGCCTCGATGCTGGCCGACGCCGAGGTCATCATGGTCTGGATCGACGCGCTGTCGGCCATCCACATGCCGAACTTCGTGATCCACATCAACCACCGCAAGCTGCTCCAGAGCATGGCCCAGTTCGCCGGGGTGCCGGAGGCGCAGGCAGTGACGATCCACCGGGCTATCGACAAGCTCGGCAAGATCGGCCGTGAGGGCGTGCGCGAGGAGATGCTGCAGAACGGCATCTCTCCAGAGGCGGCGGACCGGGTGCTCGACCTGGTCGAGCTGGAGGGTGAGCCGGAGGTGGTCCTGGCTGAGCTGCGGACCCGCCTCGCGGGGAATCAGCTCGCCCAGGAGGGTATCGCCGATCTCGAGGAGTTGTTCCGCTACCTGGGCGAGATGAACGCCGATCCGAAGCATTACTGTCTGGATCTGGCGCTCGCGCGCGGGCTGGACTACTACACCGGTCCGGTCTTCGAGGCGATGGTTTCGGAACCGAACATCGGCTCGCTCGGCGGTGCCGGGCGCTACGACCACCTCATCGGCATGTTCCTGGGCGAGGACATCCCGGCCACCGGCGCCTCGCTCGGCCTGGAGCGCATCATCGACGTCATCCAGGAGCTGAACCTGCTGCCGCAGCCGCGGACGGTGACGGACGTGCTGGTGACGATCTTCGGCGACGAGGAGCTGGGCGCCTCGCTGGGATTCGTCAGCCAGCTCCGCGCTGCCGGCATCAACGCCGAGGTCTACCTGGGCGAGCGGCGTGACCTGCGCCGGCAGATGCAGTACGCCGACCGCAAGGGGATCCCGCTGGCGGCCTTCCTTGGCCCGGAGGAGATCGCGGCGGGGACGGTGAACCTGCGGGTCATGGCGAGCGGCGAGCAGTTCACCGTGCCGGTCGGGGAGGCGGTCGACACGATTGATCGCCTGCGGGTGCGGGAGCGCGACAGTGACGGTGCTGCTGGGGAATAGCGGCGCGCCGCGCTGGTACCAGGGCGGGCCGGAGCGGCTGACGGCCTACCTGGAGCGACTGCGCACCTGGGGCGCGACTGCTACGGAGGTGGTCCTGCACCACGGCCCGGCGGACGAGCGCACCGCGCGTGTCCACCTCCTTGACCAGGATTGGGAGCGTGTCCTCCGGTGCTACCGGGATGCCGGGATTGCCGTGCAGGTGCATGTCTCTCTCGACCCGCGCTTCGCGACCCAGCGCTGGCTCGACGAGTAGGAGGCGCTGGCGCGCGAGTACGAGCCAATCCTGGGGGTGGTGCGCGACCTGGCTGCCGAGCAGGGCCGGGCGGTGGTCGTGCTTCACGGGGCGGCTGATCCGGCCCGCAGCTACGAGGAAAACCGGCGAGCCACCGTTGGGTTGCTGGCGTGGCTGGCAGAGGCAGCGGAGCGAATGCCGGGCGAGGTGCTGGTCGGCCTGGAGTTGGGTGCGATGAAGCCGGACCGGCCTGCTGCGACCGCCCGGTCGCGCGCTGACGTGCTGGCGCTGGTGCAGGCGGTGGATTCGCCCCGCGTCGGTATCTGCTGGGACCTGGCGCACGACTGCGAGAACGCCGCCCACGAGCCGGGCTGGACGCCCGTGCCGAGCGCCGAGTTCCTCGACCGGGTGGTCCATGTTCACGTACACGACCTGGGAGATGACGGCGCCTCGCATTACCCGCCACTGCTGGGGCGTGTGCCCATCGCCGAGCAGCTTGGGGCGCTGGCTGCCCGCCGTCCCCTGCCATCGATCATCATGGAAGTGCGCTGGCGCTGTGCGGCGCGGTTAGGCGACCCGTGGGATCTGCTCGGTGAGAGTTACCGGCGCGTCGGTGCGACCGTCGCGGAGTTGACCCGGCGCTAGGCGGTCCGGGTCGGTTCCCCGCTCGTCGTCATCGAGTGCGGGCGGGGGTCTCCTCGTCGACCGGTGCCGCTTCGGGAACGCGGCCGTTGGCGGTCAGCGTCGGGTGCCCCTGGGGAGCGCGTGCGGGACACGTTCCGAGGATCTTGCCGTACACGGCGAGCAGCTCGTGGACACGGGTGCGCCAGGAGAGGTGCGCGATCGCGCGCTCACGCAGGCGAACGCCGCGCGCTACTGCCTGCTCCGGCCGCTCCAGCAGCCAGAGGATCCGATCGGCGAAGGCGGCCGCGTCGCCGAGGGGTGCGTAGACCCCTAGGTCACCCAGGATCTCCCGGTTGGCGGGAGCGTCGAAGGCGACGACCGGCAGGCCCATCGCCATGTAGTTGTAGAGCTTGCCGTTCCCCTCGGTCAGCGACATCTTCGGTGCGACGGCCACCTCGCCGAGCGCCAGATAGCGGGGAGCCTCGGCATAGGGAATGCGGCCCGGGAAGCTCATATGACGCCCGAGCCCGAGACTCTCCGCCTTGAGGCGATAACGCTCGTTGCCAGGAAACCCCATGACCAGGAAGAACGCGTTCGGCTCGTGCGTTAGCACCCGTTGGGCGGCCTCCAGGAGGAGGTCGGCGCCCTGGTAGGGGGCGAGCAGGCCGAGGTAGACGATCACACGGGCCGACTCCGGGATGCCGAAGAGCTGGCGGAGTTCCGCGCGCTCCGCGTCGGTGACGGCCGCGGGAGAAAAGCGGTCGGTGTCGACCGCATCCAGCACCGTCGTCACGCGTTCGGGCGGGTAGCCGCGTTTGAGGAGGCGGGAGCGTGCGTTGTCGGTGCTGGCGATGATATGGTCTGGCAGGCGGTCGATCAGGTGTTCCAACCGGCGGACAGCGGCCTGGACGCGCCCGTTGCGGCGCAAGAAGCCGTGGTCGAGCATTTCCTCGGTGAGGCTGCCCTGGTAGTCGAACACCAGAGGGCGACGGATCAGCCGGGCCAGGACGCCGCCGATGAGGGCACCCTCGTGGAGGTGGGCGTGGATCAGGTCGGGCCGGATGCGCAGGGCCGTGCGCAGGACCTCCAGCGAGAGGACGGCGTCGAGGTACAACTTGTGGCGCGAGGAGCCGACGACGATCCGCTTGCGCCAGGGGACATCGAGCGAGCGGCGGATGTCAAGCCCGGGCACGTCGTTGCCGTTGTGGTAGGTGCAGATGGTGACCTGGTGGCCCAGCTCCAGGAGCGCACGCGTCTCCTCGTAGATGCGGACGTGGCAGCCGTAGTCGGCGAAGAAGGACGTAGGGGCGATCATCAGCACCCGGAGCGGACGAGTTAGTTTGCCCGGGATTGGTGACACGCGTGACATCCCTCCCTTCCCTGCGTGCCATTGTACGCGCCTGGGGCGCCCGGCGTCGTGGGCGGTCCCCCAGAACGAACGCCGGGAGGTGCGGGTGGTCGCGCGCGTGGATGGCTTGACGGCAGCGGCGCTTGCGCGGATAGTCACGCGCAACAGGCCGCAAGCCGAATGACGAAAGGGTGTGTGGGGTTCACGTATGAGTGCGGAAGAGCACCAGCGGGTCATGGTCGTTGTCGCCCATCCGGACGACATGGAGTTCAGCTCGGCGGGCACCGTCGCCAAGTTCATCCGTGAGGGGCGCGAGGTGGTACTGGTTCAGTGCACCTCGGGCGACAAAGGGACCGCACGCCGGGATATTACGTCTGAGGAGCTGGCCGCGCTGCGGGAAGAGGAGGAACGCGAGGCGTGCCGGCGCCTGGGCGTTCAGCACGTTGAGTTCCTGCGGCTGGGCGATGGGGAGTTGATGCCCGACCTCAATTTCCGTGAGAAGATCGTGCGCCAGATCCGGAGGCACCGGCCGGACATCGTCATCACTCACGACCCGTTCCGGCCCTACGCGCTTCACCCGGACCACCGGGCGGTCGGGATCACGACGGTCGACTCGGTCTATCCCACGGCACGCGATCCACTCTACTTCCCCGAGCATCTGGACGAAGGCCTTGAGCCGCACAAGGTCGCGGAACTCTGGCTCTTCGGCGCCGAGTACCCCGACACCTACATCGATATCAGCGACACGTTCGAGGCCAAGATCCACGCGCTCCGGGCTCACGTCAGCCAGGTTGGGGAGGCAAAGGACCTTGAGGAGCGCATACGGCAGCGTGCCGCCGAGGTCGGGGAGCCGCAGGGCATCGCGCTGGCCGAGGCGTTCAAGGTGATCAAGATGCGCCGGTGAGCGGCAGCTCGGCGGCGCCGAGATCCGAAACCATTTCGTTGCGAATGTGTGCCGACCCTGTTATCGTAGAATGCAACTAGAACATCGCGTCAGGGCAGGCGACCGGCCGCCGTCCCCGGCGGCCGCGGGTTGGTCACCCGCCCGCGTCGTGCGGAAGGAATGCTGATGGCCGTACCACTTACCGTTACCCCGCCGGTCACTGACGAGCGGGCGATCCCGCGTTTCGGGGAGCGTCTGACCCGTGATGCCTACGGTCGGCCGATGACCTACCTGCGGATCTCCCTGACCGACCGCTGCAACCTGCGCTGCGTCTACTGTATGCCCGCCATCGGGGCCAAGTTCGCCCCGCGCGACGAGCTGCTGACGGACGAGGAGATCATCACCGTCGTCCGCGCTGCGGCGAAGATCGGCTTCTCCAAGATCCGGTTGACCGGCGGCGAGCCGACGGTCCGCCCGCATGTGGTCGACATCGTGCGCGAGATCGCGAACACGCCGGGTATCGACGATGTGTCGATGACCACGAACGGGCTGCTCCTGGCGCGGTTGGCAGAGGATCTCAAGGCCGCCGGGCTCCGGCGCGTCAACGTTAGCATCGATACCCTCAAGCCGGACCGCTTCACCCGCATCACGCGCGGCGGGAAGATCGAGAAGGTGTGGGCGGGCATCGAAGCGGCAGAGGCGGCGGGGCTGACCCCGATCAAGTTGAACGCCGTCGTCGTGCGTGGGCAGAACGACGACGAGGTGGCCGACCTGGCCGCGCTCACGATCGACCGCCCCTGGCAGATGCGCTTCATCGAGGTGATGCCGCTCGAAGGCGTGGGGGACGTGCACGACTCGGGTCTGGTGACGACCGCCGAGACCATGGACCTGATCGAGCAGGTGCACGGCCCGCTGGAGGGACTGGAAGCGCCGCCCGGCGATCCGGCCCGCATCTACCGTATTCAGGGGGCGAAGGGCACCATCGGGTTCATCAGCCCGGTGAGCCAGCCGTTCTGCGCGTTCTGCAACCGCATCCGCCTGACGGCAGACGGCAAGTTGCGCCTCTGCCTGCTGCGGAACGACGAGGTGGACGTGCGGGACATCCTGCGCAGCGGCGGCACCGAGGAGGACCTCATCGAGCAGATCCGCTTCGGCGTCTGGCGCAAGCCCTGGGGCCACGGCCTGGCCGAGGGCGACCGCAACACCGGCCGGGGGATGAGCCAGATCGGCGGGTAGCGGTGTGATGCGTCATGCGTCACCCGTCATACGTCATGCCTGTGTCCTGCTCCGTACTGCGTCTTGCGTGAGGCGTGATGCGTGACGGATGACGCATGACGCGTGACGGATGACGGAGGACGCATGGGCGCGAATCTGGTGCGGGAGAAGCTGGCGCAGGCGACGGAGATCCTCGACGAGCTCGACATCGACCTCTGGCTCGTCGTGGCGCGGGAGAGTGACACGCTCGGTGACCCGAGCCTGCCGCTGGTGGTCGGTACCAGCGTCACCTGGGAGTCCGCCTTCTTAATCTCTCGCACCGGACGGCACCGCGCCATCGTCGGCACGGGCGATGTCGAGAACATCAAGCAGACCGGTGCCTGGGACGATGTGGTCGGCTATGTCGAGGGGATCAGCGATCCGCTGCGGCAGGCTATCGCCGAGTACGATCCCAACCGGATCGCCCTGAATTTCTCCAAGGACAACAACATCGCCGACGGGCTGACCTACGGGATGTACCTGGTGCTCCAGGACATTCTGGGCGATACCCCGTACTGGAGCCGGGTGGTGTCGGGGGAGCCGGTCGCCTCCCGCGTGCGCAGCCGCAAGTCGCCGGAGGAGCAGCGACGCATTCGGGCTGCCGTGGCGACCACGGTCGAGATCTGGGAGGAGCTGCGGCAGTGGTTGCGGCCGGGGCTGAGCGAGCGCGAGATCGCTGCCTTCATGCACGAGCGGGTGGCGGCGCGCGGGCTGACGACGGCGTGGGACCCGCGCTACTGCCCGACCGTCACCGCGGGCCCCGATTCCCCGGTCGGCCACGTGGGGCCAACGGACATCGCGGTCGAGCCGGGGCACCTGCTGTCGCTCGACTTCGGCGTCCGCCAGGAGGAGTACACCTCGGACCTGCAACGCACCTTCTACTTCCTGCGGCCGGGTGAGACGTCGGCGCCGCCCGAGGTCGAGCGAGCGTTCGGTATCATCTCGGGGGCTATCCAGGCTGCGGCGGAGGCGCTGAAGCCGGGCGTGCAGGGCTGGGAAGTGGACCAGGTCGCGCGGGACATCTTCGCCCGGGAGGGCGTGCCTCCGTGGGAGTTCGGCCTGGGGCACCAAGTGGGGCGTGCCGTCCATGACGGGGGCTGCCTGCTCGGGCCGCGGTGGGAGCGCTACGGCCAGCGGCCCTACGACCGGGTGGAGAAGGATCAGGTCTACACACTTGAGATCGGCATGACCGTGCCGGGTTATGGCCGCGTCAACCTGGAGGAGGACGTGGTCGTCACCGCAGATGGCTGCGAGTTCTTGACGCCGCCGCAGCGGGAGCCGATCTTGATCGGGTAGGAGCGAGCCGGCAGGGGAGGGGATCATGACGACGCTGGGGGAAATTCGAGAGCGGGCGGCGGCTTATCAGCAGGACTACATGCGCGACCTGGAGCGCATCGTCAACATCGACAGCGGCACCTTCGACAAGGAGGGTGTCGACCGGGCAGGGGGATTCCTGCGCGACCTCCTCGCCGGGATCGGCTGCGAGATCGCCGTCCATCCAAACAGCGACCTGGGCGACAACTTCACCGCGACCCTGCGCGGGTCGGGCTCCCGCCGGCTGATGCTGCTCGGCCACTTCGACACCGTCTACCCGGCGGGGACCGTCGCCGAGCGACCGTTCACTGTGCGTGACGGGCGCGGCTACGGTCCGGCGACGATGGACATGAAGGGCGGCCTGATCCTCGGCTACTACGCCCTGCGCATCCTGCGCGACCTCGGCTTTGACGACTTCGCTGAGATTACCTTCGTCGCCAACTCGGACGAGGAGATCGGCTCACCGACCTCGCGGGCGCTGATCGAGTCGGAAGCCCAGCGGATGGACGCGGTCTTCGTGCTCGAGCCGGGCCGAGCGAACGGCGGGGTGCTGGCAACCCGCAAGGGCGTCGGCATGTACGAGCTGGTCGTGCATGGGCGCGCGGCGCATGCCGGTGCCGCACCGCATGAGGGGCGGAGCGCGAACCTCGAACTCGCGCACAAGATCATCGCGCTCCATGAGCTGAACAACCCGGATACCGGTACAACAGTCTCCGCCAACGTGATGCGCGGCGGGTCCCGGCGCAACGTCATCTCGGACCACGCGTCGGTCGAGGTGGACGTCCGCGTGCCGACGCGGACCGAGGCGGAGCGCGTGCACGCGGCGATCACCGAGATTGCCGCGCGGCAGTGGGTTCCGGACACCGAGACGATCCTCACCGGCGGGCTCAACCGGCCGCCGATGGAGAAGGTCCCCGGAACGGACGCCCTACTCAACCTGGCTCGGGAGATCGTCGAAGGGCTGGGCTTCCAGTACCAGGAGTTGACGAGTGGCGGCGGCAGCGACGGGAACTTTACGGCGGCGATCGGCGTGCCGACGCTCGACTCGCTCGGGCCGGTGGGGCAGAACGCCCACAGCGTCGATGAGTGGGTGGATCTGACGACGGTGCCGGAGCGGCTGACGCTCGTCACCGCGCTCCTGATGCGTGCTCCGAAGCGGCCATGACGGCGACGCTCCCCCGGCGCGACCGACGCGCCTTCCTTCCAGCCTTCCCCCACGTGCGAGGGACGCTGCCGCGCCCGCTGGCGACATCGTTGGTGGTCGCCGCGGCGGTGCTCCTCGCGGCGGCCGTCGGCTGGTTTTCCGTAGTGCAGGGGCCGATCCCCGCGGCCGCGATCGTGGCCGGGCTGGTCGCGGCCGTGGTCGTACTGAGCGACCCGCGCGCCGGGATCTGGGCGGTGGTGGGGGTCATGACCCTGCTGCCCTTCGCGGTCATTCCGGTGCGGGTCGGCCTCACGCTCACGCTGTTCGAGGCGGCGGCGCTGGGGACGCTCGGGGTGTGGGCGCTGCGGGTCATGCTCCGGCGGGACGAGCGGATCGTCTCGAACACCCCGGCCGCGCTGATCGTGCTCCTCCTCGCCTTCACGCTGTTCGCCTTCCTGCTCGGGGTGCACAACGCCTACAGCTCGCAGACCTTCCACGACTACGGCAAGTTCGTGCTCGCGGTCCTGCTCGTCTTTGTCGTGTGGAACACGACGCGCACGCTGGACGATGCGCGCCGCCTCACCACGGTGCTGCTGCTGGGCACGGGCGCGGCGGCGGCGCTGGGCCTGGTGCTGTACGCAGGGGGGCCGGGACTGACGCTGCGGGTTCTCTCCCGCCTGATCCCCTACGGCTACCCGTCGACTCGCATCGTGCGCTTCGTTGAGGACGACCCGTCCAGGCCGATGCGCCTGATCTCGACCTCGGTCGACCCCAACTCCTTCGGTGGACTGCTGGCCGTCGTCTTCGTCCTCGCCTGCGCGGCGGCAATTGCACGGCAGCGGCTGCTGCCCCGCTGGTTGACCGGACCAGTCATCCTGCTGACGGGGATGGCGATGTTGCTGACCCAGTCGCGCGGGGCATGGGTGGGCGCGGCGGCGGGGCTGGCCGTCCTGACCCTGCTCCGCTACCGCTGGCTGATCGTGCCCGGCGGTGTGCTTGCGGCGGCGGTGCTCGGTCTCGGGCTCGGGAGCAGTTTCATCCACCGGCTTTACCTGGGCCTGACGCTCCAGGACCAGGCGACCAAGTTGCGACTGGCCGAATACCGCAACGCCATTGCGATCATCCGCGAGCACCCATTCTTCGGCGTCGGCTTTGGCGAGGCACCGTCGATCACGCTGCAGACGGGCGTGTCGAGCATCTACCTGACGATCGCCGAGCGGACCGGGCTGCTGGGGCTGGCGGTCTTCCTGTTCGCGGTCGGTGCCGTGGCGCTGGCGGGGTTCCGCTTCTGGCGGCACCAGCGGGATACGGCTGCCGGCGACCTCGCGCTCGGCTTGCTCGCCGCGCTGGCGACGGCGCTGACGGTCGGCGTCTTCGACCACTACTTCTTCAACATCACCTTCCCGCACATGGTCGCGCTCTTCTGGATGATCTGCGGGTTGATCCTGGCACTCGCGTACCCATCACGATTGCGCCGGTGGGCTGGAGCGTAGCCCGCAGGGACGCTGCGAGCCGGTCGGCGGCTCACTCGCCCAGGGGATGATCGATGATCTCTTCGAGGGGCTGTGCCGCACCTGCTGCCAGGACGGCCTTGAAGGTCGCCTCGCCGAGAGCCGCGCGGGCGCGGGTGGCTGCACGCGTCAGTTCTGCCCGATCGATCTGGAGCGGTGAGCGGCCGACCGCTGCCCGGAGTGCGCCGGCCGCACCGAGGAGCCGTGCGGCCTGCTCTGGGTCGCGGCCCCGCGCCAGTGTCACGGCCATCCCCTCCAGACAGTCCGCGATCCCCGGGCGCGAGCCGTTCTGATGGTAGATTTCCAGGCTCTCCTGGTAGGCGAACAACGCACGGTCGATGTCGCCCAGGCGGTCGGCCAGACGCCCGTGTTGCACGAGCGCCAGCGCGATGCCGCGCCGGTTGCGGTGGGCGCGCGCCAAGCTCAGGCTTTCCGCGAAACACGTCCTGGCCGCTTCGGTCGCCCCGAGTTCCAGGTGCGCGTACCCGAGCTGGCAGAGGACGATGTGCAGGTTCAACTGGTCGTCCTCGGCGCGGACGAGGTGACATGCCTCCTCGAAGGCGTCGCGGGCTGCCGCGTAGTCCGACTCGGCCAGGGCGACGTCACCCAGCCCGGCGTGCGCCATCGCGACGCCCCACGGGTCAGCGTTGGCCCGGCTGCGCTCCAGGCTCTCCTGGTAGTCCTGGCGAGCCGCGGCGAGGCGACCCTGACGCACGGCGATGTGGCCGAGTTGGGTGAGCGTCCCGGCGACGAGGTGCGGATTCCCCAGTGACCGCGCCAGTGGCAGGCACTGGGTGAGCAGCCCTTCGGCAGCATCCAGCTCGCCCAGGCGCATGGAGACGGTGGCGGCCCCGATGAGCGCGTCGCAGTACGCGCGCACGCCCTCTGGGGTGTCGAACGGCGGAGGCCCGGCGGCCAGGACTGCATCGAACCAGCGGCGCCCCTCCCGAGCGAGCCCTCGCGCCACCCAGAAGCGCCACAGTGCCCCGCTGAGCCGCAGGCCGACCTCCAACTCTCCCCGCTCGATCGCCCACCGCAGCGCCGCGCGGAGGTTGTCGTGCTCCAGCCGCGTCAGCCAGGTTGTCTGGCCGGCCCCGGTCAGCGCGGGTGCCGCCGCCTCGGCCACGCCCAGGAAATAGTGGGCGTGGCGCTCCCGGACCTCGTCCATGGCGCCGCTCTCTCGGAGTCGCGCCAGCGCATACGCGCGCACTGTCTCAAGCAGATAGAAGCGGAGAGAGCCGTCTGGCACATCCGAGCGCTCCACGAGGCTGCTCAGGTGGAGGGCTTCCAGCCCCATCAACGTCTCCGTGGGCGCTCCGTCCTCCAAGCAGACAGCCTGGACCGCCTCCGGCGTGAAGCCGCCCGCGAAGACGCCGAGCGCCGCCAGCAACGCGCGCTCCTCCGGGGTGAGGAGCGCGTAGCTCCAGTCGAATGCCTGCCGCAGCGTTTGCTGCCGTGCCGGCAGATCGCGCGGCGCGGTCCCCAGGGTGGCGTGCCGCTCGGAGAGCCGCGCCAGCAGTGCCTCCGGCGGGAAGAGACGGATGCGTGCTGCTGCCAGCTCGATCGCTAGCGGCAGACCGTCGAGCCGGTGGCAGATGGCGGCGACCGTCTCCCGGTTGGCCGGGGTCAGGGTGAAATCCGGCCGTACCGCGCGGGCCGCCTGGAGGAAGAGCTGTACCGCCTCGCTCTCTTCGGGGCGGTTGGGGTTCGATGGGAGCGGCAGCGGAGGGACGCGGAACTCCTGTTCACCGTAGAGGCGCAGCGGGATGCGGCTGGTGGCCAGCACCCGCAGGCCTGGTGCGGTGGCCAGCAAGGAGCTGACGATTGTCGAAGCCTCGATCACGTGCTCGAAATTGTCGACGATCAGGAGGAGGTTGCGATCCCCGATGGCTCGCGCGATCCGCTCCTCGGGCGAGGCGCCGACGGCCTGCTGCGCATCCAGTGCCCGCTCAATGGTGCCGGGGACAATGCGCGGGTCGTCGAGCGGGGAGAGGTCGACGAAGATCCTCCCGCCGGGGAAAGCGTCCTTGCTCTCGGCGGCGACCTGCAGCGCGAGGCGAGTCTTGCCGGTGCCGCCCACGCCGGTGAGCGTCACCAGGCGGCTCGTGGTCAGGAGTTGACGAATCTGGGCCACCTCGCGGCGGCGGCCCACTAGCGGCCTCACCGGGGCGGGCAGGTTGTCGTGTGCCGGCGGATCAGCCGTGGCACGGCGCCGGTGCGGGACGGCAGCGATGAAGGCGTGTCGTTCCTCCTCGGAGAGCGCCAGGGCGTCCGCGAGAGCGCGCACGGTGTGGGGATAGGGATACCGGCGTTCACCCCGCTCAAGGGCGGCGATGCCATTGGCGGACAACCCGGCGCGCTCGGCCAGCTCCTCGCGCGTCAAGCTTGCCGCTTCTCGGTAGTGCCGCAGCAGGTCGCCGAACGGCGGCCGGTCGTCGGTGCGCATCCCGTCAGCCGCCTTCTCTACCACGGAAGTGTGAGCCTAGTGTGGGCCCCACGTGGGACAGGTGAGTATAGGCGCTGCCCGCTACGCACGTCAAACTCTCCAAGGATCGGGATCGCCTCCCCAGTGCCATCTGCGTGCGTTGTCCACGCCGTGAGAGCCGTGGGGCAGGGTGATCCTCGCGGGATGAGTCGTGGCACAGGCGACCACGGGCTGCGCGCCGAGGAAGAGGAGGGGAAGACATGAGGCGTGTGCGACCGGCGATGCTGATTCGGTGGATGCTTGCGCTCCTCGTCGCAGGCGCTGCCTTCCCCTGGCTGACTGCTGGAGGCAGCACCGTGGCGGCGGAGCCGCAGCCGATCATCATCGACGATTTCTCAACGCCCCAGGCCGAGATCGCGAACTTTCAACCGGGTACGCGGGCCGCATCGGCCGTCACGGACGAGGGAATCCTGGGCGGGGTGCGCGTCATCAGCGCGGAGCATACGGGCACGACGACGGTGAACTCGTTCTTCTGGGTCGGTGTCAAAGACGGTTACTACTACAGTTCGCGCCAGACAAACGGCCAAGGCAACGGTGCGATCTGGTGGCACGGGAACACGAACACCAACACGCTCGATCCAACCGGGCTCGGCGGTGTCGATCTGACCGGCGGGGGCTACTGGGACGGGTTCGCGCTCGTTGCTGGACGCAACGTTCTGCTCTATGAGGTCGTGGTAACCGTCTACACTGACGGAACCCACTACTCGACCGCGTCGTTCATGCCTCCCTTCATACCGTCCTCGAGCGAACCGCAGGAAACGGTTCGACTCCCCTTCGCCGGGTTCACAGCCGCAGGCGCGGACGGCGGTGCGGACTTCAGCAACGTCGGGGCGATCACCATCACATTCTTCGCGACTGTCGGTTATGGTCCAGCTATCTCGTTGTTCAAGACCGAGCGCATGAACGTTCCGCCGAATGTTAACGCGGGTGGGCCGTACAGCGGGTCCGTGCTTCAGCCGGTCTCGATCGCCGGCCAGGTGGACGATCGCGATGACGACACGATCACAACTACCTGGGACTGGGAGGCGGTCGGTGGCACGAGCGGCACGTGTATCGTTGCGAACGCCAGCGCGCTCACGACGACCGTAACCTGCACTGGAGTCGGGACGTACCGTCTCACGCTGACCGCCTCCGACGGTGTCAACTCACCCGTGACCGCGGAGGCATCGCTCACGATCAATCAGGAATCGCCCACGATTACCTGGAACCCGCCGACGTCGATCACGTACGGTCCGCTCGGCGCGACGGAACTCGGCGCCACGGCATCCGTCGCTGGAAGCTTCAGCTACCACTACGACGGGGTAACGGTCGACGGGCGCACGGTCAGCGGGCCGGCAGGGATCGGCACAGTGCTGGATGTGGGTACGTACACGCTGACGGCGACATTCACGCCGGATGACACGACAAATTACTCCTCGGTCGAGCAGTCGCGGCCCCTCCAGGTCACCCCGGCGACAATATCCGTGCACGTGAACAATGCGAGCCGCGAGTACTACCACCCCAACCCGACGTTTTCGGGGACGCTGACCGGCGTCGTTCCCGGCGATGCCATCACGGCTGAGTACACCACCACCGCCACATTGGCGAGCCCAATCGGCCAATATCCGATCACCCCGACGCTGTCAGATCCGGATGACCGGCTCATCAACTACAACGTAACGGTAAGCAACGGAAGGCTCATCATCACCGCTGCTCAGACCTCGATCACGGTGGAAGATAGCGTCATGACGTCGACCGCGACCAGCGTCGAGCTGCGCGCGACCGTTACTTCCGATGTACCGGTGCTGGCTGGTCAGGTGACGTTCAGCCTGACCGACGGTGCCGGGAACGAGATCGGCACGCCGTCCACGGTGCAGCTTTCCGGAGGGCAGGCCGTCATCACCTTCGCTACGGGTGGGCCGCTGTCGACCGGCACGTACACGATTCACGGTATCTACGATGACCCGGCCCGCAATTACGCCGGTAGCGAGGGACAGGCTACGCTGACGGTCAACGCGGCCGGCCCGGCGACGGTAACTCTCATGCCCGGCAACACCGTCGCGACCGTCGGGGATCGAATTACCGAGACGGTTGAGGTGTTGGACGCCGGTGGCCGTCCCGTTGCCGATGGGTCGGTCGTGACCCTCAAAGTGAGCGGCGTGAACACGACGACCCTGACCGCCACCACCGTCAACGGCCGGGCCACGTTCGAGCTGGAGGCCGTCTTCCCCGGCGTGGACACCGTTACCGCGGAGGCGGGTGGGGTAACCGCGAGTGCCACCGTGACCTGGCGGGAGCCGCCATCGGCGGGTGCCGCGCTCATCCTCGTCATCAACCCGCCGCGGCCCTTCGCGCTGGTGACGGCCATCAGCCTCTGGGGCCACCCCAGCGGGACCGTTCACTACCAGGCCCCGGATCTGAAGCTGCAGAGCAGCAAGATTACGAGCGTGGTGGCGACGAAGGGCTCCGCGATGATCTTCGGCACCGCGACCATCGCCGGCCAGCCGGTCGTCTTCCGGGTGGATGTGACCGGTGGGTTGCGCGACGGCACCGTCCGCTTGCGCGTCAGTAACGGTTTCGACTCCGGCGTCGTCCGGGTCAAGATCACGCTGCAGCTTTCCTGAGCCGGTAACCTCCCCGCTGCGTCCCGGGTGCCAGGTGCGCCCGGGGCGCGCTTTCTCCTCACCGTACCTCGCGTTGACGCGGCTTCGCGGCGTGTGCTAACGTGCCGCTCCGGAGGGAACCGGCGTGACACGACTGATTGCGCACCTGATCGCGAACGGCCTGGCGGTAGTGCTGCTGGCCCGGTTGATCCCGGAGCATGTCGGCTACACCGACACCGCGGCCGTGGTGATCTTCGCCATCGTCTTGGCGCTGCTGAATGCAGTGCTGCGCCCCATCCTGCAACTGGTGGCGCTACCGATTACCTGCCTGACCCTGGGGATCTTCGCGCTGGTGGTCAACGCGGTTGTCTTCTACCTGGCCGGCGCGCTCATTGCGGGGATCCAGATCACCTTCATCGGCGCGCTGGTCGGCAGCGTCACCGAGAGTGTCCTGAGCGGTATCCTGTGGCGGCTGTTCGCAACCGACGGCAAGTGGTGAGGAGCGGCAGGCATGGCTCGACCGTACCCGGTGGGTGTCTTCGCACCCGTGGCCACGACGTTTACCTCTGATGGGTCTCTGGACCTGGAACGGTTCCGTGCCAACATGGAGTGGTACGCGACGTCGTCCCTCGACGGCATCGTGATCATGGGCTCCAACGGCGAGTACGTGAGCCTGTCGCCGGATGAGAAGCTGGCCCTGATCGAGGCGGGGGTCAAGGCGGTCGACGGACGTAAGCCGATCGTCGCCGGGACCGGAGTCGAGTCCACCCGGGGCACAATCGAATTGACGAAGGCTGCGGCGGAGCTCGGCGCGAACTACGCGCTGGTCGTGACGCCGCACTATTACAAGCCACGCTACGACAAGGCCGCCTACGTGCGGCACTTCCACGCGGTCGCTGATGCGTCGCCCATCCCGGTCATCGTCTACGTCATGGCGGCCTATACCGGGGTCGACCTGCCGGTGGACACCGTGGTCGAGATCGCCCAGCATCCGAACATCGTGGGGATCAAGGACAGCGGCGGGAACGCGCCGAAGGTCGCCGAGATGGTGGCGCGTACCCCGGAGGACTTCGGCGTGCTGGCCGGGTCGGCCAACTTCCTCTACCCCGCGCTCTGCCTGGGGGCGACGGGCGGTATCCTGGCGCTGGCCAACGTGGCGCCCGACGCGTGTCAGGAGATCGTCCAGGCGTTCCGCGCCGGGGACCACGAACGGGCGCGGGCGACCCAGTTCCGCCTGCTGGCACCGAACGCGGCGGTGACCACGCGCTTCGGGATCGCGGGCCTGAAGGCGGCGATGGACATGATCGGCCTGCACGGGGGCGATCCACGGCCGCCGCTCCTGCCCCTGAACGACGCGGAGCGGGCGGAGGTCCGGCGTATCATGGAGGAAGCCGGCATCCTTGCCCGCGCCTGAGCAGCTTTCGGAGATCGAGACGTTCCCGGCACCGATCACGGTCGGGGTGGTGGCGGACACGCATCTCTCGGCGCGGGCCGCGGCCCGCGCCGGGCTCCCCGCACCGCTGTTGGCCGGGCTGCGCGGGGTCGATCTCATCCTCCACGCCGGGGATGTAACGAGCCCGGAGGCGCTGGCGCTCTTCGAGGCGCTCGCCCCGGTGCGGGCGGTGCAGGGGAACAACGAGGACCCGGCACTCCGCATGCGGCTGCCGCGCATCCGCTACTTCCGCTTCGGCAACTTCACCGCCGGGCTGATGCACGGGCACGATGTCGAGCGGATGACCGCCCGCCAGGCGGCGGAGCACACGCTGGGCGGCCGGGTCGATGTCGCGATCTTCGGTCACAGCCACCGGCCGGTCTGCGAGTGGAGCGACGGCACGCTCTTCTTCAACCCCGGCTCTCCAACCCAGAAGCGCTGGGAACCGCGCTACTCCTACGGGATCATCCGCTTCACGGACACCATCCAGCCGGAGCTGCGGTTCTTCGATCCGTGATGCGTGATGCGTGATGCGTCATGCGTCATACGTCATGCGTGTTGCGTGTTCCGTCTTGCGTAGGGCGTACTGCGTACTGAGTACTGCGTCATGCTCCCCTCTCCCCTGGTGGGCTCCGTCGGAGAGGAGCCGGGGGTAAGGGGAACGCATGACGTCCTCCCCTTCACTGCCCCAGAGCCTCTTCGATCGTCGCGACGGATTGGACGAGGTCGGCGCGGGAGAGGTTCTCCAGGATCACCGGGCCGGTGAAGCCGCGGGTGGTGAGGTGGTTCAGCAGGCGCGGGACGTCGACAAGCTCGCCAGGGCCGCCGAGGGCGCGGTGGTCGATTCGGCGACGCAGGTTGACGCCGAGGACCTGCTCGCGGACGCCGTGGAGGTGGAGCTGGCGGATGCGGGGAAGCCAGGCGTCGAGGAATGCGATGGGGTCCTCGCCGCGCACCAACAGGTGGGACACGTCGCAGCAGATGCCGAGGTCATACCGCTCCACCAGAGGCGTCTGCCAGGCGAAGGGGAACCCGTCCATCGTCTCGACAGCGAGCGGCGCATCGGGCACAGCGTGTGTCAGGTCGGCGAAGGACCGGTCGATCGCTGCCAGCGTCAGCCGGAGGAACAGGCTCTGCTCCGGGTCCGAGACGCCGGGGGAGAACTCGTTGCCGAACGGGCCGGTGGCGTGGAGCACGAAGCTGGTGATGTCGAGCGGGGCGCAGGCCTGGATCGCACGCACGATGGCCTCGACGCTCGCGCGGCGGGTCAGCTCGTTCCCTGCACTGATGTCGACCCAGACGTAGGGGAGGTGCGCCGTCAGCGTCAGCCCGAGCCGCTGCTGGAGTCGACCGATGTCGGCCAGGAGTCCCTCGTCGACCACGTCGGGGAAGAGGAAGAGCCCGTCGAGGTACAGCTCGATCGCGTCGAGGCCGAAGTCCATTGCCAGCTCCTCGACGGTTTCGAGCACGCGCTGCCGGGGATCGGTCGGTTGGCGGGCGAACTCTTCGGCCAGGATCGACTGGATGCTGGCGCCGATAACGACCACGGGGCCGCTCCTCTCACTCCTGCCACGGAACTCCCTGCGACCGGGTTCACCCGGCCTATCCGCACCGCGCGGGCCATTCTACGCTGTGACCAACGCCGGCGAGATGGCCGATCGTCCCTAGTGAAAGATCACCTTGATTCCGAGTACCAAGCCGCCGATGGCGACGAGGAAGAGGGCGCTGGCGAGTTGGCGCAGCCAGTGCCCGTGGAGGAGTTGCCCCACGCGCCAGCCGAAGCCGAACAGGAGCGCGAAGGCGACGACCTGGGCCAAGGAGATCGCCAGCCCGACCGACAACAAGCCGAGGGCCGACAGGAGAAGGATCACTGTCGGCCCCTGGGCCCCGACGAGCACCGGGGTGACGTTGCGGCCGATCGCGCGCAGGTCGTTCCAGGTGAGCCAGTGCCGCTCGGCGAGCATTTCGGCGATTGACTCGGAGTAGGCATCCACCAGAGCGACGGCGACGGTGGTGCCGAACAGGACGACCGTGGCGTGCCACGCCGACGGGGTCTCTATCTCCAGAACCTGCAGCACGGCCAGCACGGTGATGAGGCCGTAGATAGCCCGCGATACGGGGGCGTGGCTCACGCCGGATGCCGACGCCGGCGCTTCGGCTGGCTCGGGTTGGGGGCTCATCGTCTCCTCGTCGGTGCTCATTGGTTGTTCGTTCGCCTCCAGCCACTGATCGCCTGCTGCCTGACGGTCAGTTCGAACCCCGTGCTCACGCCACCGCGTTGTGCATGCTGACTTCACGGAAGAACGACGCGCTCATCTTGGGGATCCGCTGCTGGGTGTCGAAGTCCACGTACACAATCCCGAAGCGGTCGCCGTAGCCGTTCATCCACTCGAAGTTGTCCATCATGCTCCACAGGAAGTAGCCCTTGACGGGCACGCCCTCGGCAGTGGCCCGCTGGAGCTGTGTGAGGCTATTGCGGAGGAACATGATCCGATCGGTGTCGTACACGTTCCCGTCCGCTGCCAGTTCATCGGCAGCCGCGCAGCCGTTCTCGGTGATGTAGATCGCCGGTGCGCCCCAGAGCGACTGAACCATCTTCGGCCCCCAGTAGAGCGCCTCCGGACCCAGCATGTGCCAGTCGGAGAACATTTTTGGGTGGGATGCGCTGTAGGGTATCGCCCGGTACCCGGGCGTCGTGTCGGAGGCCAGCACGTAGATGTTGGGCTTGTAGACGTTGATGCCGACGAAGTCAACCGGCTCGGAGATCGTCGCGAGGTCCTCCGGCGTGAACCTTGGCGCGTCCTTGCCGGCTTTCTCCAGGTACGCGTCCGTGTATCGCCCTTCGAGTATGACGGTGAGGAAGGGCGCGTTCAGTTCCCGTGTTGCCACCTCCGCGGCCTTGATGTGCTCGTCGCTCTCGATCAAGGGCACCGCGATGCTGATCACCTCCGCGGGGCCGCATTGGGTGCCCGGCTTTCCCATCGCGTGGATCGCATGGACCGCCAGCCCGTGACCGAGCACCGCATGGTGCCGCACCTGATTGAGTTCCCCGGGTGGGAGCCGCAGGCCGGGTGCGGCCTCGAGGTGCAACTCGCCGCCGGCCACGTGCGTGTCGACGCCGCGGTGTCCTCCATCGGCAAAGCTCTGGATCTCGTTGGTGGTGAAGAAGTGCCGGACCTGATCGCTGAGTTGCTCGGCCACGTAGCCGGCGTAGTGCGCGAAGGCCACGGGCGTATCGCGGTTCTGCCAGCCGCCCTTGTCCTGCAGCGCCTGCGGCAGATCCCAGTGGTAGAGCGTGGGGAACGGCTCGATGCCAGCGGCGAGCAGCTCGCCCACCAGCCGGTTGTAGAAGTCGAGGCCCTTCGGGTTGGGCGTGCCGGTGCCCTCCGGGAAGATCCGCGGCCAGCAGATGGAGAACCGGTAGGCGTTCGCTCCCATCTCCTTCATCAGGGCCACGTCTTCCTTGTACCGGTGGTAATGGTCGTTGGCGATGTCACCGGTGGACCCGTCGCGGATCTTGCCGGGCGTATGCGCGTAGGTGTCCCAGATCGACTGACCTTTGCCGTCCTCGTCCCAGGCACCCTCGATCTGGTACGCCGACGTCGCGACACCCCACTTGAAGCCCTCGGGGAACTCGCGGCGATGTATCTGGTCGGCCATGGGTATTACCTCCGTTGTCGCGATGCGCGCGCTTCAGTTCAAGACGGCATCCGCGCCGGTGATCCGCATTTCTCCGAGGGGCCTCGCGTGCTGCGGGTCATCCGCGCTGGGATCCGTCGGGGCTCGTCGCAGCGGGGTTCATCGCGCGGACGTCGCGCACGCGGTCAGGCCAGGGCGATCGGGGAGCCGATCACCGACAGGATCGCGGTGTGCGGTATGGAGGATGCCGGACTCCTCCCGTTGGTGCGCCTGTTTCGTGCGAGGGCATGTTCCGCTGCAAGATCCGGGCCTTTGCAGGGAAATCGCACCTCCGGGTCGGGAGCGCGACCCGCCGGATCTGCGCGAATCCGCTACCATTTGGGGGCCGGCTCCGACGTGTGAGCTGGTCGTGGATGAGGAGGGAGCGGGTGGACGCGACGAATCTGCGGATCCCGGGGCCGACACCGCTGCCACCGGCCGTGCTCCGCGCGATGCAGCGGGCGATGATCCCTCATAGGGGTTCGGAGTTCCGGGCCTTCTTCCGGGGCCTGCTGGAGCAGGTGCGCCAGGTTCACCGGACCGAGGGCGACGTCATCATCCTGCCGGGCAGCGGCTCGGCCGGGTGGGAGGCGGCGATCGTCAACACGCTCTCGCCGGGCGATACGGTTCTGGCCGTCGTCACCGGCGACTTCGGTGTGCGCTTTGCGCGCGTCGCCGAGCGGTTCGGGCTGAGGGTGGAGCGAGTCGAGGTTCCGTGGGGGCGGGCAGCGACGGCGGATGTGGTGAGGGCCGCGCTGGAACGACACCCCGAGACGCGTGCGGTGCTCTATACCTACAACGAGACCTCGACCGGGGTTGCGAACCCGCTGGCGGAGGTCGGGCCGGTGGTGCGAGCGCACGGTGCGCTGCTGCTGGTGGACGGGGTCAGCGCGGTGGCGGGCCTGCCGCTGGAGATGGATGGCTGGGGAGTCGACCTGGTCCTGAGCGGCTCGCAGAAGGCATGGATGTGTCCCCCGGGACTGGTCATCATTGCGGCGGGTCCCCGCGTATGGGAGAGCTACGAGCGGGCGTCGTTCCCACGCTTCTTTTGGGATCTTGGGGACGCGCGGCGAGCGGCGGCGGAGGGGAACACCCCGACGACTGCCCCGCTGACGCTGCTGTACGCGCTCAAAGCGGCCTGTGACCTGATCGAAGCCGAAGGGCTGGAAGCGGTCTATGCGCGCCACCGACGCATTGGGGATCTGACGCGGCGCCGCGTGCAGGAGATCGGGTACCGGCTGTTCGCCGACCCGGCCTACGCGTCTGACACGGTGACCGCGGCGGTACCGCCGGAGGGCGTTGCGGTGCGGGACGTGGTCGCGCGCATGCGGCAGGAGCATGGGATCACGATCGCGGACGGGCAGGGGCCGATCAAAGACCGGATCATCCGCATCGGGCACATGGGCTGGGTCCATGAGCCGGAGATCGAGCGAACGCTGGCCGCACTCGACGCGGTTACCAACTCGCTCGCGGCGAAATGACGCGCTCGGATCTGTGACAGGCAGGCGGTCGTCTCCTTGCGCCGGGTATGGCCGCATACTATAATGATGCGTAGCGTCGTGCCGGACCAAATCAGGTGGAGAACCGAACCCTCTGGTTGGGCTGGCAAATCTGCGACACAAGGAAGGTGTATGGATCGGATCGAGGAAGGCATGAGCGCGGAGCCGGCGACCGCGCCCGCGGTAGTTGCGGATGCGGAGGCCGGCGAGTCGGTGTCGCTCATGGAGCAGTTGCTTAGCGACCCCAGTCACGATTACCGTGTGCTGAACTACGGTGACGTGATCGAGGGACAGATCATGCATGTCGACCGGGACGAGTTGCTGGTCGACATCGGCTCCAAGTCGGAGGGCATCATCCCGGCTCGGGAGTTCTCGACCCTGACCGACGAGGAGCGGGCCGCCCTGTCCGTGGGGGACCATGTCCTTGTGTTCGTGGTGCAGGCGGAGAACCAAGAGGGCCAGGCGGTTCTCTCCATCGACCGGGCGCGCCAGGAGAAGAGCTGGCGGCGCCTGCAGGAGATCTACGAAGCTGGCGAGATCATCGAAGCCGAGGTCACGAACTACAACAAGGGTGGTTTGCTGGTCAACCTGGACGGCGTACGCGGCTTCGTTCCGGCATCCCAGGTGACCGAGATCCGCGGCGGCGATGACAGCAGCAAGCAGGCCGACATGGCGCGGCTGATCGGCTCGAAGCTGTCGCTCAAGATCATCGAGATCAATCGCCACCGCAACCGGCTGATTCTGTCGGAGCGGCAGGCGATCCAGGAGCGGCGCGACGTCATGAAGGAGCGCCTCATCGAGGAGCTCACCGAGGGCGAGACGCGCCGCGGCCGGGTGACGAGCATCACGGACTTCGGGGCCTTCGTCGACATCGGCGGGGCCGACGGGCTCGTCCACCTGTCCGAGCTCTCCTGGAGCCGGGTGAAGCACCCGAGCGAGGTACTGAAGGTCGGCGAGGAAGTCGACGTCTACGTGCTCGGCATCAACGCCGAGGAGAAGAAGATTGCGCTGAGCATCAAGCGCACGCAGCCGGAGCCGTGGAGCCGGGTGGCCATGAAGTACGAAGTCGGCCAGCTTGTGCTCGGCACGGTGACGCAGCTCGCGAACTTCGGTGCCTTCGCGAGGATCGAAGACGGGATCGAGGGCCTGATCCACGTGTCCGAGCTATCGGAGCAGAGGATCGGGCACCCGAGGCAGGTTGTCTCGGAGGGTCAGGACCTGATCTTGCGTATCATTCGCATCGATCCCGCCCGGCGGCGAATGGGGCTAAGCCTACGCCGGGCCCTAGAAGCAACCGACGACGAGGTCGCGGCCTCGCTGGGGCCGGAAGCCGTGGAGTTGAAGCACGAGCTGATGGCTCGCGAGATTGAAATCGAGGCCGAGGCCGACGAGTCAGAATCCGAGCCCGAGGGCGAACAAGCAACAGAGCCAGCCGACGCGGTCGCAATGAGCGCAGAGAGCACGGAGGAAACCCCGCGGGCCGAGGATGGCGAGGAGGAGTCGGGTTCATAGCCCGATCCCCTGCCAGCACTGCACATCACGAATCGAACCGGTACGTATCGAAATAGGAGCGGTGCGTGCCGGTGACCGGGAAGCCCCCAGGCACGCTATATGCGTTCGGGGGCTCCCTGTTTCCTTAGGTTCAATCGCTGACCGTCCCGGCAAGTTAGACCTTAGTGCTGGGTCGCACAGGCCGAAGGCCGTGGGAGAGTACGATGCCTGACAAGTTCGACAAGTTCACCGAGCGAGCGCGCAAGGTGCTGACGTTGGCGCAGGAGGAGGCGCATCGCTTCAATCACAACTACATTGGCACCGAGCATCTGCTCCTCGGTCTGGTGCGTGAAGGCGACGGTGTGGCGGCCCGCGTGCTGAGCAACATGGGCGTGCAGTTGCCCAAGGTGCGCAGCGCGGTCGAGTTCATCATCGGGCGGGGCGACTCGATGATCGTGGGCGAGATCGGCTTGACGCCGCGCGCCAAGAAGGTCATCGAGTTGGCTGTCGATGAAGCCCGCCGGCTCAACCATCACTACATCGGCACCGAGCACCTGCTGCTCGGCCTCGTCCGCGAGCGCGAGGGCATCGCCGCGGGCGTCCTGGAGAGCCTGGGCGTCAACCTGGAGAAGGTGCGCCAGCAGGTCCTGCAGGTCGTCAGCCAGAGCAGCGGTTATCAGCAGAAGGCACAGGCGACGAAGACACCATACATGGACGCGCTCGGCTTCGATCTGACCGAGGCCGCGCGTCAGGGGAAGCTGGACCCGGTGATCGGCCGCCAGGCTGAGATCGAGCGGGTCATGCAGATTCTTTCCCGGCGGACCAAGAACAACCCCGCTCTGATCGGCGAGCCGGGCGTCGGTAAGACGGCCATCGTCGAGGGGTTGGCCCAGCGAATCGTCTCGGGCGATGTGCCCGAGCCGCTGCAGAACAAGCGCCTGGTGGCGCTGGACATCGGCGCGCTGGTCGCCGGGACGAAGTACCGTGGTGAGTTCGAGGAGCGCCTGAAGAAGATCGTGTCCGAGGTCAAGGAGACCGGTGCGATCCTCTTCATCGACGAGCTACACACGCTCGTGGGCGCCGGGGCCGCCGAGGGGGCGGTGGACGCCGCCAACATCCTGAAGCCGGCCCTGTCGCGCGGCGAGTTGCAGACGATCGGCGCGACGACGCTCGACGAGTACCGCAAGTACATCGAGCGGGACGCCGCGCTCGAGCGCCGGTTCCAGCCGGTGCAGGTCGAGGAGCCGACCGTCGAGGAGACGATCGAGATCCTGCGCGGCATCCGCGAGCGGTACGAAGAGCACCACAAGCTCAAGATCACTGACGAGGCGCTGCGCTCGGCCGCGGTGCTGGCCTCGCGCTACGTCCCCGACCGCTTCCTGCCGGACAAGGCGATCGACCTGGTCGATGAAGCCGCGTCCCGGGTGCGGATGTACCGCTCGGCATCGCCGCCGAGCCTGAAGGAGGCGAAGCGCGGGCTGGAGTCGCTCCGGCGGGAGCTGGACGCGGCCGTGAGCGGCCAGGAGTTCGAGTTGGCGGCCGACCTGCGCGACCGGGAGCGGAAGCTGCAGGGCCGGATCGCCGACCTCGAAATGCACTGGAAGGAAGAGCAGGAGAACGACGAGCCGCAGGTGACCGAGGAGGACATCGCCCAGGTCGTCTCGATGTGGACCGGCATCCCGCTGATGCGGCTGGCCACCGAGGAGACCGAGCGGCTGCTCCACATGGAGGAGGCGCTGCACGAGCGTATCGTCGGCCAGGAAGAGGCGATCTCGACCATGGCCAAGGCGGTGCGGCGGGCGCGAGCGGGCCTGAAGGACCCGCGGCGACCGATCGGGAGCTTCATCTTCCTCGGCCCGACGGGCGTCGGGAAGACGCTGCTCGCCCGGGCGCTGGCGGAGTTCATGTTCGGCAGCGAGGACGCGCTGATCAAGATCGACATGAGCGAGTTCATGGAGCGGCACAACGTGTCGCGTCTGGTCGGCGCGCCGCCGGGCTACATCGGCTACGAAGAGGGCGGGCAGTTGACCGAGGCGGTCCGCCGCAAGAGCTACTCGGTGATCCTGCTCGACGAGATCGAGAAGGCGCACCCCGAGGCGTTCAACATGCTCCTCCAGATCCTGGAGGACGGTAACCTGACCGACGCCAAGGGACGGCGGGTCGACTTCCGCAACACGATCATCATCATGACGTCGAACATCGGCGCCGAGATGATCCAGCGGGAAGGCACGCTCGGCTTTGCGGTGGCGTCGAACCCGGAGGAGCGCTTCCAGCAGGAATATCAGGCCATGAAGGACAAGGTGCTTGGGCAGCTCAAGCAGACCTTCCGGCCGGAGTTCCTGAACCGGATCGACGGGGTGATCGTGTTCCACCCGCTGACGCCGGAGCAGATCCATCAGATCGTGGAGCTGGAGCTGAAGCGCCTGCGCACGCAGCTTCAGGAGAAGGACATCAAGCTGGAGGTCACCGAGGCGGCGATGCGGCTGCTGGGCGAGCGTGGCTACGACCGGCAGTTCGGCGCACGCCCGCTGCGGCGGATCATCCAGAACCTGATCGAGGATCCGCTGGCCGAGGGCCTGCTCGAAAACCGCTTCCCGGAGGGCAGCACCGTCGTGGTGGACGTCCGCGACGACCTGCTCGTCCTGGAGCGGGCGGACGAGTTGGTCTCGGTCTCCTAGCGGTAGTTCCGACGACGGAGAGCGACGAGAGCCACCGGGGAGTTCCCCGGTGGCTCTCTCACTTAACCGCACGCTTGCCCGGCCTGATACAATACGAACGTATGTTCGCTGTGGCGCTGGAGTGCGAGCGATGAGCAAGGCGCGGACGAAGTTCGTCTGTCAGAACTGCGGGATGGAGACCCCGGCGTACTACGGGCGCTGCCCGCAGTGCGGGACATGGGGGAGCATGGTCGAGACGGTCGAAGCGCGCGGCCCGGCGCGGGAGCGGCGGGAGCGCGGCATGCCCGCCACCCGGCCAGCGCGGCTATCCGAGGTGACCAGCGCCGAGGAGCGCCGCAAGGTCGTCCCCATCGGGGAGTTCAACCGGGTTCTGGGCGGCGGCCTCGTCCCCGGCTCGCTCGTGCTCCTCGGCGGGGACCCAGGCGTCGGCAAGAGCACGCTGCTCCTGCAGGTGGCCGGGCTGCTGGCACCGTCCGCCGGGCCGGTGGTGTACGTGTCGGCCGAGGAATCGACCCAGCAGATCAAGCTGCGCGCGGACCGGCTCGGGATCACCGCCGATGATCTCTACCTCCTCTCGGAAACGAACCTGGAGGCGGCTCTGGATGCCGTCGACCCGGTGAAGCCGGGCCTGCTCATCGTCGACTCGATCCAGACGGTCTACCTGGATGACCTGACATCCGCTGCCGGCAGCGTCAGCCAGGTGCGGGAGTGCACCGCTCGCCTGATGCAGTACGCCAAGCCGCGGCACCTGCCGGTCTTTATCGTGGGCCACGTGACCAAGGAGGGCGCCATCGCCGGGCCGCGCGTGCTGGAGCATATGGTCGATGCGGTGCTCTACCTGGAGGGCGAGCGTTACCACCAATATCGGGTGCTGCGAGCGGTGAAGAACCGGTTCGGGTCGACCGACGAGGTCGGCGTCTTCGCTATGACCGGCGACGGTATGCAGGAGGTGGCCAATCCCTCGGAGGCGTTCCTCCAGGAGCGCTCCCCGGATACGCACGGCTCGGCGGTCGGCGTCACGCTGGAGGGGACGCGGCCGATCCTGGTTGAGGTCCAGGCGCTGACGAGCAACAGCGCGTTCGGCCTGCCGCGCCGCACGGCGAACGGCTTCGACAACAACCGCTTGCAGATGCTGGTGGCCGTGCTGAGCAAGCGGGTCGGCCTGGGGCTCGGGAGTCAGGACATCTACGTCAACATCGTGGGCGGGCTGCGCATCGCAGAGCCTGCCGCCGATCTGGCCGTGGTCACGGCGATCGCGTCAAGTTATCGGGAGCGCCCGGTCGATCCCAACACGGTGGTGATCGGCGAGGTCGGGTTGTCCGGGGAACTGCGCAGCGTGAACCAGATCGAGCGACGGCTGAACGAGGCGTCCAAGCTGGGGTTCGCGCGGGCGGTGGTCCCGGCGCCGGGCGGCCGGAGGCAGTTGCCCAAAGTGTCGGGTATCGAGGTGATCCCGGCTGCGAGCGCCGCCGAGGCGATCGAGATGGCGCTGGTGCACGGGCCGGTAGGCGGATCTTAGTACGTGCCGGCGGGCCGTAAGAAGCCGGTACGGCAGGTGCTTAGGTCCGCGCGTACTCCGGGACAGGACGACCAGCCAGGTCCAGGATAGCGTCGGCGAGGCGCTCCGCGGCGTCGGCGTGCCCGTGAGCACGGGCCCGTTCGCTCATCCGCGCGCGACGCGCAGGGTCGTCCAGCAAGCTCCGCACCTCGGCGACGAGCCGCTCCGGCGTGAGTTCCGACTGGGGGAGGAGGACCGCCGCCCCGTCGTCCGCGAGGACGCGGGCGTTGCGCGTCTGCTCGTCGCCGCCCGCTCCGGGCAGGGGGATGAGGATGGCCGGCTTCCCCAGCGTCGCGATCTCGGCGACCGTCCCTGCCCCCGCGCGACTGACGACCGCCGTTGCCGCGGCGTAGATCCCCGGGAGTTCATCCCCAATCCGCTCGACCACCGCATAGCGTGCTTGCAGATCCTGCGGGAGCGCCGCTCGCGCCGCGAGCAGGCGCGGGTAGTCGCCGTTGGCTTCCGCGGGACCGCACTGGTGCAGCACCTGGGTTAGGGGCAAAAGATCGGGGAGAGCCGCGCGGACTGCGTTGTTGATCGCCTGGGCGCCGAGCGCTCCGCCGGTGACGTAGATCAGCGGCGCGGCCGGGTCGAAGCCGAAGGCGTCGCGGACGGTCTCCGGATCTCCGTCGAGGAGACTGGGGCGGATCGGGTTGCCGGTGACCACGGTGCGGGCGCGGCTGCCCGCAACCATGGCGGCGCTGCTGTCGTAGGTCAGGGCGAGCACGTTGCAGAAGCGGGCGTTGATCCGGTTGGCCAGGCCCACGATAGCTGTCTGCTCGTGACTGAGGCTGGGGATGCCCAACACGCGCGCAGCGACGACGGTGGGGACGCTGACGAACCCGCCGGTGGCGAAAACCACGTCGGGCCGGACGCGCCGCAAGATGCGCAGCGCTGCGAGCACCCCGAGGGGCACGCGCACGGCATCGACCGCGGTGCGGAGCGACAGGTAGCGGCGTAGCTTCCCTGTAGGGATCGCCTGGAAGGGGACACCCGCGCGATGCGCGGCCTCGGCCTCGATGCCGCCGGTGGAGCCGATCCAGAGCGGCTCGATCGGGAGGCGTCGACGCAGGACCTCGAGCGTGGCGACAGCGGGCTGGACATGCCCGCCGGTCCCGCCGCCTGCAATGACCACCTTAAGCACTCTTGATCCCACGGTTTCCCTCGCGTCGCTGTGGCACCGGACGTGCTCAGAGCCCGAGTATCTTAGCCTGGCCGAGGGGGCGGTGCCAGCGGACGGGACCGCGTCCCGCCCGTCAAGAGGGCCTGTGCTACAATTGCGGCGCACCAGGCAGCGGTGCCACCGCTTCCGAGGGCGCGGCCGCGTTGAGGGAGGGTGGTGCGCGACATGGTGATGACGGACGAGCAACTCGAGGCCATAAGAGCCCGTCTTCAGCAGGCGCTGGCGGAGACAACGGCCGAGATCTCCGAGATTGACGAACAGGTACGGTCATTCGGCGCCGGCGAGCAGGATGCCTCGTACGGCGTCGACAATCATATTGGGGACCAGGCCGACGTCGTCTATGAGCAGGAGCGCCTCCTCTCGGTGCGGGACCGTCTGGCCGATCGCAAGGTGCTCATCGAGCGGGCGATCACGAAGATGGACCAGGGCGAGTACGGCTACTGTGAGAACTGCAAGCGCCCGATCCCACCCGATCGGCTGGAGGCCTTGCCCTTCGCACGCTACTGCATCGACTGCCAGGCAGACATGGATCGCCGCCAGGGGGGCGGTTGGCGATGACGGGTGAGGCCGGTCCGGCCCGCGGGCGTTGGGGCCTGTTCCTGACTGCCGGGGTCGCGGCGGTGATCATCGCGCTCGATCAGGTGACCAAGGCAGCGATCGTCGCGACAATCGGGCCGGACGCTGACCGAAACGTCATCTGGGTCATGCCTCCGGTGCTTCGCTTCCTCTATGTGCGGAACACCGGCGTGGCCTTCGGGGCCTTCCAGGGCGCCGGAGAGATCCTGATCCTCCTGGCGGTCGGCGTTGTCCTGCTGCTGGCAGTCGCCTTCTGGCGGATGATCCGCGAGAGCCCATGGCTTTCCCTGGCGCTCGGCCTCCAGTTTGGCGGGGCGATCGGGAACATCATCGACCGGCTCCGCTACGGGTACGTCGTCGACTTCATCGACGTGCCCAACTTCCCGACGTTCAACGTCGCGGACAGCGCCATCACCGTCGGCGTCATCCTGCTCGGCATCTATCTGCTTCGGACTGAGTTGGCGACGGCGCCGCAGAGTCCGATCGAACCCCCGCAGGCAGGCGTCAGCGGGAGCGACGAGGGTGGGTCCGGCTCTGCCCGGCCCCCATCCGGCTGATACCGCAGCCAGTCTTTCCTGTTCTATGGCATGCGCGGTTGCAGCGCATGTCATGCCTGTGCCGTCTTGGGCGAGCGGCGCCACTGACCCGCCTGGTACGATGCGACGTGAGACGAGAGATAGGTTCGTGTGTGGGTGAAGCATTGATGGAGGATGCGGTCAGGATCGTGCTGGATGTGGCGGCCGAGGAGGACGGAGAGCGACTCGACCGGCTGATTGCCGCCCGGGTGGCGGAGATCAGCCGTAGCTACGCGCAGTCGCTCGTCAAGGCCGGGGATGTGTACGTCAACGGAGAGCCGGCCCGGCCGGCGCGCCGCATCCACGAGGGCGACACCATCGAGATCCTCCTCCCGCCGGTCCCCGAGCCGGACGATCTGACCCCCGAGTACATCCCGGTTCCTGTGATCTACGAGGACGACGACGTCATCATCTTCGACAAGCCCGCGGGCCTGGTGACCCACCCGGCACCGGGGCACGAGCACGGCACGCTCGTCAACGTCGTGAAGGCGCTGCGCCCGGACGTCCCGCTCCTGATGGGTGGGAAGCGGCCCGGGATCGTACACCGCCTGGACAAGGACACCTCGGGCCTGATCGTCGTCGCGAAGAATGAGGAGGCGCGACGTTATCTGGTCCAGCAGTGGCAGCAGCGCGATGTCGTCAAGCGCTACATCGCCCTGGTCCATGGGGTGATCCGCGAGAACGAAGGCACGATCGACGCGCCGATCAGCCGCGACCCGCGCAACCGCAAGCGGATGGCGGTCGTGCCCAACGGCCGCCCTGCCGTGACCCACTTCCGCGTGCTGGAGCGGTTCCGCGACGCCACCCTCCTGAACGTCCAGATCGAGACGGGACGCACGCACCAGATCCGGGTGCATATGCTCTTCATCGGCCACCCGATCGTCGGCGATCAGATGTACGGCAAGCGCCCGTTCCGCATCCCCATCGCCCGCCAGTTCCTGCACGCGAGCTACCTGAAGTTCAGCCTGCCCGAGAGCGGCCGGCCCATCGAGGTCGAGACGGCGCTTCCCGCCGACCTGCGGGAGGTACTCGAGCGTCTGCGAGCCGAGGGTTAGCGATGGACCTGGAGCGCGCGCGGGCGGATGTCCTGGCCATCTTCCGCGCGGCGCTGCGCCGGGTTGACCCGGAGGCGCTGGTGCGGGATGCCCTGGTCCTGGATGGGGATGCCATCGTCGTCCGGGGAACCCGCTACCCCCTCGCGCCGGATACCCGGCTGATCGTCGTGGCGATCGGGAAGGCGGCGGTCGGGATGGCGCGGGGCGCCACGGCGGCGCTCGGCGCGCGGATCGACCGCGGCATCGCCGTGACGAAGGCGCTCCCCGGCGAGGAGCTGCCGCGAAGTGTCGGCCCGATCGTGGTGGTGGCCGGCAGCCACCCGGTGCCGGATCAGGCGAGCGTGGCGGCCGGGCGGCGGGTGCTGGAGACGGTAGCCGGGTTGCGTCCGGATGACCTCGTGCTGGCACTCATCTCCGGCGGCGGCTCGGCGCTGGTTGAAGCGCCTGCCGACGGCGTAACCCTGGAGGACATTGCGCGCACCACGGACCTCCTGCTCCGCGCGGGCGCAGACATCGGAACCCTCAACTCCGTGCGCCGGCCGCTGAGCCGCATCAAAGGGGGCAGACTGGCCGCCGCAATTTCCCCGGCGCGGGTGGTCAACCTGATCGTCTCCGACGTGCTGGGCAATCCCCTGCCGGTGATTGCAAGCGGTCCGACCATCCCTGCTGATCCGGGTCTGGACCCGGTCGCGCTCGCGCGCGGACTCGGCGCCTGGGACCACCTGCCCGAGCCGGTACGCCGAGCGTTGACCCACGCGCCGCGGCAGAGCACCGGGAGCGGAGACAACGTCGTCGAGACCATCATCCTGGCCGACGCCGCTGCAGCAGCGCAGGCCGCGGCCGAGGGCGCGCGTGAGCGGGGTTACCACGCCGCGGTACTCGGCACCCGGTTCGCGGGCGAGGCTCGTGAGTTCGCCCGCTTCTGGGCGGAACTGGCCCGCTACATCCGCGCTGGAGATGGTCCCTTTCGGCCACCCGTCTGCCTGATCGGCGCCGGGGAAATGACGGTGACGGTCCGCGGCGATGGCCGGGGTGGGCGGAACACCGAGATGGCGCTCGCCGCGGCGCTGGCCATCGATGGGCTGCCCGGCGTGGTGATCGCCAGCCTGGCGACGGACGGCGACGACGGGTTGTCCGGCGCGGCGGGTGGGATGGTTGACGGCGTCACCGCCGCGCGCATCCGCGACGCCGGGCTCGACCCCGTCGCGCTCCTTGCCGCCAACGACAGCGCCCGCGCGCTGGCCGCTGCGGGCGGGCTGATCCAGACTGGCAGTACCGGAACGAACGTCAACGACCTCTACCTGGCACTCCTCCCTGGCTGACAGCTTTGTAGGGACACGTGCTCGCGGCCCGCGGCGTGCGGTCGTGATCTTGTCCCAACCTGCTCCGCTCGCGGGCGCCGCGACCCCGCGGGTGTGCCAGGAACTGAGAAAGCATATCCGCCATGGTGGGCAGCAGCTGGCTCATCGCCGACGCGGTGATCATCGGCATTTTCCTGCTGTTGATCGGGATTGTGTGGCTGGCATGCGCCCGGCGCGCCGGAGGGCGCCTTCCCCCAGGGGCCGATCTCGTTCCCGGCGCGCTGATCGGCCTGCTCCTCCTGGCGTTTGCGTTGTTGATGCTCTGGTCCATGCCGGCGATGGGGTGAGGAGTGAACGTGCTCCAGCGGTCTAGTGTGTTTCCCACAGTGCGCGGATTCGCTGGCGTGCTCGCTTTCAGGCACGGAGCACCATGCTCTTTTCAGATCGCTTTCGGTAGCTATACTCCTAGTGTCATGGGCAACTAGGAGTTTTTTGCGCCGCTGAGCGAGCATGATCGACTACGGTACCGCATTGTCACGGAGCGGGGCGATGTGGTCGATTTCGTTGTCCAGTATGAGACCTTGGTTGGTGATGAATACCGTCCCGTAGTGCGCTATGATGGTAGTCACGGCCACGGACACCGCGACTCAGCCTCAAGGACGCGCTCGGAGAAGCAAGACGTGACTTGCAATTGCATTGGCGTCAGTACCGCGACCGCTTCCTGAGGGGGCTTTCATGAGCAGCACCTTCGTGGACCGCAACATCCGGCTCGGGTTCCAGTTGGCGCGCGATATCGTGGACGATCCGTCACTGCTCGATGAGATCCCCGACGGGGCTACCGTCGTTCTGATCCCGGACGATGACGCCGAGTTGGCCGCGGCTAATCTGCGCCAGGGAATTGCTGCGTTCCGCGCGGGTGCGAATGTGTACCTGCGTCACATGCGTGCGACGACCGCTCGGGAAGACTAGTACGTTCACCGCTACGCTACACCGGTCCGGCGAAGGATCCCGTACGTTGACGTAATCGCCAGGTCTCGCTGGAAGAGCTACCAACGCGTGCCTACTCCAGGAGGCCGGTGGTGTCGATGGGTGGGCGGGGGAGCCAGCCGAGGCGCTGGAGGGCTTCACGGCCGAGCAGGCCGAGCATTACCTTGTCGTCCTCGGACGTGGCGTCGGGGTTGAACTCGAAGCGGGCGCGCTCGAAGTACTGCACGGTGCGCCCGTTCTCCGTGAACTCCTCACTGATTGGAAACCCGAAGATGGCGAGCCCGCCGTGCTTCTCCCAGAACTCCTTGAAGCCGTAGGCGATGGTGTGGCCGGTCTCGGGGAAGTAGCGGCGCTCGGCGCTGTCCTCAGTGGGCGGAACGGCCGGGAAGTCACGGTCGGCGGTGAGGTCCGCGCCGAGGCGCGCCAGGGAGATGCGGGCATCTTCGGGGGCGTTCGGGTCGTACTCCATCTTGACCCGCTCGAAGTACTGAACGATGCGCTCCTGGCCCGTTGCCGGGTTGGTCTCGGTGAACTCTTCGGTGAGTGGGTAGCCGAAGAGCGCCGGGCCGCCGTGTGCCTGCCAGTAGCTCTTGAACCCAGAAGACATAAAGTGCCGCGTCTCCTGCACGTAGACGTTCTCGGGCGAGGGGACGGCGGGCGGATCGCGGGGATCGGTGGGGAGCCGCTCGACCAGCGCCAGGGCCTGTACCCGGCTGCGGCTCATGTTGCTACGACTGAACCAGGCGATCGCGCGCGTCGAAACGGCCGGTGCGTATGCCTGCTGCGAGCGCGCGACGGCGAAGGTCTGGTCATGGGCGATGTCGTAGGCGTAGATGTCGGGCAGGCCGGTGCGCCAGTCCTCCCAGACCACCACGTCGCCGGCTATGGTTCCCTGCATCACCATGTGATCGGAGACGACGACCTGTTCCGCCCCGGTGCCCAGGTCGCGCAGAACGAGCGAGGGTGGGCCGCCGCGGGCGGGCAGGCGGCGGAAGAGGACGCGGCTGCCCGCCACTACCGGTTCAACCTCATCATCCGGAGTGGCGGTGAGTTGCTCCACGCGTTGGCTGCCGAGGTCGTAGCGGAACAGATCCCAGTTCCCGTCGACGTAGGCCTGCCAGATGATGGCCGCGCCGGAGATGGTGGGATGCGCCTGGTTCACCGGGTCACGGGTGACCTCGAATCGTTCCCCGGTGGCAAGGTTCTTTCCGACGATATCCCAGGCGCCGTCGCGTCGCTCCCGCCAGATGACAACGTTGCCGGACACGGCCGGATCGGCCACGTCGGCCGGTTGGTCGGTGACCGTGAAGGTGGTGCGGGTGGTCAGGTCGATGCCCTCGATGGTGCGCCGGCCGGGCTCATCGCCGCTGACCCAGACGATCAGCGAGCCGCTGATGGCGGGCTGGGTTCGGTGGCCCGGGGTCTGCGCCACTCGGAACTCCCGGGCGTCGTCGAGGTCGTAGGCGAAGATGTCGGGTGTGCCGTCGCGGCTGTCCTGCCAGACGATGAGCGACCCATCGGCGACGAGGCCGCGCTGATCGGCGCCGATGGCAGAGGTCATGGCGGGCTCAAGGCGGTAGGGGAGCTCAGCCGCGCGCGCCGGAGGGCCGGCTGCCGGGACGAGTGCGGCGCAGATCACCAGAGTGGTCGTCAGCAGCAGTGCGGCAACGCGCCGAATGGCGCGACATCCCTTCCCCATGCGCGGCAGTATAGCAAAGGGCCGGAAAGCGCTGTCTCAGGCGCGCGATGGTGCTATAGTCCGTACTACGAACCATCCCGAGTTGAAACGGGGGTCCACCCCTGAGCCGGCGCGGAAACGCGAGGAGGACACCATGAACGCGGCGGAAGCCATCGTTCGAATGCTGGTAGAGACGGGTGTGCGCCATATCTTTGGCCTCCCGGGCGACACCAGCATGGACTTCTACGACGCACTCTATCGGCACCAGGACGTGCTGACCCATGTGTTGACGCGCGACGAGCGCTCTGCTGCCTTCATGGCCGACGCCTACGCCCGTGTCAGTGGCCGCCTCGGGGTGGTCGAGAGTCCCAGCGGTGGCGGTGCGACCTATGTGCTCCCCGGCATCGCCGAGGCGCACGGGTCCTCCTCTCCCCTCCTGAGCCTGACCACCGACGTGCCGATCGCCGAGGAGGGGCGGGGCGTCCTGACCGAGCTGGATCAGGAGTCGCTCTTCCGCCCGGTGACCAAGTGGGCGACGCGGATCAAGACCTCGGGCAGCGCGCCGGAGGTGCTGCGCCGGGCGCTTCGCATGGCGACGGCGGGCCGGCCGGGCGCGGTGTCGGTGGTGATGCCGGCCGATGTGCTCCGCGGGCCGGTCGACGAGGAGAACGTGTATGGCCTACCGGAGGCGCTGGAGGCGCCCAGCAAGCGGACACGGCCCGACCCCGAGGCGATCACGCGTGCCGCGGACCTGATCGCCCAGGCACGCCGACCGGTGATCGTGGCCGGTGGCGGGGTGCGCATCTCGGGTGCATGGGATGAGCTGACCGCTCTGGCCGAGGCCTGCAACATCCCGGTGGGCACCTCGATCAACGGTAAGGGAAGCGTGCCGGAGACCAGCCCGATCAGCCTGGGCGTCGTCGGCGGCAATGGCGCGCGCCCTTACGCCAACGAGGTCCTGGCCGAGACGGACCTCGCGATCTTCATCGGCACCCGTACCGATTCGGTGACGACGCTGAACTGGACGCTCCCGCGCCCAGGCGGGCCGACGGTGATCCACATCGACGTTGACCCCTGGCAGCCGGGCAACAACTACCCGACGGTGCTCGGGATCGTCGCGGACGCGAAGCTGGCGCTGCGCGACCTGCGCGATGCGGTCGACCTGAAGGACCCGAAGATCGCCGAGCGCCGCGCCTGGCTGGACGAGATCGCCGCGCGCAAGGACGCGTACTTCGCCGAGGCGGCGGCCAAGGCCGCTGCCACGTCCCGCCCGATCAAGCCGCAGCGGGTGTTCGCCGCGCTGCGCCGCCTCTTGGACCCGGAGACGGTCATCGTGGCCGATCCGGGAACGCCGACGCCCTTCCTGAGTGCCGAGTACCCCCTGGCTCAGGCCGGACGCTGGACGGTTGTCCCGCGCGCGCACGGCGGGCTTGGCTTCGCCATCCCGGCGGTGGTTGGGGCCTACTTCGGCGCGCCCGGCAAGCGGGTGGTCGGGCTGTGCGGCGATGGGAGTTTCGGGATGTCGTGCGGGGAGCTAGAGACGATCTCGCGCCTTGGGCTCCCGATCACACTCATCCAGTTCAACAACGGCTCGTTCGGCTGGATCAAGGAGTTGCAGCACCTGTACCACGGGGACCGCTTCCTGTCGGTCGACTTCAACCCGGTGGACTACGCGGCGATCGCGCGGGGCTTCGGGTTCCGTGCCGAGCAGGTGGTCGACCCGGAGGAGGTCGAGCCGGCCATCGCGCGGGCGCTGGACTCCGGGCAGCCGGCCTTCGTCGACATCGTGTCCGAGTCGCCGTTGACGGAGACGCCCCCGGTGGCTGCCTGGCAGGCGGCTGAGGCGGCGCGACAGGTGGCGCGATGAGCACGTCAGCGCGCATTCCGCTGTTGCTGGACGTCGACACCGGGGTTGACGACGCCATCGCGATCGCGCTGGCGCTGCGGCTGGGCGTCTTCGACCTGGTCGGCGTCACGACCGTAGCCGGCAACGTCGAGCTGGAGCGGACGACCGAAAACACCCGTCGCGTGCTCGCCTGGCTCGGTGCGGCCGATGTCCCCGTCGCCCGGGGGATGAGCCGTCCGCTAGTGCGTCCGCTCCGCACGGCAGCCGCGTTCCACGGCGAGAACGGCCTCGGCGGCTTCGAGCCGCCGCCCTCCCCGGCCGCGACCTATCCGGAGACCGCTCCCGAGTTCATGGTCCGCACCGCGCGGGAGCGGCCCGGGGAGGTGACCTTCGTCTGCGTCGGTCCGCTGACGAACCTGGCCGTGGCGCTTGGCCTGGAGCCGGATCTGCCCCGGCTCGTGCGTCGGGTGGTCATCATGGGTGGTGCCTACACGGTCCCGGGAAACTCGACGCCAGCCGCGGAGTTTAATATGTATGCAGATCCGGAGGCCGGGGATCTGGTAGCCCGGAGCGGCCTGCCGATCACGTTCATTGGCCTGGACGTGACTCACCAGGTGGTGCTGCGGCGGGATGAGTGGGAGGCGCTCGAGGTGGCGAGCGACCCGGCGGCGCGGCTCGTGCGTGAGGTGTGCGTCCACAGCTTCGTCGTCCGGGGCATCGAACGCTTCCACCTGCATGACCCGCTGGCGGTCGCGGTGGCGGCACGCCCGGGGCTGGTCGACGTGCGAGAGTCCGGGGTCGAGGTCGTAACGGGCCTGGGCGAGCGAGCCGGAGAAACCTTGCTCGTCGACCGGCCGGGGCTCCCGCGGCACGCCGTGGCACTCGGGGTGGACGCCGACGCGTTCGGCGCGCTCTTCCGTTCGACGCTCGGGCTGGACGGCACGCCAGGTTGACGGAGCATTGACCGAGGTCTGTGGGCGGATCGGGGACTCCCGCGACCTCGGCAGGCGTTAAGGGTCGCGTTATCGGACAAGCAGGCGTGCAGGAGGGTACGCCAGTGGTTGATGAGATGGGGTTGCAAGAGCGGATTCCTCTGCAGGACCTGGATCTCTTGAACCGCCTGAGCCAGTACTTTGACAGTCTGGATCAGCACCTCCGGGCTGGGCACGGCTGGTTCATCTTCAACGCGACCGGCGCGCGCGGCGCGCGTATCGCTTCCTTCATCGCGAACCGGCTGCGCGACTACATGCCGATGGCCACGGTCTACTTCGTGCCCTGGCGGGACTTCTCGCTGAACGCCTACATGGTGGCGGTCGAGCTGGAGAGCCTGCGCCCGCAGGAGGGCCAGCTCGAAGGGAAGGTGAAGAAGGAGTTCGACATCGCGACCCGCGTGTCGCGGGACGCCATGGTGCGGATGGTCGCTGCTGACCTCCTCATCGTCAGCGGGATGCGGCCGGAGCACCGCCACGAGGTGATCTTCCTCGACGAGACGGTCGCCCGCCGCTACGACCAGCGGCTGTCGACGATCCTGCTGACACCGTACCGCGCGGACGCGCTCGCGGAAGCGTACGAAGAGGTCGTGCCGCAGTCGCCCTTCTGGGAGCGGCTCTACACCCGGATGTACGAGCGCAGCTTCATCGCGGCCTGAGCGGCGCGGGGCTAGCTCGTGCGGGAGAGGGAGTGGTCGGCCAGGACCTCGAGCATGTCGCGCCCTTCTCCGGCTGGGATGGCCCGGAGTTCTTCCTTGGCGTTGCGGACATACTCCGCGGCGATCTCCAGCGCGTGCTCCAGGGCCCCGGACTCGCGGATCACCGCGGTGGCGGTGGCGTAGTCCTCGTCGGTCGCGTCATGGCCGCCGACCACGCGCCGGACGAGTTCGGCGTGGCGCCCGTTGCCCCGGTTGAGCTGGAAGAAGAGCATGGTCGGCAGGGTGATGGTGCCCTGTCGCAGGTCGAGCCCGGCCGGCTTGCCGATCTGGTCGGTGGATTCGCGCAGGTCGAGCACGTCGTCGACAATCTGGAACGCCATGCCGAGGTGCCCGCCGAACCGGCGCAGCGCGTCGATCTGCTCGTCGTTGGCCTCGCCCAGGATGGCACCCATCTCGGCCGAGCCGGCGAAGAGTGAGGCGGTCTTGCCGAAGATCCGCTTGCGGTAGTCGTCGATGCTCTGCTGGAGCTCGCGGGCGGTGAAGATCTCACGGAGCTGACCGTCGCAGATGTGAGCCAGGCTGGAGGCGAAGACCTGCACCACGCGCGGGTTCTGGGTGGCCGCCGCCATCATGGCCGACCGCGCGAAGATATAGTCGCCGAGCAGGATGACTGTCTCGGTGTTGAAGAGGGAGTTGAGTGTCGGTCGCCCACGCCGGAGCATGGCCTTATCGACGGTGTCGTCGTGGATCAATGAGGCGGTGTGGAGCAACTCCACGCCGACCGCAGCCGGGAGGAGCCGCTCGAACACATAGTTGAAGGGACGTGCGGCGAGCAGGAGGAGCAGCGGGCGCAGGCGCTTCCCGCCAGCTTCGATCAGACCCTGCAGGATCTCGCCGACGAAAGGGAAATCAACACGTACTTCCTCACGGAGCCGGTCTTCCACCCGAGCCACATCGGCCCGCATGACCGACAACACATCGGAGAGATCCAACGGCGGCCAACCTATCACTGGTCACGAGCGCGCGGGCCTCTCCCCCTCAACCGGCCCGCACCTTCGGCGGATTATACGGGTCGACGATGCGTCGGGTCAATCGTTGCCGACTGCGGATCGCCGAATCACGGCTAGCGCGGGCAGGCGAGTATGGCATACTGTGCCAGCACCGCATGGGGAACACGTCGTGCGGCCTGTTGTTGCGGACGAAGAAGCAAACCGCTCGCCCGTTGCGGCGCCATCGTCAGGCGATGAGGGGTGACGAGCGTCGGAGAGCGTGGCGCCGCGCGACGGGCCCGACCGGAAGGGGGACGGCAAGCATTGCCTCGGCGGCGACGACGATGGGATCGAGTCAGTTGGTGGTACAGTCTTATCCTGGTCGTGCCACTGGTCGGGTTCTCGAGCGTCTTCGCCTACCAACACTTCATTGAGGGGCGTGGGTACACCGTCTCGGTCGTGGATGCCTACACCGACGAGCCGGTGGCGGACGCGCGCGTCATCGTTGGAACGTCCGAGACCCAAACGGATTCGCGCGGCCGCTCTCGAGTGCCGAAAGATGCCGTCGAGATCCGCATCGAGAAGGACGGCTACGACCCGCAGGCACTCGTGCTCCCCGTCGCGGGTGACGACGATATCCGCGTCGCCCTGCGCCCCAACGTGGTTCAAGGGATGATCCGGCACGCCGGGGATGATCGGCCACTGGCCGGTATCACCGTCGAGGCGCACGCGCCGCCCGGCACGGTGGTCGCCACGACCACGACCGGCGAGGACGGCAGTTTTGTCCTCCGAGACGTGCCGGAGGGCGCCTCGCTCGTCGTAACCTCCGCGGACTACAGCGACGTCACCATGGAGATCGGGCGGCAGACCTCCTTCGAGCTGGCCCTCCGGCCGGATGTCGTGACTGGCCGCGTGACCGACACCGACGGGCAGCCGATCCCGGGCGCGCGGGTTGCGATTGGCACGGCGCAGGCGACGGCGGGAGATGACGGCCAGTTCCGCCTGGAGGGTGCCCCCGAGTCGGGTGACGTGGTCGTCAAGGCGCCGGGATACCGCGCGGCGATCGTGCCGTTGGACGCCAGCATGCGTATTGAGGCGCAGCTCGAGCCGTTCCAGGCGAAGGCGATCTATGTGACCGCCGACGTGGCGGCCGATCCGGCGCAGTTCCAGGAGAAGATCGACCTGATCAAGCGCACCGAGTTGAACGCGATGGTGGTGGACTTGAAGGACAGCACGGGCTCGGTCTTCTACGACACCGAGGTATCGCTGGCCCATGAGATCGGGGCTGTCCGGCCGATCCTCGACCCGAAGGCCGTCGTCGAGGCGCTGCATGCCAACGATATCTACGCCATCGCGCGCATCGTCGTATTTGAGGACCCGATCCTGGCCGAGCAGCGGCCGGAATGGGCGATCCATAGCTCGGATGGAGGCCTCTGGCGCACCTGGAACGGGCTGGCGTGGGTCAACGCGCACCGCAAGGAAGTGTGGGACTACGACACGGCGCTGGCGCTGGAGGCGGCGCGGCTCGGCTTCGATGAGATCCAGCTCGACTACATCCGCTTCCCGAGTGACGGGCCGCTGGACGAGGCCGAGTACGGGGTGGAGCACAACACCGAGACGCGCATGGCCGCCATCCGGGACTTCCTCACTGGCGTGCGCGATGCGCTGGCGCCGACGCCGGCGTACTTCGCGGTCGATGTCTTCGGCCTGACCTACTGGGAGCTGAGCGACGGCGGCATCGGGCAGAATCTGGAGACGATCGCCCCGCTGGTTGATTACATCTGCCCCATGGTTTACCCGTCGCACTTCTACGAAGGCTCGATGGGTTTCGACATTCCGAACGACCATCCGTATGAAGTGATCCTGTGGAGTCTGGAGAACGGCGCCGAGCGCGTGCCGGAGGAGGCTCGCAAGTTCCGGCCGTGGCTGCAAGACTTCTCCTATGGGCCTGGGATCGAGTACGGGGACAACGAGGTGCGCGCGCAGATCCAGGCCTCCGAAGACTTCGGCAGTTCCGGCTGGATGCTCTGGAACGCCGCCAGTGAGTACCACGAGGGCGCGCTGCGGAAGCCGTAGCCGTCGGCCCGTTGCCGCGTCCTCGCCACAGTCACGGAGGAGTGCGTCGTGGTTCGACCCAGCACGCCATCGGCCGACGCCATGTCCGCAGTCGCCTCGCGGCTGGGGGCACTGGTCGAGGCCATGCGGCCGAAGCAGTGGACGAAGAACGCGGTCGTCTTTGCGGCGCTGGTCTTTGACGGGCGGCTGTTCGAAGCCGATAAGTTCGCCGTCGTTGCGTTGGCTGCGTTCCTGTTCTGTTTGACCAGCAGCGCCGTCTACCTGTTCAACGACCTGCTCGACGCTGAGGCCGACCGCCATCACCCACTCAAGCAGAAGCGGCCGATCGCCTCCGGGCGACTCAGCCCGGGGCTGGCCAAGCTGGCGATCGCGGCGATCGCGCTGGTGGTGTTGCCGGTCGCGGCGCTGATCACGCCGCTCTTCGCCGGGATTCTGCTGATCTACGCCGTCCTGATGCTTGCCTACACCTTCGTGCTGAAGCACTGGGTGATCATCGACGTCTTCGTGATCGCCGGGGGATTCGTGCTGCGCGCGGCAGCCGGGGCCGTGGTGATCGATGTGCCCATCTCGCCCTGGCTCTACGTGTGCACGGTCTTGCTGTCGCTCTTCATCGGCTTTGCCAAGCGGCGGCATGAACTGGTGCTGCTGGACGACAACGCAGCGGCGCACCGGAAGATTCTGGACGACTACTCGCCCAAGCTGCTGGACGACCTGATCGCCGTCGTCTCGGCCGCGACCATCATGGCGTATTCGCTCTACACCTTCTCGGCGCCGAACCTGCCCGACAACCACGCGATGATGTTGACCATCCCCTTCGTGATCTACGGGATCTTCCGCTACCTCTTCCTGGTGCACCAGAAGAACCGCGGTGGGGCCCCGGAGCAGGTGCTGCTCGACGACGTCCCGCTGCTGCTGAGCATCGTCCTCTGGGGCATTACGGCCACCTTGATTCTGTATCAACCGTGGAATTGATATGGACTAAGTCAACTTCCCTATTCACGTTGTTGCAGAAGTCCTTCGTCCGTGTTATACTCGGGTGAATCCGGAAGCGGTCGCTCGTCCGGCGTCCGGCCCGCGTGAACTCGGTTCCTGCCCCTTCGGGGCGCGCCAGAGCGCGGGGGGCGGCCGAGGTATGGACTCGTGTTTGCGATGACATCAGCGGGGATCCAGTCGGAGTAGAGGACGGGCACTCATGTTGATCGTGCGTAGGCATGGTACCCGGGGCACGGAGCGGATCCAGCAGGAGATGGAAGAGGTCTTCCGCTCCCTGGTCATCAGCAGCCGTCCGCTGTCCCGCTCCCACGTCGGCGTCTGGCGACCGCCAGTCGAGGTGTACGAGTGCGACACCGCGCTGGTGGTGACGGTCGAGATCGCGGGCGTGCGCGAGGATGAGCTGCAGGTGGTGGTGGATGACACCGTCCTCCACATTACCGGGACGCGCCCAAACGTGGCGCCTCACTCCAAGCGCACCTACCACGAGATGGGAATCGCCTACGGACCCTTCGAGGCAGAGGTTTTCCTGCCGTTTCCTGTTGTGATCGACGAGGTCGATGCAGTCTATGAGAACGGGTTCTTGCGGGTGACCTTGCCTCGGGCGCAGGCGACACGCATCGTGCCGCGAGCCGGCGAGCCTGCGACTGACGGAGAGAGGTAACGCTGAATGGTCGAACGATTCCGAGACGAACAGGCATACGACCCGGTCGACGAGGTGCCTGAGGAGGAGCAGTCCGAGGAGCAGTCGACGTCACAGGTGCTGCCCATCCTCCCGCTGCGGGGCACGGTGGTCTTCCCGCTGACGCTCGTCCCTCTGGCGGCCGGCCAGCCTCGGTCGCTCCGCCTGATCGACGACGTCGTCTCGGGCGACCGCATCGTCGGCATGGTCTTGCAGAAGGATCCCGAGCAGGAGGGCGCCGGTCCCGGCGAGACGTATGAGATCGGGACCATCGCCAGCATCCACCAGATGATGCGCGTGCCCGACGGGACCGTCCGCCTGGCGGTCCAGGGGCAGCGCCGGATGCGGATCGTCGAGTGGCTCGGCGAGGAGCCGTATCTGACCGCACGGGTCGAGGAGATCCCGGAGGAGGTCGAGGATACGGTCGAGATCAAGGCGCTGGTGCGCAACTCTCAGGAGTTGTTCCAGCGGCTGGTTTCGCTTGTCTCTAACCTCCCGGAGGAACTCGTCACCGCGGCGCTGAACGTCGACGACCCGCTGCATCTGGTCTACCTGATCGCGAGCAACCTGCGGATGGAGGCCGAGGAGCGCCAGGCGCTGCTCGAACTCGATAGCGTCCGCGCGAAGCTCCAGCGGCTGAACGCCTTCATGAGCAAGGAGCTGGACCTGCTCGAGCTGGGCAAGAAGATCCAGAGCGAGGTCCAGGAAGAGGTCGGCAAGACCCAGCGCGAGTACTACCTGCGGGAGCAGCTCAAGGCGATCCAGCGGGAGCTGGGTGAGACCAACGAGCAGGAAGCCGAGATCAACGAGCTGCGGGCCAAGATCGACGAGGCCGGCATGCCCGAGGAGGCCGAGCGCGAGGCGCGGCGCGAGCTGGACCGCCTGTCGAAGCTGCCGCCGGCCGCGGCCGAGTACGGCGTGATCCGGACCTACCTCGACTGGCTCACCGCGCTGCCGTGGAACAAGAGCTCCGAGGAGGGGATCGACGTCGCCAAGGCGCGCCAGATCCTCGATGAGGACCACTACGATCTGGAGAAGATCAAGGAGCGGATCCTCGAGTACCTGGCGGTGCGGCGACTGCGCCAGGAGCGGGGGGTGGATGCCGAAGAGGACTCCCGCGAGCCGATCCTGTGCTTCGTCGGCCCGCCGGGCGTCGGGAAGACGAGTCTGGCCCAGTCGATCGCGCGTGCGCTCGGCCGGCGGTTCACCCGGATGTCGCTCGGCGGCGTGCGTGACGAGGCTGAGATCCGCGGTCACCGGCGGACCTACATCGGCGCGATGCCGGGGCGCATCATCCAGGCGATTCGGCGAGCCGGTACCAACGATCCCGTCTTCGTCCTGGACGAGATCGATAAGCTCGGGGCCGACTGGCGGGGTGACCCCTCCTCGGCGCTGCTGGAGGTGCTGGACCCGGAGCAGAACCACTCGTTCCGGGACCACTACCTGGACGTGCCCTTCGACCTGTCGAAGGTCATGTTCATCGCCACGGCGAACATGCTGGACACCATCCCGGCGCCGCTGCGCGACCGGATGGAGATCCTGCAGCTCTCCGGGTACACCGACGAGGAGAAGCTGAACATCGCCCGGAAGTATCTGGTGCCCAAGCAGCTCAAGCGGCACGCGCTGTCTCCGGACGAGGTGTCCATCTCGGACGAGGCGCTGCTGGAGATCATCCAGCACTACACCCGCGAGGCGGGCGTCCGGAACCTGGAGCGCGAGATCGCGAGCGTTGCGCGGAAGGTGGCCACGCGGCTCGCCGAGGGCCAGGAGATCCCGTCCACCATCGAGGCGGAGCACATTCGGGAGCTTCTGGGCAAGCGCCGGTTCTTCTACGAGGAGCTGAGCGAACGCACGTCAGTGCCGGGTGTGGCCATCGGGGTCGGTGTGACGCCGGTCGGCGGCGACATCATGTTCATCGAGGCATCCCGGATGCCGGGCCGCGGCAACCTGACGGTCACCGGGCAGCTCGGCGACGTCATGAAGGAGTCGTCGCAGGCTGCGCTCAGCCTGGTGCGGGCGCGGGCCAGCGACTTCGGGATCGACCCGGACTTCTTCAAGGAGAGCGATCTGCACGTCCATGTGCCGGCGGGCGCAATCCCCAAGGACGGGCCGTCGGCAGGCGTGGCGATGACGGTCGCGCTCGTCTCCCTCCTGACCGGTATCCCGGTGCGGGACGAGGTGGCGATGACGGGGGAGATCACCCTGCGCGGGCAGGTGCTGCCGGTCGGCGGCATCAAGGAGAAGGCGCTGGCGGCGGCTCGCGCCGGCATCACGACCTTCATCCTGCCGAAGCGCAACGAGCCCGACCTGGATGATCTGCCGCCGTCGCTGAAGGAGAACATGGAGTTCGTCCTGGTCGATAGCATCGACGAAGCCCTGCGGGTGGCGATGCCCGACGAGTTCAAGGTGCGTGTCTCCGAGGCACGGGCGGGCCGTGCGCCCGAGCGCGAGGTGCGCGAGGTGGCGGCCGCCAGCCAGTCGGGAGGGGACTCCACCTTCTAGGCAGAGTAACGCCGGCTACGACAGGATGCGGGCGGCACCATTGGTGCCGCCCGCATCGTCGTTTCCACGTCCGCGTGGCTCCGTCAGTCGGCGGCTGCCGTGGCCCGCCGGGCGACGGACGCCGCGGCGACCAGTGCCTGGAAGGGCCGGAGATGCTCCGGGTGGGCCTGGAACATCAACTCCGGATGCCACTGAAGCCCCAGTACCCACGCTGCGTCCGGACACCAGACCGCCTCGATGATCCCGTCCGGCGCCCGGCCGACGACCTGCAGGCGCGGGGCGATGTCTCGGACGGACTGGTGGTGGAAGGAGTTGACCTGCAACTCGGTGGTGCCGTAGACGGTGTCGAGCAACGACCCAGGCTCGGCGGTCACCGGGTGACTCGGCTCGCTGGCCGGGATCTTCTGGTCCGACTGGCGGTGCGCGATCGTCGTGCCGTGCTGGTCGGGGATGTCCTGAATCAGCGTGCCGCCCAGAGCGACGTTCAGAACCTGGCAGCCGCGGCAGATCCCGAGGATGGGGAGGCCGCGGCGCATGGCGCCGTCCACCAGGGCCAGTTCGAAGGTGTCGCGCAGGTCGTCGATCCCATCGACTGTGGGGTGAACGTCCCGGTCGCCGAACCGATCGGGTCGGATATCGCCTCCACCGCTGAGGAGCAGCCCGTCGATCACGTCCAGCAGCCGGTCGACCGGGCCGTCGACGGGTGCAAGGACGATCGGGGTGCCGCCGGCTGCGGCGACTGCCTGGACGTAGTCGGCCGCCAAGGAGATGCGGCGTCCGGGCCGGTCTTCGGTCCCGGGGACCATCGACGGGGTGATGCCAATGATCGGTTTCATGGTGCAGGGCGCTCCCTTCGCAGCACGGCAGGCCAGTCGGTGGGGGATTATCGAGCGCGCGGGCGGCGGGGTCAAGCGGGTAACGAGGGTGGCTGTGTCGGGTGGTCACGGCCGGGGGTTCACGAGTTGGACGCGATCGAGGCAATGTGCTATAGTATCCATGCCGCCGGGGAAAACGGCGGGAGCGCGAGACGGTCCCGTTGCCGAACGGACAAACGGAAGCGCGCTTGACACTGCAGTGTGGACGCGCTATACTGACCGTCGCGTTTCACGGGGGAGGGTTCCGTAGGCGCGAGCCTCGTGATGCGATCCCCCGAGCACCTTGACAACTGGAGCGTGATCGAGTGCCCTCGTGCGCGAGCGATATGCATCGCGCGACGAGTATGGGTCGGGCGAACCAGGCAATGACTATGACCCCGTAATGGGGATCGTATCTTGATGGAGAGTTTGATCCTGGCTCAGGAACAACGCTGGCGGCGTGCCTAATGCATGCAAGTCGTACGGGAGCCGCTTTGGCGGTCGACCGTGGCGGACGGGTGAGGAACACGTGGGTAACCTGCCCCGGCGCGGGGGATAACCGCGGGAAACCGTGGCTAATACCCCATGGGCTCGGTTGGGGGGTGGCCTGATCGAGCAAAGGCGGAAGCCGTGCCGGGAGGGGCCTGCGGCCTATCAGCTAGACGGTGGGGTAATGGCCTACCGTGGCGATGACGGGTAGCTGGTCTGAGAGGACGATCAGCCACACGGGGACTGAGACACGGCCCCGACTCCTACGGGAGGCAGCAGCAAGGAATTTTCCGCAATGGGCGCAAGCCTGACGGAGCGACGCCGCGTGGAGGATGACGCCCTTCGGGGTGTAAACTCCTTTTCGGGGGGACGAAGGCAGTGACGGTACCCCCGGAAGAAGCACCGGCTAACTACGTGCCAGCAGCCGCGGTAAGACGTAGGGTGCGAGCGTTGTCCGGAGTTACTGGGCGTAAAGGGCGCGTAGGCGGCTGCCCGCGTCGCACGTGAAAGCCCCCGGCTCAACCGGGGAGGGTCGTGCGAGACGGGGTGGCTAGAGGCAGGGAGAGGCTGGTGGAATTCCCGGTGTAGCGGTGAAATGCGTAGAGATCGGGAGGAACACCGGTGGCGAAGGCGGCCAGCTGGCCCTGACCTGACGCTGAGGCGCGAAGGCGCGGGGAGCGAACGGGATTAGATACCCCGGTAGTCCGCGCAGTAAACGCTGTGGACTAGGTGTGGGAGGTGTTGACCCCTTCCGTGCCGGCGCTAACGCAGTAAGTCCACCGCCTGGGGAGTACGGCCGCAAGGCTAAAACTCAAAGGAATTGACGGGGGCCCGCACAAGCAGCGGAGCGTGTGGTTTAATTCGACGCAACGCGCAGAACCTTACCAGGGCTTGACATCCCCGGAACCCCTGGGAAACCGGGGGGTGCCCTTCGGGGAGCCGGGAGACAGGTGCTGCATGGCTGTCGTCAGCTCGTGTCGTGAGATGTTGGGTTAAGTCCCGCAACGAGCGCAACCCTCGTGGCTAGTTACGGTGGTGTCTAGCCAGACTGCCGGGCACAACCCGGAGGAAGGGGGGGATGACGTCAAGTCCGCATGGCCCTGACGCCCTGGGCGACACACACGCTACAATGGCCGGGACAGCGGGCGGCCAAGCGGCAACGCGGAGCCAATCCCTCAAACCCGGTCTCAGTTCGGATTGGGGGCTGCAACTCGCCCCCATGAAGGCGGAGTTGCTAGTAACCGCAGGTCAGCCATACTGCGGTGAATATGTTCCCGGGCCTTGTACACACCGCCCGTCACGTCACGAAAGCCGGCAACACCTGAAGCCGGTGGGCCAACCCGATACGGGAGGCAGCCGTCGAGGGTGGGGCTGGTGATTGGGACGAAGTCGTAACAAGGTAGCCGTAGCGGAAGCTGCGGCTGGATCACCTCCTTTCTAGGGAGTGGGGCGAGCGCAGGCTCGTCCATCCCAGGTCAACCGGCCGGGGCGCCGGGTGGGCGTAGAGCGCACCCGACCGGCGTGGTGGCGCAGGAAGGGCCCTGCCTGTGGAGGCCGCGGAGTTGCGGCGGAGGGCAGACAACCCCCTGGACAAGCCGCACGACGGATGCCCGGTCGTTAACCTGGTCCGATCCGGTGCACTCGATCACGCTCCAGCGGTCAAGGTGCCGCAACAGCTACGGCCGGGCGTTTAGCTCAGTTGGTGAGAGCACACCCCTGATAAGGGTGAGGTCCCTGGTTCGAGTCCAGGAACGCCCACCGGCGGCGTCCACCAGATGGGGCTGTAGCTTAGCTGGGAGAGCGCCGCCCTTGCACGGCGGAGGTCAGGGGTTCGAATCCCCTCAGCTCCACCGGGCACCTTAACAAGGGAGTGGAGAGGTCCGAGCATCTGCGTGGGTTGATGGCCTTTGCGTCGTGCTGGTGTCCGCCGGGAGTGGCGGGCATGGAGCGGATGCAGAGGGGAGATCCACGAGTAGGGCACATGGTGGATGCCTCGGCGCGTGGGGCCGATGAAGGACGTGGCCAGGCGGCGAAACGCCTCGGGGAGCCGCGGGCAGGCAGTGATCCGAGGGTGTCCGAATGGGGCAACCCGTCCCGGGTGATGCCGGGACACCCGTCGCTGAACGCATAGGCGGCGGGGGGGTACCGGGGGAACTGAAACATCTCAGTACCCCGAGGAGCAGAGAGCATTCCCGTAGTAGCGGCGAGCGAACCGGGAGGAGCCCAAACCCGGCCGGTGGTACAGGCTGCCGCCGATGCTGGTCGGGGGTAGGACGGCCCGGGGGGCGGGGCGGCAGACCCGCCACGGAGTGAGCAACCAGTCCCTTAGCCGAACGCTGCTGGAAGGGGCGGCCGGAGACGGTGAGAGCCCGGTAGGCGACGGGGGGCTGGCTCCGCCCGGGTGCGTGAGTACCGCGGGGCACGTGGAATCCCGTGGGAAGCGGGGTGGCCCACCACCCAAGGCTAAATACCCCACGCGACCGATAGTGGACGAGTACCGTGAGGGACAGGTGAAAAGCACCCCGGTGAGGGGAGTGAAAGAGAGCCTGAAACCGTGTGCCTCCAGACGGTCAGAGGGGGGCGTGAGCTCCCTGATGGCGTGCCTATTGGAGAATGAACCGGCGAGTGACCGTTCGTGGCCAGGCTAAGGGAGGGACACCCGGAGCCGGAGCGAAAGCGAGTCTGAAGAGGGCGCGGAGAGTCGCGGGCGGTCGACCCGAAACCCGGTGAGCTACCCATGGCCAGGCTGAAGCGCGGGTAAGAGCGCGTGGAGGGCCGCACCGACGTCTGTTGCAAAAGGCGCGGATGAGCTGTGGGTAGGGGTGACATGCCAAGCGAACCGGGAGATAGCTGGTTCTCCCCGAAATGGTTTTTGGGCCAGCCTCGCGAGGTGGCCATCGGAGGTAGAGCACTGGATCGGCGCGGGGGCTCACCGCCTACCAACCCGAACCAAACTCCGAATGCCGGTGGCGCGAACTCGCGGGAGTGAGACGGCGGGGGCTAAGCTTCGTCGTCGAGAGGGGAACAGCCCAGACCGCCGGCTAAGGTCCCCAAGTGTGGGCTCAGTGGGCAAGGAAGTGCGGGCGCGGAGACAACCAGGAGGTTGGCTTAGAAGCAGCCATCCTTGAAAGAGTGCGTAACAGCTCACTGGTCGAGTGTGCCCGGGCGCCGACAATCCACCGGGGCTAAGCCCACCACCGAAGCCGCGGGTTCGTCGTGTGGACGGACGGTAGGGGAGCGTCGTCGTCGGCGGTGAAGGTAGGCCGGGAGGTCTGCTGGAGCGGCGACGAGTGAGAATGCCGGTATGAGTAGCGCGAGGGCGGTGCGAATCCGCCCCACCGAATGCCGCAGGGTTCCGCAGCCATGCTTGTCAGCTGCGGGTGAGTCGGGCCTAAGCCGAGGGCGAGAGCCGTAGGCGATGGACAACGGGTCAACATTCCCGTACCACGGTGTCACGTGATGAGCGAAGGGGGGACGCAGGGGGGTAGGCCCAGCGTGGGGAAACCCGCGTCCAAGCGTGTAGGGTGGCCTGGGAGGCAAATCCCCCGGGCTAGACCTGAGGCGTGATGGTCAGGCGCGTTGTGCGTCGAGTGGGTTGAGCCCGAACTGCCGAGAAAAGCCTCTAGCCAGTGGCACCGTGCCCGTACCGCAAACCGACACAGGTCGGCAGGTAGAGCATACCGAGGTGGACGGGAGAACCCTCGTTAAGGAACTCGGCAAACTGGCCCCGTAACTTCGGGAGAAGGGGCGCCCCGTGTAGGGTGAAGGACCTGCGCGGTCCGGAGCCTGAGGGGGCCGCAGGGAACCGGCCCAGGCGACTGTTTACCAAAAACACAGGTCTCTGCGAAGGCGAAAGCCGACGTATAGGGGCTGATGCCTGCCCAGTGCCGGAAGGTTAACGGGAGGGGTGCGAGCCCCGAACGGAAGCCCCGGTAAACGGCGGCCGTAACTATAACGGTCCTAAGGTAGCGAAATTCCTTGTCGGGTAAGTTCCGACCCGCACGAAAGGCATAACGACCTGGGCGCTGTCTCAACGAGGGACCCGGTGAAATTGCAGGACCCGTGCAGATGCGGGTGACCCACGGCAGGACAAAAAGACCCCGTGGAGCTTTACTCCAGCTTGCCATTGTGTGTGGGCCAGGCTTGTGTAGGATAGGTGGGAGGCGGAGAACCCGGGCCGCCAGGTTCGGGGGAGCCGACGGTGAAATACCACTCTGGTCTGGTCGACGCACTCACCCCGACCCGTGAGCCGGGCGGGGGACCGTGGCTGGTGGGGAGTTTGACTGGGGCGGTCGCCTCCTAAAGGGTAACGGAGGCGTTCAAAGGTACCCTCAGGCCGGATGGCAATCGGCCGGAGCGTGCAACGGCAGCAAGGGTGCTTGACTGCGAGGCTGACCCGCCGAGCAGGGCCGAAAGGCGGACGTAGTGATCCCACGGTACCGTGTGGTAGGGCCGTGGCTTAACGGATAAAAGCTACCCCGGGGATAACAGGCTGATCGTGCCCAAGAGTTCACATCGACGGCACGGTTTGGCACCTCGATGTCGGCTCGTCGCATCCTGGGGCCGGAGGAGGTCCCAAGGGTTGGGCTGTTCGCCCATGAAAGCGGTACGCGAGCTGGGTTCAGAACGTCGTGAGACAGTTCGGTCTCTATCCGCCGTGGGCGTCAGAAGGTTGCGGGGGGCTGGCCCTAGTACGAGAGGACCGGGCTGGACGCACCGCTGGTGTGCCAGTTGTCGGGCAACCGGCATTGCTGGGTAGCCACGTGCGGCAGGGATAACCGCTGACAGCATCTAAGTGGGAAGCCCGCCCCAAGATGAGCCTTCTCACCCCGGAAGGGGGTAAGACCCCGGGTAGACCACCCGGTTGCGAGGCGGCACGTGGACGGCCGGTAACGGACCGGAGCGAAGCCGTGCTCATGGTCGAGGGTGGATCCCGCTCTGGGTTCGTGGTCCGCCGCGGGTGGACACCGGCATGACCCAGAGGGCATCGCCGAGCAGGTGCTTGGACCGAGAACGGGACCGCGCGGTGAGCGGTCGTGGCTGGGGGGGTCGGGTGTGCGCGTGGCCGAGAGCGGCGCCGATTCCACCCCGTCCCATCCCGAACCGGGTCGTGCCCGGCGCCAGCGCCGGAGAGTACTGCGCGGGCGACCGCGTGGGAGGCGAGGCCGCTGCGCGCACGCCCGACCTCCGCAGCCGGGGGCCGCACCGCGGGATCTCGTTCGTCCACTTCCTGCAGCGCGGGGTGGAGCAGTGGCAGCTCGTTGGGCTCATAACCCAAAGGTCGCGGGTTCGAATCCCGCCCCCGCTACCATCAACAGCCGACCCTAATGGGTCGGCTGTTTTGCTTTGTCTCGCGAGGCGGCCGATCTCGACCTGAGATCGGCCGCTTTTTCTTCGTTCCGTCGGGTCGGTCGTCTCAGAACATGGAGAGTTGCTGGACAGCAGGGGCCGCGCGCACGAGCGCGACATCCGAGCGCGCCGTGAGCGGCGGGAAGTGGTGGTCGAAGGCCGCATCGTCCGGGAAGAGCGGACGGAAGCGCGCGGCCATGTCGCGCAGGCGGCGCAGGAGGTAGTCGACATCCTCATCCCCCGCGTAGTGCTCGATGCGGGCGAGGCTGCCATCGGCGCGCTGATAGACCGCGATGCGCTCGCCGATCCGTTCCCCCGCGGCGGCGTCGGCCAATCGCCGGTTGGCCTCGCTGGTGTAGGTCTTTTCGGTGATCGTTTCCCAACGGGCGATGTCGTGGACCGGAAGGGCGCGCTGGATCAGGCGCTCGGCCGTGTCGAGGTAGAGGTCGCGCACGGTGGCAGGCGTGCCCTCGATGAAGGCTCGGGCGGCGTCCCGCAGGAAGCGCCGCAGCACCGGCTCCTCGCGTCGGGACCGCAGGCTACTCCCCTTGAGGATGATCCGGCCGTCGTGCGCGCGCAGGACGTAGTTCTTCGTCTTGAGCGAGATCATGCCGTCGAAGCTGCCGTCGTGCGCCAGGCTGATGCCGCGTGGCAGACGCTCTCCGATCGCAGCAACGAACGCCTCCTCGGCCTCCCGGCCGCGGACGGAGGGGGATGGACGGAAGTACACGCCGTCGGTGTCGATCTCGATTGTCTCTGCTCCGGCGTCGTCGAGGGCATCCACGACCTGCCGGATGATCTCCTGCCCACGCAGCGTGACCCGGCGGGCCGCGTCGAAGTCGCTGAAGAGCGCCCGGCTGTAGCCCAGGTAGCCGTAGAAGGAGTTGATGAGGACCTTGAAGCTGGACTGGAGGCCGAGCCAGCGTGCCTGCTCGGCACCGGTCGTCTCCCGCGCGCGGCGCTTGGCTTCCAGCCGCCGGGCGGTGAGGACTTCCAGGAGGCCGAGGTAGACCTGCAGCACGTCGGTCGCCGGGGCAATGCGGTCGCTGAGCATGATGGCCGGATAGAGGCTTTCGACGTCGCACTTGACCACTGGGCGGAACACTCCGACGCGGCGGACCTCCGTGTAGCCGCCGGGATACGGCTTTGGCGTATCAGGCAGGGGCAGGCTGTGCTCGAGCGCGAGGTAGACGCGGGTCATGAGGTAGTTGATCTTCTCTCCCGGCCCGCCGGTGGCGACGCCCTGTAGCCCGCGCGGCAGGATCTGGCTCTGATAGAACTCCGTCGGGAGGGCCAGCTCGCTCAGGAGCGCCACGTCGGCCACGTCGTCGAGCGCATAGGCGTGGACCCGCTGCCGATCCTCCGCATAGACACGCCCGATCTCCTCGCCCGGGATGAATACACGATCGGGGTGGGTGAGGCCGAGCGCGTCGATCGACTGCTTGAGCCCGTAGCTCTCCAGCTCGTTGGCCGTGTCGTAGCGCTGGATCTGCTGGTAGGTGTCGACGATGTGCCGGCCGAAGATCGACACCGCCTGGTAGGGGATGGTGCGCGCGCCGGCCTTGAAGCGCTGCGTGCCGCCGATGCGGGGCGGTGAGCCGTCCCGCCCCCAGGCGAGCGTCACCCCGTGCTGCCGGGCTCGCTCCATGAGGAACGGCAGGTCGAAGTTGAAGAGGTTGTGCCCCTCGATGACGTCGGGGTCGATCTGCTGGATGCGCTCGGTGAGCGTTCGCAGCACCCCGGCCTCTCCCAGGTCGGCGACGTCGAGCACTTCCCGATGGCCGCGGTTGGTCGCCAGTGCCACGACCAGGATTTCGGCACGGTTCGAGCGCGCATCGAAGCCGGTCGTCTCGATGTCAACCTGCATCCGGACGATGTCGTCGAAGTTCATGCCGCGGAAGAGGTTCCGTCCGGTCAGGGTGAGGTACTGATCGGTGGGGTGCCCGAAGGTGTGGACCGGATAGCCCCGCTGCTGGATCTGCTCCATCGCGGTGCGGAAGGCGCTCCAGCTCACGAACCGGGCGAGGTACCGCAGTGGGAGGTCGCCCTGAAGGCGCACGACCTCAGCGCCGCGCCGATCGAGGGCGTTGGTCCCCTCTTCGGTCAGCACCGCCCACGGATGGAACGGTGCGGTCTCGGCGACCACGCGGTCACCGTGCAGGCGGCGGAACACGCGCACCTGTGCCTGGCCCGCGCGCTCGACCGCGACGATGCGCTCCGTGGGGTCCTGGCCGTAGAGAAGGGTGGTTCGATCCTGCATGTCCATCGGCCTCGCCGGCAACTATACCACGCGGGACCAGCCGTCCTGGGGACGGCCCCGGTGTTGCTCGTTACCAACGTACTATGGCCCTGGCATAAGCACGTTCCTACACTCTGAGTAGCACATCGGCCAGGCATCGTCTCCGATGTAGCCGAAATCGCGGCAACGGCAACCTCGGGCGAGACGGCTCACAATGAGCCGGAGAGGGAACGTACTGTATGCGCAAGAGCGGACGGCTCTTCATTCTCCTAGGCGTGGCGTTGGCGCTGGTGGCGGCGTTGCTGGGGGTCGTCGCGTTCTCCGGGGTTCTCGGTGAAACGCAGGATGACGGCGCGGAGCCAACCAAGGCCAACGTGGTGGTCGCTGCACGGGATATCCCGGCCAACACCGTGCTCTCCGAGGACGACATCGAGATCGCCGAGGTGGACGCGACGGGTGTGGCGCCCGGCAGCGCGACGGCACCCGCTCAGGTGGTCGGGATGGCGGTGTCCGGGAACTTGGTCAAGGGTCAGCAGATCCTGTCGGCCAACCTGCTCGCGCCGGGGCTGACGTTCGACCTGGCTGAGGGCCACCGCGCGATCGCATTGCCGGTGGACCGGATCAACGCCCTGGGCGGGATGATCCGCCCGGACGACCGCATCGACATCATCTACTCGATACGGATCAACCTGACGCGCGTGGTGCCGTCGGAGCCGATGGAAGTGCGCGACACGACGGAGGGGTACGCCCGGGACGACACGCTTGTCCTGCAGCCGCCACCGGGGGTGGCCGGGGATGCGACCTACCCGTATCCGGGTGAGCCTGGCTCGCGCTTCCTGGTGGAAGACAACGCACCGGGGAACCCGGTCACCAAGGTCGTCGTGCAGAACGTGCGCGTCTTGCGGGTGATCGCGGGCGATACCACGGTCAGCAGCGACCCGACTGCGACCGGCAACGGTGAGGCGTCGGGCACACCGACCGCTCCGCAGGGCGCGGCGGAGAAGCTGCCGAACGCGGACCTGCTGGTGCTGGAGGTCGATCCGCAGCAGGCTGAGGTCATCAAGTTCCTGATGGACAACGACGGGCAGTATCAAGTGGTCCTGCGCCCGAAGGACGATGCTGGGGAAGTGACCACGAACGGCGTCACGTACGAGCAACTGGTCACTGAGTACGGCCTGCCGGTGCCGAAGACCGTTCGGCTGCCGGGTGGAGGACAGTAGATGTCTGGGAGCACGATCCGGGTTCTCATCGTCGATGATGTCGCGGAGAGCCGCGACAACGTCGAGAAGCTGCTGCGGTTCGAGCCCGACATCCAGGTGGTGGGGAAGGCCTCGAGCGGCCGGGAAGGCATCGACCTGGCCGTGGCGCTGCACCCGGACATCGTGCTCATGGACCTCAACATGCCCGACATGGACGGCATCGCGGCGACGATGCAGATCTCGACCAAGGTGCCGACGGCGTCGGTGATCATGATGTCGGTCCAAAACGAGCCGGACATCCTCCGGCGGGCCATGCTGGCGGGAGCGCGTGAGTTCCTGGCCAAGCCCTTCAGCCTCGACGAGCTGATCCTCGCCGTGCGGCACGTCTCCCGGCTGGCGCCACGGCCGGTCCAGGTCGTCACCACTGCCGCGGCCACCGGTAGCCCGAACGGCCGGCCCGGGGAGGTCAGCAAGGGCCGCATCATCAGCGTCGTCAGCAGCAAGGGAGGGGTCGGCCGCACGACCCTGGCGACCAATCTGGCGGTCGCCATCCGGCGCGCCACGCAGAAACAGGTCGTCCTGGTCGATGCGGCCCTGCACTTCGGCGACGTCGGCGTCATGATGAACATCGCAGACGGGAAGACCATTGCCGACATCGCGCCTCAGGTGCACTCGCTCGACCGGGACTTGATGGACGACGTCCTGGTCACGCACGGGAGCGGGGTGCGGCTGCTGCTCGCGCCGCCGACGCCGCAGGAGGCTGAAACCGTTACGGCCGAGCATCTCCGCGCGTCTCTCTCACTCCTGACCAAGATGGCGGACTACGTGGTGGTCGACACCCGGCCGGGGTTCGACGACGCCATGCTGTCGGTCATGGATGCGTCCGACCGGATCCTGCTCGTGCTGACGATGGAGATGACGGCGATCAAGGACGCCCGGCAGTTCCTGGAGATCACGGAGTTGCTGGGCTACCCGATGGATAAGGTCCTGCTGGTTCTCAATCGCCAGAACACCTTCTCGGGTATCCCGGCGCAGGACATCGCGGAGAACCTCAAGCGCGAGCTGGTCGCGAAGATCCCGGATGAGCCGGCGGCGCTGCTCCGGAGTGTGAATGAGGGTGCACCGCTGGTGGAGACCCAGCCGGACCACCGAGTCTCGGTCGAGATCAAACGGCTGGCGACGAGCTTGGTCGCGGAGGACGCGGCCGAGGAGGCGGTCGTGGCAAAGCCGGCGGAGCGCGCTACCGGGCTGGTCGGCCGGCTCCGGACCGCGTTGCGTCATGGGTAAGCGGGCAGCCGCGCCGATGTCCTCCGGGAGGGGTAGGGAGTAAGGCATGTCGCTTCTGAAGCGCCTTGGCAACGTACCGACGGAAGCCGTGGACCCTGCGCCGCCCGCAGCGCCGCCGCAGACGACCAACCGACTGTCGCCACCCGCGGGGCCGGCAACGCAGCGCGTCGGGACCGGCGAACTGGCCACGCTTCGTCGGCCGACCCTGGGGAGCAGCCCCACGGCTGCGCACCGCAACGACTCCTTTAACGAACTCAAGAGCCGCATTCAGAACCGGCTGATCTCCGAGCTGGACCCGCGCATGGACCTGGGCAACCAGGAGGAAGTGCGGCGCACGGTCGAGGAGACCTTCGCCTCGGTGCTCGAGGCCGAAAACATCGTGCTGACGCGCGTCGAGCGCCTGCGCCTGTTCGAGGCGATCGCCGCCGAGATCCTGGGATACGGGCCGATCGAGCCGCTGCTCAAGGACGACACCGTCTCCGAGATCATGGTCAACGGCCCGCGCCAGGTCTACGTCGAGCGGAACGGCAAGCTGGAGCTCACCGACATCACCTTCCAGGACGACGACCACGTCATGCGGGTTATCGACCGCATCGTCTCCCCACTGGGGCGGCGCATCGATGAGAGCTCGCCGATGGTGGACGCGCGCCTGCCGGACGGCTCCCGAATCAATGCGGTGATCCCGCCGATCTCGCTCGTGGGTCCCACGCTGACGATCCGTAAGTTTGCACGCGACCCGCTGACGGCCGAGGATCTGGTGCGCTTCGGCACGATGAGCGAGGAGATGGTTACGTTCCTCAAGGCATGCGTCGAGGCGCGGCTGAACATCGTGGTCTCGGGTGGGACCGGCTCCGGTAAGACGACGACGCTCAACGTGCTGTCGTCGTTCATCCCGCCCGACGAGCGCATCGTGACCATCGAGAACGCGGCCGAGTTGCAGCTCCGCCAGGACCACGTGGTCACGCTGGAGTCGCGGCCGCCCAACATCGAGGGACGCGGGGAGATCACCATCCGCGACCTGGTGGTCAACGCCCTCCGAATGCGGCCCGACCGGATCGTGGTCGGGGAGTGCCGCTCCGGTGAGGCGCTGGACATGCTCCAGGCGATGAACACCGGCCACGACGGCTCGATGACGACGGTGCACTCGAACAGCCCGCGCGACACCCTGGCCCGCCTGGAGACGATGTGCCTCATGGCCGGAGTGGAGCTGCCGGTGCGCGCCATCCGTGAGCAGATCGCGGCGGCGGTCGACCTGATCATCCACCAGGCGCGCCTCAAGGACGGCTCGCGCAAGATCGTCGCGGTGACGGAGGTCCAGGGTATGGAGGGCGACGTCATCGTGATGCAGGACATCTTCGTCTTCGAGCAGACCGGTATGGAGAACAACAAGATCGTCGGGCGCATCAAGCCGACCGGCATCCGCCCGAAGTTCGTGGAGAAGTTCGAGGTCGCCAACATCTACCTGCCGCCGACGATCTTCGGGGTGGGCTACGATCGGCTCTTCTGAGCCGGGACACGCCGCCGGCTGGCAGGGTGGCACCGATAGGAAGCGGGCATGGATTTCCTGACACTGGTCCTCATCTTGTTCCTCCTGGCCGCGGGTTTGGTGGCACTCGGCCTGTTGGTCAGTCGGGAACAGGCGGTGGCACCCGAGCTTGAGGAGCGGTTGGAGCGGTTCGCCTCACTGGAGCCGCTGGCAACGGAGTCGCTGTCCGGTGCCCGCACGCCGAACGTCCTCGCCCAACAGGTTGACCGCGTCGTGCAGGGCAAGACGTTCTCCGAGGCGGTCGCGCTCCTGCTGGCGCGGGCCAACATCCGGATGACGGTGGGAGAGTTCCTCATTGTCCGTGCCGGGTCGGCCTCGTTCGGTTTCTTGCTGGGATTCCTGCTCGGCCGCGGGATCACGCAGCCGGTGCTGGGGCTGCTGGTTGGTCTAGTCGTGGCCCTGATCGGCTGGATGGTCCCGCACTGGTACATCTCGGTGCGGGCGCGGCGGCGGACGAACGCCTTCGTGAACCAGCTCGGTGACACGATCACCCTGATGGCCAACTCGCTTCGGGCCGGTTATAGCCTGCTCCAGACGATGGAGCTGGTTGCGCGCGAGACACCACCGCCGATGAGCGAGGAGTTTCGGCGCGTGGTGCGGGAGGTCGGGCTCGGCATCCCGACGCAGGAGGCGATGTCGCATCTGCTGCGCCGGGTGCCGAGCGAGGATCTGGACCTGCTGATCACGGCCATCAACGTGCAGCACGAGGTGGGCGGCAACCTGGCGCAGATCCTGGACGTCATCGGAGAGACGATCCGGGAGCGGGTGCGCATCAAGGGTGAGATCCGGGTTCTCACTGCCCAGCAGAGCATCTCCGGCTACATCATCTCCGCACTGCCGGTCGGGCTGGCGCTCTTACTGATGGTGATCAACCCCGGCTACGTGATGGGCATGATGCGCTGGCCGTGGATCTGTATGCCGATCGGCGGGGTGGTGTTGATCTTCCTCGGCTTCATAGCCATGCGGAAGATCGTCAACATCGAGGTCTAGTACGGACGAGCGGAGAATCGCACGACGATGCAACAGATGCTGCCGGTTCTCTCCATCACCATCATGGTGGTCGCCCTCGTACTGGTGGTCCTCGGCGTGCGCAAGCCGCGGCCGCAGGTCGTGATCGAGGAGCGCCTTTCCCAGTACGGCCACCGGGTGCCGACGCTGGAAGAGTTGGAACTTCAGCAACCGTTCAACGAGCGTGTGCTGAAGCCACTGCTCCGCCGCCTGGCCGGGATGATGTCGCGCTTCGCTCCGAAGACGAGCCACCAGCGGCTGCGCCAGAAGCTGGTAGAGGCCGGCAACCCGGCCAACCTCGGCCCGGCCGAGTTCACCGGGTTGCGTGTGCTGCTGGCCGGCGGCCTGGGTGGCCTGTTGTTCGTCCTCTTCCTCATGAGCGGCAGCAGCCTGACCAACCTGATCCTGTTCCCTGCCGTCGCTGGCGGGATCGGCTACCTTCTGCCGGGCGTCTGGCTGGGGAACCGTATCAAGCGGCGCAAGTCGGCGATCATCCGCGCGCTGCCGGACGCCATCGACCTGCTCACGATCAGCGTGGAAGCCGGGCTCGGCTTCGATCCCGCGCTGCAGCGCGTGGTGGAGAAGTGGGACAACGAGCTGACGCGCGAGTTCGCCCGCATGCTGTCCGAGATCCGCATGGGACAGTCACGGCGCGAGGCGCTCCGTGACCTGGCCGAGCGCACGAATGTGGACGATCTCAACGTGTTCGTCTCCGCCGTCGTGCAGGCCGACCAACTTGGCGTCAGCATCACTCAGGTGCTGCGCGTGCAGTCGAAGCAGATGCGAATGCGCCGCCGTCAGCGCGCCGAGGAGCAGGCACACAAGGCGCCGGTCAAGATGATCTTCCCCATGGTGTTCCTCATCTTCCCCGCGCTCTACATCGTGCTGCTCGGCCCGGCGGTGCCCATCGTGTGGGACGCGTTCATGCGCTGATCCCGAGCGGGTCGAGCGAAGGGAGCGCCGCGTGGCGAAGCGCGACCGGCAGTGGCCGGCGTCGGTACGGGTGCTGAACAAGACGCGGGGCACGGTCGTGGCCGAGCACGTACAGGTGGCGCGCAGCCTCTGGGCGCGGACGCGCGGCCTGATGCTCCGCCCACCACTGCCACCCGGCACCGGGCTGCTGATCGACCCGTGTTCGTCGATCCACTCGATGTGGATGCGCTTCCCGATCGATGTCCTCTACCTCGATCGTGACGATGTCGTGGTGCGGATCGCCGAGGCCATGCCGCCGTGGCGGATCGGCCCGTTGTTCACCGGTGCCCGCTACGTGATTGAGTTGCCGCCGGGTACGACCCGCGCCAGCCAGACGTCAGTGGGCGATCAGCTTGGGTACGCGCCCGCGCGTCCCCTGGGTGCCTCTCTCCCGGACGAGGTTGAGTTCCCCGGTCGTCTCGCCTCCGCGTCCATGAGCGCCTCGGACATGAAATGATGTCCAGCCCGCTCGCTTGGGTCCGCCGGCTGACGCGGGCCTTGGAGGCCACGCTGCTGCCGCCGGTTTGTGGCGGGTGCGGGCGGCGCGGCGAGTGGCTCTGCCCCTCCTGTACCGCCGCACTGCGTCCGCTCACCGACGCACGGTGCCGCTGCGGGAGACCCGGCACGCGCGGCCGGGTTTGCTCCGTCTGCGCGGAGTGGCCGGATGCGCTGGGACCCATCCGCGCGGCATTCGTGTTCGAGGGGCCGCTGCGGTCATCCATCCACCGTTTCAAGTACCGTGGTGAGTACGCCCGGGGGCGGTATCTCGGCAGCCTCCTGGCTGAAGCCGCCGCGACAGCGCTGGACGGTGTCGCCCTGGACCTCGTCCTGCCGATCCCGCTGCACCCCAGACGCCAGCGCGAACGGGGATTCAACCAGGCCCAGATACTGGCCGAGGCCGTGGCTGCGCGCCTCGGCGTGCCTCTTGGACAGGATCTCCTGCGCATCGTCGACACCCGATCTCAGGTCGGCCTGGACTATGCCGGGCGCCGGGCAAACATGCAGGGCGCCTTTCGCTCCGGTCCGGGCGTGCGGGGCGCGTCGGTGCTGCTGATCGACGACGTCGTCACGACGGGCGCCACGATGGAAGCGGCGGGGCTGGCCCTGCTGGAGGCCGGGGCGCGCCACGTCCGCGGCCTCGCCCTCGCACGCGGCGCGTAGCCCGAGTTGCGGACAGATAGACGGTTCCTCGGTCGGCGGTCTCGACGGAAGCCGCCCGCCGCAGAAGCGGCGGGCGGTCGGGATGAGCGGTCGCGTTCGCGCTGCGCGGTGAACTATTCCATCACTGTCAGCTCGCGCGAGCAGTGGTTGAGGCGCTCGCCGCCCTGCTCGGTGACGACCACGGCGTCCTCGATCCGGACGCCGAAGCGGCCGGGGATGTATATGCCGGGCTCGTCGCTGAAGACCATGCCGACCTGGAGCGGCAGGGTGTTGCCCTCGACCAGGTAGGGCTCCTCGTGGCCGTCGAGGCCGAGGCCGTGGCCGACGCGGTGGATGAAGTACTCGCCGTAGCCGGCGTCGGTGATGACCTTGCGGGCGGCCCGGTCGATGTCCTGGCAGGCGACACCCGGGCGAACAGCAGCCAGCGCCGCCTCGTTCGCGCGCAGGACGATGTCATAGACACGGCGGTATTCGTCGTCGGGCTCGCCGATGTGCACCGTGCGGGTCACGTCCGCGGAGTAATGCTCGTACTTCCCGCCGAAGTCGAAGATGACGGTGTCGCCCGGCTGGATCACGCGATCGCCGGTGATGTGGTGCGGCGCGGCGCTGTTCGGCCCGCTGGCGCAGATGCCGATGCCGTGGATTTCGAGCCCGTGCTTGGCGCGCAATTCGGTCAGCTCCTCGGCTGCCTGCCGCTCGGTCTTCCCGGTGAGCCGCGCCGTGGCGACGAACTCCTCCCAGGCGGCGTCGGCCATGGCCGCTGCCCGGCGCAGTCGGTCCAGCTCTTCCCGGTCCTTGACCATGCGCAGTTCCCGCAGCACGCTGGTGCCGCTGATGAAGGTCGCGTCGGGGATCACCTCCAGCATCCGCACCAGGAAGACGGCCCACATCTGGTCGCTGACGGCGATGGTGGGGCGGGGGACGGAGCGCACGATGTCGCCCACGAGGTCCACCGGCTGCACTGTCTCCTCCCAGGTACGGATGTCGACCAGTGAGGCCTGGGCGTCGGCCCGCGAGCGCTCGAGCACCGGGACTACGAACTGCGGGCGTCCGGTGCGCGGGATGATCAGCAGGGCGAGTCGCTCGCTTGGGTGGGCCGGGTAACCGAAGAGGTAGATCAGGTCCGACGACGGGGCGACGAACAGGAAGTCGATGCCCCGCTCCGCCAGTAGCCGCTGAGCCGCCTCGATCCGCCGTGCGAGTACCGTCGTGTCCATCAGGTGCCGCTCCTCTCGCGCTGCGCCGCTCCTTCGCGCCATTTCCTGGGCACTATACACCGATTCCGGCTGGTTAGGGGTTGGGTGAGGGCTGAATCGGCGGGGTGTGAGGAACCCCTCACCTCAACCCCTCTCCTGCAAGGGGAGAGGGGAGCGGGACGCATGCCGGGTGACGCATAACATTCCCCCTCTCCCAACCTTGGGAGAGGGGGGCAGGGGCTGAGGGCCTTCTCCGCTACCGGCGGCGCTGGCGGGGGTCGAAGGCGTCGCGCAGGCCGTCGCCCACGAGGTTGAAGCTGAGCACGGTGAGGAAGATGGCCATGCCCGGGAAGACGGTCTCCCACCAGGCCTTCTGCATGTTCACCCGGCCGTCAGCCAGCATGCCGCCCCAGGAGGGCGTCGGCGGCTGGGCGCCGAGTCCCAGGAACGACAGGCCGGACTCCAGCAGGATGGCGAAGCTCAGCCAGAGCGTGAGCTGGACGATGATGACGGCGAGGACGTTGGGGAGGACGTGGCGCACCATGATACGGAGGTTCGGCGCGCCGATGGCCCGCGCGGCCAGGATGAAGTCCTGTGCTTTGACCCGCAAGAACTCGCCGCGGACAAGCCGGGCGGTGCTCATCCACGAGGTCAGTCCGATGACGATCATGGTTGTCTGCAAGCCTGGTTTGAAGAGGGCAGCCGCAGTCAACAAGAGGAAGAAGCCGGGGATGGCGAGCATGATGTCGGTGAAGCGCATGATGAGGTTGTCCACCAGGCCGCCGAAGTACCCGGCGATCGCGCCGAGGGTCACCCCGATGACGATGATCATTCCCGCTGAGACGAGGCCCACGGAGAGCGAGACCCGCGAACCAACGATGACCCGGCTGAAGACATCCCGCGTCTGCCGGTCGGTGCCGAACCAGTGTTCAGCGCTGGGAGGATGGAGTGGCTTGCCGCGGTTGAAGGCCGCATAGTCCTGGGGCGCCAGCGCGGTAGCGAAGATAGCCACCAGATAGAGGAGAATGACGACCACACCTCCGGCGACCGCCAGGCGGTTTCGCCGGAAGTTGCGCCAGACGATCCGGGCCTGCGACTCCGGCTTCCGGGCGAGCCGCTGGAACTCGACGGTGGTGCGAGCCGCGGTTTCCTGCATCGACACTCTCCGAATACCTCGCTCGATCCGTACTGCCTTGCTCGGCTGCCCGGCTCCTACGAGAAGGTAATCCGCGGGTCAAGGATGGCGTACAGGACGTCGACGATCACGTTGATGACCAGGATGGCGGCGCCGGTGAGCAGCGTCAGAGCCAGGATCACCGGGTAGTCCCGCTGTAGGATGGCCTGGTAGCCAAGGTGGCCGAGCCCCGGCCAGGCGAAGACGGCCTCCACGATCACTGACCCGCTGAGCAGCCGCGGGAGCTGGTTCCCCACCACGGTGACCATCGGCACGAAGGCATTCCTTAGCGCGTGGCGGAAGACCACCGCGCGCTCCGCCAGCCCTTTCGCGCGTGCCGTCGTGATGTAGTCCTGATGGATCACCTCCAGCATGCTGGAGCGCATGAAGCGGGTGAAGATGGCGATGGTCGGGATCGCCAGCACGGTCGCCGGGAGAACGAAGTAGGACAGCTTCTCGACGAACCCTTCGGCCTCCGGGCCGGCGGTCGAGGCAGGGAGCCAGCCGAGCCGCACCGCGAAGAAGAGCTGAAGCATGAGGGCCAGCCAGAAGTCCGGCAGGGCGAGGCCGAGGAAGGCGCCGCCGGTCGCCAGGTTGTCAACCAGCGAGTACTGACGCCGGGCGGAGATGATCCCCAGCGGTATCGCCACGGCGAGTGAGATGCTGATCGCGAGAGCCTGGAGTTTGACCGTGTTGGAGAGACGTTCCCCGATCAGGGTGATGACCGGCTTCCGGTTGAACGTGTAGGCCGTGCCGAAGTCGAAGCGGGCCACCTTCGAGGCCCAGATGCCGTACTGGACCGGGAGCGGCTTATCGAGCCCGAGGTTCTTGCGAACCTGCTCCACTACCGTCGGGTCGAACGACTGCTCGGAGACGAAGGCCAGCGCGGGATCGCCCGGCGCCAGGTGGATGATGGTAAACACCACCATGCTCAACCCGACCAGGAGCGGGAACAGCAGAAGGATGCGCCGCACGATGTAGTTGCGCGTACTCGCTGACACCGTGACATCCGTTTCCTCTGCACCTGCCGCGTCGGGACGAACCCGCGCGGCAAGACCGTGAGGGACGGCCAGCTACAGGCGGCGGGGGGGCGGGCGTCTGCCCTGCTGCCCCCGCCTGCGCCCGGCGCGCGCCGGCTGCCGGGCTACTCGACCCTCGTCCAGTTATGGAGATCCTGGAACAGGGAGATGATGTTGTTGACGTAACCCTGATAGTCCTTGGTTACGACGTAGATGAACGGCCGGTCCCACGCGTAGAAGACCGGGACATCCTCGAGCAGGATCTCCTGCGCCCGGGCGTAGATCCGGGCACGCTCCTCGATGTCGAAGGTCGTGCGGCCTTGCTGCATCACCTCGTCGAACTCGGGGTTCGAATAGCCGAAGACGTTGCGGGCCTTGCCGGTGCCCAGGGCGTCGAAGAGCTCGTCCGGATCGTAGGTCGCCCCGGCCCAAGTCGGGCAGATCACGTCGAACGTGCCCTGGGTTCCCGCCTCGACCACCTGGGACCACTCCTTGAGGTCCGGCTGCACGTTGATACCGATCTCCGCCAGCGACTGCTGGGTGAAGGTGAGCCAGTCCTCGCGCAGGTGGTTGCCGGCGTTGGTTGTGAACGTTAGCGTCAGGCCCGTGGCACCGGCCTCCTCGACGAGGCGCTTTGCCTCGGCCGGGTCGTACGGGATCGGCTCCAGTCCCTCGTGGTAGGCCCAGCTCCCGCGGGCGATCGGGCCGTTGGCCGGCGTCCCCAGACCGAGCAGGAAGTCGCTGGCGAACGTTTCGGTGTCGAGCGCCATGGCGATCGCGCGGCGGATGCGCTTGTCGCGCAGGGCCTCGTTGTGGTTCTGGCCGAAGCTCCAGCCGTTGATGTCCTTTCCGGGTGGGACCGTGAGAACTACGAGGTTCTCTTCCTGGTTGAGCTCCTCGGCCTGGGTCGGCTGGGCGTAGTCGGTCCCGTGGATCTGGCCCGTCTGCAGGGAGATGACGAGTGTCTGGGCATCCGGGATCACGCGGTGGGTGAACCCGTCGAGGTAGGGCTTGCCTTCCTCCCAGTAATACTCGTTGCGGACCGCCACGAAGTCCTGCCCGGTGGACCAGGACTGGAAGGCGAACGGACCGGCGCCGACCGGGTTCTGGAAGAACGGATCCTCCCGCAGGTCCTTGCCCTCGAGCAGGTGCTTCGGCAGGGGACGCAGGTGCCGCAGGTTCACCAGGAAGGCGGCGAAGGGCTCTTCGGTCGTGATCTTGATCGTCTTGTCGTCGACGACCTGGATGCCGCTCACCGAGTCGGCCGTGCCCTCGTTGTAGGCCTGGGCACCGGCGATGGGGAGGAACCGTGCCAGGTGCGGGCTGGCTGTCTCCTTCTTGAGAAGGGCATGGAGGGTGAACTCGATATCCGCGGCCGTGAGTGGCGTGCCGTCGCTGAAGGTGACGCCGTCCTGGATGGTGAAGGTGTATTCGCGGCCGTCGTCGGAGACGGTCCACTCCTTGGCGATGCCCGGCACAGGCTTGAGCGTTTCCGGATCAAGCTGGACGAACTCGCCGAACATCATCCTGCAGCGCCAGGTACCCTCGGTCTCGTTGACGAGCAGGGGGTTGATGGTCTGGGCTTCGCCGAGCGTGCCGATGATGATCGTGCCCCCACGCGAACCGCTCCCCGACGGCGGCTGGGTGCCACCGGTCGTCGGCGAACCGGGCACGCTCGTGGCCGTGGTGCTGCCCCCGGCGGGAGCGGTGGCCTCGGCCACATCGTTGTCGGACGCTGCGCCGCAGGCGACAAGGACGGGCAGGACGGTCGCTGCCGCGCTGCCCTGCGCGATCAGCCGCAGGAGTTGCCGGCGGCTGACTCCCTGCCTGCCGAAGTACTCTTCGAGGCGATAGAACTGGCGGACGATGGTCTCCGCGCGCTCCTGTGAAATACGGCGTGCCACGGTCTCCTCCTCTGGTCTTCCGGGCGAACGGGCGGGTCCGCAACCGATCCGAACTGCCGATGAACAGGTGCAACGCTCGTGGTTCGGCGACTCGCCGGGGCGCCGCAATGGCGCGGCGCTCCCGCGGCGAGCCGATTAGCGATCAGACAGAGACACTGGGCGCACGTGTGTCTTCCGCGGCGACTAGATGGGAATAGTCAGGCTCTCGAGATCGCGGGGATAGTAGGTAATCATCTCGATCCCGTCGGGCGTGACCGCGACGGTATCGGAGTGCCGGAAACCGCCCAGGCCCGGCACGTAGATCCCCGGCTCGACGGTGAACACCATCCCCACCTCAATCAACCGATGGTCACCCACGTCCAGGAACGGCGCTTCATGGACGAGTGTGGACTTGGCGTGGCCCGTGTGATGACGCCAGTTCTCCTCCAGGTTGTGCTCCTTGAAGAACCGCATCACCTCCTTGTCGACGGCCGAGCAGGGGATGCCGGGCTTAATCGTGTTGAGGGCGAGCGTCTGAGCCTCCAGCATGAGGTTGAAGTAGCGCTCCTGCTCCGGAGTCGGCTCGCCCATAATCATGGTGCGCTCCAACTCGCTGCCGTACCCCCAGACCGACGCGCCGGCGCCGGTCACGAGGACATCTCCCGGCTTCAGGCGCGCGTTGCTGGTCATGGCGTGCGGGAACGCGGAGTCCTTCCCGATCTGGCCGCGGAAGCCGGCATGCGCACCGGCCCGGCCCCAGGACATCGGCCGGTACTCGGGACCCAGCGTCCGGATCATGGCCTGCGTAGCCTCGTACGACGCGCGCATCGAAATCTCGGTCTCGCTGACCCCGACCTTGCAGTACTCCTGCAGGTACGTGTGGGCCAGGTTGCCCCAGCGCGCGCTCTCACGGATGAGCGCCAACTCCTCCTCGGAGTTGATCATCTGCATGTACTCGATGTCGTCGACCACGGTGATGACCTCGGCGTCCGGCAGCAACTCGCTCACGCGGGGGCCACGGTAGCCGTAGATCCGGCCGTAGCCGTCGCTGTCGACGCCGATCTTGGCGCGACTTAGCCCGAGGTCGACGAGGATGTCCTTCAGAAACTCCATCGGGTGGCGCTCACCCGGATATTCGGGGTAGGCCGTGACGCGATCCACCAGCGCGAAGGTCTCGGCGTGCTCCAACTCGAGGCGGGGCACCAGCAGCGCCGAGGTGTCGCGCGTCAGGATGTACGCGATCGGGCGCTCGGTCGCGATGAAGCCGAAGCGGCTGAAGTACGAGACGTTGTTCGGACCGAAGGCGATCAGCCCGGTAATGCCGCGCTCTCCCAGACGCTCGAGTATCGTGCGCCGACGTCGCAGATACTCTTCGTCGCTGAGGCGCAACTGCGGCATGAGATCGACTCCCTTCTCTTGTGATCCCCGGGTGACTCCTCGCAACACCTGTCACCCAGAATAAGAACGACCACTGCTGGCTGGTCGACCCGGCCCGGAGTGGATTCGGTAATCGATCGGACGCGGGACGGATCCCCTCGGCAATGAGAAACGCCGCTCGGCAGCGCGATCGTGAACAACGTCCCAGCCTCGTGGAAATACCAACGGCCACTCTACAATGGGGCTCTAGAGACTGTCAAGATGCCCGCCGAGCCGCGCGAATCGGCTGGGTATCGCCCGCGGAACGGGCCTCTCGACACCGGTTCGGGACTGTGGTCTACTGCGCGCGGGAGGGCGAGTGAGCGGATGAAGATCGAGACGATCATCCCCGATAGCGCGTTCGAGCAGATCCCGGCGCTGGCGCGACGGCTGGAGGAGCTGGGATTCGACGGCCTCGCGCAGCCGGAGTTGAAGCACCACCCGTTCGTGGCGCTCGCACTGGCGGCGCCGGTGACACAGCGGCTTACGCTGGCCACGTCGGTCGCCATCGCGTTCCCGCGGAGCCCGATGGTGGTTGCCTACCAGGCGCACGACCTGCAACGCCTGTCGCGTGGCCGCTTCGTGCTCGGGCTCGGCACCCAGGTCAAGGGGCACATCGAGCGCCGGTTCAGCACGACCTGGGACTCGCCGGGACCGCGTCTCCGTGAGTACGTGCTGGCGCTGCGGGCCATCTGGAAAACGTGGCAAACCGGGGAGCCGCTCGACTTCCAGGGCCGCTTCTATCGCTTCTCGCTGATGACGCCGGAGTTCGACCCCGGCCCGATCCCGTACCATCCCATCCCGATCGAGATCGCGGCCGTGAACGCCTACAACGCACGACTGGCCGGAGAGATCGGCGACGGGCTGCGGGTCCACCCGATGACGACGCCCGAGTACCTGCGCGACGTCCTCTGGCCGCTGGTGCGGGAGGGGGCTGCCCGGTCGGGGCGCGACCTGCGCGGCTTCCGGATGGTCGGCGGCGGTTTCATTGCCACCGGTGCCGGTGAATCGGAGGTGCGGACCGCCCGCGAGCAGGCGCGCTATCGTATTGCGTTCTACGCCTCGACGCGCACCTATCTGCCGGTGCTGGAGCACCATGGGTGGGCGGAGTTGAACCCGAAGCTGCGTAGGCTGATCGCTGAAAATCGCTGGGATCAGCTCGCCAGCGTCATCCCTGACGAGGTGCTCGACGCCTTCTGCATCAGCGGGACGTACGACACGATCGCCAAGCGTGTGCGCGAGCGCTTGGAGGGGCTCGTAGACGTGCTCCACGTCGCGCCCCCGGCCGATCCGCTGCGGCCCGACGAGCGCTACCTGGCTGCGATTGCTGAGTTGAAGTCGATCACCCCGGCCTCCGCCATGCACGGGAACGACTCATGACGCGGTGCTCCGGCGGCGGGCCTACACGCGGTCCTGACTCGCCCGGTGTCCCCGCCGGTGTCGCTCAGTTCCACCAACCTCTCGCAACCCAACCGTAGACCGGGGCCGTCTTGCGTTGGTGCCGCTGGTCTGCGTCGACCCACCGCACAGCATGGCGGGTCGCCGCAGACCAGTCGCTCCTCGCTACTACGGTTCCGATGACGCTGCGAACCCGCGAACACGATTGACACACATCGGACCGGTGTTACAGTGACCGGTAGAGTCCTACCGGACGCATTCTCACGTTCGTCGTTGCGACGCGACCCGGCTGCTCGGCGCGAGGTCGGCGCCGGGACATCCGGCAGCGTCGGGTGAACGAGGGGGTTTCCTCGATGGATCTCTTCTATACACAAGAGGATGAGGAATTCCGGAGGCGGGTGCGTGCCTGGCTGGAGGAGAACCTGCCGAAGGAACCGTTGGAGACGCTCGAGCAGCAGCGCGCCTGGCACCGAGCGGTGTACGAAGCCGGCTTCCTCGGCATGGGGTGGCCGGTTGAGTACGGTGGGCGCGCTGCCCGGCCGATGGAGCAGGCGATCGTTGGCGAGGAGATGGCGCGGGTCCAGGCGCCGCCGACCCTCAACCCGCTCGGCATCGCCATCGTCGGCCCGACGCTCATCCACCACGGTACCGAGGCGCAGAAGAAGCGCTTCCTGCGGAACATCCTGACTGCCGACGAGATCTGGTGCCAGCTCTTCTCCGAGCCGAACGCGGGCTCGGACCTCGCCAGCCTGCGCACCCGTGCCGTGCTGGAGGGCGACGAGTTCGTCATCAACGGCCAGAAGGTCTGGACGAGCGGCGCGCACCGCGCCGATTGGGGGCTGCTGCTGGCGCGGACCGATCCGGATGCGCCCAAGCACCTCGGCATCTCCTGCATCCTGGTCGACATGCATTCGCCGGGGGTCGAGGTTCGGCCGCTGACGCAGATCAACGGCAGCAACGAGTTCAGCGAGGTCTTTTTCCACAACGTCCGCGTCCCGGCCGAGAACCTGGTCGGGGAGTTGAACGCGGGCTGGCAGATCGCGCAGACGACGCTGTCGTACGAGCGGGGCGGCAATACGCTGAGCCGGGTGAGCCGGTACATGGCGGTCTTCAACCGGCTGGTAGAGGCGGCCAGTGAGCTCCGCCGGGACGGCAAGCGCGCGATCGACGACCCGGTGGTGCGTCAAAAGCTGGGCCAGATGTACGCCGAGATCGAGGTGCTGCGCTACGGCTCGCTCCGCATCCTCTCCCGGCTGGAGAAGGGCATCCGGCCAGGGCCGGAGTCGTCGATCACCAAGCTCTACTACTCGGAGATGGAGAAGCGGCACTACGAGTTCATCTTCGATATCCTCGGTCCCTACGGGCAACTGATCGAGGGTGTGCCGGCGGAGTACGCGCTGAAGGAAGGCACCGCCTACGGCGAGCCGGGGAGCTGGGCCTACCACTTTGCCTACTCCCGCGCCGGGACGATCTTCGCCGGCTCCTCGGAGATTCAGAAGAACATCCTGGGCGAGCGTGTCCTGGGCCTGCCGAAGGAGGTGCGGGCCGACCGGTTGCAGGCGCAGCAGGCGGCGAAGGCTCAGGCCGGGGGCGAGGGAGGATCCTAGATGGATTTCGAGTTCAGCCAGGACCAGGTGATGCTGCGCGACCTGGCGCGCGAGTTCCTCCGCGAGCGCTGCACCAGCGCGCATGTCCGGGCGATGATGGACGACCCGGCCGGCTACGACCGAGCGATGTACCGGCAATTGGGCGAGATGTCCCTGCTGGGGCTGGCCATCCCTGAGCGCTTCGGCGGCAGCGGGCTGGGGATGGTCGAGCAGGCGATCGTGCTGGAGGAGATGGGCCGGGTGGCGTACCCCGGTCCCTTCGTCCCCAGCGTCGTGCTGGCCGCGACCGCGATCCAGGCATCGGGCGATGAGGCGGCGATGGCGCGCTATCTCCCCGGGCTGGCCTCCGGCGAGTTGACCATGTCGTTCGCCCTGCTCGAAGACGAGATCGGCTGGGGGCCGGAGGTGGTCGCGATGCGCGCGGTGCCCGACGGCGACGGCTTCGTCCTCTCCGGTGAGAAGCGGTTCGTCCCCTTCGGACAGGCGGTCGACATCGTGGTGGTGGTTGCCCGCACGGGCGACGCGCCGGGCGAGGTCTCCCTGTTCGCCGTGCCGCGCGATGCCGAAGGGCTGACGGTCCAGCCGTACAAGATGTTCGACTTGAACGCGAAGGAGTGCGCGCTCCGCTTCGACAACGTGCGGGTGCCGAGCGACGCGCTCATCGGGACCCTCAACGGCGGGGCGGGGCCGCTCAACGCGGTGGTCCAGCGAGCGGCCGTCGCCGCGTGTGCCGAGATGCTTGGCTGTGCCCGGACCTCGCTCGAGATGTCGGTGGAGTACGCCAAGGTCCGTAAGCAGTTCGGCCAGCCGATCGGGAGCTTCCAGGCGATTAAGCACAAGTGCGCGGAGATGCTGGAGGCGACGGAGAACGCGCACTCGGCCACCTATTACGCCGCCTGGGCACTCGACGCCAACGCGCCCGACGCCCGGCTGGCGGTGTCGGTCGCCAAGTCGTTCGTGAACGAGGCGGCGCGCAAGGTGTGTGGGGACGCGATTCAGGTGCACGGCGGCATCGGCTTCACCTGGGAGTACGACCTGCACTTCTACTTCAAGCGGGCCAAGTACCTGGAGCCTCTCTGGGGTGACACGGCATGGCACCGCGAGCGGGTGCTGGACGAGGTGCTGGCCGGTCGAGTCGCCGGCGCAGCACGATAGGTGGGAGGTGCAAGGTATGTCGTCCCAGCAGCCCGGCATGGGCGAGAGCGGTTCCCAGCGCGTCGTTCGGAAGGTGGCGGAGCTGCGGGAGCTGGTGGGCCAGGAGATCGGCGTCGGCCCCTGGGTGGAGATCACGCAGGAGCGGGTCAACCAGTTCGCCGACGCGACCGGTGACCACCAGTACATCCACGTTGACCCAGAGCGCGCGAAACAGACCTTCTTCGGCGGGACCATCGCACACGGCTACCTGACACTCTCGCTCATCCCGTTCCTGTCCCAGGGGCGCGACGGGGTCAAGATCGATCTCGGCGGCAGGATGACGGTCAACTACGGCCTGAACCGCGTGCGCTTCCCGGCGCCGGTGCGGGTCGGCAAGCGGGTGCGGCTGCGCACGACGCTGCTCGCGGTCGAGGAGGTCGGCGAGCAAGCGGTGCAGATCACCCAGCGCCAGACCGTCGAGGTCGAGGGCGAAGAAAAGCCCGCCTGCGTCGCCGAGACGCTGAGCAGGATCTATTTCTGATGCGTCATGCGTCATGTGTCCCCCTCACCCCCAGCCCCTCTCGGACGGAGCCCACCAGGGGAGAGGGGAGAGACACGGAACACCGAACACGCAACACGGATGACGCATGACGCATGACGTACCACGCCCGGAGGGATGCCGATGCAGACGCCCGGTGTGCGGTCGGACCGCGGTTTCGACGAGCAACAGGACGATGCGGCCTTCGCGAGCGCGATGCGTGCGCTCCTGCACCCGAGGCGCATCGCGATCGTCGGCGCGTCGCCAAAGCGGGGTTTCGCCAACAACATCCAGCGGCGCCTGGTCGACTGCGGCTTCGAGGGCGAGGTCTACCCGGTCAACCCGAACTACGACGAGATCCTCGGGCTGCCGTGCTACCCGTCGCTGGAGGCGATCCCCGGCGGTGTCGACCTGGCGGTGGTGGTCGTCCCCAGCAGGCTGATCCCTGGCGTTTTGGAGTCGTGCGAGCGCGCAGGCGTCGGCGCGGTCAACATCATCACCAGCGGGTTCGCCGAGAAGCAGGAGGACGAGACCGGCCCCGAGCGGCAGCGAGCCATCCGCGACTTCGCGCGCCGGACCGGCATCCGTGTCGTCGGGCCGAACTGCCTCGGCAACATCAGCGTGCCCAACCGCATGGTGGCAAGCTCCGGTGCCTACCCACCGCTCAACCGCGGCCCGATTGCCCTTGCGCTCCAGAGTGGCCTGCTGGCGTATAGCCTGGTCCTGCCCGCGCACGACCGCGGCATCGGCTTCACCTACGTCGTGACGCTGGGCAATGAGGCCGACATCGACGTGGTCGACATGATCCGCTACTACCTCGACGACGAGGAGACGCGGGTCATCGGCTGCTTCGTCGAGCAGTTCCGGCGGCTTGAGCGGCTGCTGGAGATGGCGGAGCGCGCTGCGGACCTGGGCAAGCCGATCGTCGTGCTCAAGGTGGGGCGCTCGGAGGCCGGGCGGCGCGCTGCGCTGGCGCACACCGGGTCGCTGGTCGGCTCGGACGAGATCGTTGACGCCGTCATGCGGCAGCACGGCATCATTCGGGTCTACAGCCTCGATGAGATGATCGAGACGCTGGCGCTCTTCCATTCCCGGCGGCGGCCGGCGGGGCGTGGCGTCGGCATCGCGGTCGTCTCCGGCGGAGCGGCCGGCCTGATCGCCGACCTCGGCGCGGACATCGGCGTCGAGTTCCCATCGCTCGCGCCGGAGACCGTCGAAAAGATGAACGCGGTGATCCCGGAGTACGGCACGGTCGGCAATCCGCTCGACTACACCGGCCAGGCAGCTCAGCAGCCGGAGATCCTCGACGGGTGCCTGGCGGCGATGGCCGAGGACCCCAACATCCACGTCGTGGTCTACGGCCAGGCCTACCCGGCGCTGATCGACCTGGACCAGCCGACCGGGCAGGTGCTGAGTGCTTTGCCAGAGCGCTACCCCGACAAGGTCTTCGTCGTCCTGTCGCTCGTGGCGGGTGAACTCAAGCACCGGATGATCGACCAGGAGGCAGTGGAGCCGGTCCGGTCGATCGACGGCATCCCCTTCCTCCAGGGTGCCGAGAACGGCCTGCGTGCCATTGCCTCGCTCGTCCGCTATGCAGCGTTCCTCCGGGAGCGGGAGGCATCCGCGCGGGCCGATGCGCGTGACCCGGACGCCGCCGAGCGCGCCGAATGGGCGCGTGGCGTGGTGCGCGCGGCCGGTGGACGGGCGCTCGTCGAGCGAGAGGCGAAGGCGATCCTGGCGCGCTACGGCATCCCGGTCACGCGCGAGGTCTTGGCGACGACGCCGGACGAGGCGGTTGTCGCGGCGGAAGCGATCGGTTACCCGGTCGTGCTCAAGGTGGAGTCGCCGGACATCCTCCACAAGACCGAAGCCGGGGGCGTGTTGCTCGGGCTACAAGACGCCGACGCGGTCCGCGAGGGCTTCGCACGGGTCACGGCGGGCGCCCGCGCCTATGCTCCGTGGGCGGAGATCCGCGGCGTGCTGGTGCAGGAGATGGTCCCCGCTGGCGGCCACGAATTGATCCTGGGGATGACGCAGGATGCCGCGTTTGGCCCTGCGGTGGCAGTCGGACTCGGGGGTGTCTTCGTCGAGACACTGAAGGACGTGGCGCTCGCCGTCCCGCCGATCTCCAACCGAGACGCGCACGCCATGCTGTCGCGGTTGCGCGCGGCGCCGATCCTGACCGGACACGGCGCGCGGGGCCAGGGCGCGGCCGACCTGGACGCCGTGGCCGACATCCTCGTCCGCTTCTCCTCCCTCTGCCGGGACCTGCGGGACGACGTGGCCGAGATCGACATCAACCCGCTCGTGGCCTTCGGGCCGGGCAAGGGGGCACGGGTGGTCGACTGCCTGATCGTCCCCCGGCAAGACGCCTGACGGAGGCGCGATGCGGTTCGGTCGTCGAGTCGGGATCATCGGCGATGTGCACGGGGCGGATGTGCTGCTCACCCGTGCGCTGGACGCCTGCCGGGTGGCGGGGGTCGAGACGGTCGCGTTACTTGGCGATCTCTTCGACCGCCTGGATCAGGCCGACGCCGTGGTCCGGGCGCTCGATGGCTGGCACATCGTCGGCGTGCGCGGGAATCACGAGTCCGAGGCGCTGCTCGCGGCAACGAACGGACAGGTCCACATCCACCCCGCCACAGCCGCCTTGCTCCGCCGTCTGGAACACCGGGTCATCGTCGACGACGTGTGCCTGGTCCATGAGGAGGACGGTTGGGGCTGCCACGACCCCGTCGCCACCCTGTTCGGCGGCTCTGGTCGGCTGTCCACTCGCCGCTACCCTGCCTGGATCACCTTCGCCGGCCACACCCACGTCCGCCACGCCCGCGACGAGCGCGGCACGCTCGAGATCGGCCGCGGAAGCGTGGCGCTCGCGCCGCACCGCCGGTATCTGATCAATCCCGGGGCACTGGTTAATGGCCAGTTTGCCATCTGGGATCGGGAGGCGGGGGTGGTGAGATTTTGGGATTTGAAGGGGTGAAATGTCACGGCAGGCCCTCACCCCCGGCCCCTCTCCCAACCCTGGGAGAGGGGAGATGGAGGGAACGACGGCCACGGTTCGCTCGGCGAGTATGATGTTCCCCCTCTCCCAACTTTGGGAGAGGGGGTAGGGGGTGAGGGCTGACGCATGACAAAGGAGGCACCATGAACACACTCGACGGCAAAGTCGCGCTCGTCACCGGCGCGGGCCGTGGGATCGGCCGCGCGGTGGCGGAGTTGCTGGCGGCGGAAAGCGCCGCGGTCGTGGTGAACGACCTGGGCACGGCCCTCTCCGGCGAGGGGGCCGATGTCTCCGTGGCCCAGCAGGTGGTGGACGCCATCCGCGCCGCCGGTGGGCGGGCGGTGGCCAACACGGAGTCGGTCGCCGACTACGCCGCGGCGGGGCGGATGGTGGAGCAGGCGCTGGATGAGTTCGGCCGCCTCGACATTGTCGTGAACGTCGCCGGGATCCTGCGCGACCGGATGATCTTCAACATGACTGAGGAGGAGTGGGACGCCGTCATCGCCGTGCACCTGAACGGCACCTTCAACACGTCCCGCCATGCCTGCGCGCTCTTCCGTGAGCGGAAGACGGGCGGGCGGATCATCAACTTCTCGAGCGTGTCGGCCTGGGGCAGTCCCGGCCAGCCGAACTACGGGGCGGCCAAGTACGGCATCCTCGGCTTCACGGCGGTGCTGGCCAACAGCATGAGCCGGTACGGGGTAACCGCCAACGCCATCCTTCCGTACGCTGCCACGCGCATGATCGACTCGACGCCGCGTGGGCAGGAGTTTGCCCGCCAGCACGGCAAGCCGCCGAGCGAGATGGCGGCGGGGACGGAGGGCGACCCGGCGAACGTCGCGCCGATGGTGGCGTACCTCGCCAGCGACGCTGCGGCGGGCATCAACGGCCGCTTCTTCGGCGTGCGCGGGTACACGATCCAGCTCTACTCCTCCTGGGAGATCGCCGCGATCCTGGGCGCCGACCGCCGGTGGACGCCGCAGGAGCTGGCCGAACTCTTCCCCACCTATATCGACCCATTGCTGGAGGACGTGCCGACGGTGGAGGTGCCGGGCCAGGAGCGGCCGTTGCGCGGCACCGCTGCGCTCCAGCACGACCCGGCCGCCTGGGAGGAGTTCGCACCGGGCATCCAGCAGTGGGTGCGCGAGGGCTACTACGCGGCGAAGGCGGCTGCTCGGTCCTGACGTGGCCGGTACTCGCGTGGAAAGGACGTGGAGATGTATGTGCCGATGATTCGGCTGCTCTTCGACTACAGTGCCTGGGCTGATACTCGGGTCCTAAAGGCTGCCGAGGGGCTCACGCCGGATCAGTGGTTGGCACCGGGCAGTGCGGGGCGTGGTTCGATCCGGGACACGCTCGTCCACGCGATCGCGGCGCAGAGGCGCTGGATCTCCTGGCTCGACGGCTCCGTCCCGCCGCAGGAGGCGATGAGGCTCAACATCGATCCGGAGACGGTGCCCGACCTCGGGGCGCTGCGTGAGCGGTGGGAGCAGGTGCAGCAGCAGACGCGGGCCTTCCTCGAGCGGGCCACGGAAGAGCTCCTGGCCGAGGAGATCAGCTCGCCCACGCCGCGGGGTGGCGTCTGGACCGCACCTCGGTGGGAGATTCTGGTCCACGTGGCGAACCACAACACGCAACACCGCAGCGAGGTGGCAGCCATGTTGACCCAGTTCGGGCACTCGCCCGGCGACCTCGACGTCTTGTTCTACCTCTTCGAGCGTCGCCTGCCGGTGGGCGCGTAGGCGGCATGGGAGGTTTACGATGGGAATGCTCGACGGCAAGGTCGCGATCGTGACCGGCGCCGGCCGGGGGATCGGCCGGGGAATCGCCCGGCAGATGGCCGCCGAGGGTGCGGCGGTGGTGGTCAACGACCTCGGGACCGCGCTCTCCGGTGAGGGAGTGGACGTCTCTGTGGCGCAGCAGGTCGTCGATGAGATCCGCGCCGAGGGCGGGAGTGCCGTGGCCAACACCGACTCGGTTGCGGACTACCGGGCGGCCGAGGCGATGGTGCAGCAGGCGATCGACGCCTTCGGACGGCTGGACATCGTGGTCAACTGCGCCGGGATCCTGCGCGACCGGATGATCTTCAACATGACGCCCGAAGAGTGGCAGGCGGTGATCGACGTCCACCTCAAGGGGACGTTCAACCTGTGCAAGTGGGCGTCGGTGCGCTTCCGCGAGCAGAAGAGCGGGCGGCTGATCAACATGACGTCCAACTCGGCCTTCGGCGCGCCGGGGCAGCCGAACTACGCCGCTGCAAAGGCGGGCATCATCGGGCTGACGCTTTCCTGCGCCAACGGTCTCGCCCGCTACAACGTGACCGCCAACGCCGTGGTGCCGAGCGGTGCCACCCGGATGATCGACTCCATCCCCAGCGCCCGTGAGGCGGTGGCCCACACCGGGAAGCTGCCGAGCGAGCTGGCCGCCGGGACAGAGAAGGACCCCGATAACGTCGCGCCGCTGGTGACGTATCTGGCGAGCGACGCGGCCCAGCATATCAGCGGGCACCTCTTCGGCTCGTTCGGCTACAACGTGGTCCTCTTCTCCCAGCCGAAGATCATCAAGACACTGCGCGCGGACCACCGCTGGACCGTCGAGGAGCTGGCGCAGCACATCCCGCAGGCGTTCGGGTCCGACTTCCAGGAGGTGGTCAACGACCCGCGCGTGTCAGCCGCGATCGAGGCGATCCCGGAGGGCAAGTGGGTCGAGATCGGTCCCGGCCTGCGCTTCTACGGAACCAAGATCGAGCCGCACATGGAGTTTGTGTGGTGAGGTGTCAGGCGTCATCCGTCCCCCTCACCCCGCACGGAGCCGGCCCCGCTCGGACGGAGCCCACCAGGGGAGAGGGGAGCAGGACGGGTGATGTATGACGCATGACGTGGGAGGATGATTGACTGTGACCACGCTCTCGGGGAAAACCGCCATCGTGGGGGTGGCGGAGTCGGACCAGATCGGGAAGGTGCCGGACAAGCCGGCCATCGCCCTGCATGCCGAGGCGGCGCTAAACGCATTGGAGGAGGCCGGGCTGACCCTGCGCGACGTGGACGGCCTGCTGACGGCCGGGATCAGCCCGCTGGAGCTGGGTGAATACCTCGGCATCGAGCCGTCGTACACCGACGGAACGGCGGTCGGCGGGTCGTCGTTCGTCATCCACCTCGCGCACGCCGCCGCGGCCATCGTGACTGGCCGATGCTCGGTGGCGCTGATCACGCACGGGGAGAGCGGGCGCTCACGGGTCGGGATGCCGCCACGCGTCCCCGCCCCGGACTCGCTGCGCGGGCAGTTCGAGGATCCCTACGGCCTGCCGACACCGGTCGGTGCCTATGCGCTGGCGTGCTCGCGGCACATGGCGGAGTACGGGACGACCAAGGAGCAACTTGCCGAGATCGCAGTCGCGACGCGCAAGTGGGCCATGCTCAATCCCAAAGCGTACATGCGTGACCCGATCACGATCGAGGACGTACTGAACTCCCGCCCCATCGTCTGGCCGTTCAACCTGCTCGACTGCTGTCTGGTGACTGACGCGGGCGGGGCCTGCGTCGTGACCTCGATCGAGCGCGCGCGCGACCTGCGCCAACATCCGGTCGCGATCCTGGGTGTCGGGGAGAGCCACGATCACTCGATCATCTCCCAGATGCCGAGCCTCACGTCGTTCGCCGCGCGTCGCTCCGGGCAGGCCGCTTTCAAGATGGCCGGAGTGACGCACGACGATATCGACCTGGCGATGATCTACGACTCCTTCACCTACACGGTGCTCCTGTCGCTGGAAGACCTCGGATTCTGCGCGAAGGGTGAGGGGGGTGCGTTCGTCAGCGGCCAGCGCACCGCGCCGGGGGGTGACTTCCCGATGAACACCAACGGCGGTGGCCTGTCGTACACGCACCCAGGCATGTACGGGATGTTCGCCATCATCGAAGCCGTCCGCCAGCTCCGCCATGACTACGCGGATCAGGGCATCCGGCAGGTGCCGAACTGCGAGCTGGCGATCGTGCACGGGACCGGCGGCGTTCTCTCGTCGGCCGGGACTGCCATCCTGGGGAGGGTTTGACCGTGAGTACCCCGAGCAAGCCGCTACCTGTCGCCGACCCGGTGACGGCGCCGTTCTGGGAGAGCGTCCGCGCGCACGCGATGCAGATCCAGCAGTGTGACGCCTGCGAGCGCTTCGTCTTCTACCCGCGCGTCGTGTGTCCCCACTGCGGGTCGCGCACGCTCACCTGGAAGCCGGTCGCGGGGACCGGTGTGGTCCACGCCTTCGCGATCGTACACCGGCACCCCAACCCGGCTTTCGCCGCCGAAATCCCGTACGTGGTGGCGCTGGTCGAACTGGACGAGGGTGTGCGGATGATGACCAACCTCGTCGACGTACCGCCCGACCCGGAGGTAGTGCGGGTCGGGATGCCGGTCGAGGTGGTCTACGACGACGTGACCGAGGAGGTGACGCTCCCGAAGTTCCGGCCGCGGAGCGGATAGGGGGGCGTCGTTCCTACCCGACGGGAATGGTGAACCGAGCCTCGCGCTCGATGCCGCCGCCGGCGTTGAGCGTGGTGATGAGCGTCCAGGAGCCGGGTTGATCGAACTCGATGACCGCCGTCAGCCCGGCCTCCGGCTCGTTCCCATCCGGTAACGGTGAGGCGGGTACAGCCTGCAGGGACGTGCCGTCCGGGCGCACCGGTGTGAAGCGCACGTCGTTCATCGGCACGGGCGTGCCGATGGTGCTGGTGAGCTGGACCGTGACGCGGGTGCGCCCCTGCTCCACGGGGTGCGGATCGGTCCAGAGGTTGATCAGGTACTCTTGCTGGCCGGCCATGCCGGGGAGGGTGACGCGCTGCTGGTAGGCCGGGTCGTTGGCGTGACCCAGGCTCATCCAGGCGACCCCGACGGCAAACACCAGCACAGCCGCGGCGACGATCATCAGCGTGACGCGACCGCGGCCCGATGCGGGCCGGTTCGACACCGTGGCTCCTCCTCAGTCCCGGGCGGGCCCCCGCCCGCCCCGCGGCCCTAATGATACGACACGGCTTCACCACGCTGTCGGGCGGGGACCGGGCGGTGGTGGAATGAGCCCCCGCGGTGGCGCATACCCGGGGTAATGGAGTTTGACGAATTCTTGTGGTGTGCCCACTAGCCACCCGCTCCCGCGCGGGTGTCATCCTGAGCGCAGCGAAGGATCGCGCGTCGGACTGGGCACGCACCGGGGAGATCCCTCGCTTCACCGGGGACGGCTCTCGCCGCCCCGGCTCCGCTCAGAATGACAACAGAAGGGCAGCTCCGGTGTAGCACAGGAATTCGTCAATCTTCATTACCCCCGGACCGCGGTCGCGGCCACGATCGCCCGCGGCCGGCACCCGCCACGGCACAACGATCCTTGCACTACCCATCCCGGATAGTGACGAGACTGAGCACACGCCTGCGCTTCAGCACGTGAGAGTGGGATCCAGCGGAAGGGTGCTCGACTCTACGTTGGATTCCAACCGATGCGCGAGTGGCCGGGGCGTTTCGCCCCGGCCACCGCAGTTCGTGCGTGTTCGGTGTGCGGTGATTACCGCTTGAGGTTGACCAGGTCCTGCAAGACCTCGTCCGAGGTGGTGACGACGCGGGAGTTCGCCTGGAAACCGCGCTCGGCCAGGATCATGTTGGTGAACTCCTCGGCCAGGTCGACGTTAGACATCTCCAGGTAGCCTGCGGCAATCTGGCCTCGGCCGCCGGTCACCGGAGTGCCGATGACGGCCTGCCCCGAGTTCGGGGACGGCGACAGGAGGTTCTGCCCCTCCTTCAGCAGGCCGCCAGGGTTGGCGAAGGTTGCCAGCGCGATCTGGCCGAGCGCTTTGGTCGCGCCGTTGGAGTAGATGCCGGTAACCACCCCGTCGACGCTGATAGCGAAGGAGGTAAGGGCACCGGCGGTCCAGCCATCGGCCACACCCACGGCGTCGCTGCCGGCAGCGAGCTGGGTCAGCCGGGTGAAGTCGCCGCCGCCGGGGATCACGGTGTCGGCCGCGCCGTTGCCCCACTGGATGGTGAGATCGCCCGCACTCGTGACGTTGAGGACATTGCCCTGGTCGTCGAACTCGACGGTCCCGGTGGCGTTGGTCAGGGTCACCCCGGCTTCGCTGCTACTGTAGGTCCAGGACCAGGTGTTGGTCCCGGTCTTCTCGAAGGTCAGCGAGACCGAGTGCCGGAACCCGAGGGAGTCGATGACAGTGACGTCGGTCGTGTAGGTCGTGCCGGTCGCGGCGGCCGCGTTGAGGTTCCCCGGGATCACGATGGACATACTCGGCATGGCGTCCATCTCTTCGCCGATGGGGATGCGGATCGGCGACAGCGGCTGGCTGGTGTCGATTGCCCCATTCGCGTCAGCCTGCCATCCCATGACGTAGAGCCCCGTCGAGGGGTTGACAAGCCGGCCGTCGATCCCCAGGTCGAACGATCCGTCACGAGTGTAGTAGGTGCGGAAACCATCGGCGACGACGAAGTAGCCCTCGCCCTGGATCGCCATGTGGCTCATCTTCCCGGTCGCCGTCGGCGTGCCGGGGGCGTAGTCGGTGTCAATGCCCGCCGCCAGCACACCCAGACCCACCTGGGCCGGGTTCCGGCCGCCTCGCCCCTGCGCAGGGTCCGGTACGCTGGCCCCCCGAAGTGTGTGACTCATCACGTCCTCAAAGCGCACACGGGAAGCCTTGAACCCCGGAGTGGCGAGGTTCGCGATGTTGTTCCCGATGACGTCGAGCCAGGTCTGGTAGGCCTTGAGACCGGAAACGGCTGACGCCATGGAACGGTTCAGCATGGCAACCTTCCCTCCTGTCCTCCACGCCCGCGCCAGGGGGCGCGGAACCTACGCCGCGCCGCCCGATGCGGTCGCGGACGGATCGATCCCGATGCTCACGACGTGTGCGAGGGGTACGGCGGTCCCACCTACGTTTAGGACCGGCGTGCCCTCGTGAATAGTGACGTCGCTGACGACGCCCTTTATGACTCCCCCGCCCGACGGATCGAGAGCGGTAACGTGGCGGCCGATCAGGCTGGCGGTCTGAGCCAGCACCGACATTTCCACGAGCGTGCTCAGCGTCTCGTTCATCTGCTGCATCTGCTCCAGCGAGTTGAGCTGGGCAAGCTGCGCGATGAACTCGGTGTCTTCCATCGGCCGCAGCGGGTCCTGGTTCCGGAGCTGGGCGGTCAGGAGCATGAGGAACTCCTGCTTACCCAGCCGATCGGCCGGGGAGAACGTGGTGCTGGATGCCGCGTCGGTGCCCGGGTTGGTCTGGTTTGTGACGCCGGGTACGCTCACCCGCCAACCTCCTCTCCGCTAGACCCTTACGTCGATGCCGCGCGCCGGAGCAGCCTGTTGACCGGCAATCGCGCGCGGTCGGCCTTCAGCGTCGCGCTCCGGCGTACCGAGCCGGTAGAGGCGGAACGATTGCCGCCAGTCCGCCTCGGCCTGTGCATCGGCATGGCCCTGCCAGCCGCGCTCGCCGCCCTGGTCCGCCAGTGAGCCAGCCGTGCCGTCCGGCAAGGACTCCGGTGCGGTGACCCGGACTCGCTGCACCTCGTGGCCGTTCTCGACCAGACCCTGCTGGAGCCACCCCAGGTCACGCTCCAGGAGGTCGCGCGCCTCCGGAGTGCGTGCGATGAGGTCGATCTCGAGCCCGCCAGGACGGGACACGACGCGAATCTCGACCGGACCGAGCCATTCCGGCTCCAGGCGCACCCGGATGCTCGTCTGCCCGGCGTGCAGCATGTGCTCCACCCGCTCCAGCACTCGCGCTACCTGCGGCGCTGCGGGCGAAGTAGCGGGTTCTGCTGGAGCGGCCCGAACGCCCTGGGCCGGGGCCGCAGCGGAGTCGGACAGCGCTGCGCGTAGCTCGGTGTCTGGCGGGATGTCCGCCTCGACCGAGGCCGGGCGCAGGAGTGTGTCGTCGCGCTCCGGGGCAGGCGCGGGAGTGCCTGCCTCGGGCGCGACGCGTCCTGCCGTAGCGTCCACGGGAGCGACCACCTGCCGGTCACCGGCGAGTGCGGAACCCGTCGCTGCTGGCCTGGGCGTTGCCGGCGGCTCCGGTGCGCTTCCGGCCGGCTCCGTCGCGGTCGGCTGGTCGCTCGCCGGCGCTGGCGGGGCCGGCGCGCGCGCTGTATCGACGGTCTCCGCCGGGGCCGGTGTATCGCTAGGCTCTGCCTGCTGAGTCAGGGCTGGGCGCGCGGCCACCGCGTGGCTCGGCACCGTCACTGTGACCTCAGCGGGCCGCGGTGCTACTGAACGCGGCGGCTCAGCACTGGGGGGCGGGCCTGACGGCGTGGTGTGGTTCGGCCGGGCGCCAGTGTTGCCGGCCAGTGGCGGCGCTTCGATGTCGGTCGTCGCCAGCCGCGTTGGGACCGGCTTTGAGCCCTCAGCCTCCAACCCCGTGGATGGCGCGACGACCTGACGCACCGGTTCGTCGCTCCCGCGCACGTTCAAGCCGTCAATGCGTAGTAGCGATACGGCACCGGCGGTGACGGTCCCCGGCTGGGACGGCTCTGCCCGACCGTTGATGGAATCAATCCCGTCGGTGGGTGCTTCCATCCGGTTGGCCGATGCTCTCGCTGTTGCCGCCTTGCCCTGCGCCGTGTGCCCACTGTCAACCGGTGCGATGGTGGTCACCGCGGCATTCACCGGCGCGGCGGGGCGGGCTGGTGCTGGAGCGGCGGTATTCTGACTGAGGCTGATCGTCTGCCCCGCCTCTGCGGTGGCAGCACGCGCAGACTCCGGCAGGTTCGTCGTGCCCGTTTCCGCAGGTGCCGGTGAGCCGCGATGCGCGGCTCGCTCCGGCGGGGGGGCGCTGCGGTCAGGCGCGGTGCTCGGCAGGTCGGCGACCGTCACGCCGGCCGGTTGCCGCGGCGCCACGGCAACGACCGGTTCAGCCGGCTCGTCGCTCGTGCTTGGCGCGGTGGGGAGCGGCTGCGCGGGCGGGTCAATCGGCGCGGCGGTCGGCATGGCCGCGGCGAGAAGTGCCAGCACGGCCTGGAACCGCTCCTCGTCGGTAACCGTGCCACCCGCTGGCTTACCTTCGTCAGCAGGCGTGTCATGTCCACGCCGCTCCAGTTCGACCTCACCGGGTTGCACGTCCTGCGTGGTCGGGTCTGTCTCGACCGCACGCACCAACGCGTGGAGCCCGGCCATAGGTAGTTCGCCGTCACCGACCGGCGACTCGGGTACGGTCGGTTCCTGCTGGACCCGGTTGATGAGGGCCAGGAGCACGGCCGTCAGGTCGCTGAGTGAGTCGAGTTCTCCCTGAACGTCGGGAGGTGCAGCGCCGTCGCTCTCTGCCGGGGACGCGGACGGACCTGCCCCGAAATTAGCCAGCCACGCATCGCCTTGCCCGGCGAGCAGGTTCTCGAGTAGCGCGGTGAAGTCGGCCAGTGCCGGCCGGGCCGAACCGGTGACCCGGACTGCCGCCATCCCCATCAGGAGCGAGTCGATGGTGCTCACCATGCCGTCGTGCTCTCCTTCCACGGCTTACTCGTCCGCCGTGGCCTCCTGCTCAGCCGCATTACTGCCGCCCGTCGCTGGCGATGGTGCGCATGATGGCCAGCTTGCGCGCCAGCGCCTCGCTCACAGCGCTGTAGCGCATCGTCGTCTCGGCCAGGATGCCCATCTGCTGCTCGATGTCGACGTTGTTGCCGTCGTTGCGCATCGTTGTCCCCCGCATCTCGACGATGCGGGCCGGACTCGCGTCGTCCCCCGCATTCAGGGGCAGGTGACTCGCGTGCGTGCGCACGAGGATCAGGTTGCCGCCGGGCTCGTCATGCAGCCGTTGGCGAAGGGTCTCCTCGAACGTCACCCGGGATGCCTTGAAGCGCGGCGTATCGGCATTGGCGACGTTGTTGGCGGTCACCCGCTGGCGGAGCGCGAGGCCGTCAAGAGCCTGGGCCAGAAAGCGGGTCGGGTCGATCCCGTTCGATGCCATCGCCAAACCTCCTCAGTTCTCGCCGGTCCACATCCGGTACGCGGCCAGCACGTTCGCGACGTAGGCCTGCGTCTCCTCGTAGGGTGGGATGCCGCCGTAGCGCAGGACCGCGTTCGGACCGGCGTTGTACGCCGCCAGGGCGAGTTCCGCGTTGCCCTGGAACTGGTCAAGCAACTGCCGCAGGAAGCGGGTGCCACCGTCAATGTTCTGCGCCGGATCGAAGACGTCCTTGACACCGAGCGCCGCTGCCGTGCCGTCCATGAGCTGCATCAGCCCTTTGGCACCGGCCGGGGAGACGGCGGTCGGGTCGAAACCGGACTCCGCCTGGATCACCGCGGCGATGAGCACGGGATCTACGCCGTAGCGGGCCGCGGCCGCGTGGATCAACGCATCGTAGCCCCCGCCGCCGATGGCCCCGCCTGTCGCGACCGGCGCGGCGTCTGGCGCGAGGAATGTCCAGGGGTCGATCGCCTGGCCGTCGCGCCGAATTTCGTAGTGGACGTGCGGCCCGGTCGAGGCGCCGGTGCTGCCCGCCAGGGCGATGACCTCGCCCTTGCGCACGGTCTGGCCGGGCTGGACCGTCAGTTCGGCGTTGTGGGCGTAGAGGGTGACGGTGCCGTCCGCGTGCTGGATCTCGACCCGGTTCCCGTAGCTGTCGGTGTTGCCGGCGAAGATGACCACGCCGTCGGCGGTGGCGCGCACCGGCGTGCCCTCGGGAACGGCGATGTCGATGCCGTTGTGGTGCGTCTCGCCGGGCAGGAACTGGCGCGGGCCGAAGTGGGAGGTGACCTCCCCATGTACCGGCCAGGAGCCGCGGAGCTGAGCCGCGACGCTGCCGGCCGGGTCGTTCCCGCCCACGGCGACGCCGCGGGACGCCAGCACCTCGGCGAAGCTCCCTGCCCGGGCTGCGCCACCGTCGAGCCGCGGCGAGCGGACCGCGAACCGTGCCGGTTGGGCCGCGATCACCTCCGGCGGGATCACCAGCCGATCAACGGCCATAGTCCGCTCCGTTCGACATGGCCCGCGCGTAGCGCAGCGTGGCGATCTCGTCGAGCGCCTGTCGCGCTGCCGCCTCCTCACGCTCGCGCTGCTCGCGCAGGGTTCGCTCCTTGAGGCGCTCCAGCACGCGCTCGTCGATGCGCCGGTCGATCAGTTCCGCCCGCGCGGCCGACTCCTCTACCAGAACCTCCGCGCGCTCCCGGCGCCGTGCGCTTGCCTCGGCCCGCAGGCGTGCGTCGTAGGCCTCAGCGGCGGCGAGCGCGGTCAAGTCGAGCGCCCCGCTTGAAGCACGCTCCTCCAGGTACGAGCCCACCGCGGTCCGTGCGCCCTGGATCTGCTGCAGGGCCGCCTCGACCTTCAGGCGCTTCTGGATGGTGAGCGCCAGTTGCTGCTCGGCAGCCTCGGTCAATCGCCGCCGGTGCTCCAGCACGCGCTCCAGCCGGAAGCCCTTCCGTTGTGCACTACCGGGTGTCACAGCGATCCTCTCCGTGCCGTGTCACGTGTTGAGCGTCACTCCTCCAGCACTGACGCCAGCCGGTTGAGCGTCTCGTCCATGCGCGCGGGTTCGTCCGGTGCCTGGCGCAGGAACTCACGGATGCGCGGCATGTGGGCGATGGCGCGGTCAACGACCGGGTTGGACCCGGCGGCGTAGGCGCCGATCTCGATCAGATCGCGCGCGCCCTCGTAGGCGGCCATGAGCTCACGGACCTCCGCTGCGAGGCGGCGGTGGCGCTCGTCGACGATCGCGTTCATCAGCCGGCTGACACTCCCGAGCACCTCAATCGCCGGGAAGTGGCCGCTGTCTGCCAGCTTGCGTGAGAGGTAGATGTGGCCATCCAGGATGCCGCGCACGGCGTCCGTCACCGGCTCGGTCAGGTCGTCCCCCTCGACGAGGACGGTGTAGAAGGCGGTGATGCTGCCCCGCTCCGCGTTCCCGGCGCGCTCCAGCAGGCGTGGCAGCAGGGCGAAGACGGAGGGGGTGTAGCCGCGCGTGGTCGGCGGCTCGCCAACTGCCAGGCCGATCTCCCGCTGAGCCATGGCGAGGCGGGTCACCGAGTCCATCAGCAGAGCGACGTTCAGGCCGCGGTCGCGGAAGTACTCGGCGATCATCGTCGCCGTCCAGGCGGCTTTCAGACGCAACAGGGCCGGCTGGTCGGAGGTGGAGACGACCACGACCGAGCGCGCCAGACCCTCCGGTCCGAGGTCGCGCTCGATGAATTCCTGCACCTCGCGGCCACGCTCGCCGATGAGGGCGACCACGCGCACGTCGCAGTCGGCGTTGCGGCAGATCATGCCCAGCAGCGTGCTCTTGCCGACGCCGGACCCGGCGAAGATACCCAGGCGCTGCCCGCGACCGCAGGTGATCAGGGCATCGATTGCGCGGATGCCGGTCGGGAGCGGGTGCTCGATTGGCATGCGGCTCAACGGATCGGGCGGGCTGCTGCTGAGGCGGGTCTCGTCGCGGCACAGGAGCGGCCCCTGCCCGTCGATCGGTCGCCCGAGCCCGTCGATGACCCGGCCGAGCAATTCCGGTCCGACCTTCACGCTGTACGACGTGCGGCGCGCAACTACCCGGCTGCCGGAGCGCACGCCCCGTAGCTCAGCCAGCGGGACCAGGACCAGGCGGTCGTCGCGGAAGCCGACGACCTCGGCGGTGATGCGGCCCTCCTCGGAGCGCGACGGGTAGATGTGGCAGATGTCGCCGATCTCCAGCTCGAGCCCCTGCGCCTCGATCGTCAGGCCGATGCCCTGAACGACCCGACCCTCGCGGCGGATCGGGGTGATCGTGGCGAGGCGGCGCAGCATGTCGCCGGTGACGCTGACGGCGGCGCTAGACATCCTCGATCACCTCCGCCAGCGCCGCTCGAACCTCGGCGAGCTGCGTCTCGATGCGCGCGTCCAGAAAGCCGGTGCGGGTGCCGATCACGCAGCCGCCCTTCCCAACGTGGGGATCGGCGACGATCTCGACGCCCGGCAGCGTGCTTCCGACCCACTGCGTGATGACCGGCACGTCGTCGGGGTGGACCAGAACCTGGGTCACACGGGCGCCCTGGGTCTGAGCCAGGGCAGCCTCGGCGATGCGCGTGACCACCGTCGGGTCGGTGCTGATCTCCCGCGTGAGGATGCGCTCGGCGATCGCCACCGCCAGCGCCAGGGTGTCAGCCTGGCAGGCGCGGCGGATTTCGTCTTCGCGCTGCGTCACCTGCTCGACCAGCGCCAGGAAGCGGGCGGCCGCCTCGTCCATGGTGGCGGCAACCTCGGCCCGAGCCTCTTCCCGCGCTTCCGCCAGCGCGGCGGCGCGCAGTTCCTCCTTCAGCCGCTCCCGTTCTTGCTCCGCCTCCCAGCGGATGGCGGCGGCCTGTGCCTCCGCCTCGGCCAGGATGGCTGCCGCGCGCTCCTCGGCTTCGGCCACGATCGCCCGGGCCTGTTCCCGGTCGTGGCGGGTCGGCCGGGGCATGAGGGGATAGACCTCGTCTGCCGGGATCCAGCGCTTGATGATCCGGGCGCTAGCCAAGGAGCACTCCCTCCCCTCCGCGGTCGATCACGATCTCCTCGGCCTCCTCCAGGCGCCGGACGACGGTCACGATCCGCTGCTGGGCCTCTTCGACGTTGCGGATGCGGACCGGCCCGAGGTACAAGATCTCCTCGCGCAGCATCTCGGCGGCGCGGGACGACATGTTGCTGAAGATCCGCTCGCGCAGGTCGTCCTTGGCGGCCTTGAGTGCAAGCGCCAGATCCCGCATGTCGACATCGCGCAGCACCCGCTGGATCGACCGGTCGTCGAGCAGGGCGAGGTCGTCGAAGGTGAACATCATCTTCCGGACCTCTTCGGCCAGCTCCGGGTCGGTCTCCGCCAGCCGGTCGAGGATGTACTTCTCGGTGCCCCGGTCCACCGTGCTCAACACGGCGACGAGGTAGCTGGTGCCGCCCACTCGATGCGCATCCTGGGAGATGAGGGACGACAGGCGGCGTCGCATGACCTCCTCGACCCGGGAGACGATCTCCGGCGGGGTGCGGTCCATCGTCGCGATGCGCCGGGCCACATCCGCCTGAAGCTCTTCGCCGAGGCTGGTCAGAATCCCGGCAGCCTGGACCGGTGGGAGGTGCGAGAGGATCAACGCGATCGTCTGCGGGTGCTCGTTCTGCAGGAAGCCGGCCAGTTGCTTGGCATCCGACTTCCGCAGGAAGGCGAACGGCGCCGGAGGATGAAGCTGGACGATGCGGTCGATCAACTCGGCCGCCTTCTCGGGCCCCAGTGCCAGGCTCAAGGCGTTCCGCGCGAATTCGAAACCGCCATGGGCGATGTACTGCCGCGCCAGAGTCGCCTCGTAAGCCTCGGTGAGGACTTGCTCCGCCTCCTCGGGCGTCAGGCCATCCAGCTCCGCGATCTTGACGGTGAGCGCCTCGATCTCATGCTCGGTCATCGTCTGCAGGACCTTCGAGGACGCTTCCGGTCCGAGCGCCACCAGCAGCGCGGCCGCCTTGGTGATCCCCTTGAGCTCCCGGCGGCTGGCGTGGCTTGGGCTCACCAACCGGAGATTGGGCGCCTCGGTTGCTGACGTGGCTGCGGTTGCTACCATCGCTACTGCTCCTCACTCATCCAGGCCCGCAGCAACTGGGCGACCTGAGCCGGGTCCGTATTCGCGAGCTCGATTACCTGCAGGTGCGCCGGCAACTGCGGCAAACCGCGATCGGTCGACTGTGACGGATCCTCGTCCTCCAGCTGCGGTGGCGTCTCGCTGATCGTGATGCGCTGGGTCGCGAGCGCCGGCATCGGCGGCTCGGTGACCGCGGGGCCGCCGACCGTCGCGAGCGCCGGGGTCAGCTCGCCCGCATCCTCCGGCTTGACCAGGACCCGGCGAGCGAAGTAGAGCGCCACCAACGGGATCGCGATCAGACCAAGAACCTTCAGCGCCGTCAGCGCGTACTCGAGGATGGGGGTCCCACCGTCCGGGATTAGCTCCCGGTTGCCGACGTCACTGAACGGCACCGCGGTCACGGTGATCGTGTCGCCCCGCTGCGGCACCAGCCCGGCAGCGGCGCTGATGACATCCTGGATCTCCTGCGCCACGGCCGGATCAACCTGGCTGCCGTCGAGCATCACCGCGACTGACAGGCGCTGCACCTGGCCCGGCGCCTGGACGACCTCCTCGATCCGCCGCGACAGCTCATAGTTGGTCGTGACCTCGCGGCTGCTCGACTCGGATTGGCTGCCCGCGCCCGGGGTCTCCGGGAACGTCTGCACGTTCTCATCGACGCCCGGCACACCGCCCGTCTCGGTCACCGTGCCGCTCGTGCGCTGCTCGCGCTCCTGCTGGCTGCGCACCTGCGGCTGCAGGCCGTCGGGCGAGTAGATCTCGCTCTGGCTGCTGCGCTCGTCCCAGTTGAGCGTGGCGCTGACGCGGACCACAGCGTGCCCCGGCCCAGCGATGGGGTTGACCAGCGCCTGGAGCTGCCGCTCAAGGTTCTGCTCGTACGCCTGCTGGAGCCGGAATCGCTCGTCGAGCCCGGCAAACTGGGAGCCGCCATCGGGGCCGGACCAGATCGGGTTACCGGTGTTGTCGATGACCGTGAGGTTCTCGGGCTGGAGGTTCGGAACCGCGCCCGAGACGAGGTGGGTGATGCCGCGGATCTGGGCCTCGGTTAACTGCCGGCCCGACTTGAGCTTGAGTACCACCGCGGCGGTCGTCGGCTGCTGCTCCTCGATGAAGAGTGACTCCTCGGGGATGACGATGTGGACGCGCGCGGCCTCGACCGCGTCGATCTTGGCGATCGTCCGCTCCAGCTCGCCCTCGATGGCCCGCTGGTAGTTCACCCGCTGGGTGAAGTCGGTCAGGCCGAGCGAGGACTTGTCGAACAGCTCGAAGCCGTCGCTGCCGCCCCGGGGCAGTCCCTGGCTGGCGGCGTCGAGGCGCACTGCCGCGACCTGGTCGGCCGGCACGCGGATCGTGCCGCCGTCGCTGCTAAGTTCGTAAGGGATGCCCTGCGCGCGCAGATTCTCGACGATCGCCGCGGCGTCCTCGCTGCTCAGGCCGCTGAAGGCGATCCCGTATCGCTGCGGCGGCCGGGTCGCGATGAGCAGCCCGAGGGCCATGACCGCGGTGATCACGACCGCGATCACGGCCACGCGCTGGTTCATCGAGAGGCGGTTCCAAGCGTTGCGTATGCGCTCGATCTGTGCGTTCACCATGGCGTGGTTACTTCCTTCGCCCGGTCGCTGGTCCCCGGGCTGTTACCCGAAGTCGCCGTGCGTGTCAGCGGCTTCGCCGGCGGGCTAGACCGGCATGGCCATGATTTCCTTGTAGGCCTCGATCACCCGGTTGCGGATCTGGATCGCCGTCTGGAGGCCGATCCCGGCCATCTCAAGCGCGATCATCACCTCGTGCAGATCGACCTCTTCCCCGGCTGCCAGCCGCATGGCGAGGTCGTCGGCGAGGTTGAGCGACTGGTTCAGTTCTCCGAGCGCCTGCTCGATCATGTTGGTGAACGACGCACCGTCTGCCGACTGGGTCGAGCGCGGCTGGATGATCGCGGTGCTCGCGCCTACCTCTGCCGGGTTGATCGGTGGAACGCTCATCGTCTACCCTCTCCCGCCTCGCGCACGACGCGCACTACCCGCGGCCGATCGTCAGCGCCCGGCTCGCCATCGCCTTGACGGCATTGAGCACGGTGACGTTCGCCTCGTAGGCCCGGCTGGCGGCGAGGAGATCAGTCATCTCGGTGATCACGTCGATGTCGGGCCGTAGGACGAAGCCCTCCTCGTCGGCGTCGGGGTGGTCGGGCTCGTACACCCGACGCACGGCGTCCGGATCGGTTCGGATCGCGGTCACGGCGACTCCCTGTCCCGCGTTGCTCTGCGGATCGACGGGAGCCAGGACTCGCTGGAAACCGCCTGCGGACGGGCGAGAGTCGGTGGCGGGTACCGCCGTGAAGACCACCTGCCGGCGGCGGTAGGGGCCGCCTTCGGGCGTCCGGGTGGTGTCGACGTTGGCAATGTTGCTGGCGATGACGTCCATGCGCAGCCGTTGAGCCGTGAGGCCCGACATGCTGACTCGCATCGTCTCGAAGATGCTCATGGCCGTTCTCCCCGTCAGTCGCTCATCCCGGTCGCAGCGCGAGGTGACACCCTACGCAGGTCGCGGCACCGATCCCGTGTGACGGGAGCGCGGCCCCGTCTGGGACTGTTTCCTGCCCCGCAGGGCAGCCGGTGCCGCACGGCGACCGAGTGTACGTACATCGACACTACTATAGGTTTGTGGGTTGCCACCCGACATCCCCCAACGGTCTAAGTTCGACCTGGGGAAGAAAGTCCCTTGGCTGGTCCGTTTCCTGGCACTAATGGGTGGTCGAGGAGGGAAGGTCGTCCAGTGCGGCCCGGTCGTCAGGGAACCCGGGCCGTCGGCGCGGTGACGGGGCGGGCCACGACGACGACGCGGTCGTTGTAGACCCCGTCGGGGACGCAGGTGATGAGGGTCAGGCGCTCGAATGGGACCTGGAGGAAGACGCTGGTATCGGTTTCGGGGACGACCGTGACCGACTCGACGCGGTAGGTGAAGGTCCCGGCGTCGCTTCGGAGGGTGATCTCGTGGCCGGGCGCGGCCTGGAGGAGCGGTGCGAACACCCCTGGGCCGTCATTGGTCACGACGTGGCCGGAGAGGACGATGTTCCCCGGCTCGCCCGGGTTGGCCGTGCCCAGGTGGTGGGCGGCGCTGTGAGCGGGGACCGGCCACTGCCACACGCCGTCGATGATGGCGGACGGCACTTGCTCCACGGGGACGGAGATCCCCAACGCTGGGATCTCAAGGCTCGTCGCCGGGGGCGTCCGAAGGACACCCTGGCTGAGGCTCGCCCAGCCGGTGAACAGGTGGCCGGTCGCCGGAGCGGCCGACTGCCCGGAGGACTCGGCCATCCCACGGGTGCCCGTGGTCGGTGGGTCGCCGAGCATGACCGCCGGCGTCTCAGCGGGTTTGCCGATGGTGACGGTGACCGGCGGGCTGCATCCGCCCAGCGCGAGCGCCGAGAGCACGACCCCTGCCAACAGCAGTGCTCGCCCCCGTAACCTAGCCATAGCGACATACCAGGTCGTACCGGGCGCCGCCGGCCTCGCGGGCATAGGCGCTTGCGGCCGCACGCCCACGGCGGATCTCGGCCATCTCACGGGCGAGCCGCTCGATCTCACGCCTGACGAGTGCGGTGACCTCGTCGTCGGATGCCTTGATCGCGGAGAAGAGTTCCGCGATGCGCTCCCGTGCCGCATCTGCCGGCTGGTTGAGGGTTTCCGCGGCGCTCAGATTGGCCGTCAGCTCATCTCGCCTGGCGGCGAGGTCGTTGACGGTATCCCAGTCCCCCACGCGGGCGGCGTGCGCCTGCTCGCGGGCGAGCGCGAGGATGCCTGCCAGCATGCCGTCGATCGTGGTGGCCGGGGTGGTGGTCAGGTGTCCCATCGCCCGTCTCCCGTTACGCTGCGCCGCGCACACCCACCAGGGCCGGCTGGACGGCCCTGGCTGCCCGGTACCGCTGCGCCAGCTCCTCCCAGGTTGCCAGCAAGTCGGTCAGCATTCCACGCACCTCAGCGGCCGGGGCGGCATCTTTGCGCAGGTTGGCCAGGAGCAGGCGCCGCTGCATGTAGTCGTAGAGGCGGTGGAGGTTGTGGGCGAGTTCACCGGCGTCGAGGTTGAGGGTGCCCATCAACTCGGCCACGATATTTTGGGTCTTCACCAGTGACTCGTGCGCCTGGGACGAATCGCGCCGCTCCAGCGCGGCCTCGGCCACCTCCAGATTCCGGATGGCGCCGCGGTAGAGCATCAGCACCAGTTCCACCGGGTCCGCCGTCTCAGTGGCGATTCGTCGATACTGGTCGTACGGGTTGATCATCGTCATTCCTCTCCATGCCCCTCTCATTTCACGTCCCAATGCCGCTCCACTCGGCGGGCTGCGAGTCCTGCCGTTACCGGTAACTCGCGCCGGCCATCAGTCCCATCAGTTGACTCGCAAGCGCCTGGCTCTGCGCCTGCATCCGGGCCAGCGTCTGCTCCAGCATCGCGAACTGGCGAATCAGGCTCGCCTCGCGCATGTCGAGGCGATCTTCGAGCCGGCGGATCTGGGCATCCAGTTGCTTGAGTTGCGCGTCGGCGCCGGTATCCCGGAGCTTGAACACACCGTTGTCGCTGAGCACCTCGCGCAGGTACCGATCGATCCCGGTCAGGATGCCCTCGGTGTTGCTCACGGCGAGCGTGCTGCCGGCGCCGGTCAGGGTGTCGGACGCCCGAAGCGTGAGCCCGGGGATCAGCGTCGTGTTCGTGCCGCCCGGCGTGATCGTGCCGGTGGTGGTCGAGACGAGCTGCCCGGCGGCGTCATAGAGGCGAGCGGTCAGGTTGCCGTTACCATCGGACTCGATCTCATAGCGCCCGCCCGTCGGCAGACCCTCCGGACGCCCCACCACGCTCACGATGTCCCCCGCGGCCGTCAGCCGCGCGCTCGGCTGGGCGGCGAAGAGTTCGAAGACGGCGTTCGGATTCTCGGTGAGTGCCGCACGGAGCTTGGCCTCGTCGAGCTGCAGGTTGTCGGTCGTACCGACGGCGCTGCCGAACTTCCCGAAGCTGAGGCCGACCTGGCCCAGCAGCGTGTAGCTGCCGGTGAGTCCTACGGCCATGCCCACGATGCGGTTGCGCAGCGTCGTCGCCACCGAGAGCAGCCCGTGGTCGCCGCTGAGCAGCCCCGCCTGCTGGGTGGTCGCGTCGTACTTCGTCTGGGTGCGGATCGCGCTGAGCACCGTGTTGAACTGGTCGACGAACTTCTTGACCGCCGCTACGGCGGCGTCGACGTCCGGCCCAACGGTGAGCGTGGCCGGGTCGTTGGTAGTGCCGGTGAAGGTCAGCGTGACGCCCGGGATCGCGTCGGCAACGGTGTTGGTGGTGCTGTAGCGCCAGGTGGCTCCGCCGTCGATGCTGTAGGCGGCGTTGGTGCCGAGCGTCTGCGCGGCCGGATCGGCGATGCCCAGGGCGCTGGCGAGCGTGCCGGTGTCGGACAGCGAGATCGTCAGGCTGCCGGTCCGCTTGCTCTGCAGTTGGAACCGGTCCGCCAGCGGATCGTAGCTGGCGATCACCCCCGCGTCGGAGGCGTTGATCCGCGCGATCAACGTGCTCAGGGAGTCGACATCGGCGTCGTAGTCGATCGCGACCCCGTTGATGGTGAGCGTGCCCCGTCCCGTGACCGGCACTGCCAGGCCCGCGTCCGCCAGCGCGGCCGTCGTGTTCACCGTCGTGAGGCTGGCCATGCCGGTGATCGAGTCACCGTTGCGCGGAGCGGCCAGTACCTGAGTCATTGACAGAAAATTGGACGTATCTCCGGCGGAGCCGAGCTGGAGCGCACCGCCCGGCGTGTTGGCGCTGATCTGGAGGCGCGCGCGGCCGTCCACGATCGTCACCGATGCGGTGACGCCGGCCCCGGACGCGTTGATGCGCTCCAGCACGTCGTCCAGCGAGTCGACCTCGGGGTCGACGGCGATGCTGACGCCGTTGATCGAGAACGTCCCCGCGGTGACCGGAGCGCGCAGCCGGGCCGTGGCCAGCGGGGCGGTGGTGTCGATGTCGGCCGAGATCGGTGCGGTGCTGCGAACGACGGTGCTGGTGGCGAGCTGGGAGACGAGGACCGAGTAGGTGCCGGGCGTGGCGCTGGACGAGGCCGACGCGGTGAGCGGCGCGTTGGTCGTCCCGATCTTGACCGTGTTTCCGCTGAGGGTCGCCGGGTTGAGCAGGTTGGCGATGGCCGTCTGTAGCGCCTGGACCTTGGAGGCGAGGTCGCGCCAGGCTGCCTGCTTGGCCCGGATCTGGCTCTGCTGCCGCTGCAGGCCGAGCAGTGGGCGGCGCTCCAGCGCCATGATCTGTTCGATCATGTCGCCGGTCTGCAACCCTGAGATCAATCCGTCGACCCGAAACCCGCCACCAATGCTCATCCCGTGTCTCCCTGCTCCCCGGTCCTGGCGTTCCTTCGGCCCCTATCTGCTGATTTGCTCCAGCCCCCGCAGCACCTCGTGCAGCGCGCGCGGCGGCACCTGGCGGATGACCTCGTCGGTGGCGCTGTCCACGACCTGTACCACGACGCGGTTGCTGCCCTCCTCACGCAGGAACCGCAGGTAAACGGTCGGCGGCAGCTTGCTCAGCGTCATCCCGCCGACGCTCAGCTCGACGATGTCGCTCGGGGCGCCAGGGACGAGCGCCTGCCGCGCGGCCGAGCGCGGGCCGTGCGTCGCCTGGGCCGGACGGATGGGATAGGGATAGCTCGTGACATCCCGTGCGGGGGATTCGGCGACCGCGTCGACCGGACCAACTCGATTCGCCATGGTGCCTCCTTCCTGCTGAGGGGTGACGATGTGGGCCAGCATGCCCCTCCTTGATAGAGATCATCGGCAGGGGAGGGGGTGAACTTTAGGGGCGCAAAGGTCGCGACCGCGGTTCACTGCCGAGGCTGGCGCGGATCAGCTTGCGTCTCGGTGGAGGCGGCGCCGGTGACCATAGATCGGGGGATGACCGAGAGAAACGGAACGGGACCGGCTCGCGAGCCGGTCCCGCCCGGGGAGGTTGCCGTGCGTCCGTGATCTAACGCAGGAGCGACAGCACCATCTGCGGCGCCTGGTTGGCCTGTGCCAGGACGGCCGTGCCCGCCTGCTGGAGGATCTGGGCGCGGGTCATCGCCACGACCTCCTCCGCCATATCGGCGTCGCGGATGCGCGACTCGGAGGCGGACAGGTTCTCCACCGCCACGTTCAGGTTGTTGATGGTGTGCTCCAACCGGTTCTGGTACGCACCGAGGCTGGAGCGGATCTGGGACACGTCCTTGACCGCCTGCACGACCGAGTCCACGACGTCCCGGAAGGCCTGCTCCACGCCGGTGCCGCCACTGATCGCAGTCCCCAGGGCGGTCACCGCGGCATTGAGGCTGGTGACGGTGCCCCCGGTGTTGCCGATGTCGGCGGTGCTGATCCCCTGGATGTTGATGCTCAGGACCTCCGCGGCCGAGGTGCCAGAACCGATCTGCAGTTCCACGGTCACGCCGGTGGCACCGCCATTGAAGAGCTTGATGCCGTTGAATCCGGTGGTGTTGGCGATCCGGTCGATCTCCTCCACCAACTGCTTCAACTCTGCCTCGACGGCCACCTGGTCGTCCTGCGACAGCGTGCCGTTGGCGCCCTGGAGCGAGAGCTCGTTCATGCGCTGAAGGATGCCGTGGACTTCGTTGAGCGCACCCTCAGCGGTCTGGACGAGCGAGATGCCGTCCTGCGCGTTGCGCACGGCCTGGCGCAGGCCGCGGATCTCGACCCGCATCTTCTCGCTGATGCTCAGGCCGGCCGCGTCGTCGGCCGCGCGGTTGATGCGCAGGCCGCTGGAGAGGCGCTCAATCGCCTTGTTCATGCTGAGCGCGGACATCCCCAGGTTGCGCTGGGCGTTCAATGCGGCGGTGTTGGTATTGATACGCATTGGTTTGGCCTCCTTTGCCGTTCCTACTTCCGTCGCCTCCCTGCGACGGTTTCCCGTTACCTTCTCCGATCGCCCGCTGCGATCGGCTGCGACCGTACGGCGTCGCTCCCGGTTGACCTTTCTCTGCCCCGTCGGGGCGGACCTCCTCTCTGTTAGGGATCATCGGCATAGGGTGGAAAAGACTTGAGGGGTAGCCAACGCTGGTTTGCCCGACCTCGGAGCCGGGCCTTGTGGAGCCTATTGCGGCGGCTCGGTGTGGGGGATGAGTCTTCCTGTTATGCAGGCCGCGTCTAATCGGTCTGCGGACGTGGTGGGGGGCCCGGGGCTCAAGCCGCCGGGCTGACAACGAAAGCCGGCTGATGATCTTTCACAACTGAATCGGACTATCGCTCCGACGACCGCTGCGAGGTGCGACAGGACACAACCCACGCACGATTCTGAGCGCTCCGCAGGCATCGATGTGCCTAGGCGAGTATGGTCCGAGTTAGTTTGGAAACATCATAAGCCGGCTGGGACGGAGCAAGGCTCACCGCCCGGCGTTGTGTCTCACCGCTCGGCGTGTGCCCGGGGCTCAAGCCGCCGGGCTGAATATTGGGTAAGCCCACTGAAGGGGCTGTGATGACTACCTCCAGGCGTACCCGGTGCGGCCACCCACCGGACACCGCGTCCCAAGCCCCTTCAGTGGGCTTCGCCGTGTCAGCCCGGCGGCTTGAGCCCCGGGCACGCGCCGAGCACCTGGACCCTCCCGCCACCTATTCGGCTCATTGCGTCCAGCCCGCGTTAGCGGGCTTTCGTTGTCAGCCTGGGGGGTCACCGGGGCACGCGCCACCAGCGCGGACCCGACCGACGGGGCTGGTTGGCCGCTCGGATGGCGGCAGCGCCCGTGGATCCCAAGATAGAGTCGGGCGAGGACGCCCGCGCTCCTGGTCGGATGCGCCGGTGCTGAGGTTCTTGCGCGCGGTGTCGCAGCTCAGCCGTGCGTCGCGGCGGTTTGGCGGAGGGTGTGGCCGAGCTTGCGGAGGATGTTGGGATGCTGGGAGGTGCGGGCTGCCTGGAGGTTCTCGGCGCGCACGGCTTCGTAGATCTCCTCGCGCACGATGGGGATGGAGCGTGGAGCCTCGATGCCGAGGCGGGCACGCTCGCCCTCGACACTAAGCACCGTCACCCGGATCTCACCGTTGATCACGATCGTCTCGCCGGCGCGCCTTGCGAGTACCAGCATCGGCGCACCCTATTCCGTGACCGTGCCGAGGGGGTACCGCACGGGCCAGGTCGAGTCGGTCAGGACGACCTGGGTGCCACAGCCGGCTTCCCGGTCGATGACGAGTGGTCCGGCCAGGTTGGCGGTGACCTCCGAGGACTCGTGCACCGTGAGGGTGCAGTACAGGTCGATGTCGGGACGTGCTCCCACACCGAGCGCTGCCAGGGCAGCCTGATCGCCAGGGCCGAGATGGTCGAGGTAGCTGGGGACGAGTGGTTCGACCGCGGCGACGAGTAACGAAACGCTCGGCTCGTCGAGGCACTGGAGCAGGGCGAACTCGGGTGTCTCCGGGTCTTCCACGACCTGGAACCGGCGCCAGCGGGGGAAGCCGACCAGTCCAGCAGGGAAGAGCACCGTGGTAGTGACCGGGGCATCCGCGACCGGGTCGATTGCGTGGGCAAGTGCCATGTGATCCCTCTCCAGCCTACTCATGCCAGGTAGTCGAACAGGCTCGGCAGGATGCCGCGGGAACCTGCGGCGAGCGACGCCTGGTAGATGGTCTGCAGCGTCGAGTAGTCGCTCACCGCTTTCGCCAGGTCGACGTCCTGGATCTGACTGCGCAGGCGCGCTACGCTCACGTCAAGCGCCTCAAGGCGGGAGGCCTGCTCTTCGAGCTGACTGCCGATGGCTCCAGCGCGCGCCTGCGCGGTGAGAAGCGCTGTGTGCGCGTCGTCGAGCGCGTCGATAGCGGCGCGCATCGCGTCCGGGTCGTTGGCGGCGACGGCCGCCTGTGCCTGTGCCAGGGCATTGAGCGTCGGCAGGATAGCGGTATCGCCGGTCACGTTGATCGTCACGGTGACGCCGACATCGATTACCCGCACGATCGGGCCGGAGTCTCCCTGATAGACAGGGGCGTTGGGCGGCCCGCTGAAAGCCGGCGTGTCGGTCTTCTGGCCGGAGAAAATGTAGCGGCCGTTGAGGCGAGTGTTGGCGGTACCGATCGCCAATTCCAGGATCCGCTGCAGCTCGGTCTCGATTGCATCGCGGTTCTCGGGCGCCAGTGTGCCGTTAGCCGCGGCGAGCGTGATCTCACGCGCCCGCTGGATGCCGGCGTTGATGCTCGACAACGCCTGGTCGGTCGCATCGATCCAGGAGCGGGCGTCGTCGATGTTGCGCAGGTGCTGCTGGATGCGGGCGCGCGTCGAGTCGAGCTGGAGGACGTTGGCCGTACCGACCGGGTCGTCGGACGGCCGGCGGATCTGCCGCCCGGAGCCGATCTGATCAGCCACGCGGTCCAGTCGCGCCGCGTTGCGGGTGATGTTCCACAGAATGGTCTCGCTCATCATCGCTGTCGAGACTCGCATGGTCACTCTCCTACCGGCCGACGAGGCCCGTGCCGTTGATTAACTTGTCGAGCATCTCATCCACGACGGTCATCGCCCGAGCCGCCGCTTGATAGGCGTGCTGGTACTTGATCAGGTTGACCGCCTCTTCGTCGAGCGACACCCCGGCGACCTCCTGCCGGCGCCGGTCGATGGCGCGGGTCAGCGACTCCTGATTGACTCGGTCGGCCTCGGCTCGCTCCGCCTCCCTCCCGACGCGGGCGATGAATGTCTCGTAGAAGGTGTTGATGGTCGCCGTGCCGCTGCCCATGGTGAGCTCTTCAGCCAGCCCGGCGATCGCGAGCGCGATGTCGGCGTTGCCCGGCACCCCCGGCGCCGAGGCCACGGCGAGGAGCGACGGGTCGGCGGTCAGCGCCGGCAGCACACGCAGGTCGCCGTTCGGCAGGATTTCGAAGAAGTCGCGTCCAGGCGGCGTCGGCCCGGTGTCGGTGAGCCCGAAGCCGGCCTGGTGCCGCGCGTTCACCTCGGCCACCAGCGTGTCGCGCAGGGCCTCCAGATCGCCGAGGATCCCCGGCAGCGCCACGTTGTGCATCTCGATCAGCCCGGCGGCGGCGCCGAGCGTGACGTCGACTGAGCGGCCGTCGCTGACCCACGTCAGCTCCGCGTTGCCCGTGACCGGGTCGAAGGTCACCCGCAGGGCGTCGGTCTGATCCCGGTCCACCAGGGCGTGACCGGCGATGTAGACGTTGATCGCGCCGTCGGGCGTGACGGTCGTGGTCGTACCGATGCTCCGGGCGAGCTGGTCGAGCAACTGGTCGCGGGTGTCCATGAGGTCGTTGGGCTGCTGGCCCATCGCCAGGACGCCGCGGATCTGGGCGTTCAGGCTGGCGATCTGCTGTGCGATCTGGTTGATTCTGTCGGCCTCAAGCGCCAGCCGGTGGGCGGCTTCCTCGCGCTGCTGCAGCACCTGGTTGCGCATGGCGTTGAAGCGATGGGCGAGCGTCTGCGCCACCTCGATGAGCGCCTGGCGGGTGGGCACGTGCTCTGGCCGGTTGGCGACCTCTTCCCAGCCTGCCCAGAACTTGTCGAGTGCCGCGCCGAGGCCCGTCTCGCTCGGCTCGTTGAGCAGCGTATCGAGCGTGCGGTAGATGGCGGTCTTGGCCTCGCTCATGCCGAGCTGCTCGGCCTGGGTGCGGTACTGGACATCGAGGAACCCTTCGCGGATGCGCTGGACCGAGAGGACGGTGACGCCGGTTCCGATCTGGCCCACCCGCGGCGCGCTTAGCGTCGGGATGGTATAGGGCGGGGTGGTCCCGAGCGCCGCAACCTGGCGGCTGAACCCGGGCGTATTGGCGTTGGCGATGTTGTGGTTGGTGACGTCGACCGCCCGCTGCTGGGTCTGCAGCGCGCGGAGCAAGGTTTCCAGTCGTCCAAACGTTGGGAACACGTCCGTGACCTCCCCGGTGTTCTTCGTCCCTCTGTTTACGACTATCGGCAGGTGGCGCCGGAACTTGAGGGACGGAGCGTGTCCGCACCGCGTCCGCGACCCGCTGTTGCGCTGTCATCCTGAGCGGAGCGATGGATCTCGGATCAGGACGGCCCGCCCCGAGGCGAGCAACCGTCGACTACGCAGCCCGGCGCGGAGCCGCGGGCGCCTCCGCTCAGCATGACAGCATGTGCGGCGACGCCTGGTTGCCGTCCGAACCAGGGGAAGGCGAGATGCCGACATACCTATCGGGCACTCAGGCGGTGTGGTCGAAAAGGTGCGGGCGGACAGGGACCTGGGTGCCGGGGTGATAACCGTTCAGACGGCTGGCGAGCTGGTTGTTGGCGATGATCGTCTCGTGGGTCACGCCGGCGAGCGCGTCGATGAGGTCGTCCACCTGGTCGCGCAGGAGCGCCACCCGACCGGCCTCGCGCTCCAAGTCTCGAAGGTGTGGGGCGAGCGCGGCGCGTTCCGCGTCATCGAGCGCCGCGAACTGGGAGTCGAGCCGGTCCTGGATGTTGGAGGCATCGGTGCAGAGGGTCTGGACGTGGCGGACGACCTCCGCCACGGCATCGAGGTCGCCATCGCCGAGGGCCGATCGCAGGCCCTCCAGGCGCTCGACCAGCCGCTGCTGGATCTTGATGAGTGCCTCGACGAGGGTCTGCGCCTCCAGGACGCGGCGCTCGGGCTCAGGCCTGGTCATCGTCGAGCCCGAGCAGCTTGGCCGCGACCTTCTCGGCCGGCACGTGGTACTCCCCGGCTTCGATGCGCCGGCGCAGCTCCGCCACGCGTTCCGCGCGCATGTCGGGGCTGGAACGGACCGCCTCGGCCGCCCGCTGGATCTGGCGCAGCCCCTCGGACACCGCCACCGCTTCGGTCTCCCCGGTGGACGAGCCGCCTGTACCGGTCACACCCCGGTCGCGGTCGGTCCGTCGGGTGGCCTTCGCCTCCTGGGCGCGTGCAGCGTAGGCTTCGCGTGCCTTGTTCGTCCCGATCCGATCGATCATCTCTGGCTCCCACTCGCGCCTGGTTGGGTTAGGTCGCTGGACGATGACGTCCTACTCACAGTATCGGCCAGTCGCTCCGTTTCCTAAAGGGCCAGTCGTGCCCGATACCCGGGTAGGCACCCGGTTACGAGCGCACCTGGATCGCGAGGCCCACCATCTCGTCGAGTGTCTGAAGCGCACGCGCATTGACGGTGTAGGCGCGTTGGGCCTCGATCAGCGTGGTCATCTGCTCGGCCAGATCGACCGTCGACGCCTCCAAGGCGCCGCTCTGGAGCGCAGGGAAGCCATCCGCGCCGGGTGTTCCGACCTGCGGCGGGCCGGAGGCGACCGTGGCTGCGAAGCGGTTCTGTCCCGCCGCCGCCAGTCCCTGCGGGTTGGCGAAGCGCGCCAGGGTGATCCGCCCGACCTCCACCGGGTTCACTTCCCCTGGCAGCGTGGCGAGGATTCGCCCCTCGGGCGTCACCTCGGTCACGCTGGCGCCGGGTGGGAGCGTGATGGGTGGGCTGAGCCGGTCGCCTGCGGGCGTCACGAGCTGGCCGGTGCTGTCGGGGCGGAACTGACCGTCCCGCGTGTAGAGGGTCTGGCCGTCCGGCGTGGTCAGGACGAAGAAGGTGTTCGGTCCAAGGATGGCGACATCGAGCGGGTTGCCGGTCGGCCGCGGGGTCCCCGGCTCGAAGACGCGGCTGATCCCGCCGATGGTCACTCCCTCGCCGATCTCGGTGACCGGGTCTGCAGCGCCGCCGGCGCGGGCCACCTCCAGGGGCTGCGGAGGCATGTCCACCATATCCACCCGCGCCGCTTTGAAGCCGGTCGTGCCGAGGTTGGCCACGTTGTTGGCGACGGCGTCGAGCCGCGCCTGCTGGACGCGCAACCCGTTGGCTCCGGTCGCGTAGAGACTGGTCATCCGGTTCCTCCTCGTGCCGTCCCCCGGCACGCCTACGACACCACGCGTCCGATCTCGTTCACGGCGGTGCCCAACGTCGCGTCAGACACCTGCAGCATGCGCTGGGCGAGCGCGTAGCTGCGGCTCGCCTCCAGCATCTCGACCATCGACTGGGCCAGGTCGACGTTCGATTGCTCGACGAAGCCCTGGCTCACGCCGGCCGTCTCCGACTGTTGCCCGGCGCCTTCGATGGCGAAGCGGTTCTGACCGACGGCTTCTATCGGGGTGTCAGGTGGGAACTCCACGAGCTGCAGTTGACCCGCCGGTGCCCCGTTCACCAGGATCGTCCCGTCGGCAGTGACGTGGATGTCACCCTCGGGCAGGGTGATCGGGCCGTTGAGGCCGAGCACCGGGAACCCGTCGCCGGTCACCAGGCGGCGGTCGGCGTCGAGTTGGAAGCGGCCGTCGCGGGTGTACTGCACGTCATCCGGCGTCTGCACGGCGAAGAAGGCCGTGCCGGCGATGGCGAGGTCGAGCGGCCGTCCGGTCTCAACGAGCGCGCCCTGGCTGAGGTCGATCGCCCGCTCCTCCGGTCGCACGGCGGTCGAGATCGACCCGATCGGGGTGGCGCTGCCGCCGGCGAACCGGCTGAGGAACATCTCCCGGAAATCCTGGACGGTCGTGCGGCGCGCCTTGTAGCCGGGTGTGCTGACGTTGGCAAGGTTCTCACTGATGGTGAGCTGGCGACTGAATTCGGCCATCATCGCCGCAGCCGCCTGATACATCGAGCGGATCATATCTCCTCCGTGCTCCCCGGGACCGGGCGCCGCTGCCGCCGGACGCGGCGCAGCGCAACGAGCCCGACGAGCAGCGCCGCATTCGCCCCAAGAGCGAGGGGCATGCCCGGCCCGGTCTCCTGCGATGCCTGCCCGGTCTGCGGGAGGGTCGGCGGGAACTGTTGGATCTCCGCCGGAGTGCCAGGGAAGCTGCCGACCAAGACGCGGCGGGCATCCGGCCCGGGGTCCGGGTCCGGCTCCGGCTCGACGGTGACCATGACGAAGTCCCAGCCCCGGTCGGGGATGGGCTCCGGCAGCAGTTGGTCGACGTACGTGGTTGATCCCTCCACGGCAGTGAAGCGTGCCAAGGGGTAGGTCTCACCGGTGGCCGAATTCATGAGCCACAGTTGGTAGCGCTCACCTGACGGGAGCGCCGGGAGCCCGACCAGGTCGGCGCGGATGTCTGCCTCTTCCAGGTTGACCAGGACCACGCCGTTGGCGTCAGCCGGTCCCCAGGTCGCCATCGTCGGCACGTGGGAGACGATCACTCGCGTCGGGAACGACTCGGCGGCCGCGTGCGGTACAGCAGCCACGACGAGTGCGACAGCGAGCAGTGCGGCGGGCAGGTGCCGCAGCCAGCCACTAGGCATCGATCTGCCCCCGTTCGCCGCGGCCGTGGAGCCAGTAGAGCAGGCGCGCCTCCTGCCGGCCGGTGCCCAACTCGCGCGCCGCCGCAGCCAGCGACATCTGGCCGCTCAGCAAGTGCTCGATCGCCTCCGGCGACTGCATGCCGAGCTGTGCCGCGATCTCCTTCACATCGGGCGGCGGAGTGTTCGGGGCGGAGCGGCCGAAGGCGTGTGCCTGTGGCTGTCCGCTGAGGGGCTGCCCCTCGCCCGGGAGGGTCGTCATGCGCTCCCGCAGGGACGGCACCGGCGCGGCCGCGTTGGCCGCGGCCGTGGTGGCACTGACGATCTCTCGCCGGAGGCGGCGGATCTCCTGCCGCATCTCCTCGACCTCGCGCCGCAGGTGCCGGCTCTTCCCCAGGGCCGTGTTGGCCGTCCAGCCGGCCACCGAGGCCACGCCGAGGCCGGCGATCAGCCCAAGAACTTGCAGGTATGGCGAAACCGAGAGCCCGTCCATGGTTCTGGTCAGTATCCCCCTTTAGGTGAGCACGTCGTCCGCGCTCATACCACCTTCGTGGAGCAAGGCGCGGAGTTGCAGCCGAGCGCGGCTCAGCAACTGACTCACCCGCGACTCGGTGATCCCCAGCACCTCGCTGATTTCCCGCAGCGTCAGCTCTTCGTAGTAATAGAGCGTCACAATCAAGCGGTCCCGCTCGGGCAGGCGCTCCAGCGCCGCGGCGAGACGGTGCACCAGATCGGACCGCACCGCGGCGTCGAGCGGCTCGGTCGCCTGGGCGTCGGGCAGGGTGTCCTCCAGCGTGCCCTCGCCGTCGCGGTCGGATTGCTGGAGCGGGAGAATCGCGCAGGCCGCGTCCTGGAGCGCCTGCCGGAAGGCGTCGATGGTCATGCCCAGGTGAGCCGCCACTTCCTCTTCGGGCGGCATACGGCCCGTCGCGGCGAAGATCTCCCGGTAGGCTTGCTCGATGGCGCGGGCCCGCTGCCGGGCGGTGCGTGGCACCAGGTCAAGGGTCCGCACGGCGTCGATGATTGCTCCACGGATGCGCTGGATGGCGAAAGTCTCGAACTTGACGCCGCGCTCCGGGTCGAAGCGGTCGATGGCCTCGATCAACCCGATGGTGCCGTACCCCAGCAGGTCGTCTCGGTCGAGCGTGGCGGTCAGCGCGACCCGCAACCGGTCCACCACGTACTTGACCAGGGGGGCATACTGCCGGATCAGCGCCTCGCGGGTGCTGCCGTCACGCTCGATGGCGTAGCGGCGCCACAGGGCTGTACCTGCTTCTGGGCTTCCCACAGTGATCGACGCGGTGCTCATCTCCGGCGTATCCCTCTATCTCGTGGTGTCACGGCGCGCGGACGCTAGTCGCCGGCCAGGGCTCCGTCGTGGTGCGTGCCCTGCTCGTCGGGGAGGGTGAAGTCGATCACACGCCCGCGGTCCTCCACCGGCTCGTCCTCGTCCTCCGAGCTTGGCTCTTCGGCCGGGGGCGGGGGAGCGATGACTTCGGTGATGAGCAGCCCAGCGCAGATGGTGATGGCGAGGGCTCCGGTGCTGGCGAGCAGCACTCACTCGATCGAGCGGGTCCGCACCAGGGTGATGATGTAGACGGTGAGGAAGACACCAACTGCCAGCAGGAAGATCTGCTCGCGTGTCCCCGGCTGGCGTCGGGGCTTCCACATATCTGGCCTCTCCTCCAGCCAATCCGTGCGACGCCCAGTGCCGCCCGGTTCGGCTGCCCGTGACGTCGCTGCTCCGGAGTTTCAACCCGATGCTACGGCAGGTCCGTTCAATCCAACATGGCCCGTCCGTCGCGGTTCTTCGGGGCCGGGCGTCATCAATGCCGACGGACCTCCGTACCGGTCTCAGACGGTGAGATGGTACGTACGTACTACGCATGGGCCACATCCGCGTCACTGCCGTACCAGCTCCCGTTGGTAGCGGTACTCCATGGCGCTGAGCAGCAGATCAGCCAGCGCAGCCGGGGAAGCGACCGCAATGTCGTCCGGCACGAGCGGCCCGGCACAGGTGTAGGTGAGCGGCAGCCGGGTCTGTTCGACCAACCCGATCACGGCGGGGGCGCGGCGCGTCTCGTCGAGCTTGGTCGCGATCAGGCCGGCCGGGTTGAGGAGGGCGAAGCGCTGACTCGCCGCGATCAACTCGTCGAAGTCGCCGGTCATGGCGAGCGTGAGATAGCAGGTGACCGGCGTGTTGCTGCCGATCAGGTTCCGCATCTCCCTCAGCATGGCGGCGTCGTAGGGGTTGCAGCCCGGGGTGTCGACCAGCACGAGGTCGGCCTCGGCCGTCTCCTCGAGTGCGTGGTCCAGGTCCTCGCGCGTGTAAACCGTATAGAAAGGAAGCTGCAGGATCTCAGCGAACGTCTTGAGCTGTGCGATGCCGCCCACACGGTAGGTGTCGGTGGTGACCAGGGCCACGCGGCGCCCGCGGGTGGCGCTGAAGATTGCGGCCAGCTTGGCGATGGTGGTGGTCTTCCCTACGCCGGACGGCCCGACCAGCGCGGCGACGACGCGCTCATGGCCCGTCCCGACCAGGTCCTCGGTGCTGATGCGTCGCTGGAGGACGTGGGTGACGGCCGCGTGCCGCCGAAGCGCCGAGCCCGCCCCGCAGGCCATCGCCAGGTCGCTCGCCAGGCGCTCGCTGACGCCGCACTGGCGGATGAAGTCGACGTCGAGGTCGTCCGGCCCCCAGGAACGTCCGATGTCGGACTCACCCGATGTACCGTTGGGCGCGCTGCCCGTGCGTGAGGCCCGGCGGCGCAGGGCGGCGAGCGCGTCAATACGCGGCAGCGGCCCGGTGCGGCCGTTGCCGGTCACGGGGAACTCTCCCGTCTGGCCGGTCGCGGCGACGATTTCCACCCCGCCATCAAAGGCGGAGCGACGCACCTCAAGGATGAGGGCGTCCGGGCCAAGCTCCTCCTTGGCCTGGCGGATGGCGTCCGTCACAGTCGCGGCACGAAACGTCTGACCCATGCTTCACCTACACCCGTACCATGCCGGCAGCGTGGACCTGCACGTTGGGCGCGATCTCCCGGTAGGAGAGGATGGTCAGGTTGGGCAGTGAGCGTTCGGTTGCGCGCCGCAGAGCCAGCCGAATCCCGGCCGGCACGAGCAGGATCGGCTGGCGACCAAGGCTGGCGACCCGCTCCATCTCGCGGGCGATTGCCGTCAAGAGACGCTGTAGCCACTCAGGGTCGAGCGAGAGTTGCGGCCCGGACTCGGTGGCCTGCAGGGAGTCGACCAGGTGAGACGATACCTCCGGCTGCAGGGTCAGGACGTAGAGGTCGCCCTCCGGCGTGGCGTAGCGGGCCGAGATGGCTGGCGCCAGGGCGGCGCGCACATGCTCCGCCAGGGTGGGCACGTCCTTGGTCGTCCGGGCATGGTTGCCGAGAGCCTCGAGCACGGTTACGAGGTCGCGGATCGAGATCCCCTCCCGCAGGAGGTGCTGGAGGACCTGCTGCACCTCGGCCAGGGAGAGCAGGTGCGGCACCAGCTCGTCGACCACCGCCGGGTGCTCCATCCGCACGCCGTCCAGCAGGCGCTGCACATCCTGCCGTCGCAGGATGTCCGCGGCGTGGGTGCGGATGACCTCGCTCAGGTGCGTGGTCACGACCGAGGCCGGGTCCACCACCGTGTAGCCCAGCGCCTCGGCGTGCATCCGCTGGCTCTCCGGGATCCACTTGGCCGCCAGCCCGAAGGCCGGCTCGCGGCCGTCGATCCCGTCGATCTCGCCGCTGACCCCGCCCGCGTTCATGGCCATGAGCCGGTCGGGGTAGACCTCTCCCGCGGCGACCTCGACCCCGCGCAGCTTGATGCGGTACTCGTTGGGGCGCAGTTGCAGGTTGTCCCGGATCCGGATGGTCGGCACCGTGATGCCGAGGTCGAGCGCGACCTGCCGCCGCACCAGCGTGATACGTTTCAGCAGCGTGCCGCCCTGCGCCTCGTCGACGAGCGGGATCAGGCCGTAGCCGATCTCCAGCTCCATCGGGTCGACGCGTAGCAGATCCATCATGTCCTCGTCGACGGGCGTCTCGGGCGGTGCCTCCTCGACCGGCGCGGTCCGCCCGTGCTGGCGCACGAGCTGGCTGGCGCCGAGCAGGGCGACCGCGATCACGAAGAAGGGCAGCTTGGGTAGGCCCGGGATCACGGCCAGCAGGAGGAGGAGCGCGCCGCCAATCGCCAGGGCGCGCGGATTCTTCAGGACCTGGCGCACCATATCGTGTCCCAGGTCGTGGTCCGAGGCCGACGCGCGGGTGACGATGATGCCGGTCGCGGTCGAGATGAGGAGGGCCGGGATCTGCGTGACCAGCCCGTCGCCCACGGTCAGCAGCGCGTAGGTGCGCAGCGCTTCGCCGATCGGCAGCCCACGCTGGAGCGCGCCGATAACGACCCCGCCGATGATGTTCACGATGATGATGAGGATCCCGGCGATGGCGTCGCCCTTGACGAACTTGCTAGCGCCGTCCATGGCGCCGTAGAAGTTGGCCTCGCGGGCGATCTGCTGCCGCCGTGCGCGGGCCTCGTCCTCCGTGATGAGCCCGGCGTTGAGGTCGGCGTCGATCGCCATTTGCTTGCCCGGCATGGCGTCGAGGGTGAAGCGGGCAGCCACTTCGGCCACGCGCCCGGCGCCGTTGGTGATGACCACAAACTGGATCACCACCAGGATCACGAAGACGACGATCCCGACGACGTAGTTGCCGCCGACGACGAACGACCCGAATGCCTCGATGACCTGCCCGGCGTCGCCCTGAAGCAGGATCAGTCGGGACGACGTGACGTTGAGGCCGAGGCGGAAGAGGGTTGCCAGAAGCAACAGCGACGGGAAGGCCGAGAACTGCAGCGGCTCCAGCAGGTAGATCGACACCAGCAGGATGGTGAGCGCCCCCGCGATGTTCAGCGTGATCAGCACGTCGACGATCGCGGGCGGGATGGGCACGATCATCATGGCGACGATCATGATGACGCCCACCGCCAGGACGACATCGCTGTACTGGGTGAGCCGCCGGAGACCGGTGGCCGGCGTGCTACTGCTCGCCGTCGTTACCATGTGCCTTGCTCACTCCCTGTGCCCCACGCCGGCCGCGTGCGCAGCCGGTAGACGTAGGCGATCACGTCCGCCACTGCCTCATAGAGTGCGACCGGGATTTCGGCCCCGACGTCCGCCATCCGGTAGAGCGCCTGGGCCAGCGGCTTGTTCTCGACGACCGGGACGGCGTGCTCCCGGGCGATCTGCTTGATGCGCTCGGCGGTCAGACCGCTGCCCTTGGCCACCACGACTGGCGCCGGCATGGTGCGCATCTCGTAGCGGATCGCGACGGCCAGGTGGGTCGGGTTGGTCACGACCACTGTGGCCTTTGGCACGGCGTGCATCATCCGCCCGCGCGCCAGTTGCCGCTGGAGCTGGCGGATACGCGATTTCAGCTCCGGATTGCCTTCGATCTGGCGCAGCTCCTCGCGCAGTTCCTGGCGGGTCATGCGGAGCCGCCGCTCGTATTCCCAGCGCTGGAAGGCGTAGTCGGCCAGGGCCAGGATGAAGAAGGCGCCGGCCGCGCGCAGACCGACCTTGACCAGCGTCCGTCCGACCGCTTCGGCGATGCTCACCGGATGGGCGCCGGTCAGTGACGCGAAGTGGGCGACCTCGGCCCGCAGCACCGGGTAGGTCAGCGCCGCGATGATGACCAGCTTGACCAGTGCCTTGAACGTCTCGAACGCGCCCCGGCGGGAGAAGATGCGCTTGAGGCCGGCGGCGGGGTTGATCCGCTTGAAGTCGGGTTTGAGCGCGGCCAGGGCGAAGACGGGGCCGGTCTGGGCCACCCCTGCCGCGATGCCGACCACCAGAACCACCGCCACGAGCGGGCCGACCACCCGGGCGAATACCATGCCTGACTCCCAGGCCAGGTTCTGGATGGCGAGCGGGGTAAGGTCACTCGGGCTCAACCCGCCGAAGGTTCCGCGGAAATACCCGGTGAGCGCGCCGGCCGCCTGACCGCCGTACCACTGGAGGAACGCGAGCGCGCCGAGCAGCCCAGCCGCAGCGCTCAGTTCGGCGCTGCGCGGCACGTCGCCCTGGCGTCGGGCGTCTTGTCGCCGCTTAGGTGTCGCGCGTTCCGTGCGCTCCTCGGCCATCCTCGCCCTCCACCTACCGCGCCACCGCGCCGGCCCGGCCGATCGCCTCGATCACGCCGTCGGTGACCATGGGTGCCAGGACCCGGATCAGGAACGGAAGGGTCAAGAGCAGCACGGCGAAGCCGGCGAAGATCTTGACCGGCAACCCGACGAAGAAGACGTTCATCTGCGGCACCATGCGGTTGAGCACGCCGAGGCAGGCGTCGACGGCGAGCAGAGTCCCGGCGACCGGCAGCCCGATGCGCAAGGCATCGACAAACATGAGACTCGCGAGGGCGATGATAGCCGTCCCGGCGTTGTCGGCGAGGGCGGCGCTCCCGATCGGCACGGTCTGGAAACTACGATGCAGCGCCATCAACACCAGGTGATGCCCGTTGGCGCTGAAGAAGACGAGGGCAGCGGCCACGAGATAGAAGGTGTTGAGCGGCGTCCCCTGCAGGTCGAGCGACGGGTTGAACACCCCGCTCAGGTTGAGCCCGATCTGGGCGCCGACCAGGCTGGCGGCCATCTCGATCGCGCCGAAGACGACGGCGATGCCAAAGCCCATCAACAGGCCGAGGAGGAACTCGCGCGCCAGCCCCACCGTGAAGCTCGCCGGGTCGGTCAGCGTCTCGGTGCCGGGCCGGGTGAACGGCACCAATACCAGCGACAATGCCAGCGCCGCGAGGACCTTGATCGCCGGGGGCACGCTGCGGCCGGCGAAGCCGGGCATGAACATCAGCATGGTGCCGATGCGGGTCACCATCAGCAGGAAGACAGCGATCGATTGAGGGACGAGCGGCGACGCGATCGTCATCCGGGTCCTCCCTCAGCGGGCCAACTGCGGCAGCAGCGTCAGCAGCCGCACGGTGAAGCGCACGAGCTGATCGGCCATCCAGGGCCCGGCGACCAGCAGCACGACGAACATCACGACCATCTTCGGCACGAAGGTCAGAGTGGCCTCGTTCACCTGGGTCACCGCCTGGAAGATGCTGACGACCAGACCGACGACCAGTGCGGCGAGCAGCAACGGGGCCAGGACCAGCAGCAGCGTGGCAATCGAGTCGCGCGTCAGCTCCAGGACCAGCATCTCGCTCATGCGCCGTCTCCTCGCCCGCTCATTGGAAGCTCATGACGAGCGACCGGACGATCAGGTCCCAGCCGTCGACCATCACGAACAGGAGCACTTTGAACGGAAGCGAGACGATGACCGGCGGCAGCATGATCATGCCCATCGACATCAGCGCGCTCGAGACGATCATGTCGATGATGAGGAAGGGGATGAAGATCACGAACCCCATCTGGAAGGCGGTCTTCAGCTCACTGACGATGAAGGAGGGCACCAGGACCCAGGTCGGGACATCGTCCGGCGTCCGCGGGCGCGGCTGCTGGCCGAGCTGCATGAAGAGGGCGAGGTCGCGTTCGCGCGTCTGGCGCAGCATGAACTCGCGCAATGGGCGAACGGCGCGGTCCATCGCCTCCGCCTGCGCGATCTCGCCGGCCAGGTAGGGCTGGAGCGCGGTGCGGTTCACCTCCTGCCAGACGGGCGCCATGATGAAGATGGTCAGGAACAGCGCCAGACCCAGCAGCACCTGGTTCGGCGGGAGCTGAGGGACGCCGATCGCGTTGCGTGCGAAGGAGAGGACGATGATGACCCGCGTGAACGAGGTGACCATCATCAACAGGGTCGGCAGAAGCGCCAGGAAGGTAAGAAGGACGAACAACTCCAGCCCCGAGTTGACGGTCCCGGCGCTGCCGGTAGCTGCCCCGCCGGAGTCGATGCGCAGTTGCGCGTCGCCCAATTGTGCGTCGGCGGTGCAGGAGGGAAGCCAGAGGATGGCACTCGCGAGCAGAGCAAACAGAGCAGCGCGGCGCCGAGGCCGCGCTCCCCGCGGCGCGCTTGCCATGATGCGGGAGTTCTCGTGGACGCGGTCGCTGAGCACGACTGGCATCCTCCTGAAAAGACGCTGATGTGCCAGATGCAATTCGTTGCGCACTCGTCGGCACGGCACGGTATCCGTACGACCACAGTGTACGTACATCGGGCAAGGATTGCAAGTGCCTGAGAGTCCTACATGGGGCCATCGTCAATTGGGACTATCTTCCGGTTGTGAGGGGTGAACGGACACTCCTAGAATGGCGCAGCAAGGCCGGGGCGCATCCCGCCCCGCTGAGGAGATGGGGTGTGTATGGTCACGGTCACGCGGCTTGACGGCTCCGTTGTCGTTCTCAACGCCGAACTCATCGAGTCGATCGAGGCGGTGCCCGACACGGTCATCACCCTGGTGAACCACCGCAAAGTGGTCGTCCGCGAACCGGCGGAGGTGGTGGTCGAGCGGGTCCTGGCGTACCAGCGGGCCGTCCGGGGGCCGGAGCAGGTGACGATGGGCACCGGGACTGGAGACGTGTCGCCAGCCGTTGAGCGGGCGGCGGACCTGGTCCCGCAGGAGCGGTAATAATCATGGATCTGGCGACGATTATCGGTCTCATCCTCGGCGTCGCGGCGCTGGTGGTGGCCTTCATCCTGGAGGGCGGGCACCTGACGTCGCTCCTCGGCATCACCGCCTTCATGATCGTCTTCGGTGGGACCTTCGGCGCCACCATCGCCAGCCACTCGCTCGACGACGCGAAGCGCATCCCCAGTCTGATACTCCGCGCGTTCAAGGCGCCGCCTGACCGCCGCCGCATGCTGATCGACGAGCTGGTCACGCTGGCTGAGGTGGCGCGGCGCGACGGCCTGCTCGCATTGGAGGACCGCGTCATCGATGACCCCTTCCTCCAGCGCGCCGTGACGCTGGTCGTCGACGGGACCGACCCGGAGGTCACCCGCGCGGTCCTCGAGAGCGACATCGAGGCCATGGAGGCACGCCACGCCCGCGGGTACGGGATGTTTTCGACCATGGGCGGCTTCGCTCCGACGATGGGCATCATCGGCACGGTGATGGGCCTCATCCACGTCCTGTCCAACCTCAGCTCGCCGGACGAACTCGGCCCGGCCATCGCGGTCGCCTTCCTGGCTACGCTCTACGGTGTCGCCTCGGCCAACCTGATCTGGATTCCGATTGGGAACAAGCTGAAGTACCGCAGCCAACAGGAGGCGGACGAGCGCTGGATCGTGGTCGAGGGCGTCATGGGCTTGCAGGCCGGCGACAACCCGCGGGTGCTGCGGGAGAAGCTGACGGCGACGCTGCCGCCCGCCGAGCGCGCCGCCGGTGCATCGGCAGCGGTGCCGGCTGCGGCGCGGGCGATGGCGGAAGGGGGCGAGTAGGTCGGCATGGCCCGGCGTCGGCACGAACACGCGGGAGAAGCATCGAGCGAGCGGTGGCTCGTCACGTACGCCGATCTCATTACGCTGCTGCTCGTCTTCTTCGTGGTGATGTACTCGATCTCCAAGGCCGACTCGGCGAAGTTTCAGCGCTTCAGCACCTCGGTGCAGCAGGCTTTCCGCGTCGATGTGATGGAGCCGGGGCAGCCGCTGGGACCGGCGCTGGCGGAGCAGGACTTCCGCTTCATGAGCTTCCTGGCCATCAGGGCGCAGATCGCGTCACTGGTGCAGCGCTACGACCTGGGGCTCGATGCGGCTGACGTGGAATTGACCCAGGAGGGGATCGTGATCCACCTGGCGGAGTCCGTGCTCTTCCCGCCGGGCGAGGTGCAACTTCGCCCGGAGGCACACCGCGTGCTGGCCGACATCGCCGCCATCATCGGTCCGATGCCCTTCCCGGTGCGGGTAGAGGGCCACACCGACAACGTTCCGCCCGCCAATCCGAACTACCCCGACAACTGGGCGCTCTCGACCATGCGAGCGGTCAGCACGGTGCGCTTCCTCTCTGACGTGCAGGGCGTGCCAGCGGAGCGGCTGGTGGCCGTCGGCTACGCCGAGCATCGGCCGCGTGCCGACAACCGCACGTTAGAAGGGCGCCGGAAGAACCGGCGAGTGGACCTGGTCATCGTTCAGCCGGGCTCCAACGAGTAACGCGGCTGGCGAGGGGGTGGCGAATCAGATGGACGCAGGAATGCAGAGCGGTGATGTGGCGCAGGGCATGAACAAGCGGCTGCTCCTCGTGTTCGGCGGGGTCGGCGCCCTGATCGTGGTCGCCCTGGTGGGGGCGGTGTTTGTGCTCCCGAGCCTGGTGCCGGGCGGGATCAGCATCCAACTCGGTAACGGAAACACCACTGAGACGTTGTCGGTGCCGCCGCCGACGGGGGTTGATGTGGGAGTTCCGGTCACGCTCGGGGAGCGCGTGGTCAATCTCGCCGATCCGGGCGGTTTCCGGTATCTTAAGACGGAGATCGTTCTCAGCTTGCACGTGCCCGGCGTCGTGGGGTCCGAACTCTCGACCGAGGAGCTCGAGAAGGAGCAGGCGACCCTCAATGCCCGGCTCGAGCCGATTAAGCCGCAGATCCAGGATATCCTCACCTCCGTGCTGACGGCCAAGACGGTCGCGGAGGTCACGACCCCGGAGGGGAAAGAGGTGCTGCGCGAGCAGTTGATCGAGAGCCTGCAGCCGCTCCTGCGGCACCACCAGATCACCGGGCTGTACTTCGCCCAGTTCGTGATCCAGTAGCAGGCTCCCCGCCGCTCGTCGTGTCGCCGGACCGTGACGCGGACAGGAGGCTGTCCAATCGTGTCGGGCTCACCGGTGCCCTACAATTTCCGCCGACCGGACAAGTTTTCCAAGGATCACCTGCGCTCGATCCAGGCGATCCAGGAGGGCTTCGGGCGCTTCGCCGGTAACTTCCTGGCCTCCAAGGTGCGCGCTGCCGTCCATGTCTCCCTCGTCCATGTGGAGCAGTCGACGCTGGGGGAGTTCCTCGACGGCCTGCCCTTCCCGACGACCCTCTTCATCAGCCCGCTCGACCCGCTCGTCGGGCAGGCCGTTATGCAGATCGACATGAACCTCGCGTTCCTCGTCATCGACCGCATGCTCGGCGGGCCTGGCGATTCGACCCCGGCGCCGCGGGCCGGTGCCTCCGTCACCGAGATCGAGATGCTTCTGCTGGAGGAGCTGGGGCAGGGGTTGTTCGCCGAGTTCGTGAACGCGTGGGCGCAGGTGACGTCGCTCCGTGCACCGCACTGCGAAGTGGCCCTGGGCGCCATGCAGGTTCAGGGGCTCCTCCCCACCGAGATCGCGCTGGTGATCCGGCATGAGGTGCGGATGGAGGGGGCGACCGGGCGCTTGACGATCTGCCTGCCGGCGTCGATGCTGGAACCGATCCTTCCACGGCTGAACGCCCGGCTCTTGTTCGCCAACCCGCGCGCCGGGGTCGGGGAGCAACTGGAGCGCGATCTGGCGGCCCAACTGGAACGGGTGTCGCTGGCGGTCCGGGTCGAGCTGGGACGAGTCACCGTTCGGGTGGCCGACTTGCTCCAGGTCGAAGTAGGGGACGTGATCCGGCTCGACACCGCGGCCGACAGCGCACTGCCGGTGCTGGTGGAGGATCGGGTCCGCTTCCTCGGGCAGCCGGGCCAGATTGCCGGGCAACTGGCGGTACGCATTGTCGAGCGCGTCACGGACGACACCGTCGTCCCGTAGGTGGAGAGGAAAGGCCCAGGAATGAGCGACACACCGCCCGAGCGCTCCGGCGCGACCGGATCGGTTAGCTGGCAGTCGTTCGACCGCCCGGAAGGGACGGGCGAGACAGCGGCTCCGGGCGAGCAGGCCGGGGGTGAGGCCGCCAGCGTGCACCCGGCTGCCTTCATGGCGCTGAGCCAGGAGACCCAGAGCGGTGGACCGCAGAGCATCGAGTTCCTGCGCGACGTCGAGGTCGAACTGACGGCCGAGTTGGGCACGGCCCGGATGCAGATCAAGCACATCCTCGGACTGCGCCCCGGCTCGGTGGTCGAGCTCAACCGGCTGGCAGGCGAGCCGGTGGACATCATGGTCAACAAGACGCTCATCGCGCGGGGCGAGGTCGTGGTGGTCGACGAGAAGTTCGCCGTCCGGGTCGTCGAGATCGTCCCACCTGAGCGCCGCCTGGGCAGCGGGTGAGCGCAGTCACCCGCGTGCGGACTCGTCCGCGCAGCGTGACGCGAGTGTGCGCGGTGCTGGCGGACCACGCAGGCCATGATCCTCAGTTACATTACATGGCGCACCAACGGTGCGTGCGGGCGTGTCCTGGCCGTACGCACACCAGTCCGATGACCCGCGCCGCTGGCGGGTATCGAGGAGGAGCAGGGCGATGTGGCAGTGGCGGCAGTCTCCGGGTGGAGCGCAACAGGGGCCGCGTGGGGGCGGCCGTTCGGCCCGCCTCTGGTTCGCTGTGGCCGGGCTGCTGATCGTCGGCTACCTCGTCGTCCAGGCGCTTGGTCTTCTGAGTCCCGACGGGTCCGCGAACGGCACGGTGGGCACGCCGTCGGACACCACCGGCTACCTGGCGCAGGGCTACGCGCAGCTCGAGCAAGACGCCGCCGCGACCACGTCCGGATCCTTCTGGAGCCTGTGGGTCGGCATGATCATCCCGCTGGCGATCGTGCTCGTCGCGGCCTACGCCATCCTGCGCGGCTTGCGCTACCTGAACACACGTGTGGCGGCACCGATCAGCAGTGGACGGGTGCTGGAGTCGATCGACTCGCTGAGCCTTGGCGCACAAGGGACCGTGCATCTGGTCCGGGTCGGGGAGCGGGTGATCGTCGTCGGCGCCAGCGGGCAGCAGCTCTCGTTCCTGACCGAGTTGAGCCCGGACGACGCGGCCGCGGTCCTCGCCGCACACCGAGCGGGTGCCGGTGCCGACCCACTGGCGACGCGGGGTGTCCTGCACTCGTTCCAGGGCATCCTCGCCGGTCGGCTCGCGCAGCCGCCGTCCGGCGACTCCACGCCCGGCGACGTGCCTGTCACGACCCCACCGGACACCTCATCTCACCAGCCTGCACGCTGAGACGGCAGCCGCGGGGTTGCGAGAGGACGCAGCCCGCGCAAAACGCGTCTGTACCGTCTACTCCGGACGCGTCGGTGATTCAGGCCACTCGCTCGGCGCGGACGACGAGGCGGTCCTCGTACCGGCCGATGGTGCGGTCGAACACTCCGGCGCAGGTGATGAGCGTGATCGACTCGGTCGGCGTTGGGCCGACGATCTGGGCGACTGGGGCGGTCGCCTCACGATAGACCGTCTTGCTCACCACCTGGTATTGGTACGTTGTCCCGTCGGTGAGGACAACCTCGATCACGTTCCCCACGTCGATTGAGGGGAGATCCCAAAAGACGGCAGGTCCGGTGCCGGGGAAGTCGAGGTGCCCGGAGAAGACCGCGTTGCCGGGCCGACCGGGGAAGCTGGTGAAGTGGTACCAGGCGACCTCGTGCGGCTGCTCTGGTGCCTGCATCACCCGGTGGGCGTCGAGCCCTTTGACCACCACGGGCGCGTCGACTCCGAGGTCAGGGATAACGAGCCGCGCGATCCCGGCATCGCTCGGGCCGGGTGAGTCGGGCGCGTCGCCGGGTTCGTCGGCGATCGCGACGGGAGACGGCGCTGCGGGCGTCGGCGTCGGCCGGCCCGGCGCGATGGTGTAGATGGTAGCCCGCGTGCTCTCAGGTGCGGCTGCCTGGTGGGCCGACCCATGCCGGTCGGCGGCGGTCAGCCAGGTCACGGCCTGGAATGCGCCGAAGGCCAGCACCGCTGCAAGCAGCCCGGCGGTGATGAGGATTGCCGCGGCCGCGAGTGGGGATGAGGGGCCGGTCGCCAGCCGATCGCGCCAGCCGGCCGTGGTGGCCGCAGCGCCGATCGTCGGAAGCGGGGCCGTGCGCTGCACGGCCGGATGGCTCGCGGTGCGGTGTGCCCGCGCCGAGCGACGTTGTTGCATCCGTCCCCCCCTCGCTACCGGCCGCCGGTGTTGGGCAGCCGGATGTCGTTTCCGGGTGCCGGAGTCGGCGTCGCCGTCGGCAATGGCGTGGGCGTGAACGTCGGCCAGGGCGTGACCGTCGGGAACGGGGTCGGTGCTGGCGTGGCCGTCGGAGTCGGCGTGGGCTGCGGACTGGGCGACGGTGTTGTCGCAGGCGTGGCGCTCGGCGTGACGCTCGGCTCGGCGTCCGGCGTTGCAGCCGGGGTCGCGGTCGCCCCGGGCGTTGCGGTCGGCGTGGCCGCCGTCTGCTGCGCCTCGACCGCGCCGATGTCGCAGCCGTCTCCCTGGGGACGGGTCACGTGCCGCTGGTCCTCTGCCGGGCAGTTCGCCGGATCCCCGGCGTCGATGGCGGCACTCCCGGGGCCGAGCGCATGCGTCGCGGTCGCGCCCCCGTTCTGCTGGAGCGGACCGAGCACGGCCTGGGCAAGGGTGCGGTCGCCGGTCTGGCCCAGCCCGCAGGTGTCAGTGTCCTCCAGATTGAAGCCGAGCGAGGTGACCGGCCCGGTGCAGTTCGCACTGACGAGGCTGTGGGCGATGATCGTACTGCCGAGGGTGAGCGTGCCGCCCTCATTCGCCAGGTTGCCGCCGGCGCGTGCGCTGTTGTAGGCGATCGTCACATTGCGCACGGTCGTGTCGCCGCCGGTTCCTGTGTAGATGCCACCACCTGCGCTGGCTCCGACGTTCCCGCTCACGGTGGCGTTGGTCAGCGTGGCAATACCTCGGTTCGCGAGCCCGCTCCCGTTGGTCGCGGCCGTATTCCCGCTCAGCGTCGAGAACGCCACGCGGACCTCCCCGGCGCTGGCGATCCCGCCGCCCTCGCCCGCGCGGGCGATGTTGTCGGCCACCGTCGTGTCGCGCAGCGTCACGGTCGCACCTTGGGCGTTGTGGACGCCACCGCCGTCGACCTCCGCGATGTTGGTGGCAAGCAGTACCCCGTCGAGCGCCATCGTGCCGGTGTTGCTTACTCCGCCGCCGGAGCCGGTCGCGCGGTTCCCGCGGAGGGTGACGGCCGTCAGGTCGGCCGTACCGGTGTTGGCGACGCCGCCGCCGGCCGCTGCCGCGTTTGAATCGACCGTGGTGTCGTCGGCGAGAGTGAGCGTGCCCTCGTTCGCGATCCCGCCCCCGTTGCCGGCCTCGGCGACGTTGCGGCTGACCGTCCCTCCGGTGAGGGAGAGGGTGCCCAGGTTCAGGATGCCCCCGCCGGGGCCGGTGCGAGCGGTGTTGTCGACCACCGTCGTATCGGCAATCTCCATGGTCGCGCCGTCGGCGAGAATGCCCCCGGCTCGGACCGCCGCAAGGTTGCCGCTCACGATGCTGCTGGAGAGCGTCAGCGCGCCACCGGCGATTCCGCCGCCTTCGTCCGCGCTGTTGTCGCTGACGGTGATCCCGGTCAGGTCAACGCTGCCTCCGACGGTGGCCAGCCCGCCGCCGGTGCGTGCCCGGTTGCTCGTGATGCTGGTATCTGCGACGGTGAGCGTGCCTCCCTGGTTGCGGACTGCCCCGCCAGAGGCGCCCGCTTCGTTCCCGGTCAACCCGCTCTGATCCGCGATCCGCACGGTGCCGCCGTCGTTAGACAACCCGCCGCCGTCGATGCCGGCAACGTTGCCGTTGACGTTGCTGTGAGTGAGCGTGACCACACCTGCGGCTGCGTTGGCGATGCCGCCGCCGTTGCCATCAGTCGAGTTCTGCTGGACAAGGCTGCGGTTCACGGTCAACTCACCAGCGTTGGCGATACCGCCGCCGTTGCCGCCCGCGGCACGGCTCCGCATCACCGCGCTGCTGGTCAGGGTGGCGGTGCCGCCGTTGAAGATGCCGCCGCCCGCGCCTCCCGCAACGTTGTCCTCGACCGTGACGTTCACCAGCGCCAGCGTGCCCTGGTTCAGGATCGCCCCGCCGTCCGCGGCGACCTGGCCGGTCGTGTCACCACCGCGCGTCGTCAGGTTGTTGAGTTCGAGCGAAGCGCCCGCGTGGACGTGGAACACCCGGTCGATCCCGGCGGCATCGATGAACGTCCGACCCGCGCCGGCACCGGTGATGGTGAGGGTGTCGGTGATATCAAGGTCGCCGGTGGCCGCCGCATCTTCTCCGGTCCCGGTCAGTGAGAGCGTGAACGTGCCCTGAGGCAGCGCGATCACCGCCGCACCGGCTGCAGCGTTGGCCTCCTGGATCGCCGCGCGCAGCGTGCAAACGCCGTTACCCGGGGCCGTCTCGCAGGTGCCGTCCCCCGGCGCGGCGTCGGCGACGTCACCGAAGTCGGTCACGGTGTAGGTCACCGCTCGCGTCTGGTTGACCACGGCGAGGCCGAAGCCGGTCGCAAGGCCGAGGGCGACCGACAGGACCAGCAGCCTCCGGAACCCGAGCAGCTTCAGCATGGGCAGCGCATCCTCCGAGTGACACCCCGGCAGCTCAGCGGGTGCCGGGTATATTCGCGACCGATGCGAAGAGATCGGGCCGATGGGCAACGGATGAGGGGGAGACGGGCCACGCATCTCGTCCGCATCGAATGTACGTACACGTGTTCGCCTGGGTCAATGCGGGCCGATCGCCCACAAGTCCCTATTGGGGTGGGACGGCGGTCCCGCCGGCCGGTGGCCTGGGCACGGCCGGTGCGCATGATGCGGCTACGCCGGAGATGGGGCACAATGGTTTCAGCGATGGAACCGGGTACATGAAGGGGGACCAGGCGATGGAGTACAGTGGGCAGGGCAGGGTCGCGGCCACCCCGCAGGCGGTGTGGGACTTCCTCACCGATCCGAACCGCTACGGTGCGTGCGCGGACGGCTTCAAGAACGTCAAGGTGGTCGACGACCGCCGCTTCACCTTTGAGCTCCACGCCTATGGTCAGCGGCTCAAGTGCGAAGGAACCTGGCTGGAGCGGGATGCTCCGCGGCGCGCCGTGATGCAGATCCAGGGCGGCGACTTCTTTGGCAAGGCCAAGCTCGTCAACACCGTCGAGTTGGAGCCAGATGGTGACGGCACTCTGGTCCGCTGGCACGCCGACGTGAACCTCAGCGGCGTGATCGCCATGGTCGTCGGCGACCGGATCGGGCCGATGGTCGAGCGAATCAACCAGTCGGTGCTTGCCTGTGTCGAGCGGGAGGTGGCGACCGGGTAGCCGCTCGTCGCCCCGCTGCGGGAGGGGAGAATGCGCATGCGTGGTGAACATATCCTTCGCCTGGCGCTGGCAGGTCTCGTCGTGGGGGGTGTGGTGCGTTGGTATCGTCGCCGCACGCCCCGGCCGGTGCCTGTCGCACCGACCCTCAATGCCGAGGATGAGTTGCACGACGTTGTCGAAGAGGCGTCGAAGGGGTCGTTCCCAGCCAGCGACCCGCCTGGCTGGATTCGCATCCAGACCTAGTCCGCGCTACACCACTAATCGCGCCGTGGCTCCGCCGGGCGGAGGATCCCCGTCTGCTCGAACACCCGGCGGACGATCGCGAGCGTCGATGCGTACGTCGAGTCCATCCCGTAGTAGGAGAGCCCACGGGCGCCGAGTGTCTTCGCGCGCGTGTACGGCGTGTCTGACGCGTAGTGGATGATGCCCAGGTCGATCGGGATCTCGGCCAGATTCACGTGCTCCCTCTGCCCGTGCCGGGTCAGGAAGGTGTCCTCGTAGAGCGCGCTCAGGTACGGCCCGGCCTCCATCTCCACCACGGTGTAGTTCTCGCGGTAGAAGAAGTCGAGGTACTCGCGGTTCTGCAGGTAGGTGCCGAGTACGGTCACGGCCCGCTGATGGTCGAGCGCTGAACCGTAGACCAGAAACGGTGTCAGGTCCTCAACGCCGAAGCAGTTGCGCAGCCAATAGGTGTTGCCGCTGTGCTCGTCGAAGACCACGTCGGGGATCATCACGTCGCCGATGCGGGCGTTGAGCGTGGCCGCTTTCCCGAGGATGTAGACGCCCTTGATCTGGTGGGTGCTCATCGCGATGCGCGAGAAGATATGGTACGCGGCCATTCCGAGCGGGTAGTTGATGTTGATCACGACCGCATCGGAGGTTTCCGGCCGCAGCTCCCCGAGCGCGCGCAGGCGTGGGTCAAAGTCCTCCGGCTGGAGGCGATTCAGCTCAATGATCTGGACCGCGACATCCACCCCTGCTTCCGGCTCGATCGTCGTGATGCCGCGCTCCTCCTCCTCGGCGTTTCGGGCGGCCCGCTCCTCCGGGTGCGAGCCGTAGTAGAGCCGTGCGGTGTAGTAGAGGAAGTTGTCCCAGTTGCTGCGGCTGGTCCCGGCCTGCATGGCCCGGAGCTCCGGCAGCAGCTCGCGATTCTCGGTCTCCTCAACGAAGCGGACGAGCTGGTCCCGTCGGCGGCGAGCGGTGCCGGAGAGGATGTTGACGATGCTGTGGGTGTTGGACGAGATGAAGTAGATCGGCCGGTCGATCAGCTCGCGCTCCAGCAGTACCTTCTCGATCGGTGTCCACCAGCGGTGAGTCGTCCGAGCGTAACCGACGTACGTGCCGCCGAGCATCTGGAGTGTGAGCCGCTTCTTGTCGCGCGCCACCAGCTCGAGGTTCTCCCACAGCCGGTCACCCCAGGCTCCCGCCAGGCGCTCCCAGTCGTTCGGGGCGATCATCAACCGCTCGCGCACTTCGTCCTCGACCTGCGGCGCCACCTTCCCGTCGGAACCCGCCGCCTCAGCAATCAGCGATCGCAGGCGGTCATCGCCGGCGATGATCCCGTGCATCTTGTTCCACTCGATCTGCCACGCGACGATGGTCGGTACCAGATCGTCGAGGTCCGAGGCCGAGGCGACGAACGCGGCCAGCACCGCCTTACCGTCGTACCACCAGCGCCGCCGCCGGCCCGGCGCGGTCACGCGTTCCCACTTCTCCAGGTCCGGGTAGCCCGCGCGGGCAAAGTTGTAGGCCGACTGCCCCAGCACGATGTGCTGGACCTGGACCATGCTCGCCGGGAGCCGGAGGGTGCTGTACATGAATGCGTTCATGTCCGGCGCCACCTCCTGGGCACCGGCGTGGAGGCTCGATTGGATATTCAGGTGGGCCGGCTCCAGCGTTTCAACCTTGATCGGCCCCGAGCTCTGGAGGAGCGTGTTGTAGGTGCGGACGTAGAGGTCGACCTCCCGCTTCCCGGCCGTATGCACCGGGGCATGCGCGTCGGTTCGGTGGCTCACCGAATCCTGCCCGATCGCCTGCTCGCCCCTGACGTGATCGCTTGCCATCCGCGACCCCCTCTCGGCCATCGCCCCCTGACTCGTCACGAACCCATCGGCGGCGGGACGTCTGTGCCGCCTCACCTGCTGCGTGCTCGCACGGCCACGTCGAACGCCACTAGCATCAACCCGAAGAGCGCCGCGGCCAGGAAGACCAGTCCTCCCCACGGGAATGACCGGGACACCCCGGTGCCGAACCCCGCCACGCTCACCACGAGCAGCGCCCAGCCGGCCGCCCCGGCCCAGCGACCCTGGCGGCCGTAGAGGTAGCCCACGATGGGCAGATAGAGTGCCAGGATGATCACCAACGCGATCGCGGTCGACGACAGAGCGCACCCTCCTTCGGAGTCGTGAGCCGGATCGGCGCCAGCAGCACATCGTGGCGGCATTGTAGGCACCACCCCGTTGCGCCCGCAAACTTGCCAAGCGTGCGAGTGGCCGCATAGGCCCGAGAGCACGTATACTTAGGCGAGCACCGCGCCGAAGTGGCGGAATGGCAGACGCGGCGGTCTCAAAAACCGCTGCCCGCAAGGGCGTGTGGGTTCGACTCCCACCTTCGGCACCCCCAGAATTCCTTATCCGGCGCGGAAATCGAAGAGGACCGGCCGTTAGGCCGGCCCTCGCTCCTCGGTTGACCCCAACGCTGACCACAACCGGGCTTGCCGATCCCCAGCACGGCGACCATCGTGGCCGCCGCTTCGGCATGGAACGTCGGAAACAGGTGCGAGTAGGTGTCGAGGGCCAAGGTGATGATGGCGTGCCCCACCATCTCCGAGACGACCTCCGGATGGGTGCCGCGTGCCAGAAGCAAGATCGCGCAGGTGTGGCGCAGATCGTGGATCTTGTTTGACGGCTCTGTATCACTGGGTTATCGTCGCGGCGGAACTGTTGGCTTAGGCGATCGGTTGGGAAGGATGTCGGCGGGATGCCTGCCGCCGGCTGCCGGTTCGGTCGTGGGTGCTGGCCTCCGAATTCGGGTTTGGGGATCGGCGGGCTCGGTACCTGGCTCTGGACCGGACGGGTTCCCGGGGCGGTGACGTGATGGATGCAGGGGCAGCGGGATGCTGGTAGCTGATGCCTTGCCACGACGGGCGGATGTCGTGGTGATCGGGGCCGGGGTGTTCGGTGCGGCGACGGCGTTCCACCTGGCGGAGGCGGGGGTGGATGTGGTCGTCGTCGAACGCGGCGACTTCTGCAGTGAGGCCTCGGGTGCCAACGTCGGCCTCGTGTCCCTGTCCCCCAGGCCTCCCGGACTAATGGCCGATCTGTGCCGGCATGCCACCGACCTGTACGAGGCGCTGAGTGATCGCCTGGGCCGGGAGGTCCATTTCCAGCCCACCGGGGTGATTCGGGTGGGGATGACGGAGGAGTCCCTCGCCGATGTGATCGACTGGGCCGAGCGGCAGCGGTCGGTGGGGATCGAGGTCGATGTCTTGTCCGGCGAGGAGCTTCGGGAGCTTGAGCCGCTGCTGCCGGAGGGGGTGCTTGGGGGGTGCCACACGCCACGGGGTGGCTTCGTGTCTCCCTTCGCGGTGGTGGCCGGGTATCTCGAGCGGGCGCGGGAGTTGGGAGCGACGCTGGTACCCATGACCACGGTCACGGGGATCACCGTCCGGGGCGGACGGGTGGTCAGCGTCGACACGACCCGTGGGCGGATCGAGACGGACGCCGTCGTCAATGCGGCCGGTGCCTGGGCGGGTGAGGTCAGCGCGATGGTGGGGCTCCACACGCCGATCACTCCAATCCGCGGGCAGGTGTTGGTCACCGAGCCGATCGCCGGCTTGCCGCATCGCGTGGTGATGGGGATCTCCCCGTCGATCCGGAGTACGTGGGCTGCGAACGGAATCATCGGGAGCATCCAGGAGGATGCGGGCTTCGAGAAGCGGGTGACCCTGGCAGTGATGCGGGACTTTGCCCGGGGGATCACCGAGATGTACCCGCACCTGCGGGAGGTGCAGGTGATCCGGGCGTGGTCGGGTTTGCGGCCCAAGACGCCAGACCAGATGCTGATCCTCGGCGAATCGGAGCAGGTGCCCGGGTTCGTGGTAGCCACGGGTGGGTTCGACATCGGGATGATGCTCGGCCCGGCGGTTGGGGAGGTCGTGGCTGATGTGGTGCTGGGGAGAACACCCCGGTTTGACCTGACACCAGCTCGACTGGACCGCTTTGCCGCGTGAGGCGTTGCGGAGTCGGTCGTCACGGAATCCGAGGGGGCGAGTGACCCTCCCAGGGGCTCATGGAGGAGGTTGGATGGGCGCGCGAGTCGGCGATGGTTACCCCGAGAACCCTGCTCACGAGAGCACGTTCACCTTCTCCTGGAACGGGCAGGAAGTTCGCGCGCACCGCGGCGCGACGATCCTTGGTGCGTTGCTCGCGAGCGGACATCGCGTGCTTCGGACGACGCGCATTGCGGGCGAGCCGCGTGGTCCGCTGTGCGGCATTGGCGTGTGCTACGAGTGTCTGGTGACCGTGGATGGGAAGCCGAACCGGCGTGCCTGTGTCACAGCGGCGAAGCCCGGCATGGTCGTGACATCCGGCGCGGTCGCGCGCGCGGACCGAACGGAGTCGTGAGCCATGGCGCCGAACCAGGTGGTGACCATTGTCGGTGCCGGGCCGGCGGGGATCGCGGCCGCGCTGACGCTCGCGGAGTACGGCGTCCCGGCGATCCTCATCGATGAAGCCGAGCACATCGGCGGGCAGTACTACAAGCACTTCGGCGTGGCACCGGGATCAAGCCGTGGTCGTGAGCTGGACCAGTTGCGCCAGCAGGGGCGCGAACGGCTCACGGCGCTGGAGCGTTCACCGGTCGAGGTGCGGCTCGGGACGACGGTCTGGGGCTTCTTCGAACCGAATCGGCTGGCGCTGGTGGCTGACGACCAGGTGGAGGTGCTGGAGGCACCGAGCGTCCTGATCGCGACGGGAGCGATCGAGCGCGTCGCGGCGTTTCCGGGGTGGACGCTGCCCGGGGTGATGACCGCCGGAGCCGCGCAGCGCGTGCTCAGCCACGACGGGGTTCTGCCGGGGCGGCGGTTCGTTCTCGCCGGGACTGGCCCGCTCCTCCTCGCCATTGCCACCCAGATTGTGGAGGCCGGCGGGGATGTCGCTGCCGTGGTCGACTGTGTGGGGCTCACGGCGCCAGTGCGCGGGCTGCGGCATGCCCAGGCGGTGGTTGGCCAGCCTCGTCGTCTCCGGCAATGGGCGGAGTACCGCCGTGCCCTCCGCCGGGCGGGCGTTCCGTACTTCCACGACTACACGGTGGTGGAAGCCCGCGGCGAGGGTGAACTCCGTGAGGTGGTCATCGCGGGGAAGGATGCCGAGTGGAACATCCGGCCGGAGACCAGGCAGGTGCTCGAGGCCGATACGCTCTGCGTGCACTTCGGATTCACGGCGTCCACGGAGCTGGCGCAGCTAGCGGGATGCGCGCTCGCGTTCGCGCGTGAGCGAGGCGGCTGGTATGTGGCGCATGACGATGGGATGCGTGCCAGCCTGCCGGGGTTCTACGTGGCGGGGCAGGTGAGCGGCATCGGTGGGGCCGATCTCGCCGAAGCGACCGGTGCGCTGGCGGGCCTGACGATCGCGTACGACCGGGGGGTGATCAGTGCGGAGGTGTACCACCGGGAGACGCGGCCGCTGCGACGCACGATCCGGCAGGGTCGGGCCTTTGCCCGGATGCTCAACGAGGTGTACACCCCACCCGCTGCGATTGCGCGGCTGGTCGAGCCGACCACAGTGCTGTGCCGCTGCGAAGAGGTCGCATCGAGCCAGGTCGATCAGGCGGTCTCGGCTGGCGTGACCACGTTGAACGGACTCAAGCGGCGCACGCGGTGTGGGATGGGCTTCTGCCAGGGGCGGGTATGTTCGCAGGTGCTGGGGAGTTACCTGGAGCATCGGTATGGTGTGGCGCCGGAAGAAGCCGGGGTCTTCAACGCGCGCGTCCCGCTGAAGCCGGTGCCGCTGGGCGCGCTCGCGACCATCCCGGACGATGAGACGTAGCGAGGCCACCGCAACCTGCCGCGAACCGCTCCACTCGGCGAGGATCGCCAGGGTATAATCGTCTGGACCACGGCATCGAACCGACCGTACGACCGGGGCCGAGTTGATGAGCGATGGCGGACACGCGCCCGGTTCCACCGATTTCGATGGCAGCGAATGGCTGACCCTGCCGGCCGTTGCCCGCCACTTTGGGGTGTCCACGCACACAATCCGCCGCTGGATCCACGACGGCAGGCTGCCCGCCGAGAAGCGGGTGGGGCGGTTCGGCGAGCAGTTTTTCGTGCCATCAGCCGCGCTGGAGCGAGCCCGGGACCCGGCCCCGGAGCCGGAGCGTGGCGCTCCGTGGGGCGGTCCGGGCCCTGGTCGGCAACTCATCGGGCGGCGGGCGGAGTTCGACCGGCTGCGCGCCGCGATCGAGGGGCGCGGCGGCGTGGTTCTGGTCGCGGGCGACGCGGGCGTCGGGAAAACGGTGTTGGTCGAGGCGCTGGGGTACGAGGCCATAGCGACGGGTGTGCAGGTGATGGGCGCCCGCTGCTTCGAGTTGGACGGCACCCCGCCCTACGGCCCCTGGCTCGAGATGTTCCGCCCAGACCGGGCACCGCCGGACTTGCCCGTCCCGGCCCCGGCGCTCTCGGTCAAGGATGCGCTCGAAGCGGTCGCGGGACGGCGGAAACTGCACGATCAGGTCCTGTCGTTCTTAGTCGAACTCTCGCGCCACCGGCCGGTGCTGCTGCTCCTCGGAGACATGCACTGGGCGGACGAAGAGTCGATTCACCTCGTCCGGCACCTCGGTCGCCAGATTCGCCGGCGACCGATCCTGATCGTCGTGACCTACCGCCACGTCGAGCTGCGGCCGGACGAACCCCTCTACCGGCTTCTCCCCCATGTGCTGCGGGAGACCGAGGCCGAGCGCATCACGCTGCGCGAGTGGGACCGGGACGACGTCGCCGAGCTCGTCACGGCGCGCTACCAGCTCTCCGCGGCGGACCAGGATCGGCTGGTCACCTTTCTGTTGAACTCGTCCGAAGGCAATCCCTTCTTCATCAACGAGTTGCTCCAGTCGCTGGAGGATGAGGCGGTGCTCCGGCTGACTGATGAGGGATGGATTCTCGGTGAGCTGAGCGGTGTCCGGGTACCGCCTTTGCTCCGCCAGCTTATCGACGAACGGCTCGAGCGTCTCGCGCCCGAGGCACGCCACCTGTTGCAGGCCGCCGCGGTCATCGGGGAGGAGATCCCGATCGATGTCTGGCAGGCCGTGACGGAGGTAAGCGATGAGGCGCTGGCCGACGTGATCGAGCAGGCGCTGGCGGTCCGGGTGATGGTCGAGATGCCGCAGGACCCCGTCCTCCGGTTCCGCCACAAGCTCTTCCGCCAGTCGCTGTACGAGCACATGATCCTGCTCCGCCGCCGCTCGTGGCACCGGCGGATCGCGGAGGTGCTCGCTGCGGAGGCCAACCCTGACCCTGACGTTGTGGCCCGGCATTTCTCAGAGGCCGGTGACCCGCGGGCGGCCGAGTGGGTGATCGCGTCGGGCCGGCGGGCGGCCGGCGCATTTGCGCTCGCGGTGACGGCTGCGCGGTTCGAGAAGGCGCTGGCGATCCTGGAAGGGGACGATCAACGCCAACGGGAGCGGGCGTGGCTGCTCTGCGAGCTTGCCGAGGCGTACCGCTTTACGGACCCGCAGCGAGCGATCGCGTATCTCGACACCGCCCAGCGCATCGCCGACGAACTCGGCGACGAGGGGTTGCAGACCGTCATTCCCTACTGCAAAGCTCGCGTGCGCACGCTGGAAGCGCGGAACGCGTTCGCCGAACTGCGCGAGAGCTGGCGGGGCATCGAGGGATTGCCCGAGTCGACCCGGCATGTTCTTGCAGGCTCTCCGCTCGCCTACGCCGTCAGCCGAGCCACGTACGCACAGGTCCTTGCCCACTACGGTGCCTATGGTCCGGCGCTCGAGCACGCCGAGCGGTTCCTGGAGGAGTCGCCCTCGGCCGACCCGCGGGAGCAGGGCACAGCCTACTTCGCCATCGGGCTGGCCAACGCCGGTCTGGCCCGGCCGAGCGAGGCGAGGGCGGCCTTCGACCGCGCCCGAACCTTCTTCCGGCAGACCGAGACATACCACATGGTCGGGGCGACCTACGACTGGGAGCTCGATCTGGTACTCCAGGTCTACTATCCCGATCGTGTCGAAGAGCGGCGCCGGCTCTTGGATGACGCCGCCCGGGCGTGGCGCCACTCCGTTTTTGGCGCGTTGGTGCTGATGGGTTCCTTCCCGACGATGATCGACTCGCTCCTGCTCGAAGGTCGCTGGGAAGAGGCGCGTGCCAGCGCTACGGCGTTCCTCAGCGCCAACGCCCAACCGCTCGGGATGCGGCGGATTCTGGCCGATCTCGACCGGCGGCAGGGGGACACGGCCCGCGCCTGGGCACGCATCGCCGAGGCGCTGCCCGACGGCCCGGACACCGAGCCGCCACTGAACCACTTCCCCTACGGTCTGCGCCTGATCGGCGTCGCCGCCGAGCTCGCCCTTGACGACGGCGACCTCGACTGGGCCCGGCGGTGGATTCTGGCGCTGGAGCGCTGGCTGGAATGGAGCGACATCGTGGTGGGCCGGGCGGCTCCGGACCACCTCTGGGCGCGGTACGACGCAGCGCAGGGGGATCTCGATCGAGCCTGGCAGCACCAGCGCGAGGGACTGCGGCGCGCGAGCAACCCACGGCAACCGCTCGCGATGCTCACCGCGCACCGGACGCTGGCACGCCTGGCGACCCTGCGCCGGGATTTCCCGACGGCCCGCCAGCACCTCGCCGGGGCGGAGCGTTTGGCGACTTCGTTTGAGGCGCCCTATGTGCTTGCGCTTGTTCAGGTCACCCACGCGGAATTGCTGCTTGCGTCTGGCCGCGGCCACGAGGCAGGCGGCCTACTGGCCGCCGCACGTGCGACAGCTGAGGAACTCGGGGCCAAGCCGCTGCTCGCTGTGATCGACCACCTGGAGCCACGACCCACGGCCGTGCCCGGCGGGCTCTCTGCCCGCGAGATTGAGGTTCTCCGCCTCGTCGCCGAGGGGTTGACCGATGCCGAAGTCGCCGAGCGGCTCTCGATCAGCCCTCGCACGGTGGGCGGGCACCTCCAGTCGATCTACAACAAGCTCGGCATCTCCTCCCGCACCGCCGCAACCTCCTTCGCCCACAAGTTCGGGCTGGTGCGATAACGACCGCACTGCCCGGCGTATCACGGCTTCCAGGCCCTCGTGGCGGGTTGCGTGTCCCGCCTGCGCGGTCCTGCAGATGCCATCCCGAGAGGAGCGAAGGATGACAGCCCACCCGCCTTGCGTTCGCCCGCGTTCGGTCTCAGCCCGCCGCATGATCAGCACGCGGCGGGCCGCGCACTGACCCCTGCGCAGGGGGGAAACAGGTAATGCTCACGGTGGCGGGAGAGGCCGTCTGGTCTATTGTCGGGTACAGGGAAGCGCCTCGGCGTGATGTCCGGCAGCGGACGATGGGCGCCTCGCCTGAGGGGTGAGGACGCTCCCGGAGTCGTCCGAGGCGTCCCGGCTGGGATGCGAGACCCGTGCGGACCACGGAGGACCAGGATGGCCGACAAACCCGCCATACTCATCGTCGATGATGAGCCGAGCGTGCTCGCCGCGGTCGCGCGTGACCTCCGGGCGCGCTATGGCGATCGCTTTCGGATTCTGCGCGCGGAGTCAGGCGCGGAGGCACTCGACGCGGTGCGACGACTCCGCTTGCGTAACGCGCCGCTGGCGTTGCTGATCGTCGACCAGCGCATGCCCGGCATGACCGGGATCGAGTTCCTCACCGAGGCGATCCAGGTCTACCCCGATGTCAAGCGTGTCCTCCTCACGGCGTACGCCGACACCGAGGCGGCGATCCGTGCGATCAATGACGTGCAGATCGACCACTACCTGCTCAAGCCGTGGGATCCGCCGGACGAGCGGCTCTACCCGGTTGTCGATGAGGTGTTGGACGACTGGATGGCGAACTGGTCGCCGCCGTTCGAGGGAGTGCGACTCATTGGCCACCGCTGGTCGGTCGAGACGTTCCAGCTCAAGGACTTCCTGGCGCGGAATCTAGTGCCCTACCGGTGGCTCGACGTCGAGACCAACCCGGAGGCGCAGGAGCTGGCCAGCCAAGCCCGGCTCGACCTGACTCGCCTGCCGGTCGTCATCCTGCCGGACGGCACCGCGCTCGAACAGCCGAGCCAGCAGCAACTGGCAGCGAGGATCGGCCTGCCGGTGCAGGCGGCCTTGCCGTTCTACGACCTCATCATCGTCGGCGGTGGGCCGGCCGGGCTGGCGGCGGCGGTCTACGGCGCCTCGGAAGGGTTACGCATCCTCCTGATCGAACGGCACGCTCCCGGCGGGCAGGCCGGGACCAGCTCGCGGATCGAGAACTACCTCGGTTTCCCGGCGGGCCTGAGCGGGTCCGATCTGGCACGCCGGGCCGTCGCCCAGGCACGGCGCTTCGGGGCCGAGATTCTGAATGCCGAGGTGACCGGCATCCGGCTGGAGGGGCAGTACCGCATCGTGCAGACCGCGAGCGGTGGTGAGATCAGTTGCCACGCGCTCCTGATCGCGGCCGGGGTGTCGTACCGGCGTCTGGAGGCGCCCGGCGTCGAACGGTTGCACGGCAAGGGCGTCTACTACGGCGGCGCGCTGTCGGAGGCGATGGCGGCCAAGGGCGAGGAAGTCTTCATTGTCGGAGGCGGCAACTCGGCCGGCCAGGCGGCCGTGCACTTCGCACGGTTCGCCCGCTGCGTGACGCTGCTCGTGCGCGGCGACTCGCTGCCGAAGTCGGGCATGTCCCAGTACCTGGTCGATCGCATCGCGGAGATCCCGAACATCCAGGTGTGGTTCCACACCACCGTGATCGAGGCGCTCGGCGAGACGCGCCTCACAGCACTGCGTATCGCGGACGCGAAAACAGGCCAGGAGCGGACGGTTCCGGCGGACGATCTGTTTGTCTTCATCGGCGCCAAACCATTCACCGATTGGATGGACGGGCTGGTGGCGCTCGACGATGCCGGGTTTGTCCTGACCGGCCCGGACCTCGCCCGGGCACGCAACGGCGCTGCGCGCTGGCCGCTGAAGCGGCAGCCGTACCTGTTGGAGACCAATGTACCGGGCGTGTTCGCCGCTGGGGATATCCGGCACCAGTCAATCAAGCGGATCGCGTCGGCGACGGGCGAGGGGGCGATGGCCGTCCATTTCGTCCATCGCTACCTGAGTAGCCTGTAGGGACGGCCATGCAGCGGCAGAGGTCGACTGACGACGCCTCCACGACGACACGGCTGCGCGAGACCCTCCGCAGGGGAGACTTCTTCGCCCAGCTTCCGGATGCGGCTCTCGACGAGCTCATCGGCATGATAGAGCCGGTGGCGCTTGAAGAGGGAGCAACGCTGATCGCGGAGGGGGATGAGGCGGAGAACGCCTTCGTCATCCTGACGGGCGAGGTTGAGATCCTCCGACGGTCCGGCGAGATCGATGTGCCGATCGGCGTGCGGGGCGCGGGTGAAATCGTCGGCGAGATGGGAATGCTCAGTGGCTCCGGGCGCACGGCCACGATTCGGGCGCGCGTGCCCAGCACGGTCCTCCCGATCTCGCGCGAGGTGTTCGAGCGAACGCTCGTCGCCAACCCGACGGCGATGCTCGCGCTGCTGCGAACGGTTATCCGGCGCCTGCAGGGCGCCGAAAGCCGGCTGGTACAGCACCAGAAGATGGCCGCGCTCGGCACGCTGGCCGCCGGTCTGGCGCATGAGCTGAACAACCCGGCTTCCGCGCTGGTGCGCAGCGTCCAGCAGCTCCATGACATCATCGGCGAGTGGGAGCGACGCGCGGGCGATCTCGGCGCGAGCGGGCTGCACGGCGACATGCTGCCGATCCTGGCAGCCCTTCAGCAGGACATTGAGTCGCACGCGGGCGATGCGGTCTGGCTCGATGCCGTGACCCGGAGCGACCGTGAGGAGGCCGTTCAGGAGTGGCTCGACGAGCGGCACATCGCCGAAAGCTGGAAGCTCGCACCGCAGCTCGTGGATGTCGGGTGGGACCTCGAACTCCTCGGCCAGTTGCAGGACTTCGTGCCTACCGACCGGCTTCCGGCCGTCCTCCGATGGCTTGCGGCCGGGCAGAGCGTCTACCGGCTGCTCCATGAGATGACGGCGAGTGCCAGGACGATCTCCGAGATCGTCGCGGCGGTGAAGTCCTACACACGGCTCGACGAGGCGCCGGTCCAGGAGGTGGACATCCACGAGGGGATCGACCAGTCGCTGACGATCCTCCGCTACAAGCTCCGCGGGATCAAGGTGTCGCGAGAGTACGACTGCTGCGTGCCGCCGATCATGGCCTTGGCCAGCGAGCTGAACCAGGTCTGGACGAACCTGATCGACAACGCGGCTGACGCGATGGACGGCGAGGGGCACCTGCGCATCCGTACCGCGCTCGAGCGCGGCACGGTGGTCGTCGAGATCAGCGACACCGGCCCAGGCATCTCGCCCGGTGCGCAGGCGCGGCTGTTCGAGCCATTCTTCACAACGAAAGAGCCCGGGAAGGGAACCGGGCTCGGTCTGAACATCAGCTACAACATCGTCCGCAAGCACCATGGAGAAATCACGGTCGACTCGCGTCCCGGCCAGACCCGATTCGTTGTCAGCATTCCAGTGGGGGAGGCTGCGCGTGAACCCGATGGTGCGGCAGGGCATGACGTCTGCCCAGCGTGACGGCGGTGCCCGTGAGCGCCGCGTCGTCACGATTCTCTTCTGTGACGTCGCCGGTTCCACCAGCATCGCCGAACAACTCGACCCCGAGGAGTGGGCCGAGATCATGCACATGGCCTTCGACGCGCTCATGCGGCCGATTGAGCGGTACGGAGGCACCATCGCGCGTCTGATGGGCGATGCCGTCCTGGCGTTCTTCGGCGCCCCCCGGGCGCACGAGGACGACCCACGTCGTGCGATCCTGGCCGCGCTCGACATCGTCGCCGAGGTGGCGCCCCTGCGCGACCTCGTGCGCCAGACGTACGGGCTGGAGTTCAACGTCCGGATCGGCATCAATACGGGCGACGTCGTGGTGGGAGAATTCGGCTCGGCCGCGATGAACGAGTACACGGCGATGGGTGATGCCATCAACCTCGCCGCTCGGCTGCAGCAACAGGCAGAACCGGGGAGCATCCTGGTCGGCGAGAGTACGTACCGCGCTACAGCCCCGTTCTTCCGCTTTGAGCCGGTCGGCCGGCTCGCGCTGCGTGGCAAGGCGCGAGCGGAGAACGCCTATCGTGTCCTGCAGTCCATCGATGTCAGCGGCCGTCTCTGGGACATCGCCGGGCTGGATGCGCCCCTGGTCGGGCGGGCGGCCGAGATGGACCTGTTGTGCCGTGCCTATGAAGGGCTGAGCGCGGGCAAGGGGCACGTTGCCTGCCTCGTCGGCGATGCGGGCATGGGCAAGAGCCGGCTGATCTCCCACCTGCGGGGCTATTGGGAGGATGACCGCGGCCGGGGCGGCGACGTTGCCTGGCTTGAGCATCGGGTCGTCTCGTTCGCCGGGCTGGAGCCGTACGGTGCGCTCCGGCAGCGCCTGCGCCGCGTGTTCGGCATCGCACGGCACGACACCGCCGAGTCGGTGCACGCCAAGGTGATGCGCGCCACGCAGCACTTCCCACCGGCCACCAGAGAGCGGGCGACGCGGATCATCACCGCGGTCCTCGGTGTGGGCGATGAGGCGTCCCCGGCGCAGGCGATCAGCGAGGGGATCGCCGCAGACGCGTTCCGGCGCGAGCTGACCTCGGTGATGAGGGAGCTCCTCCGCGGCTGGAATCGCGGGAAGCCGGTGGTCTTCGTGAGCGACGACCACCACCTGATCGATCTGGCATCGGAGGAACTCGTCGTCGACCTCCTGCAACTGATCGATGACGCTCCGGTGCTGTTCGTGCTTGCGTTCCGACCCGAACTGGGGAGCCCGGTCTGGAAGATCATCGAGACGTGCCGGGAGCGGTACGAGAGTGGCTACAGCGAGATCTGGCTTGCCCCGCTGGCCGCCGACGAGCGCATGGCTCTGTTCGACTCACTGGTCCGGTCAGACGATGGACAGCGCCTCCGAGAGCGGGTGCTGGAGAAGGCGGGTGGCAACCCGCTCTTCATCGAAGAGATCGTGCGGTCGCTCATCGACCAGGGGTACCTGGAGCCGTGCGACGACTGCCTTGAGCAGCAGTGGCGGGTCGCTCCGCACGCAGACCTGTCCCAGGTCACGATCCCGAGCACGCTGCACGCCCTGATCCTCGAGCGCGTCGACCGGCTGGCCCCAGAGGTTCGACAGCATCTCCAACTTGCTTCGGTGATCGGACGGTCGTTCTCCCGAAGCTTGCTGGAGGCGATCTCGGATGCGCCCGGCACCGTGGCGGATCACCTCGCGGTCCTGACAAAGCTCGACCTCATCACCCCGGATGCCGACCTCGGCGTGGGCGCGTACTCGTTCCGCCATCCGCTGATCCAAGAGGTGGTGTACGGCACGCTCATCCGGCGCTTCCGGAGCGAGGTGCACCGGAGGATCGGCGACGCGATCGAGCGGCTGTATGCCGGTCGACTGGACGAGCGAGCGGGGGAGATCGGCTGGCACTACTCGCAAGCCGGCGACGAGCGCGCCGTCGGGTGGTTGATCAAGGCGGCGGAGCGCGCGGGCAGCGTCGGTGAGCCCCACGCGGCGATCAACTACACCACCACGGCGATCGAGCTGACCCAGCGTCTTGGGCTGCAACCGTTGCCCCGTGCGTATCAGCTCCGGGCGGAGGCCGCCGAGCTGGTGGGCGATTTCCCCGCTGCGAGCCGGGACTTCGCCGATGCGATCGAGGCTGCCAGGGCGATCAGCGACGGTGAGGCAGAGTGGCGTGCACTGCTGGGGCTCGGCCTTGCCTGGACCTCGCGAGACTACCGCGTGGCAGGCGATTTCCTGCACCAGGCGCTCGAGCGGGCGCAGACGCTGGGGCATCCGCTCGCGGTGGCTCACAGTCTCAATCGGATTGGCAACTGGCACAGCAATATCGGCCAACCAGCGGCCGCCGTACGGGCCCATGAAGAGGCGCTCGCCGTCTTTGAGGCCGCCGGGGCGCAAGCCGGACGCGCGGAGAGCCTGGACCTCCTTGCGCTGGCGCGCTTCATGGCCGGTGACCTGCGCGGGAGCGATGCGCTGTATGAGCACGCCATCGCGGAGTTCCGCGGCATCAACGAGCGGCGTGGTCTGGCGTCGAGCCTGGCGATGCGGACGGCGGCCGGAGGCTCGCCGCTCGCGACCACCGTGCCCCCGGCTGACGGAGATCCGGACCGGCGCACACGCTACGCGCTCGAATCCCTGGAGTTATCCCGGGAGATGGGCTGGCAGGCCGGTGAGGTCTACGCGCTGGTGACCCTCGCCGGGCAGTCGATGCTGCGGGGCCACTATCAGGCGGCGCTGGAGTACGCGTCGGCCGGCCATGACCGCGCGGTGGAGATCGGTCACCGCCAATGGAGCATCGCGGCGCTGTGCCTCCTCGGCTGCACGATGATGGATCTGCTGCAGTTCGAGGAAGCCTACGAGCACTACTGCGCGGCGCTGGCGAACGCGAACCAGACCGGGTCCGAGTTCTGGCGCCGGACATCGACGGCCGGTGTCACGGATACCCTGCTGAGCCTGGGTCGGATCGACGAGGCCAGACGCGAGCTCGACGACGTCCTGCGCGACAACGATCGACTCGATGCGCTGGCCCGTCGCGAGTGCTGGCTCCGCCGGGCTCGCATCGCGTTGGCCGAGGGCGACCCCGCACGCTGTGTCGAGATCGTCGACATGCTGCATCAGGCCATCCAGCCTCCGGTGTCGCTCGACGCGGTGCCGCACCTGGCACTGCTGCGGGCGCGGGCACTGGCGGCACAGGGGCAACTGCCGGATGCGCTCGTAGCCCTGGACCAGGCGACGGCCGGGGCGCGCCGCTATGGGTGGCGTCCCTTGCTCTGGCGGGCGCTGGCTGTGCGGAGCGCTATCGCTCCCGATCGACCAGAGCCGGGCGATCCGGATCGACGGGCGGCCGCTGCGAGCGGGTTGGTGGCCGACCTGGCGTCCGAAATCTCCGACCCCAGCCTGCGCTCCCGCTTCACCGAGTCGGCAGTCGCCGTGATTGCGCAGGGTGGCTGATCACGGTCCCGCGGTGGCAACGCAGCATCCGGCTGCGTGTGAAACGCCGCAGTGGTAACACACGCGGCCGGTACAGCCGGTGGTGAATTTCCGACCCTAGGAGGTTCTCCGCTTTGCGCGGTCGGTCGCTTCGGCGTAGTCCCAAACGCCGAGGTCGGGTGTCGGGATGCCGAGCGATGTCAGCACGGTGCAGATGTGGGCGCGGTGTTCGTTGCCGTGGTGGAGAGCCTGGGCCAGGATGACGCCGGCGGGCACATCGCGATCGAACCCGTCCTCCCATGCGACAACCAGCGTCCGCTCCGCGTCGAACGGCTCTTCGAGGAAACGGTCCCAGCGTTGCGCCATGTCATCCAGGTACGTCGCCAGTTCGGCGAGGCTCGGCGTCTCCCTGCCCCGCTGGTACCAGGGCGGGCGATTGCCTGTGAGGCGTGTATAGTAGCTCGCTTCACTCGACAGGATGTGCCACAGCGTGTCGATGATGCTCCCGTACGTGCCCGGCACCGTCGCGTGCAACTGGTCCTCCGTGAGGTTCTGTGCCACGGCGAGCAGCTCGCCCGTAGCCCAGGCGTTGTGGCGGAATGCGTCGACCAGGCCGTCGTTCATGGGCGGACTCCTCCTTATAGAAAACCGTCATCACCAGCCGGGGTAGCGCTCCCAGTCGGCGGTGGGATCAGGGATTTCGCCAGGGTTGCCGAAGTGGTGGTAGAGGTCGAGGGCGAGCTGTTCGATCTCCGGGCGCAGCTCGAGTGGTTCAAGCCAGCGCTGGGGGATGGCCTGGGGGCCGAGCAGGGCACCCAGGATGTTGCCGGTAATCGCGCCGGTACTGTCACTGTCACCGGAGTGGTTGACCGCCGCGAGGACTCCTCGCTCGAACGAATCGCCAGCCGTGAGCGCGCAGTAGAGGGCGATGGCCAGGGCCTCCTCGGCAACCCAGCCCTCGCCGAGACGCGCGACCCGCTCCGGGGTCGGCGGGCCCTCGTCGGCGAGGCGCAGCGCGGACTCGACCGCGGCGAGGCACTCCTCGTGGTCGGGCCAGCGGCGCAGCTCGTCGCGTGCGAGGGTGATGGCAGTCTCCAGGTCATGGCCTGCGACGATGGCGTCGATCACCAGAGCCAGGAATCCCGCGGCGAGGTACCCGCTCGGGTGCCCGTGGGTGATCGCTGCCAGTTCGCAGCCGAGCTGGAAGGGGTCTCCTGGGCCGATCAGCCCGACCGGGGCGACGCGCATCACTCCGCCACACCCCTTCCGGTCATTGAGCGGACGGTCGACCGTGCCCATCACTCCCGACTGAAGGGCCGTCAAACAGGTGGTGCCTGGGGCGCGCCGTTGCCAGAGGTCGGGGAGGTCGAGCAACCAGCCGCTCCGGATCTCCGGAAATGGGTAGGGAGGGTGTATTCCCTGCGTCTCTAGCCAGCGCAGGTAGGCGTGGTAGACGACCGTCGGTGAGTGGCAGATGCCCTTCTCACGGTAGCGGTTGTCGGCCCGGATCAGTCCCTCCGCGGTGAAGAGGGTCATCTGGGTGTCGTCGGTGATGGCGCCCAGGCGGCCGTAGGCGGGCGCCAAGTCCTGGACCCCGTGCGGACCGAAGTGGATGCGGATCTGCTCGGTCGACAAGAACTCGACCGCTGCCCCGAGCGCGTCGCCGACCGCGCCGCCGAGGAGGCAGCCGGTGATCGACGCAAGGCGGCGTCCTCCGTCGCCGGTGAGGTCCAGGCCCTGATGGTTTGTCACGTCTCGTTGCACCCGAACACCGTCCCCGGATGGATCAATCCCAGTGGTGCAGGTTCCGCGTTGCGGTGTCGCGCCGGTCGTGCCGTCTTCGTGGGGGAGAGCATACGGGGCACAGCGATGGGCGTGCAACCTGGACCTATCGGCTCCGGCTGACACGCGCTGCGCCCTGTTTCGCCTGATTGTGTTGACAGCACGGAGTGACGGCGATATAGCAGTAACAGCGGTCGTGAGAGGTGAGTTGACGTAAGGGTCGCGGGCTCCAGAGCCGGGCCGCGGTTGCCGCTGGAGGGAGGAGGCTCTCGGATGCGGACGCAGGTCGCGATCATCGGCGCGGGTCCCGCCGGGCTGGTCCTCTCCCACCTGCTCTATCTCGAGGGGATCGATTCGGTGGTGCTCGAGCGCCGGGACCGCGAGTACGTCGAGCGACGGGTGCGGGCCGGGGTGCTGGAGCAGGGGACCGTTGACCTGCTGCGCAAGATGGGCGTGGCCGAGCGTCTCGACCGCGAGGGGCTTGTCCACCGCGGCATCATCCTGCGCGTCGAGGGTGAGGACCATCGCATCGCGCTGAGCGACCTGACCGGCGGCGGGGTGATCACGGTCTACGGCCAGCAGGAGGTGGTCAAGGACCTGATCAAGGCCCGGCTCGAGACCGGTGGGCAGATCCTCTTCGAGGTAGAGGATGTCAGCCTGCACGACATCAACACCTCGGAGCCGGTAGTGCGCTTCCGCCACGGGGGCAAGCAGCACGAGTTGCGCTGCGACGTGATCGCCGGCTGCGACGGCTCGCACGGCGTGAGTCGGCCAAGCATTCCCGCCGGGGTGCTGACGACGTACGAGCGGGTGTATCCGTTCGCCTGGCTCGGGATCCTCGCGGCGGCGCCGCCTTCCACCGACGAACTGATCTATGCCTACCACGAGCGGGGCTTCGCGCTGCACAGCCTGCGGTCCCCGCAGATCAGCCGCCTCTACATCCAGGTGCGCCCGGACGAGGACATCGCACGCTGGCCGGACGAGCGGATCTGGGAGGAACTGCACATCCGCCTGGCCCGGGAAGGGTGGTCACTCACCGAGGGGCCGGTGCTGGAGAAGGGCATCACCACGATGCGCAGCTTCCTCGTCGAGCCGATGCAGTATGGCCGGCTCTTCCTGGCGGGCGACGCGGCGCACATCGTGCCCGCGACCGGAGCGAAAGGGCTGAATCTCGCGGTCGCGGACGTGAAGGTTCTGGCGGAGGCGCTGGTGAGCTGGTTCCGGACCGGCAGCACCGACTTGCTGGAGCGGTACTCCGATACCTGCCTGCGGCGCGTGTGGCGGGCGGAGTACTTCTCGTGGTGGATGACGTCGATGCTGCATCAGAACTGGGATGCCGACCCGTTCGAGCGGCGGCTGCAGCTTGCCCAACTGCGGTACGTCTGCTCCTCTCGAGCAGCGGCAACGAGCCTGGCGGAGAACTATGTCGGGTTCGCGCTGGTGTGAGGGGCGCCGTGTCGGTTCGGTTGACACCCTCCACGGGGTAGGTTTTCATAAGTACACGCTGGGGAAGAGGAGGTGCAGCCGGTGAGTGACTCGCGCTACGACGTCGGCATGGCCGTGCGCCGGGAGGTTCTCGGCGAGGAGCACGTGGCGCGGGCCACTGCGCGGCAAACCGCTCTCGACGCGGACTTTCAGCGCTTCATCACCGAGGTGGCCTGGGGCTCGATCTGGGCGCGGCCGGGGCTTGACCGGCGCACGCGCAGCCTGGTCACCATCGCCATCCTCGCGGCGCTCGGCCGTGAGGCCGAACTGGCGATGCACCTGCGGGCCACCCGCAACACCGGCGCCGATCCGGCGGATGTGGCAGAGGTTCTGCTGCACGTTGCCGCCTACGCGGGGATCCCCGCGGCCAACTCAGCCTTCGCGCTACTGAAAGCGGAGTTTGACCCGCACGAGCCCGGGCGGGCTGAGCATGGGAGTGCTGAGGTGCAGGAGAGGAGTGATCATGGACACCACGACGATCGGTGAGATTATCCGCGGGGACAAGGAGGTATTCCCTCCGTACCTGTACTCCGCGTACCGGGCGACGATCAAGCGCTCACCGAATCTCCCGTTGCTGGAGGTTCCGCTGACGTTGACGGAGCTGACGGGGCCCGGTCCGGCGATCAGCGAGATCACGCCGGAGGATGCGGACCTGACCCGCAACGCAGGAACCGGCGGGGAGGCGATTGGCCAGCGGATCATCGTCACGGGGCGGGTGCTCGACGACAACGGCGATCCGGTGCCGAATACGCTGGTCGAGGTCTGGCAGGCAAACGCCGCCGGGCGTTACCTCCACAAGCGCGACAACTGGCCGGGTCCGCTGGATCCCAACTTCCTGGGTATCGGCCGGTGCCTCACCAATGAGGAGGGGGTCTACCGGTTCCTGACGATCCATCCGGGTGCGTATCCGTGGAAGAACGACCCGAATGCCTGGCGTCCGTCCCACATTCACTTCTCGATCCTGGGGCCGTCCTCGCGGACCCGCCTGATCACCCAGATGTACTTCCCGGGTGACCCGCTGCACGCGCTCGATCCGATCATGAACGCCGTTCCCGAGCCGTATCGCTCGCGCATGATCGCCACCTACGATCACAGCGTGACCGAGCCGGAGTGGGCGCTTGGGTATCGCTGGGACATCGTGCTGCGCGGACCCAATGCGACCCCGTTTGGGGAGCGGAAGGAGAACGAGTAATGGGCAAGGCTCCGGTAACCCCGACGCAGACGGTCGGGCCGTTCTTCCATCCTTGCCTGCTGCGACCAGACGCGGTCATCACGACACTGGTCAAGCCGGAGACGGAGGGGACGCGGATTCGGATCGAAGGCCGCGTGCTGGATGGGGACGGCCTCCCGGTCGATGACGCCATGGTTGAGATCTGGCAGGCGAACCACTACGGGCGCTACCGCCACCCGGCAGACCAGCGCCCGCTGCCGCTCGATCCGACCTTCATCGGCTTTGGCCGGACCGGTACGGACGAGGAAGGGCGCTACTGGTTCGAGACGATCAAGCCGGGCGTCGTCCCGTTCGACGACCAGCAGGATCAGGCGCCGCACATCCTTGTCATGGTGTTCGCGCGGGGGCTGCTCAACCACGTCGTCACCAGGATCTACTTCGAAGATGAGCCGGCCAACGCGACGGATCCAATTCTGCTGCGCGTGCCGGAGGAGCGGCGGGGGACGCTGATCGCGCGGCGCGAGGAGGTGGACGGCAACGTCGTCTATCGCTTCGACATCCGCCTGCAGGGTGAAGGGGAGACGGTCTTCTTCGACGTCTAGGGGGACCGGCTGCTGGCTGGTGATGAGAGGTAGTTGATGGTCGCATTTCTCTCGCTGCGCGACGCGGTCGCCGAGTGCGTCCGCGACGGCGATACGGTGGCGATGGAGGGGTTCACGCACCTGATCCCCTTCGCGGCCGGGCACGAGGTCATCCGGCAAGGCCGACGGGATCTGACGCTGGTGCGCATGACGCCCGACCTGATCTACGATCAAATGATCGGCATGGGGTGCGCCCGCAAACTGATCTTCTCCTGGGGCGGGAACCCCGGCGTCGGATCTCTGCACCGGCTGCGTGACGCGGTCGAGCGTGGATGGCCCGCGCCGCTCGAGCTGGAGGAACACAGCCACGCGGCAATGGCCAACGCCTACGCAGCCGGCGCAGCGGGGATGCCCTGCGCGATCTTCCGCGGCTACCTGGGGACCGATCTCCCCGAGTACAACCCCAACATCCGCTTTATCGAATGCCCCTTCACCGGGGAGCGGCTGGCGGCGATCCCCTCGATCCGGCCGGATGTCGCGATCATCCACGCCCAGCGCGCCGACCGGCAAGGCAACGTCCTGATCGAGGGGATCGTCGGCGTCCAGAAAGAAGCGGTGCTCGCGGCGAAGCGCGCGCTCGTCACGGTCGAGGAGATCGTCGATGACCTGAAGGCACCCAGCCCGAACTCGGTCATCCTCCCGCACTGGACCATCACGGCCATCGCCGAGGTGCCGGGCGGCGCACGCCCCTCGTACGCACACGGCTACTACAAGCGGGACAACGCCTTCTACACCGCATGGGACAGCATCTCGCGCGACCGTGACACCTTCCTCGCCTGGATGCGCGAGCACGTCCTGGAAGCCGAACCCGGCAGTCCTCTGGGATGGCGGGTGTGAGGGAGAGGGACCCCGTGGAATACACGGCAAACGAGATGATGACCATCGCCGCGGCGCGGGCGCTCAAAGACGACGACGTCTGCTTCGTCGGAATCGGCCTGCCGTCGGCGGCGTGTAACCTGGCGCGCCTCACCCACGCGCCGAACCTGACGCTGATCTACGAGTCAGGCACCATCGGCGCCCGGCCGGACGTGCTTCCGCTGTCCATCGGCGACGGCGAGCTGTGCGAGACGGCGCTGACAACCGTCTCGGTCCCCGAGATGTTCCGCTACTGGCTCCAGGGCGGACGGATCTCGGTCGGGTTCCTGGGTGGAGCGCAGATCGATCGCTTCGGGAATATCAACTCGACGGTGATCGGGGACTACCGGCAACCCAAGGTCCGCCTGCCCGGCGCGGGCGGCGCGACGGAGATCGCGACCCACTGTGGGCAGATCTTCGTCATCATGCGACACTCGCTCCGGGCGTTCGTGGAGAAGGTGGACTTCATGACCTCGCTCGGCCACGGGTCGGGCGGCGACGACCGGCAGCGCCGCGGCGTGACCACGGCGGGGCCGACGCTGGTCGTGACCGACCTGTGCATCATGCGACCCGACCCGGAGACGAAGGAGTTGACGGTCGTCTCGCTGCACGAGGGCGTCGAGCCCGAGCAGGTCCAGGAGCAGACCGGGTGGCCGCTCCGCTTCGCCGACAACCTGGAGCGCACGCCCCCGCCGACTGAGGAGGAGTTGACCGCGCTTCGGGACCTCCAGGCCAGGACTGCCAAGGCGCACGCGGCGACGGAGTAGGGGGATGGCGCCCGCTAACCCCATGTTCAGCACGCCGGAGATGGCGGCGATCTTCTCGCCCGGGGCACATGTGGGCCGGATGCTGGAGTTCGAGGCTGCGCTGGCCCAGGCCGAGGCGGCGGCGGGGGTCATCCCCGCCGAGGCCGCGCAGGCGATCGCCGCGGCGTGTCGGGTTGAGCGCTTCGACGTCCCGGCGCTCTACCGTGCAGCGGTACCCGCCGGGACGCTGGCCATCCCCCTCGTCCGTGCCTTGACCGAGCAGGTCGCGCCGGAGGGGCGCGACTACGTCCACTGGGGCGCGACCAGCCAGGACGTCATCGACACCGCGATGGTCCTCCAGATGCGGGACGGGCTCAGCCTCCTCATCGCTCGCCTGCTCGACGTGGGGGACACCTGTGCTGCGTTGGCCGAGCAGCACCGCCAGACGTTGATGCCGGGCCGGACGCTTATGCAGCAGGCGCTCCCTATCACCTTCGGCCTCAAGGCTGCACGCTGGCTCGGCATGACCACTCGGCAGGTGGCTCGGCTTGACGCACTGCGGCGCGAGGTGCTCGTCGTTCAGTTCGGCGGCGCGGCCGGAACGCTCGCCTCGCTGGGCGCCGACGGCACGCGTGTCGTGAAGCTGCTCGCCGAGCGTCTGGGTCTCGGTGTGCCGGACCTGCCGTGGCACGCCGAGCGGGACCGAGTGGCGGAGATCGCCTCGGCATTGGGCGTCGTAGCGGGAGCGATGGCGAAGATCGCTACCGACCTGGTACTCCTGGCGCAGACTGAGGTCGGTGAGGTGTCCGAGGGCGCCGCGCCGGGCAAGGGCGGATCGTCGGCCATGCCGCAGAAACGGAACCCGGTCGACGCGACCTTTGCCCTGGCCGCAGCACGGCTGGCTATGGGTGCGGTGCCGGTGGTGCTGAGTGGGATGGCCCAGGAGCAGGAGCGCGCGGTCGGTGGCTGGCAGGCTGAGTGGGAGGCACTGCCTGAGCTGTTCCTCTCAACCGCGAGCGCCGTCGAGCGGGTGCGGCAGGCACTGAGCGGTCTCGAGGTCGACGCCGAGCGGATGCGTGGCAACCTGGATATGGGCGGTGGCCTGCTCCTGGCCGAGTCACTGACTATGGCGCTGGCGCGGCGCGTAGGGCGGCCCGAGGCCTACCGCCTCGTGCAGGCCGCCGTGGCGCGGGTGCGAGAAGAGGGCACCACGCTGCGCGAGGCCGCCATGGCTGACGAGCAGATTCGCGCCGTGGTCACCGAGGACGAAATCGACCAGGCGCTCGACCCGGCCGGCTACCTCGGCAGCACCGACGCCTTCATCGACCGCGCGCTGGCGCGGTATCGCGAGGTCCGGGCGACGGTGCAGTAGAGGAGCGCGACCCTCACCCCGGCCCCTCTCCCACCTTGGAAGCGGGGAGTCCAACGCAGGGGACGGGCGAGGACGCCCGCGGTCCATTCGGATCGCCGGGAGACACGTTTCCCCTTGACAGGCGTCGTAGGTCATGAGGGGGGCGGCGGCCAGCGGTTGGCCGGAACCGCCGCCGAGGGGTCAGTCCTTGCGCGTGATGAGCCCGTGGGAGAGTGCGTAGATCGCGGCCTGGGTGCGGTCCTTGACGTCCAGCTTCTCGAAGAGGAGCGACAGCCGGTTCTTGACCGTGCTTTCGGCCAGCGACAGTTCAGCCGCGATCTCCTTGTTGCTCATCCCGCTGGCGACCAGCCGCAGGAGCTGGATTTCGCGCTCGGTCAGGCCGGCGACGGTCTCCTCCTCACGGAACTCGCTGATGCGGCGGAACTCGTTGAGGAGCTTGGTCGCCAACTGCGGCTCGATCACCGACTCGCCGCGCGCCACCGCCCGGATCGCGTCGATGACCTTGGACGACTCGCTGTTCTTGAGGAGATAGGCGTCGGCGCCCGCTCGAATGGCGCGGATGACGTGACCGTCCTCGGCGAACATCGTGAGGATAATGATCTTAGTGTTGGGAATGCCGGCCTTGAGGTCGCGGGTCGCGGTGACGCCGTCCACGCCGGGCATGCTGATATCCATCAGGATGACGTCGGGGTGGAAGCGTTCGGCGAGCTGCTGCGCCGAGCGGCCGTCGCCTGCCTCCCCGATCACCCGGATGTCCGGCTCAGCTTCGAGCAAGTGGCGCAACGCCTGGCGGAACAGGACGTGGTCGTCGACCAACAGTACGCTAATAGCTTTCGCGGGCCGAGCACTCGCGCGCGGGCGCTGGTGCTCGTATAGTGGATTCACCTGTGCCATGTTTCCTACTCCGTCCGCGCATCGGCCGGCGGTCCAGTGTGAGTGTATATGGGTGCGTCGCCAGCGGGGATAGCCCAAAGGCACCAAGTGCGACCGGTATTCAAGAAGGACCTCATCGAAGGTCGTGACGGTTTGCGATAATCGCTAGCCACATGATACGGGTTTTATGGCGCGGATTGCCAGTTCCGCGTATCCAGGCGGAGGTCGAGCCACGGATCGGACAGACTGCCCACCGGATGAAGAGCTGATTGCGGCCGCGCGCGAGGGTGACCTGGCCGCTTTCAACGCGCTGGTGGCGCGCTACGAGCGGGCCGTCTACGGCGTGGCGCTCCGCCTGCTCCGCGAGCCGGAGGCTGCGGCGGATGTGACCCAGGACACCTTCGTCCGAGCCCACGCCGCTCTCGAGCAGTTCGTCGGCGGGTCGGCGCGTGCCTGGCTCCTCCGGATCGCTACCAACCGGAGCTATGACCTCCTGCGCTACCGTCGCCGCCGGCCGGCCGAGTCGCTGGATGCCAGGCCAGTCGAAGAGGAGCCGGTGTGGGCCGTAGAGACCCCACCGGCCGACCCGGAGGCATTTGCCACACGCCAGGAGTTGAGTACGCGGCTGGAGGCGGCGTTGGCAGCGCTGACGGACGACCAACGTGTGGCGGTCGTGCTCTACGACGTGCAGGGATACTCCTACGACGAAATCGCGAGCCTGACTGGCGCGACCCTGGGGACCGTGAAATCCCGGATCCACCGAGGACGTGCGCGCCTGCGTGAGTTGCTGCGGCAGGATCCGCGCTCTCGGGAACTTTTGGGGGAGGCCAGCCGTCAGCATAGTGGCGATGAGAGCGCATGAGCCGGCAGCGGCTCGGCGCCGGATGGGCCAATGATGGCGGAGTACGTGACCGGACACGGCGAACATATCCCCGATGAGCTCCTCTCCGCGTACCTCGACGGAGACGTGGAGGACGAGCAGACACTGGAGCGGATCGACGCGCATCTCGCCCAGTGCCGGGACTGCCGCGAGGCGTTGGGAGAACTCCGCGCGCTGGTGCGGCTCCTCGGCGACCTGCCGGAGCCCGCAGTGCCCCGGTCCTTCGCGTTGACGCCGGAGATGGTCCAGCCGGCGAACGTGGTGCCGGGGCCGTGGTTCGTTCGCTTCCAGCCGGCGCTCCGCTGGGCTACGGCGGCTGCGGCTGTGCTCCTTGTGCTGGTGCTCGGGGCGGACCTGGCCCTGCACCAGCCCGGAGGGCAGGAGTCCGCGTCGGAGGTCCAGATCATGATGGCCGATGGCGAGGCAGGCGGAGCGGCCACTGCCGGGAGGGCCGCCGCCGACGCGGCAACCGAGGCCGCCGAAGCGAATGCCGCAACGACCGCCGAGCAGTCCTCGCCCGTGCCCGAGGCCGCGGCGCCTCCGGCTCCGGCGGCAGGGCCGGCGTCGCCGGAGGCGGCTGGAGCCCAAGTCGAAACGTTTGACACGCCTGCTACCGCCGGATCGGAGGCGGAGGCGAGCCGTGATGCGCCGGTCGACCAAGCGGCGGAGCCGTTCGCCGCGACGCAGGAGGCTGATGGACCGAACATCTGGCGCCTGGCCGAGGCCGTTCTCGCTCTCGTCGTCCTGTGGCTGCTGGTTGCGACCTTCGCGCTCCCTCGGCTGCGTGAGCGCCGCGGGTGATCGAGCGCTCCAGGTCCAAGTCCAAGGAGGAGAAGTATGTCGAGGATGCGCCGCTGGACGACGGCGGCCGCGCTCGTGGGGTTGCTCATTATCGGTGGTGGGGTGATCGCGGCCATGGGGGATGTGGGACGCCGACCGTTTGGCGGGCAGGCAGCGGCAGAGACGCCCTCAGGGCAGCGGGTGGTGACCGTTGGCGGCGAGGGCCGCGTGCTGGTGCGACCGGACACCGCGCAGGTAGTGCTCGGTGTGATGAGCCAGGGGCCGGACCTGGGGCCGGTGCAGGAGACCGTGAACGGGCAGATGGACGCGGTCCTGGCGTCGCTCCGGGATGCGGGCATCCCCGAGGAGCGCATCCGCACCGTGGCGTTCAATATCTCTGTCGATCGTGACTACCAGCAGCCGTCAGCGCCGATCACCGGGTATACGGTGACGCATCTGGTGCAGGTCAAGGTCAAGCCGATCGATCAGATCAGCGGGATCATTGATAGCGCGGTCGCCGCCGGGGCGAACACGGTGTCCGAAGTGAGCTTCGTCGTCGAGGATCGGGATGCCGCCGTGCGCCAGGCTCGTGAGCAGGCGATCAACGACGCTCGGCAGAAGGCCCAGCACCTGGCGCAGCTGGCCGGAGTGCAGCTTGGCCCGCCCGTCAGCATCACCGAGGGCGCGGCGCCGCCGCCGATGCCGATGCCGTTGGCACGGGACGGAGCAGTCGACATGGCCGCCGGTGCAGCGGCCATTCAGCCGGGAGAGAGCGAGATCGTCGTCAGCGTCGTCGTTAGCTACGGGATCCAGTAGACGCAGGCGCACGCCCGAAACGGAGAATCCGGCCGACCCCCGCTCCGAGTTCTCGGAGCGGGGGTCGTGCTGTTTGGTGGCAGGAGGTGTCCGCGCCGCGGCGCTGGAACCGTCGTGCCACCCACCCGGGCCTCATGGTGCCCGCGTGCGCTCGATTCGTTCGCTTTCCTATCCTAATTGTGGTGCAAGAGTGACAGCACACCTGACAAGACGAGAGGCCTGGCTGGTGGCCCATGCCTCTCGAGGGATAAGGGGGAGTGTAGGGGTGGGCAGCGGCGCGACTCACTGCCCGGGGGTCTAGGTGTCGTCAGGTCTTTCGCCGAGCGTGACCGAAACCGTCAGCGTTTCGTCGGTCCTCGGTCGGTAGATCTCCAGTTCAACAACGTCGCCCGGCTTGTAGTTGAACAGTTGGTTGACGAGCGGGTGGTCGCTGTCGATCGCCTGCCCGTCGATCTTGGTAATGATGTCGTCCGCCTGTATGCCTGCCATGCCGGCCGGCGAGTTGGGTTCGACGCTGTTCACCACGACGCCGTGGTCGACCGGTAGATCGTTGGCCTGTGCCAGGCGCGGTGTCAGCGGTTCGTAGAAGATGCCAAGGTAGGGCCGCACGACCCGCCCGGCGCGGATTAGCTCCTCCGTCAGCGCCTTGACTGTGTTGCTCGGGATCGCGAAGCCGAGACCCTCGGCTGTCACTCCCAGGCTGGCCTGGCGCACGACGGCCGTGTTGACGCCCACGACCTCACCGTTCAGGTTCAGCAGCGGCCCACCGGAGTTGCCCGGGTTGATCGGCGCGTCGTGCTGGATCATGTTCTCCATGTTGTAGCCCTCGGGCGTCTGCAGGCTGCGACCCAGCCCGCTGACGATGCCCTCGGTCACGGTGTTGGTGAAGTCGCCCAGCGCGCTGCCGATCGCGATCACGCGGTCGCCCGGCCGAAGCGAGTCGGAGTCGCCCAGGGGCACCGTCGCGGGGACGGGGACGTCGACCTGGATCACCGCGAGGTCTGCGAAGCGGTCCGTGCCGAGGAGGCGGGCGTTTGCTTTTTCCCCGTCGACGAAGATCACCTCGATCTCCTCGCTCCCCTCGACCACGTGGTGGTTCGTCACGATCCGACCCTGGTCGTCGATGATGAACCCGGTTCCGGTGCCGGCCGGTTGGATTTCGCCGTCGCTCCCGAAGAGTCCCCCGACCGCCTGTTTGTTCAGCACCGTGACGACCGCTGGACTGACGCGCTCGACGAGGTCGGCGATCGAACCCGGCACGTCACTGGTGCTCACAGGCGGTGCCTGGCTGACGGCGGTCGGCGTCGGCGCGGTACCCTGCCGGACCGTCGCCGGCGGGCTGTCCGTCGACGTGGTGGTCCTGGTGGGGTCCGCCTCGCTCGTGAGCCAGAAGGCGGTCAAACCGCCCGACGCCGCACCAGCCATGGCGCCGAGGATCAGGGCCAGCGCCGCCGTGACAACGAGGGTTCCGAAGCTGTACCGGCGCCGCATCAACCCTGGTCCCTTTCCGACCGGGGAGTGCTCCCCATGTCTGCTCCCATAATGACCTCCCTTGCTGAGCGGGTGGTTAAGCAAGTCTGAAAGAAACCTGAATCCTGGACGTCCTTGACGGGCACTCGGCCCTCCACTATCGTTCGTCCGGTGTGGAAACGCGATCGCCGGGCCGGCAGCTCCTCCGGCTCATCCTGCTACTGACACTGCTGATGGCCGTCGCCTGCGCCCGTGGCGAGGCTGGCCCATCCTCGCTGACCGAGGCACCGGCCGTGCCAAGCCAGCCGGAATCGTACCCTGGCGGCGAGTTGCTGGTCTCGGTCGAGTGGCTCGCCGCGCACCTCGAAGACCCGGACCTGCGCATCATTGACCTCAGTCCGGTCCGCGAGTATCGCGGAGGTCATATCCCTGGTGCAACGCATATATGGTGGCAGGATACCATTGAAGTTCACAATTCCACCTACGGTATGTTGGTCGGCCGCGAGGGCATCGATCGGCTGCTCACCGAGGCCGGCATCACGCCGGAGACGCGCGTCGTTGCCTACGATTCAAGTGGCAACCGCTACGCCGCTCGCCTGCTCTGGGCGCTGAACGCGATC